>NZ_JAAQRC020000001.1:5097500-5727500 GCF_019216885.1 Methylobacterium sp. SyP6R | reverse complement strand
TTCGAGGCGCTACCTAAATAGCTTTCGCGGAGAACCAGCTATGTCCAGGTTTGATTGGCCTTTCACCCCTAACCACACGTCATCCAAGACCTTTTCAACGGGCACTGGTTCGGACCTCCAGTGCGTGTTACCGCACCTTCATCCTGCGCATGGCTAGATCACCTGGTTTCGGGTCTAAAGCAGCGGACTGAACGCCCTGTTCAGACTCGCTTTCGCTGCGCCTTCGCCTACCGGCTTAAGCTTGCCCACTACTTTAAGTCGCTGACCCATTATACAAAAGGTACGCAGTCACCCAGGACATCCATTGAAGGACTCGCCTTGGGCTCCCACTGTTTGTAAGCATCCGGTTTCAGGAACTGTTTCACTCCCCTCGTCGGGGTGCTTTTCACCTTTCCCTCACGGTACTGGTTCGCTATCGGTCGCTGAGGAGTACTTAGGCTTGGAGGGTGGTCCCCCCATCTTCAGACAGGATTTCACGTGTCCCGCCTTACTCGTGTCCTGGCATTGGCTTGTCCCGTACGGGGCTGTCACCCATCACGCCGGCCATTCCAGGCCGTTCCGGTAAGCGTCATGCCAGGCGCTGGCCTGGTCCGCGTTCGCTCGCCACTACTGACGGAGTCTCGTTGATGTCCTTTCCTCCGGGTACTGAGATGTTTCAGTTCCCCGGGTTCGCTTCAAACCCCTATGGATTCAGGATTTGATACCTTCTCGAACCATCGTAGCGCAGACCCAGGATCGCTCCTGAGCCTACGATACGGTGGCTGAAGGTGGGTTTCCCCATTCGGAGATCCTCGGATCAAAGCTCGTTCGCAGCTCCCCAAGGCTTATCGCAGCGTACCACGTCCTTCATCGCCTCTCAGCGCCAAGGCATCCACCAGATGCTCTTAAGGCACTTGATCGCTCTCATGATCGGTGTCCGGCGTGACCGACAGCCTGTTGGGGCCATCGCTCACACCATCCACGGTCACGATAAAGACCGGCAGCAGGTTCTTTCGAACCCGCTGCCTTATGCTTGCCGAACGCACCCAGGTCCGCCGCTTTCGCAACGGCCCGGGCACATTCCCTCTTCACGATGTCAGATATCCGCAGCCACCCGCTGATGCGTCGATGGTGCGAAGCTCTTTGATCCGGACGACCCTCGACCTCACTGCCGATCGGCAGGGGAGGGTGGTGGAGCTGGACGGGATCGAACCGACGACCTCATGCTTGCAAAGCACGCGCTCTCCCAACTGAGCTACAGCCCCGTAGGCGCTGCTCGTCAGGTCGAGGCGAAGCCTCGCAAGGCCAACTGGCCGCCGCGCCGCGTGGCGCGGGAAGCCTAAGGCGACGGATGTCGCCGCCGGCGTTTGAGGCCCCAAGAACAATGGTGGGCCTGGGACGACTCGAACGTCCGACCTCACCCTTATCAGGGGTGCGCTCTAACCACCTGAGCTACAGGCCCGTCGCTTGGCTTACCGCCCAGCGTGTCCGGATGATGAGAAAGAGAAACGAAGACGGCGCGTCCCGCCAATTGGGTCCTGACTGGACCCTTGATCCAACGACGCCGTACGAGGAGAGGACCGGTTACCCGATCGTCCTGACAAACAGCATCCTTAGAAAGGAGGTGATCCAGCCGCAGGTTCCCCTACGGCTACCTTGTTACGACTTCACCCCAGTCGCTGACCCTACCGTGGTCGCCTGCCCCCTTGCGGTTGGCGCAGCGCCGTCGGGTAAGACCAACTCCCATGGTGTGACGGGCGGTGTGTACAAGGCCCGGGAACGTATTCACCGTGGCGTGCTGATCCACGATTACTAGCGATTCCGCCTTCATGCACCCGAGTTGCAGAGTGCAATCCGAACTGAGACGGCTTTTGGGGATTCGCTCCAGGTCGCCCCTTCGCTGCCCATTGTCACCGCCATTGTAGCACGTGTGTAGCCCATCCCGTAAGGGCCATGAGGACTTGACGTCATCCACACCTTCCTCGCGGCTTATCACCGGCAGTCTCCCCAGAGTGCCCAACTGAATGATGGCAACTAGGGACGTGGGTTGCGCTCGTTGCGGGACTTAACCCAACATCTCACGACACGAGCTGACGACAGCCATGCAGCACCTGTGTGCACGCCTCCGAAGAGGACAACGGATCTCTCCGCCTAACATGCCATGTCAAGGGATGGTAAGGTTCTGCGCGTTGCGTCGAATTAAACCACATGCTCCACCGCTTGTGCGGGCCCCCGTCAATTCCTTTGAGTTTTAATCTTGCGACCGTACTCCCCAGGCGGAATGCTTAATGCGTTAGCGGCGCCACTGACCTGCATGCAGACCAACGGCTAGCATTCATCGTTTACAGCGTGGACTACCAGGGTATCTAATCCTGTTTGCTCCCCACGCTTTCGCGCCTCAGCGTCAGAACCGGACCAGACAGCCGCCTTCGCCACTGGTGTTCTTGCGAATATCTACGAATTTCACCTCTACACTCGCAGTTCCGCTGTCCTCTTCCGGTCTCAAGCCAACCAGTATCGAAGGCCATTCCGTGGTTGAGCCACGGGCTTTCACCCTCGACTAAATCAGCCGCCTACGCGCCCTTTACGCCCAGTGATTCCGAGCAACGCTAGCCCCCTTCGTATTACCGCGGCTGCTGGCACGAAGTTAGCCGGGGCTTATTCCTCCGGTACCGTCATTATCGTCCCGGAGAAAAGAGCTTTACAACCCTAAGGCCGTCATCACTCACGCGGCATGGCTGGATCAGGGTTGCCCCCATTGTCCAATATTCCCCACTGCTGCCTCCCGTAGGAGTCTGGGCCGTGTCTCAGTCCCAGTGTGGCTGATCATCCTCTCAGACCAGCTACTGATCGTCGCCTTGGTGAGCCGTAACCTCACCAACAAGCTAATCAGACGCGGGCCGATCCTTCGGCAGTCAAGCCTTTCCCCAAAAGGGCGTATCCGGTATTAGCTCAAGTTTCCCTGAGTTATTCCGAACCGAAGGGCACGTTCCCACGCGTTACTCACCCGTCTGCCGCTGACCCCGAAGGGCCCGCTCGACTTGCATGTGTTAAGCCTGCCGCCAGCGTTCGCTCTGAGCCAGGATCAAACTCTCAAGTTGAAGAGCTGATCAAAGCTGATCACAATAGTAACGGAGGCTCACGACCGACCGGCGTTTCCACCAATCGTGTGAGCACCGAAACGTTAAGACCAGCATCATCCTACTCGTGATCCCACCCGAAGGCAGGATCCGCAGGGACGACGCCGTCCACGCTTCTCTTTCTCGTATGAACTTGTCAAAGAGCGACCCGATCGAAACCGGGGTATCATCGGCAAAAACGGGACCAGCGCCTGACCGAGGTCAGGCTCACCGGCCCGGACTGTCTCGAAGATGGCTCAGCGGCCGGTCCGCGGGAGCGGCCGGCGCCGATGGGTGGTCGTATAGGCCCTACTTCCCGGACCCGTCAACCCCTTGACGAAACTTTCACGACAGCCCCTCCCCTACCACCTCTCTCAAACCACCTCTCTCAACCCGTGAGCTTGCCGGACACGCGCAGGTCGCTGCGAGACGCGCGCGACAAGTGCCATTTGGCCGACCCTTCATGCAAGGCATGTATTACATCAGCGCATAGGCTAGAACTGCCTCCAGCTGAGACAACCAGTCACCATCGGTGGTGCGCAATCTTGTTTTCCGGGTGTAATTCTGTCGCATTTGCAAAAAGAAATATTGACCTGCGGCTTCCGAGGACGCATGGGCACGCACTCTGTCATTGGAGCCGATTGAATGCTGGACCAAGATCAAGAAACCAACCTGATTGAACGCGCAGCCGACATCGTGTCGGCCTACGTGTCCAACAACTCCGTTCCGCTGGCCGAGCTGCCGGCCCTGATCAATGCTGTGCACCAGTCGCTGAGCCGGCTCGGCGACGACCAGGCGGTCGAGGCAGAGAAGCCGGTGCCGCTGATGCCGGTCAAGAAGACGGTGACCCCGGACTACCTGATCAGCCTCGAGGACGGGAAGCAGTACAAGTCGCTCAAGCGCCACCTGTCGACCCGCGGGCTCACCCCCGAGGAATACCGCCGCAAGTGGGGCCTGCCGCACGACTACCCGATGGTTGCCGCCAACTACGCCGCCCAACGTTCGGAACTCGCCAAGAACAGCGGGCTGGGTCGTCGCCGCAGCGCCTGATCCTTGCCAGGAACCGTCTCGGGCGAGGGGGCTCCGGCCCGAGCGAAAAAGGCCCCCGGACCGTCGGATCCGGGGGCCTTTCTCATCTCAGCGATGGGTCAGGGCGTTCAGTGCGCCACCAGACCGGATGCGTCGTCGTCCGACCGGGCGGGTGAGGCCTTCGGCAGCGGCTCGTCCCAGTCGATCGCCTCCGGCATGCGAATCAGCGCCCGCTCGAGGACCTGATCCATGCGCGAGACGGGAACGATCTCGAGCCCGTTCTTCACGCTATCGGGGATCTCCGCCAGATCCTTGGCGTTCTCTTCCGGGATCAGCACGATCTTGATGCCGCCCCGCAGAGCCGCCAGCAGCTTCTCCTTGAGGCCGCCGATCGGCAGCACCCTGCCACGCAAGGTGACCTCGCCCGTCATGGCGATGTCGCGGCGCACCGGGATGCCGGTGATGACCGAGACGATCGCCGTCGCCATGGCGATGCCTGCCGAGGGCCCGTCCTTCGGGGTCGCCCCCTCCGGCACGTGGACGTGGATGTCCCGACGCTCGAACAGGGGCGGCTCGACGCCGAAATCGACGGCCCGCGAGCGCACGTAGGACGCTGCCGCCGAAATCGACTCCTTCATCACGTCGCGCAGGTTGCCGGTCACCGTCATCTTGCCCTTGCCGGGCATCATGATGCCTTCGATCGTGAGCAGCTCGCCCCCGACCTCGGTCCAGGCCAGACCCGTGACCGCGCCGACCTGATCGTCGGTCTCGATCTCGCCGTAGCGGAACTTCGCCGGGCCGAGGAAGGTGTCGAGGTTCTCGGCCGAGACCGTCACGCTCTTCACCCCCGAGATCAGGATCTCCTTCACCGCCTTGCGGATCAGGTTCGAGATCTCACGCTCCAGGTTCCGCACGCCCGCCTCGCGGGTGTAGCGGCGGATCAGAAGCATCAGGCCGTCATCGGTGATCGACCATTCCTTGGGCTCGAGGCCATGCTTCTTCAGCGCGCCCGGCATCAGGTGCTTGCGCGCGATCTCGACCTTCTCCTCCTCGGTGTAGCCGGCGATGCGGATCACCTCCATCCGGTCCAGCAGGGCCGGCGGGATGTTGAGGGTGTTGGCGGTCGTCACGAACATCACGTTCGACAGGTCGTAGTCGACCTCGAGGTAATGGTCGTTGAAGGTCGCGTTCTGCTCCGGATCGAGCACCTCGAGGAGCGCCGCCGACGGGTCGCCGCGGAAGTCCATGCCCATCTTGTCGATCTCGTCGAGCAGGATGAGCGGGTTCGAGGTCTTGGCCTTGCGCATCGACTGCACGATCTTGCCGGGCATCGAGCCGATATAGGTCCGGCGGTGACCGCGGATCTCGGCCTCGTCGCGCACGCCGCCGAGCGACATGCGGACGAACTCGCGACCCGTCGCCTTGGCGATCGACTTGCCGAGCGAGGTCTTGCCGACGCCGGGAGGGCCGACGAGGCAGAGGATCGGACCGGTGAGCTTGTTGGCGCGTTGCTGCACCGCCAGGTACTCGACGATCCGCTCCTTGACCTTGTCGAGGCCGAAATGATCGGAATCGAGCATGGCCTGGGCGCCGGGCAGGTCCTTCTTGATCTTCGAGCGCTTGCCCCACGGGATGCCGAGCATCCAGTCGAGGTAGTTGCGCACCACCGTCGCCTCGGCCGACATCGGCGACATCTGACGCAGCTTCTTCAGCTCAGCCAGCGCCTTGTCCCGCGCCTCCTTGGACAGCTTGGTCTTCTCGATCTTGTCCTCGAGCTCGGCCAGCTCGTCGCGACCGTCCTCGTCGCCGAGTTCTTTCTGAATGGCCTTCATCTGCTCATTCAGGTAATACTCGCGCTGGGTCTTCTCCATCTGCCGCTTGACGCGGGTACGGATGCGCTTCTCGACCTGCAGCACCGAGATCTCGCTCTCCATCAGCGAGAGCACGCGCTCAAGCCTTTGGGCGACGGTCGGGATCTCGAGGATCGCCTGCTTGTCGGAGATCTTGACCGCGAGATGCGAGGCGACCGTGTCGGCGAGCTTCGAGGGCTCGTCGATCTGGATCACCGCCGAGACCACCTCGGGCGAAATCTTCTTGTTGAGCTTGACGTAGTTCTCGAACTCCGAGATCACCGAGCGGGCGAGCGCCTCGGCCTCGATCTTGTCGCCGAGATCGTTCGGCAGCACCTCGGCCTCGGCGGCGTAGTACTCGTCCGAGCGGACGAAATCCTGGATCTTGGCGCGGCCGCCCCCCTCCACCAGCACCTTCACGGTGCCGTCAGGGAGCTTGAGCAGCTGGAGCACGCTGGCGAGCGTGCCGATGGTGTAGATCGCGTCGGTGGCCGGGTCGTCGTCGGTGGCGTTGACCTGGGTGGCGAGCAGGATGTGCCGGTCGGTGCGGACCGCTTCCTCGAGCGCGCGGATCGATTTCTCGCGGCCGACGAAGAGCGGCACGATCATGTGCGGGAAGACCACGATGTCGCGCAGCGGCAGGACCGCGTAGGTCCCGCTCGTGCCGGGGACGACGGGCTGGCGCGATTTCGGCTGGGTCATTGACTGACTTCCTTGTGTGGTGACGCCCAGGTCCCTCCCCTCGCGAAGGGGAAAAGCAGGAGGAACCGGGGGGCCGACCGGGCCGCGGGGGTCGGAAACGAGGAGAGCGGCCGGGTCGCGGCACCGCACCTCGTTTGGTGAGCATGCGGCCGCCGCGTCGATCTCAGGTGGCTCCTCCAGGTGCCGCTTTCAAGCACCGTGCCACCCGGCCGCATCCGGCCACCTCTCAAGCAAGAGGCCGCCGTTGTCGCGGCGGCCTCCGGATGCCGATCAGGCGCTTGCGCTCGCCGGTGCGTCCTTGCCCCGGTCGCCGTGGATGTAGAGCGGCCGTGACTTTCCGTCGACGACCTCCGGCCCGATCACCACCTGCTCGACCGAATCGAGGCCGGGCAGGTCGTACATCGTCTCGAGCAGGATGCTCTCCAGGATCGAGCGCAGGCCGCGGGCGCCGGTCTTGCGCTCGATCGCCTTGCGGGCGACGAGGCTCAGGGCCTCGTCCTGGAACGTCAGGTCGACGTTCTCCATCTCGAACAAGCGCTGGTATTGCTTGACCAGCGCGTTCTTCGGCTCCTGGAGGATGCGCTTCAGCGCGGTCTCGTCGAGGTCCTCGAGTGTCGCCAGCACGGGCAGGCGGCCGACGAATTCGGGGATGAGGCCGAACTTCAGCAGGTCCTCGGGCTCGACGTTGCGGAAGATCTCGCCGGTGCGGCGGTCGTCCGGAGCCTGGACGGTGGCACCGAAGCCGATCGACGTGCCCTTGCCGCGGGCCGAGATGATCCGTTCCAGCCCGGCGAAGGCGCCGCCGCAGATGAACAGGATGTTGGTCGTGTCGACCTGCAGGAATTCCTGCTGCGGGTGCTTGCGACCGCCCTGCGGCGGGACGCTGGCGACCGTGCCCTCCATGATCTTCAGGAGCGCCTGCTGCACGCCCTCGCCCGACACGTCGCGGGTGATCGAGGGATTATCCGACTTGCGGGAGATCTTGTCGATCTCGTCGATGTAGACGATGCCGCGCTGCGCCCGCTCGACGTTGTAGTCGGACGCCTGGAGCAGCTTGAGGATGATGTTCTCGACGTCCTCGCCGACGTAACCGGCCTCGGTCAGCGTCGTGGCATCGGCCATCGTGAACGGCACATCGAGGATGCGCGCCAGGGTCTGAGCCAACAGTGTCTTGCCGGACCCGGTCGGGCCGATCAGCAGGATGTTGGACTTCGCCAGCTCGACGTCGTTGTGCTTGGTCGCGTGCGCCAGGCGCTTGTAATGGTTGTGCACCGCCACCGACAGGACCTTCTTGGCAAAGTCCTGCCCGATGACGTAGTCATCCAGAACCCGCCGAATCTCCTTCGGGGTGGGTACGCCGTCCCGCGACTTCACCAGCGAGGACTTCGATTCCTCGCGAATGATGTCCATGCACAGCTCGACGCACTCATCGCAGATGAAGACGGTCGGGCCCGCGATCAGCTTGCGAACCTCGTGCTGGCTCTTGCCGCAGAACGAGCAGTACAGCGTGCTCTTCGAGTCGTTGCCGCCAGCCTTGCTCATATGGGTCTCCAAGTCCCCGACCGGCCCCGTCCCGGGGACGCGACCGCATCGCTTTTAGATAGTGGCGCCCGGCTAAAGAAACAGTCACCGCCTCCCGCGCCGCCGGGCGCCCGGTGCAGAATCACGATGCAAACACGCAGCCACCTCGGGATCAATCCCATCGATGCGACAGGCTCCCGCCAAATGGCCGCATCGTCGGACCCGCCTTCGAGAGTGGCCCCTGTCCTTTTGGGGCAGGCCCGCGCTCCGGGGGACGCTCCCCATACGCGCGGGCCTGCCGCCGAGTTCCGGTGACGCTTGGTGCCGGTTATGCTTGCGCCGGCGCCTCGGCCCGCTTCTGGAGCACCTCGTCGATGAGGCCCCACTCCTTGGCCGCGTCGGCGGTCATGAAGTTGTCGCGCTCCAGGCCCTGCTCGATCGCCTCGTACTCGCGGCCGGTATGCTTCACGTAGATCTCGTTGAGGCGCCGCTTCAGGGCCTCGATCTCACGGGCATGGATCAGGATGTCGGTGGCCTGTCCCTGGAAGCCGCCGGAGGGCTGGTGCACCATGATCCGGGCATTCGGCAGGGCGAAGCGGTGGCCCGCCTCGCCGGCGGCCAGCAGCAGCGAGCCCATCGAGGCGGCCTGGCCGACGCAGAGCGTGGCGACCGGGCAACGGATGAACTGCATCGTGTCGTAGATCGACAGGCCGGAGGTGACCACGCCGCCCGGCGAGTTGATGTAGAAGGAGATTTCCTTCTTCGGGTTTTCCGCCTCGAGGAACAGCAGCTGCGCCACGATCAGCGACGCGGAATAATCCTCGACCGGGCCCGTCAGGAAGATGATGCGCTCGCGCAAGAGGCGCGAGTAGATGTCGAAGGCGCGCTCGCCGCGGCTCGACTGCTCGACCACCATGGGCACGAGCGCGCTGTTGTAATAATCGACCGGATCTCTCATCTCACTGGCCCTCTGAACGGAACCCGGCCGCCTCCAGGCGGCCGGGGTAGCGGCGGAAACGCATGACCTCGCAGGCCCCGTCCCCGCCGCCCGTTCGGGGCCGTCGCGAGGGTCAGGCCGGGTTGGACTCACCCGCGGGAGCGGCCTCGGCCTTGTCGGCCTTGGCCGAGTCAGCCTTGGTCTCCTCGGCGTCGTCCTCGTCGGCGAACAGCGCCTCCTTGGAGACGGGCTCCTCGACCAGTTTGACCTGCCCGAGGACGTGGTCAACCACCTTCTCCTCGAACAGCGGGGCGCGCAGCTCGGCCAGCGCCTGCGGGGTCTTGCGGTAGAAATCCCAGACCTGCTGTTCCTGGCCGGGGAACTGACGGACGCGGGCGATCAGGGCCTGATTCACCTCGTCGTCCGAGACCTTGATATCGGCGCTCTCGCCGGCCTGCGCAAGCACCAGGCCGAGGCGCACGCGGCGCTCGGCGATCCGGCGGTACTCCTCGCGCGCCTTCTCCTCGGTGGTGTCCTCGTCCTCGAAGGTCTTGCCGCGGTTCTTCAGGTCCTGCTCGACCTGGGCCCACACGGCGGCGAATTCCTGGTGGACGAGGCTCGGGGGCAGCTCGAAGGAGTAGCGGCTGTCGAGGGCGTCGAGCAGGCCCTTCTTCAGCTTCTGGCGCGAGGCCGCCTCGTACTCGCGGCCCATGGTGTCGCGCACGGCGTCCTTGAGGGCGTCGAGCGACTCCATGCCGAAGGTCTTGGCGAGCTCGTCGTCGATGGTGAGCTCACCCGGGTACTTGATGCCCTTCACCGTGACGTCGAACTCGGCCTCCTTGCCGGCGAGGTGCTCGGCGCCGTAGCTCTCCGGGAAGGTGACCTTGACCAGGCGCTCGTCGCCGACGTGAACGCCGAGCAGCTGGTCCTCGAAGCCGGGGATGAAGGTGCCGGAGCCGAGGTCGAGATTGATGTCCTCGCCGGTGCCGCCCTCGAACGGGGTGCCGTCGATCCGGCCGGTGAAGTTGATGACGACCCGATCGCCGGTCTCGGCGTACTGGCCCTCCATCCGGTCGTGGAACGGACGGTTGGCCGACGCCATCCGCTCGATCGTCGCGTTGATCTCCTCGTCGGAGGGGGTGACGACCTGCTTGGTCAGGCTCACGTCCGAGAGGTCGACGAGGTCGAAGCTCGGCATCACCTCGAGGGCGATCTTGAACGAGAGGTCGGCCTTGGCGTCGAGCGCCTTCTCGATCTCGTCCTTGTCCTCGGGCATCTGCACCTGAGGCTCGAGGGCGAGCTTGAGCTTGTTGTCCTCGACGATCTTCTGGTTGGCCTCGCTGACGGCGTTCTGGACGACGTCGGCCATCACGGAGCGGCCGTAGACCTTGCGCAGGTGGGCGACCGGCACCTTGCCCGGGCGGAAGCCCTTGAGCTGCACCTTGCCCTTGATCCCGTCGAGCTCCGTCGCGAGCCGGCTCTCCAGCTCGGCCGCGGGCAGGACCACCTGGAATTCGCGCTTGAGCCCCTCGGACTTGGTCTCGGTCACCTGCATCGTCGTCATTCCGCCTTGCACCTTCGAATCCGGCCTGGCTGCGGGCCCGGACGGCGCTGTGAACGACGCCGTGCGACGGGACCGTCAGGACAAGGGGCCGGCACTGCTGCTTGAACCCATTCCGTCGTGTCGCCTGGCGGAGGTGGTGCGGGCGGAGGGGCTCGAACCCCCACGACTCTCGTCACTGGAACCTAAATCCAGCGCGTCTACCAATTCCGCCACGCCCGCGACGCTCGCGCCCGAGGCCTGACGCACCCGGGCGCGGCTCTATAGCATGGTGGATCGGTCACGCAGCAAGAATTTTAGCCGCCGCCTCGCCCCGCGCCAAAGCCCCGGCTACAAGGCGGGTCGCCGCGGGGGACCGCCCTCCCCGCGCGAGACATTCCCCATCCAGCGAGGTGCCATGCCGTCGTCCCTGCCGCCCTCGCGCCGCGCGCTGCTCGCCGGCGCCGCCCTGTCCCTCGCCCCCACCCTCGTCCGGGCGCAGGGCGGCCCGTCCGCGACGCCCTCCCATCCGGCGCCGGGCGCGGCGGAGGCGAAGGCCCTGATCGCGGCGCCCGGCAAGGCGCGGATCAAGCCCGAGCCCGCGCCCGAGACCCCGGTCTGGGCCTTCGACGGCAAGACCGAGCCGCCGGTCCTGCGGGTCAAGCTCGGCGAGGGTGTTCGCCTGCGCCTGGAGAACAAGACCGAGAAGCCCCTGTCGCTGCACTGGCACGGGGTGCGCAACCGCAACGCCATGGACGGGGTCGGCGGGGTCACTCAGGCCCCTGTCGCCCCGGGGGCGAGCTTCCTCTACGAGTTCACGCCGCCGGATGCCGGCACCTTCCTGATTCGCCCGTTGATCGTCGGCGGGTCGAGCGAGCCGTCCGGGCGCGGGCTTGCCGGGATGCTGGTGGTCGAGGAGGCCAAGCCCCCGGTCGTCGACCGCGACGTGCCCCTGCTCCTCCAGGACTGGCGCCTGGAGCAGGACGGGACGCTGGCGCCGTTCGGGCAGACCGCCTTCGCGGCGAGTTCCGGCCGGCTCGGCAACGCGCTCACGATCAATGGAAAGCCCAGCCCTGAGACGATCGAGGCGGCGCCGGGCACACGGCTTCGCCTGCGGCTCGCCAATGCATGCAACGCCCGGGCGACCCGGATTCGCTTCGACGGGCTGAAGGCCTGGGTGGCGGCGGTGGACGGGCAGCCGACCGATACGTTCGAGCCCTTGCGCGCCACGTTGCCGTTCCAGCCCGGCACCCGCTACGACATCCTCCTCGACGTGCCGGCGGCCTCGGAGCCGGCGGGCGCCGTGGTGGCGCTGATCGGCCAGGGAATGCCGCTCGCCCGCATCGTCGCCAAGGGCGAGCCGGTCGCGGCCCGGCCTCCCGTGGCGCCGATCGGCGAGAACAAACTGCTGCCGCCGGAGATCAAGCTCCAGAACGCCTTCCGGCGCGACATCGCCGTCGCGGGCGGCGCAGTGGTCGACAAGGCCAAGCCCGAGGCAGCGCCGGTCTTCACCGGCGACCCGACCCGGATCTGGACCCTGAACGGCGCCGCCGGCCGGGCGGAGAATCCGCCCCTGTTCTCGGTCAAGCGCAACACGGCGGTGGTGCTGGCGCTCACCAACAATACCGCCTTCCCGCAATCGCTGCACCTGCACGGCCACGTCTTCCGGCTGCTCCACCCGCTCGACGACGGCTGGGAGCCCTACTGGCTCGACACGTTCCAGCTGCTGGAGGGCCGCACCGCCCGCATCGCGTTCCTGGCCGACAATCCCGGCCGCTGGCTGGTGAGCGCGACGGCGCTGGAGCGATTCGATACCGGCCTGTGGGGCTGGTTCGAGGTAACGTAACGTTATCCCCGCGTGGATCATGCGTCCGGCGGTCGCAGTGCGACGGCCGGCTACGCTTCAATCCATGTATTCAAGTCCTTGATGCTCAGTGGTTTATCGGTCTCTGCTTCAAGCCTGACAGCAAGGCGATCGAGAGAATGTGTTAACGTGGGCCAATGCGTCCGACGGATGCTTGGAGCATGCTGGTGCACCAGCAGCGCTCAAGGAGCTGCCGTGCATCGACGAGGTGCCCAGCATGGAACATCAGCCGCTTCGCCACATCCGTGACATCGCCGACGTCGAGACGGTCCCGGTCCTTCTGGAAGGCCGCCGGGCCCGGCTCGAGCGCTTCGCCGAGATCCTCGAACGCGATCCGGGCCGCAGCTTCATCACCCTGGAGGAGATCGAGTTCGTGCCCCGCAAGATGCGGGCGGGGATCCGGGCCGACAACTCGCCTCTCGCCTTCGCCTATGCCGATCCGGTGCTGCGGGCGAGCGGGCTTGCCGGCGACACCTTCGGCGACGCCCGCAGCTTCTTCGAGCTGAGCACCGGGGAGGCCCACAACCTGCTCTGCTCGTGCGTGAACGGCCGCACCGTCAAGGCGGGGCCGACCGCCAAGCGCCTGCGCCGGCTGGCGGCCCGCACGCCCGGCCTGTGGCTTGCCTATGGCTGCGCCGCCGGCCTCATCGCGCTCCCGGGCGCGGTCTACCTGCTCGGCTGAGACGCCGCCCAAAACGGAAAAAGGCCGCCCTCGCGGGCGGCCTTTTTCACGCTGCACGAGGCAGCCCCAAAATTACTTGATCTTGGTTTCCTTGAACTCGACATGCTTGCGCGCGATCGGGTCGTACTTCTTGAACGACAGCTTGTCGGTCTTGGTACGGGAGTTCTTCTTGGTGACGTAGAAATAGCCGGTATCGGCGGTCGACAGCAGCTTGATCTTGATGGTGACGGCCTTGGCCATGGCGCGACCTCTTGTGGATGATGGGTGTTGCGCCCGGAGGACCGAAACGCAAAACGGCCGGGCAGGCCCGGCCAGAACGCGGCGCCTTCCTGCCCCATCGCCTCCCAGGCGTCAAGCCCGGCTGACCGACGGCATAGCCGTCGGCGTCAGGGCGCGGCGCGGATCATTCGCCCGCCCACCACCGTGAGATAGGCGACAAACAGGAGCGCCAAGGACCAGGCGAAGCCGTGCGGCGAGGCGAGGTCCATGCCGCCGCCGACGAGCGGCGGCCCCAGCACCAAGCCGATATTGTAGAGCACCAGGAAGGCCGCGTTGGCGCCGGCGAGCGCCGCGCCGTCGAAGCGGGCACCGAGATGGGCAAGCCCGACGGTATAGAGCGTGCCGGCGATGCCGCCCCAGGTAAACAGAATCACGGCGAGCAGCCACGGGTCCCCTTCCCCGAGCGGCAGCGCGGCGGCGCCGACCGCGCCGAGGAACGCGGCGGCAAGCAGCACCCGGCGCTTGTCGATCCTATCGGCGAGCAGACCCACCGGGATCTGGAACAGCACGTTGCCGAGTGCCGCGATGCTGACGAGGCCCGCCGCCTGCTCCGCGCTGAGGCCGAGGCGCAGCCCGTAGATCGGCAGGATGGCGAAGCCCCCGGTCTCGACCGCGCCGTAGACGAGGGCCGCGAGCGTCGCCGAGGGCGCGACCCGCAGGTAGCCGAGGAAGCCCCGGCCGCCCTTGTGCGGGATCTCCGGCGAGAGGCCGCGGGCCATCATCAGGGGCAGCGTTCCGGCGCAGAACAGGGCCGCCCCCGCGAGATACGGCGCCCAGCCATGGGTGCCGAGGACGCGCAGCAGGGTCGGCCCGATGGCGAAGCCGAGCGCCAGCACCGTGGCGTAGACGCCCATCACCAGGCCGCGCCGGGCCGGCGGCGCCGCCTGGTTGATCCAGAACTCGGAGAGGACGAACATCACGCCCAACGCCGCCGAGAACACGAAGCGGAGCGGGAACCACCAAGCGAAGTCGTAGACCGCCCGGAAGCCGAGGAGCGCGAGCGCCGCGACCGCGATCGCGCCCAGCAGCAGCGGCATCACGCCGAGCCGCGCCGCCACCCTCGGCACGAAGGGCAGGACGACGATGCTCGCCACCCCGGCGATCGCCGTGTTGATGCCGATCCAGGTGTTGGACAGGCCCATCCGCTCCATCTCGAGGGAGAGAAGCGGGATCGACAGGCTGAGCCCGATGCCGACCACGGCTACGCAGGTGATGGCGGCGGCGATGGCGGCGAGGCGCGCAGCGTCGAACTCGGAGGCGAAGCGGGTCATGATGGGTCGGCCGTCAGGGCCGGCCCATATGGATCACGCGGCGGCCGAAGGCCACCCCCAGGGCGCCGCAGGTGCCCCCCTACAGCTCTTCCCGCGTGTGCTCGCCGTCGACGTCGCGAAAGAACGGCACCGGCAGCATCGGGCCGAACCCCGCCGCGAGCCGCGCCTCAAGCTCGTCGAGCACGATGGCCGTGATGCGCGGCAATTCCAGCTTGCGCGCCGCCGTAAGGTCGACCCAGGCGAGTTCGGTCAGCTCGGAATCGGGGCCGACGATACCGGGGGTCTCGGCCACCACCGCCTCGCGGTCGACGGCGAAGAACCGGGTATCGAAGCGCTTGGGCCGATAAGGCGGGGTGATCGCCCGGGCGACGAACTGGAGCAGTTCGAGGTCGGGCATCACCCCGGCTTCGCGAAACGCGCTCCAGGTGCCGGGCGGCGCCATCTCGGGCGGGCCGTAATCGAGGGAGCCGATCATCAGTCCGGTCTCCTCGTAGGTCTCGCGGATCGCCGCCAGCGCCAGGACGCGGCCGAGATGGAACAGCGGCGGGTGGACCTTCTCGGCGAGCGCCTGTTCGGCCCGGTCGTTGAGGGTGCCGGCGACCGGCATCGCGCGGTCGCCGAGCTCGATCCGTCCGCCCGGGAACACGAACAGGCCGGGCATGAACTTGTGGCCGGCATGGCGCTTGCCCATCAGCACCTTCGGCTGGTCGCCGGAGCGGTCGAGGATGATCAGCGTTGCGGCGTTGCGGATCCGCAGCGGCTTCCTGCGTTCAGGAGCCGGTGCCCCGTCCGTCGGTCCTGCCGCCATCCCGCATCTCCGTCTCGTTCCGGTCCGGACCGTTCGTCACCCGGGCCCCGGCGCGGCGTATCGCGGAAAAGCCGTGCATGCCAAGGGCGTATTGCAGGCCCACCACCGCCCCCTTGGTCGGCTGGAGAAGCAGCAGCGAGGCGATGAGCGCCAGGCCGGGCCAGAACGTCATCTGAAACCACAGCGGCACGTCGAGGCGCATCTCGCTCTCGAGGATGCCGATGCCCGCAAGGTGGCCGACGACGAAGATCACCAGGTAGGGCGGCAGGTCGTCGGCGCGGTGGTGATGCAGCTCGGTCCCGCAGGCCTCGCAGCTCTCCCGCACCTTGAGGAAGCGGTGGAACAGCCGGCCCTCGCCGCAATGCGGGCAGCGGTTGCGAAAGCCGCGCCACATCGCCAGTGCCCAGGACGGCTGGTCGGGCGATTGCGCCACCGCGGGCGGGCGCCCGGTGCCGACGGGATCGGCGGCGGGCCCGGCGTGGATCTCGATCATGCGCGTCTCCCGCGGCGCTTGCTGAGGCTGTCCCGGCTCGCCGGTGCCGGCCGACCCTTGCGGGGGCCGCCACGGGCCGGCGCGGGGGCACCGGCCCGGCCGCCGCTGCCGGCGATCTCGAAGCGCAGAGCGCCGGCCACCGGTGCGGCCTCCATCAACTGCACCTCGACCTTGTCGCCGAGGCGGAAGGTCTGGCGGGTGCGCTCGCCGACGAGGGCGTGGCGGCCCTCCTCATGGCGAAAGTAGTCGGCGCCGAGCGTCGAGATCGGCACGAAGCCGTCGGCCCCGGTCTCGTCGAGCTTGATGAACAGCCCCGAGCGGGTCACGCCCGAGACCTGCCCCGAGAAAGTCGCGCCGACCCGGTCGGCGAGGTGATGGGCGATCAGCCGGTCGATGGTCTCGCGCTCCGCCGCCATGGCGCGGCGCTCGGCGGCCGAGATCTGCTGGCCGATCTCGGCGAGTTCGCCGGTCTCCGTCACCGCCGGCAATCCGTCGGCGCCGAGACGAAGCGCCTTGATCAGGGCCCGGTGCACGATGAGATCGGCGTAGCGCCGGATCGGCGAGGTGAAGTGGGCGTAGCGGCGCAACGCCAGCCCGAAATGACCCGCGTTCTCCGCGGCGTAGACGGCCTGGGCCTGCGAGCGCAGCACCACCTCGTTGAGGAACAGCTGATGCTCGCTGCCCTCGACCATACCGAGGATGCGGTTGAACAGGGCGGGCCGGAGGTTGGCCTCCTTCGGCAGCTTCAGGCCGATCGAGGCCATCACCTCGCCAAGCGCCCGCATCTTCTCCAGCGAGGGCTCGTCGTGGACGCGGTAGATCAGGGCCTGGCGCGCGGATTCCAGGACTTCGGCCGCCGCGACGTTGGCCTGGATCATGAACTCCTCGATCAGCCGGTGCGCGGCGAGGCGCTCCGGAACGATCACCCGGTCGACCCCGCCCTCGGCGTTCAGGATGACCTTGCGCTCGGGCAGATCGAGCGCCAGGGGCCCGCGGGCGTCACGCGCCGCCGCCAGCGCGTCGTAGGCGGCCCAGAGCGGACGCAGCACCCCATCGAGGAGCGGGCCGGTGATCTCGTCGGGCCGGCCGTCGATGGCGGCTTGCGCCTGCGCATAGGCGAGCTTGGCGCGCGACCGCATCATGACCCGATGGACGCTGTGGCGGAGCTTCCTCCCCTCCGCCGTCACGATCATGCGGACGGCCAGAGCCGGCCGGTCCTGGCCCGGGCGCAAGGAACAGAGGTCGTTCGAGATCCGCTCCGGCAGCATCGGCACGACCCGGTCGGGGAAATAGACCGAGTTGCCGCGCAACAACGCCTCGCGGTCCAGCGCGCTGCCGGGCCGGACATAGGCCGCGACATCGGCGATCGCCACCGTGACCACGAAGCCGCCCGGATTGGCCGGATCGGGATCGGGCAAAGCCATCACGGCGTCGTCGTGGTCCTTGGCATCCGGCGGGTCGATGGTGAGGAGGGGCAGCTCACGCCAGTCCTCGCGGCCCTCCAGCCCGACCTCGCGGGCGGCCTCGGCCTCCGCCAGCACCTCGCGCGGGAAGACGTGCGGGATGCCGTGGGCGTGGATCGCGATCAGGCTGACCGCCTTCTCCGAGCCGAGGCTGCCGAGGCGCTCCTTGACGCGCCCCTGCGTCAGCCCGAACCGGTCCTCGCGGCCCAGCGTCACGGTGACGAGGTCGCCGTCGAGGGCATCGCCCTCCCCGCCCGGCGGCACCGCGATCTCGCGCCCCTGCGCCTTCTTGTCGACGGGCACGATCCGCCCGCCCCCGGCCGGCAGCGCCCGGAACACGCCGAGCGTCTCGGCCTTGTTGCGGCCGATCACCTTGATGACCCGGCCGATGTAGCGCCCCGGCGCGTCGCCGTCGGGCTCGATCTTCAGGAGTGCCCTGTCGCCCGTGCCGGGGGCAGGGCCGTTGGTGCGGCGCCCACCGCGCGGCATGAGCACGGTGATCAGGGGCGCGGGCCCCGCTTCCGGATCCCATTGCGCCGGGCGGGCGACCAGTTCGCCGTCGCGGTCGCGGCGGCTGTCGATGTCGGCGACGACGACCGGCGGCAGGCGTCCGGCCTTGCGCAGGCCGGCCCGGTCCTTCTCGATCGCGCCGTCCTCCTGCATCTCCTTGATGAGGCGCTTCAGCTCGATCTTGTCGGAGCCCTTGATGCCGAAGGCCTGGGCGATCTCGCGCTTGCCGACCTTCTGCGGCGACTCCTCGATGAAGGCGAGCACGGCCTCGCGGGTCGGCAGGACGGCGTGCGCCGGTTTCGGGTGAGTGCCCTTGGGATGAATTCTCTTGGCCAACAGTCGATCCAGGCGGCGTGACGCGACGGCTCCCCGGCGGGCAAGCCGCAGCCGCGAGCATGAAATATGGGATGAGTGCGGCTGCAGGGCAACGCCGGGGTTCGGCGGTCCCCGATTGCTTCACCGAGGAGCGTCGGTATCCGCGCCGAGCCGGGCTTCGGCCCGTGCCGGATCGATATCTCGCTGCATCGGAAAAGCCAATCACCGAAGATGGGCCTCAGGTCGCGGCATGACGAGGCGGCGAGCGAATCGGTCGAGACAGCGCACCGAAATCGATCGCCAATGTCAACGTCAGCATATGGACAATATTTTCTCACTCACATCATGTTGACGACGTATCGCGCGCATCGGCTGATCGGGCAGGCCGAATCGGCCGGGATCGATCGGACGCCATGACAGAGATTTCGACGACCAGGATGGTCTCCACCCTGCCCTCTCCCCGCATGAGCCGGCGCCGGCTGTTCCAGTCGGGCGCCGTCCTGGCAGGCGCCGCCCTCGGCAGCCGGATTCCCGGAGCGATGGCCCTGGACGGACCGCAGCCTGGACCGCAGCCGCGCGGGCTCGACGCCCTGGCGCGCGACCTGCACGGGCGGCTGATCCGCCCGGGCGAGCCGGGCTTCCTCGTCGCCGCCTGGCCGAACAACAGCCGCTGGGCCGACATCGCCCCGGCGGCGGTCGCCCTCTGCGTCGACGATCACGACGTCCGCGCCTGCATCGACTGGGCGCGCCAGGAGAACAAGCCCTTCGCGGTACGCTGCGGCGGGCACAACTACGCCGGCTTCTCGACCACGCCCGGCCTGCTCATCGACGTGAAGCCGATGGCCAGGATCGACTTCGACATAAAGACCGGCCTCGTGACGATCGGAGCGGGCGCCAGCAACCAGGACATGGCCGACGCCTTCCGCGCCACCGGCCTCGCCGTCCCCTCCGGCCGCTGCCCGACCGTGGGCATCAGCGGGCTCACGCTCGGCGGCGGCTGGGGCTTCTCGGCGACGCGCAACGGCCTGACCTGCGACGCCCTGCGGGCGACCGACGCGGTGACGGCGGACGGCAAGCTGCACCGGACCATCGCCGCCACCGGCGACGACGCGCTCCTGTTCTGGGCCGCCCGGGGCGGCGGCGGCGGCAACTTCGCCGTGCACACCTCGTTCACCTACGAGCCGCATCCGGTCTACGACGTGACGGTGTTCAACATCGTTTGGCCGGCCAGGCACCAGATCGAGCTGATGCTGGACCTGCAGGACATCCAGCTCGACAATCCTCACTTGATCTCGACCCGCAGCAAGCTCGTGCCGACGACCGGCGGCAAGGTGGAGCGCGGCAGGCTGGGGGTTCAGACCCTCGGCCAGTTCTTCGGCCCGCCGGACCAGCTGAGGGCGCTGATGGACCGCCCCCTCTCGCGGTCGAGGCCGATCGTCGCCGAGATCAACGGCATGAACTACTGGAGCGCGCGGGACTACCTCGTCACCGACGATCCCGGCGGCCTCTACGACATCCGGTCGAGCTACGTCGCCGGCCGGCTCCGCGGCGACGCCATCGACACGATGATGACGTGGATGGAGAAGTGGCCCGGCGGCTCGCTGCTGCAGCAGAACATGGGCATCCTGTTCGCGGCCGGCGGCAAGGTGAAGGAGGTCGGGCCCACCGACACGGCCTACGTCCACCGCGATTCCGACTTCATCCTGGAGATGGAGGCGTCGTGGAGTCCGCTCGACACGCCCGACACCGTCGCGCGGCAGCTGGCCTGGCTGACCGAATACTTCGCGGCGATGCAGCCCTTCGTGCGGCCGCAATCCTACGTCAACTTCCCGAGCCGCGACCTGCCGAACTGGCTCAAGGCCTATTACGGCCAGAACGTCGACAAGCTCTGCGCGGTGAAGCGCCAATACGATCCGGACAACGTGTTCAAGTTCCCGCAGAGCGTCCCGCTCACGCCGCCGGCATGAGCGGCGGCAGCCGGCCTCCCCGTTACGCCGTGGAAGCCGGTTCGCCGGGAATGCCGTACATCAGACAGCACCGCTCACGTGCGGCTCCGCTCCTTCCCACCTGCGACCTCGTCCTGAGGTGCGAACGGAGTGAGCCTCGAAGGAGGGCTCCAGGGATCGCAGAGGCTTCTAAAGCCCGCCTTCGAGGTCGGTCGACCTGCGATCGTGCGCGATCTCCGATCGCCGACACCTCAGGATGAGGTGGAGGATGGGACAGCCTATGGCCAGCAGGCTACAGGCCGCCGTCGTGGGCAATGGCCGGACATGAAGAAGGGGCCGGATCGCTCCGGCCCCCTCCCCAACGTCAAAACCGAACCCGGCTCAGAGCGAGTAGTAGTTCACGAACTCGATCGGGTGCGGGGTCATCTCGTAGCGCATCACCTCGGTCATCTTCAGCTCGATGAACGAGTCGATGAAGTCGTCGTTGAAGACGCCGCCGGCCTTGAGGAACTCGCGGTCGGCGTCGAGGCTGTTGAGCGCCTCACGCAAGCTGCCGCACACGGTCGGGATCTCCTTGAGCTCCGCCGGGGGCAGGTCGTAGAGGTCCTTGTCCATGGCCGGACCGGGATCGATCTTGTTCACGATGCCGTCGAGGCCGGCCATCAGCAGGGCCGCGAAGGCGAGGTAGGGGTTCGCCATCGGGTCGGGGAAGCGGACCTCGACGCGCTTGGCCTTCGGCGAGGTCGTCCACGGAATCCGGCACGAGGCCGAGCGGTTGCGGGCCGAGTAGGCCAGCAGCACCGGCGCCTCGTAGCCCGGGACCAGGCGCTTGTAGGAGTTGGTCGACGGGTTGGTGAAGGCGTTGAGCGCCTTGGCGTGCTTGATGATGCCGCCGATGTACCACAGACATTCCTGGGAGAGGTCGGCGTACTTGTTGCCGGCGAAGACCGGCTTGCCTTCCTTCCAGATCGACTGGTGGACGTGCATGCCCGAGCCGTTGTCGCCGTAGACCGGCTTCGGCATGAAGGTCGCGGTCTTGCCGTAGCTCTGGGCGACGTTGTGGATGCAGTACTTGTAGATCTGCAGGTGGTCGGCCATCAGGGTCAGCGTGTCGAACTTCATGCCCAGCTCGTGCTGGGCCGAGGCGACCTCGTGATGGTGCTTCTCGACCTTGACGCCCATCGATTGCATGGCGGCCAGCATCTCGCCGCGCATGTCCTGGGCCGAATCCTGCGGCGGGACCGGGAAGTAGCCGCCCTTGACCTGGACGCGGTGGCCGAGGTTGCCGCCCTCGTACTCGGTCTGGCCGTTGATCGGCAGTTCGACGGAGTCCAGCTTGAAGCCGGTATGGTACGGGTCGGCGGAGAAGCGGACGTCGTCGAAGACGAAGAACTCGGCCTCGGGGCCGACGAAGATGGTGTCGCCGATGCCGCTGGCCTTCACGAAGGCCTCGGCCTTCTTGGCGATGCCGCGCGGGTCGCGGCTATAGGGCTCGCCGGTCGAGGGCTCGAGCACGTCGCAGACGATCGACATGGTCGAGGCCGAGAAGAACGGATCCATGCAGGCGGTCGCCGGGTCCGGCATCAGCAGCATGTCGGATTCGTTGATCGCCTTCCAGCCGGCGATCGACGAGCCGTCGAACATCGTGCCCTCGGCGAAGATGTCCTCGTCGACCAGCGACACGTCGAAGGTGACGTGCTGCCACTTGCCCCGCGGATCGGTGAAGCGGAAATCGACGTACTTGACGTCGTTTTCCTTGATTTCCTTGAGGACGTCCGTCGCGGTCTTAGACATTCTCGTTTGACCCCTTCCTAGAGCGGCGGCTGGGCCGCCACAAAGCCGCGGTCCTGGATGTCAGGCCGCGGTTTTCGTCGTCGCAGATGGAGGCGGCAGGTGATGGAGACGGGGCGTCAGGTCGCGCCTTCGTCAGATCGCATCCTGGCCGGTCTCGCCGGTGCGGATGCGGATCGCTTCCTCGATCGAGGAGACGAAGATCTTGCCGTCCCCGATCCGGCCGGTCTGGGCGGATTTGCGGATCGCCTCGACGGCGCCGTCCACCAGCGTGTCGGGGAGCACGATCTCGAGCTTCACCTTGGGCAGGAAGTCGACCACGTACTCGGCGCCCCGATAGAGCTCGGTGTGGCCCTTCTGGCGGCCGAAGCCCTTGGCCTCGATCACCGTGATGCCCTGAAGGCCGACCTCCTGCAGGGCCTCCTTCACCTCGTCGAGCTTGAAGGGCTTGATGATCGCTTCGATCTTCTTCATGCCGGGCGGGCCTGGTCTGCAACGGTTCCGGCGGCATTCCTAGCATCGCGCCGCGCCGAAAACCACGGGGGATTTCCCCGGACCGGACCGGTAATGCCTAATATATAAGCAATCGCTGCGCGTTTGTTGCGCAATCCGCCGTTCTAGCGCCTGGCGCCGCAGCAAAGCTGTCGCGCCCGGGCGCCTCTGGGAGTCTGACGCGATGGCCGGGACCGAGCTCATCACCACCGCCGAGATGCGCCGCGCCGACGACGCGGCGATCCGCGCCGGCACCCCGGGCCTGACCCTGATGCACCGAGCCGGCGCGGCTGTGGCGGAGCGCGCCCGGGCACTGACCGGCGAGGGCCGCATCCTGGTCCTGTGCGGACCGGGCAACAACGGCGGCGACGGGTTCGTGGCCGCCAGGGTGCTGGCCGAGGCGGGCCGCGAGGTGGAGGTCGCCCTGCTCGGGAACCGCGACGCGCTGAAGGGCGACGCCGCCGCGGCGGCCGCCGAGTGGACGGGCCGGGTCGCCGATGCCGCCGAGGCCGCGCCCACGGGCTACGCCCTGGTTGTCGACGCGCTGTTCGGCGCCGGCCTGTCGCGGCCGCTCGACGGCGCGGCGGCGTCCCTTGTCGAAAGGCTCAACGGGGCGGGCGTGCCGGTGCTGGCGGTCGACGTGCCCTCGGGCCTCGACGGCGATACCGGAACCGCCGGCGGCGCCGTGGTGACGGCAACCGAGACGGTGACCTTCTTGCGGCGCAAACCCGGCCACCTGCTCCTGCCCGGCCGGCGCCTGTGCGGCCCGGTGACGGTCGCCGATATCGGTATCCCGGACGCCATCGTGGCGGAGATCGGCCCCCAGGCCCACGTCAACGGGCCGGACCTCTGGGGCGCCGCCTTCCCGCGCCTCGCGGAGGACAGCCACAAATATACCCGCGGCCACGCCGTGGTTCTCTCGGGCCCGGCCCACCGGACCGGCGCGGCGCGGCTCGCCGCCCGCGGCGCCCTGCGGATCGGCGCCGGCCTCGTCACCGTGCTGTCGCCGACGCCGGCTCTTCCGGAGAACGCCGCCCAGCTCACGGCGATCATGCTGAAGCCTTGCGACAGCGCCGACGACCTCGACGACACGTTGACCGACGAGCGCCTGAACGCGATCGTCGCCGGCCCGGGCCTCGGCACCGGCGCCCCGACCCGCGACCTCGTGCGGGTCGCCGCGGAATCCGGCCGCGGCCTCGTCCTCGACGCCGACGCCCTGACGAGCTTCTCGGCCAAGGCCGACGACCTGGCGGAGATGATCGCGGCGGGCGACGCCCAAGCCGTCGCGACCCCGCACGAGGGCGAGTTCGCCCGCCTGTTCAAGGGCGTGGCGGCGGTACCGCTGAAGGGCTCGAAGCTCGTGCGTGCCCGCGCCGCCGCATCGGCCCTCGGCGCCGTCGTGGTGCTGAAGGGACCCGACACGGTGATCGCCGCCCCCGACGGCCGCGCCGCCATCAACCCGAACGGCACGCCCTGGCTCGGCACTGCCGGCAGCGGCGACGTGCTGTGCGGCTTCATCGGCGGCCTGCTCGCCCAGGGCATGACGCCCTTCGACGCGGCGTGCGCCGCGGTCTGGCTGCACGCGGCGGCGGCACGCCGGCACGGGCCCGGCCTGATCTCGGAGGACCTGCCGGAGATGATGCCGGGGGTGCTTCGAGACGTGCTGGAGGGACTTGAGCCGGCGTGAGGGCCCGCTCCGATCGCCTCCCTGCGTCGTCGTCCCGGTTCCGCTGCGCGGCTTCACGACGATGGAGGGGGTGAAGCCGGCCTTCCGCGTCGACCACGCCCTCAGAGTTCCATCAGGTCGCGTCCGACGACGATCTCGCCCTTGAAGTGCGGCCGCACCGCGTCGAGCCAGACCTCGTCCTTGATGAACGGGTAGCCGCCCGGCACGAAATGCGAGAGGACCAGCGTCTTCACGCCGGCCTCGGTCGCCACGCGCCCGACCTCCTCGGCGGTGGTGTGGCTCGCGATCAGGTGCTCGCGCAACGTCTTGGCGTTGGGCTCGGTGGCGATCAGCTTGTCGAGCTCGGGCAGGTACATGACCTCGTGGACGAGGATGTCGGCGCCCTTGGCGAGCGCGATCAGGTTCGGCGAATAGCGGGTGTCGCCCGAGATCACGATCGACCGGTCGGGACAATCGAAGCGGAAGGCGAAGGCCGGCTCGACCGGCGGGTGCTGGACCAGGGCGGCCGTGACGCCGACGCGCTCGTCGCGCATCACCTCTCCGGGTCCGGTGATCTCGTGCGGCACGATCAGGTCGGCGAGGGGGGGCCGGCCCTCGTCGGCCATGCGGGTCTTGATGTCGTAGTCGTTGAGGTCGAGGAACTGGCGCGTCATCCGGACGAGCGGGGGCGGCCCGTAGGTGTTCACCCGGTGGGCGAGGTCGGTCGCCCAGGCGAGCAGGAGCACGTTGCCGTAATCGGCGTTGTGGTCCGAATGCTGGTGGGTGAGGAACACCGAATCGAGCGATCCGAGCTTCAGCTTCGCCAGCACCATCTGCCGGCCGGTCCCGTTGCCGGCATCGACCAGGTAGGTGTGGCCGTCGACCACGATGGCCTGGGCCGGCGCGGCCCGGTTCGGCTTCGGCGTCGGCCCACCGGCCGTCCCGAGCAGGATCAGCCGTGAACGCCGTGCGGCGGGGGCCGGCGCCTGCGCCGCGGCGCCCCCGGCGGGGAGGAGCGCTGTCAGGGCCGCGGTACTCAAGGCCGCGGTACTCAAGGCCGCGGTGCCGCCGAGGATCGTCCGCCGGGTCGGGAGAAGGGTGTCGTCGGGCATCGTGTCTATCCGCGTGTCGCTGCGTTAGGCCGTCCTTCGCTCGTCCAGGACGGCGGCCGACCCGTCAAGGCGCGTAGGCCGCCCTCGCGCGGCCGCCGTCTCGGACCAGGAGCGACAACGTGCTTGGTTCGTGCGAGAGCACGCAGCGAGGCCCTATCGGAGCGGGACGGGGCAGGGCAGCCCTCGGCGTGAGGGCAAGGTCGGAGCGGCCGGCTGGGTGAGGTGGCATGGGCGTGCGGCGCCGGCCGTGACCTCCGGCGAAGAGCGGGATGGATGATGGTCCGAAATCGCACCGCATCACGCCGGACGCGGGCCGGACGCGGCCTGCTCCTGTGCTGCGCGCTCTTGGTCTCGGCTTGCACGGATGACGACGGCGCGGCGCGGCGGCGCGCGCTCGGCGATCGTCCCGGTCTCGATGCGGCGTTGCGCGCCGCCGATCCGCGCCGGGGCAGCCGCCTGTTCGGGCAATGCGCCGCCTGCCACACCATCGGCCCTGGCGCGGGCGACCGCGACGGCCCCAACCTCTTCGGCGTGATGAACAAGCCCGTCGCGAGCACAAGCCCGCGCTACGGCTACACGGCGGCGCTCAGCGCCCTGGGCGGCATCTGGACACCGGAGGCGATGGACCGGTGGCTCGCCGATCCGACAAGGGTTGCGCCCGGAACGCGCATGCATTTCGGCGGGCTGCCCGATCCCCTGGACCGTGCGGATGTCATTGCCTACCTGCAATCGCAGTCGGCGGCCTCCGCCTCGACGCGCTGACGGGCGCGAGGCGGGCCGGCGCCCAGCTTGCGCGCATTGAGGCAGCGCAAGGATGGCCGGCCGGGCCGGGTGCAGGACAAGGTGTCCCTCCCGAGGAAGCCAGACCCATGCTGTGGACCGCCGCTCTCCTGCCCGTCTTTGCCGCCCTGTGCCTGGCCAAGGGCGATCCGGGCCGCACCCTGGGCTGGCTCTGCCTGATGAGCGTGCTGGTACTGATCGCCTGTTCGAGCGTCGTCCGACTCGCCCTGCCGCGGCCCCGCTGATCGTCAGGGGCGGCTCACGCATTCAGGCGGCGGAGCGCCGCCTTGTCCTGGAGCAGGACGGTGCGGCGATGAGCCGGCAGCGCGATGATGCCGTCCCGCTCCAGCTGGGTCAGGGTGCGCGACACGCTCTCGATCGTCAGGCCAAGATGGTCGGCGATGTCGGTCCGCGACATCGGCAGCGCGATCGCGCCGTCCGTCCCGGCCCGCTCCGCGAGCCCGAGAAGGAAGCTCGCGACGCGCTCGCGCGCCGACTTGCGGCCGAGCAGCATCATATGGTCCTGCGCCCGCTCCAGCGCCCGCAGCATCGCCGCCACCACCTCCTGGGCGAGCGCCCCGGCCGCACCGGTCAGGGCATCGCGGTCGCTGCGGCGAAAGGCGGCGAGCGTGGTGTCGATGACCGCGTCGGCACCGGTCCGCCGTTCGGCGCCGGCCTCGAGGCCGAAGATGTCGCCCGGGAGATGGAACCCGTCGATCTGGCGGCGCCCGTCGCTCAGGAGCCGGTAGGTCCGCACCGCGCCGGACACGACCTTGTAGAAATGCACGACGCGGTCGCCCTCGGCGTAGATCTCCTCCTCGGCCTCGCAGCGGCGGCGCGCCCCCGCCTCCGCGCCGTCCTGCCGGCTCCGGAGGACGGATGCGGCATCGAGCACGGGGCCGAGGCCGGCGTTGGCGAGCGCGAGCTGCATGGGGGTCCCTCGTCCGAATCGCGTGTGACGAGGCCATGGCTACGGCACGGGGGCGTTGCGCGAAATTCCGGTACAGCGCTTAAGGGGTTTCCCTGAGGCGACAGGCTTCCCTACGGCCTCGTGCCTCAGGGCGAAGCCGCGAGGGCGGCGTGGATGCCGGCGAGCAGCGACCCGTCCTCGAAGGGCTTCTCCACCACCTGTCGGAAGCCGGCCCGCACCGCCCGCTGCCGCAGTTCCTCCGTGAGCCGGCCGGTGACCAGGATGGCGGGCAGGCCGACGCGGCGCTCCCGCAGCCGGACGACGAGCGCGACGCCATCCATGCCCGGCATGTGATAGTCGACGACCAGGCAGCCCGCTCCGGGCAATCCGGTCTCCCCGAGCAGGTGCGCGGCGTCCGCGTAGAGGCGCACCTCGTACCCTTCGAGCTCGAGGGCGAATTTGAGCGAGCGCCGGACGGCCTCGTCGTCGTCGACGACGAGGAGCGGTCCTCTCGGGACGGGAACGACCGACTTGTCCGGCATGGCCGATTGTGCTGGCATGACCGCCCTTGGAGCGCCCTGGATTCCGACCACCCGGACGATAAGCCGGGCCACTCCGCCGGGTCGTTGATCTGTCTCAAGCGCCGGCAGTTCACCCCAACGCCGGAACCTCGGCGGCCTCGCGCGCCGAGGGGGACCCGACCGCCGGGATGTCGCGCAACGAGATCACCCCGACCACGTCGTCGCCGCGCATCACCGGCAGGTGCCGGAACCCGCCGGCGATCATGAGGCGGTGCGCCTCCGCGAGGCGCGCCTCGGCGTCGATCGTCTGTGGATCGGGCGTCATCACCTCCCGC
Organism: Methylobacterium sp. SyP6R; assembly: GCF_019216885.1. Lineage (NCBI taxonomy): Bacteria > Pseudomonadati > Pseudomonadota > Alphaproteobacteria > Hyphomicrobiales > Methylobacteriaceae > Methylobacterium > Methylobacterium synurae. The sequence continues at coordinate 5,699,585 of NZ_JAAQRC020000001.1, read as the reverse complement.
ACGAGGGTCAGCATCGGGTCGCGGTGGCCCGCGACGACGCGGACGGCGATGTCCCGCTCGGTGATGATGCCGACGAGCCGCCTGGCCTTCATCACCACGAGGGCGCCGATGCCGTAGTCCCGCAGGCGGTGGCACACGCTCGCGACGGTGAAGCTCCCGCTCACGCCGCGCACGGGACGGCCGGCGAGGACGTCGAGGAGGGTTCGGTTGGGCATGGGGCGACCTCACGCGGATTCGGGGCGGTCGTCGACGCCCCCGGACGGCAAAAAAGGCCGGGCACCCTCGCGAGAGGAGCCCGGCCCGCACGCTGCATCGGGTTTGTCCGTCCCGGCCTCCCCTCGCGCCCGGACGGCACGTCCGCAGACCGCATCCCGATCGGCCGATCCGATGCAGCGGCCCGTCCCGTTTACCGGCGGCCGGCGGGGCGGCCTTGATCCACCTCAAAGCCTCCGGCGCGGCCCGGCCGGCGCGAACCTGGCCGGCGAGACGACGATTGCGCTGGATCAATGCACGGCCGCCAGCGCTCCCGGACCTTCGGGACATGGGGGCCGGACGTCACGCGGCCCGCGGGGGCGGGGACACGACATGCTGGTCGATACGGGTTCGGGCGAGAGATCGATCGAGTGGTCCATGCAGCCCTGTCACCGCGGGCGACCGGCGCTTCCTTGCGCCGATTGCGCGGCGCGCCCGCTCGGCGTCTGCTCGGTCCTCGCCCCGCCCGAACTGGCGGAGTTCGAGGCGCTGAGCCAGCACCTCGCCCTCGACAAGGGCCAGGCCTTGTTTCGCCAGGCGGAGCCGGGCGACGCGGTCTACACCGTGATCGAGGGCGCCTTGCGCCTCACCCGCCTGCTGCCCGACGGCCGGCGCCACATCACGGGCTTCTCGCTGCCGGGCGACTTCCTCGGCCTCGCCCTCGAGGAGCGCCACTCCGTCTCCGCCGAGGCTCTCGGCCCGGTCGTGGCCTGCCGCTTCGGACGAGAGGACTTCGCGGCCCTGCTGGAAGCCAAGCCCCACTTGCTCATGAGCGTGCACGAGCGGGCCGGCACCGCGCTGCGGCTGGCACAGGACCAGATGCTCCTCCTCGGGCGCCGCACCGCCGAGGAGAAGGTGATCGCCTTCCTCCTCGGCCTGCGGGACCGCTACGCCCGGTCGGGGCGAAGCTCCGTCACGGTCGAGCTGCCGATGGGCCGCCAGGACATGGCCGACCATCTCGGGCTGACCATCGAGACGGTCAGCCGGATGCTGACCCGCCTCGACCGCCAGCACCTCGTCCTGATCGTTCCGGGCGGCGTGCGCCTCCTGGACGTGGAGCGGTTGGCACGGCTCGCGGCGATCTGAGCGTCAGTGGCACATCAGACAGCAGAGCGGCGCATCCTGGAGGATGTCCCGGGTCACGCCGCCCAGGAGCCATTCGCGCAGCCGCGCATGCCCGTAGCCGCCCATCACCACGAGATCCGCGTCGTGACGCTCGGAAAAGTGCAGGATCTCGCCGGCAACGGTCCGGTTGGGCGCTTCGAGCGCATGCGCGGTGACGTGCGCGCCGTGGCGGGCCAGGAGGTCCGCCACCTCCCCGGCGCCCTCGTGGGAGGCCTCGCGACCGACGCCGACGACGAAGACCTGATCGGCGCGGGTGATGAACGGCAGGGCGGCCGTCACCGCGCGGCGCGCCTCGGGGGCGTCCTTCCAGGCGACGACGATGCGGGCGGCCGCGAGGCGATCGATCCCCGGCGGCACGACCAGGACCGGGCGGCCGACCTCCATCAGCACGGGACCGGGCGCGGCCCCGAGCGCGCCAGCGCCGTCCCCGCGCGGGTCGCGCCCGACCACCACGAGGTCCGCTCCCCGCGCCTGCCGGACCAGGAAAGCCTCGGGCCCGGCCTCGATCTGCCGCCATTCGGTGCGGAGCGCCGAGCCGGAACTCCGCGCGAAGATTGTCCGGGCCTCCGCCAGGTCGTCGACCAGGGCGGCCCGCTCCTCGGCATAGGCGTCCTGCGCCTCCAGGATGTCGCCGACCGGCGCCGGCGTGTCGATGGTCCGGGCGGCGATGCCGATGAGGCCGGCCTCGAACCGGCCGGCGAGATCGGCCGCGAGACGGACGCGGTCGCCCGCGCTCCGTCCGAGGTCGAGAGAGACCATGATGCTGGCGATGGACATCTGAGAACCCGGGATCGCGGCGTGATCGTCGGGAAGACTATTTCGATCGCCGCCGGCCCGGCCTTGTGCTGGATCAAAACCGCACGGGCCGGCGGACGTCAGCCGCCCAGCGGCGAGGGCACCGGCGACACGCCCTGCGCCTCCGCCGCCGCCCGCTCGGCCGCCAGCGCCCGAGCATAGGACGGCTCCTCCTTCAGCCCGGCCCAGTAGGCGCGAGCGAAGTCCGGCAGCTCGTCGGCGAGCCCGGCGAACTCGGCCAGCATCAGGGCGTAGCCGATGCTGATGTCGGCGGCGGTGAAGCGGCCGGCGCAGACGAAGCGGCGATCGCCCAGACCCACGCCGAAGCCCTTGAGCCGCGACAGGAACCAGCGGGAATAGTCCTCGACGAGGCCGGGATTGCGCCGCTCGGGCGGCTCGAACCGGCCGTAGCGCAGAACCAGGGTCTGCGGGAAGGTCAGGGTCGCCTCGCCGAAATGCAGCGCGTTGAGGTAGCGGCCGTATTCCGCCTCGTCGGAGCCCACGCCGAGCCCCCCGGCGCCGTGGCGCGCCGCGAGGTACTCGCAGATCGCCGCCGATTCGGTCATCCGCGTCTCGCCGTCCTCGAAGAGCGGGATCGTCCCGAGGGGGTTGAGGGCGAAGTACTCCTTGGCACGGACCCGCGGCGGGAACGGCAGCATCGCCAGTTCGTAGGGCAGATCCAGCGCCTCCAGGGCCCAGAGCGGCCGGAACGAGCGGGCGCCGACGCAATGATGCAGCTTCATGGTGTCACCAGCGGGCAGTGGCCGCTCTTGAGCGGCCGGAAGGCCTGGTCGGCGGGGATGGTCGAGACCAGGCGGTAATAGTCCCAGGGGCCCTTCGACTCCGAGGGCTTCTTCACCTCGAACAGGTACATCGGATGGGTCACCCGCCCGTCGGCCCGCACCTCGGAGCGGCCGAACAGCGGGTCCTCCGCGGGCGCCCTCCGCATCTCGGCGGTCACCGTGGCGGGGTCCTTGCTGCCGGTCGCCTTCACGGCCTTGAGGTAGTGCATCATGCCCGAATACACGCCGGCCTGGACCATGGTCGGCATGCGGCCCTTGTGGCGCTCGGCGAAGCGGCGCGACCAGGCACGGGTGCCGTCGTCGAGGTCCCAGTAGAAGGCCTCCGTCAGCACCAGGCCCTGGGCCACCTTGAGGCCCAGGGAATGCACGTCGCTCAGGAAGACAAGCAGGCCGGCGAGGCGCTGCCCGCCCTCCGCGACGCCGAACTCGGCGCCCTGCTTGATGGTGTTGATCGTGTCGCTGCCGGCATTGGCCAGCCCGACCACCTTGGCCTTCGAGCCCTGCGCCTGGATCAGGAACGAGGAAAAGTCGTTGGCCGCGACCGGATGGCGGACCGAGCCCAGCACCTTGCCGCCGTTGCGCTCCACCACCTCCGACACGTCGCGCTCCAGCGCCTTGCCGAAGGCGTAGTCGGCGGTGATGAAGAACCAGGTATCGCCGCCCGAGCGCACCATCGCGCCGCCGGTGCCGTTGGCGAGCGCCCAGGTGTCGTAGGTCCAGTGGATGGTGTTGGGCGAGCAGAGCGCGCCGGTGATCTCCGAGGCGCCGGCGCCCGAATTGATCATCAGCCGGTTCTTCTCGCGCACGATCTGGTGCACGGCGAGCGCCACGGAGGAGAACGGCACGTCGAGCACCACGTCGAGGTCGTCGCGGTCGATCCACTGGCGCACGATGCCGGCGCCGACATCCGGCTTGTTCTGGTGGTCGGCCGACAGGACCCGGATGTCGAAGTCCGGGTTCTGCGCCTTGAAGTCGGACGCCGCCATCTCGGCCGCCACCACCGAGCCCTCGCCGGCGAGGTCGGAATAGGGCCCGGCGCGGTCGTTCAGCACGCCCAGGGTGACGCGGGTCGAGGCGGCCTGGGCCTGGGCGAGGGTGAGGAGGGAGGCGGCGGCGAGCGCCAGGATGCGAAACGGTCGGCGGAGATGGCGTATCGGCATGGTGTCCTCCCGGTGGTGTCGCCGCATCCGGTCGTTGGTCGCCGGATGCTCCATGAATCTCCGTCGTCATCCCGGGGCCGCGCAGCGAAATCCAGGATGGCGGCGTGTGTCTGAGAGCCTGATTGCTCGATTCAGGCCCTCGAACCCACCCGCGACCTCATCCTGAGGTGTCATTCCATCGCAGATGGACTGACCTCGAAGGAGGGCTCCAGAGGTCTCAGCGATTCCTGGAGCCCTCCTTCGAGGTCAGCCGATTTTCAATCGGCTAACGCCTCAGGATGAGGTCGCGGATGGGGGGCAGAATTCTCTTGTTAGCCTCCGATATGGAGCGATCATGAGGCCGGGACGATCGTCACGCCCCTCCCCGCTCCCTGAGCGCTCGCCGGATGATCTTGCCCGTCGCGGTCATCGGCAGTTCCTCCACGAAGGCGACGTGGCGCGGGTATTCGTGGGCGGCGAGACGGGTGCGGACGAAATCCTGGATCTCGCGTCCTAAGTCCGGCGTGCCCGCGACGCCGTCCTTGAGCACGATGAAGGCCTTCACCGCCTCGGTCCGGACCGGGTCCGGCACGCCGACGACGCCGCACAGCGCGACGGCGGGGTGGCGAAGCAGGCAATCCTCGATCTCGCCCGGCCCGATCCGGTAGCCGGACGAGGTGATGACGTCGTCGTCGCGGCCGACGAACCACAGGAAGCCGTCCGGGTCGCGCCGGCCGAGATCGCCGGTGATCAGCCAGTCGCCGACGAATTTCTTCGCCGTGGCCTCCGGGTTCTGCCAGTAGCCGAGGAACATCACCGGGTCGGGCCGACGCACCGCGATGTGGCCGGTCGTGCCGTCCGGCACCTCGCCCCCCTCCCCGTCGATGATGCGGACATCGTGGCCCGGGACCGGCTTGCCCATGGCGCCGGGCCGGGCCGGAAACAGGTCGGCGCAGGAGGAGACGACGAGGTTGCACTCGGTCTGGCCGTAGAACTCGTTGATCGGCACGCCGAGCACCGTCTCGCCCCAGGCCAGCATCTCCGCCCCCAGGCTCTCGCCGCCGCTGCCGACCGAGCGGAGGTTCAGGCCCGGATAGGGCGTCGCGCGGGTCTGGCGCATCATCTTCATGGCGGTGGGCGGCAGGAAGACGTTGCGGACCTCCTGACCGGCCATCAGCCGGAACGCCGCCTCCGGATCGAACTTTTTTGCCCGATGGGAGACGACCGGGACGCCGTGATGCAGGGCCGGCAGCAGCACGTCGAGGAGGCCGCCGATCCAGGCCCAGTCCGCCGGGGTCCAGAACCGGTCGCCCGGCTGCGGCAGGAAGCGCTGGGGCATCTCGACCCCCGGCAAATGGCCCAGCAGCACCCGATGGGCGTGGAGCGCCCCCTTCGGGTCGCCGGTGGTGCCCGAGGTGTAGATGATGACCGCCGGGTCGTCGGCCGCGGTGTCGACAGGGGTGAAGGCGTCGGAGGCCCGGGCGCACAGCGCATGGAAGTCCTCCGCACCGTCCTCCGCTCCGTCGATGCAGTAGACCCGCTCCAGGTCGGGGAGCGCGTCGCGCAAGCCCGCCAGCAGCACGGCCCCGGCCCGATCGGTCACCACCGCCTTGGCGCCGCTGTTGCCGAGGCGGTAGGCGAGCGCGTCCGGCCCGAACAGCACGAAGAGCGGGATGGTGATCAGCCCGGCCCGGAAGCCGGTGATGTGGGCAATCGCCGTCTCGGGCGATTGCGGCAGCAGCACGCCGATCCGGTCTCCGGGGGCGAGGCCGTGCGCGGCGAGCACGTTGGCGAAGCGGTTCGACAGCCGGCGCAGGTCGTCGAAGCCGTAACGCTGCACGGCGCCGTCGTGGTCGAGATGGATCAGCGCGAGCGGGTTGCCCGGGGCGTGCCGGTCGCAGACGTCTGTGCCGATGTTGTAGCGGGCCGGGATCCGCCAGCGGAAATTCTTCACCAAATCGGCATAGGTGTCCGCGCGCTGCAGCATCGGCGTGTTCCACCCGTGATCGTTACGTGGACCGTTCGGCGGTCCTTCGATTGAAACGATCGTTCATTCGTTTTTGGGTGTCAACACGGGTGGGGGCGGGATGCGCGACCGGGATAGCAGGGGGGCGCGTGCAATCATGACCATGTCCGCGTCCCATCCGCGACCTCATCCTGAGGTCGCGGGTGGGACGGATGGAGGATGAATGATCCCCCTCACCCGCCCTTCACCGCCCCGGCCGTCAGCCCGGCGACGATCTGGCGCTGGGCGAAGACCGTCAGCACCAGCACCGGCAGCGTCACGATCAGCGCCGCCGCCGCGAGCGGCCCCCAGCTCAGCTGGTCGAACGAGATCATGTTGTAGACCGCGACCGGCAGGGTGCGGGTCTCGCGCCCGGCGAGCACGATGCCGAAGACGAAGTTGTTCCAGGAGAAGATCACCGCCAGGATCATCGCCACGGCGATGCCGGGCTTGGCGATCGGCAGCGCGACGTAGCGAAAGACCTGCCAGCGGCTGGCGCCGTCGATCACCGCCGCCTCCTCCAGTTCCAGCGGCGTCGTCTCGAAATACCCGATCATGATCCAGATCACGATCGGCACCGTGACGACGAGGTGGATGATGATCTGCGGCCAGAGGGTGCCGAGGAGCCCGAGCCACTGGAACAGCAGGAAGAGCGGGATCAGGTAGGACAGGCCCGGGGTGATGCGGGCGACCAGGATCACGACTGCGGCCTTGGCGGCCTTCATCCGGGCGATGCCGTAGCCCGCCGGCACCCCGACGAGGAGCGCGAGCAAGGTCGCCGTACCGGTGACCAGCAGGCTGTTGACGAAATAGGTCGAGAACCGGTTCGATTCGAGGACGTCGGTGTAGTTCTTCCAGGCGAAGCGCTCGGGGATCAGCACCGGTGGATAGGCGGCGTTGTCGATCTCGTACTTGACCGAGAGCGACAGCATCCAGACGAAGAACAGGATCACCGGCGAGACGATGACCAGGACGGCGAAGAGCAGGGCGGCCTGCTTGAGGAGCCAGCGCCAGTTCATGCCACCGCCCCTTGCGTGCGCTTGCGGACCACCAGCAGGGCGGCGGCGAGCGCGATGATGAGGAGGAAGAACACCACGGCGATCGCCGAGCCGTAGCCCACGTCGTAATAGGCGAAGGCGACACTGTAGAGATAGATGTTGATCGTCTCCGAGGCGGTGCCTGGTCCGCCTTGGGTAATGGCGAAGATGATGTCGAAGCTCTTCACCGCGTCGATCATCCGGATCATCGCGGCGACGAACAGGAACGGGGCGACCAGCGGCAGGGTGATGTGGCGGAACATCTGCCAGATCGAGGCGCCGTCGATCTGCGCGCTCTCGTAGGGCTCGGTGGGCAAAGCCGCGAGGCCGCCGAGCACGATCAGCATCACGAGCGGCGTCCATTGCCAGGTCTCGACCAGCACCAGCGACGGGATCACGGTCGCCGGATGGAACACCCAGAGCTGGGGGGGAATGCCGACAAGCGACAGGAGATAGTTCAGCACCCCGAGCTGGGGGTGGAACATCATGGTCCAGACCAGCGCGATGGCGACGGGGGTCGCCATCATCGGCAGGATGAACACGCCGCGCAGGAAGCCGCGCAACGGGAACTTGGCGTGGAACACGCAGGCCGCCAGCGTTCCGAGGATGAGCGGCAGCACCACCGAGAGCGCGGTATAGACCAGCGTCTGCCACACCGCATCGAGGAAGCGCGGATCGGTCGGCAGCCGCGTGTAGTTGGAGAGGCCGACGAAGGCCGGCGCCGCGCCGACCTTCCATTCATGCACGCTCATCCACAGGGTGAAGGCCCAGGGGAAGACGATCACCCCGACGACGACGACGAGGGCCGGCACCACGAAGGGCCAGTAGCCCGGGGGGCGCCAGCGGGCGGGCACGGCCTCGTCGGCCGATGACAGGTCGTCCGCTGGCGATGCGAGGCCGGCCCGCGCCATCAGGCCTTCTCGCTGCGCTCGAGGATCGGCCGGTACTGCTCGGCCGCCTTCTTCAGCTCGACCGCCGGATCGGCCCCCGACAGGGTGGCGGTGACGGCGGAGCCGACGATGTCGCGGAACTCCGCCACCGGCACCACGACCGGCAGGCCGAGCTTGCTGATCTTGGCCGAGCCGATCACCGAATCGAGCCACTCGCGCGGCATCTTCACGCCCTGCTGGACCTCCGCGTCGCTGAGGATCGAATCGCGGAACGGCACGCCGCCGCCCGCCTGGAGCAGGCGCCCGCCCATCAGCTTCGACACCGCCCATTGGCAGTAGAGGTAGCCCGCCTCCTTCTTGGAACTCGCCGCCGCAACGCCGATGCCGTCGCCGTAGGTCGCCGAGGCGTGGTCCTTCGGTCCCTTCGGCACCACCGCGTAGCCGACCTTGCCGACGACGCGGGAGGCGTTCGGGTCTTCGAGCGGCGGCGCCCAGCCGACGCCGTCGAGCCACATCGCGGCCCGCCCTTGCGTGAAGGCCGCCATCGACTCCATCCAGTTGAAACCGACGACGCCGGGGGGCGCGGTCTTGGTCAGCAGGCGCTGGTAGAGCTTGGTCGCCTCCACGGCCTCCGGGCCGTCGATCAGCAGGTTGCCCTTGTCGTCGAGGAAGCGGCCGCCATAGGCGAGGAAGAATGCCCCCCACAAGGCCATGTTGGCGTTGCGCAAGCCCCGGCCGACGAAGCCGTAGGTGCCGGCCTTCGGGTCGGTCAGGGTCTCGGCCGCCCGCATCATGTCGTCGAAGGTTTCGGGATAAGCGACGTTCTTCTTCTGGAACAGTTCCTTGTTCCAGTACAGAATGAAGTAATCGACCGAGAGCGGCAGCGAGCGCATCTCGCCGTTCGGGGTCTTGGCATATTGCAGACCCGCATTGCTGAAATCGGCCTCCTTCAGGGAGGGTTCGGTCAGGTTCGGGTCCTTCATGAACCCGGAGAGGTCGGCGAGCCAGCCGGCCTTGTCGAACTGGCGCTTCTGCACGTGGTAGCTCAGATGCACCACGTCGAAGCTCGGCCGGCCCGAGGTCAGCTCGATGACGATCTTCTGGCGCTGCTGCTGCTCGGGGATCACCTCGGAGGAGACCTTGATCCCGGTGAGCGCCGTGAACTCGGCGGCGCTGCGGTGGAGCAGGTCGCCGCGCGGGCCCTTGATCAGGTTGACCTCGAGGGTGGTGCCGGCGTGCTTCTTCCAGTCCACGGCCGCGAAGGCCGGTCGAATGTTCAGGGATCCTGCGCCGATCATCCCGAGACCGGCCGCGGCGGCGCCGGATGCCAGGAGGCTGCGACGGCTCGGGCCGCCGCGAGAAATCTCGCCCATCGTTTCCTGCCCTTCGGGATCTGCCCGGATCTGATGCCCGGGCTTGTTCGAGGCGGGGCCGGTTCTCCGGCCCCCGTCGCGCCGCTCCGCCTTTTGGCGTGGCGAAGCGGCAGCGCTGCCGCAAGCGTAGTGCAAGACGCGCGGCCGTGGGAAGCGGCTCGCCGTGACGGCTCTGAAAAATCCTCAGGGACCGGCTACGGCACCGCGAGATTCACCGTCAGGGCGAAACAGGCGCCGCCCTTGCCCGTGACGGTGAGTTCGCCGCCGAGCTGGCGGGCAAGACCATGGATCACCCGCATGCCGAGGCTGCGGCGCGCGGCCCCCGTGTCGAACCCGTCCGGCAGGCCGACGCCGTCATCCGAAACGCCGAGGCGGACCCGGCCCTCGCCCTCGGGCACGGCCGCGACCCGCACCGGGCCGTGGCCGCCCGGATAGGCGTACTTGATCGCGTTGGTGACCAGTTCGTTGACGAACAGGCCCAGCGGGATCGCGAGGTCGGCCGGGATCGGCATGGCGGGGGCCTCGCAGGTGATGGCGTGGCCGGGCGCGCTCTCCCGCAGCTTCCCGCACAGGGAGCCGAGGAAGCCCGACAGTTCCACCGCCGCGAGGTCGGGCTGACGCCAGAGCTGGTCGTGGACCTGCGCCACCGCCTCGACCCGCGAGCGGGCATCCGCCAGGGCGTCGCGCGCCTGCTGGTCCTCGGTGGTCCGGGCCTGGAGCGAGAGCAGGCCGGCCACGGTGGCAAGGCTGTTCTTGACCCGGTGGCTCATCTCCCGGGTGAGCAGTTCCTGCCGGTCCAGGGCGGCCTGGAGGCGGGCTTCCGAGCGCTGGCGCTCGATGGCGCCGCCGAGCAGGTTGGCGAAGCCCTGCATGAAGGCGATGTCGGCCTCGTCGAACTGGCCCTCGCGGGTGTCGTCGACCTCCAGCACCCCGAAATCGCCCTCGCGGTTGCGGATCAGCACGTTGAGCGCCCGGCGCACGCCGTGATCGGCCATCAGCTGGGGGGTGCGGAAGCGGTGCTCGTTCTCGAGGTGGTTCGAGATCACCGGCTGCCCGGTCTTGAGGGCGTAGCCTGCCGGAGAGGCGAGATCGGCGCCGACGGTGGCGTGGCCGACGACGTTCGGCCCCCAGCCGACGCCCGCGATGACCAGGAGCGTGTCGCGGCCGGGCTTGTATTCGAGCGCCTTGCAGAACTGCGCCGACATCCCGTCCGCGCAGAGTTCGGTGGCGCGTTGCAGCAGCCGGCCGAGATCGTCGGCGCGCAGGGCCTCGACGCCGAATTCGGACAGGATCTTCTGCTGCTTCAGGCGGTAATCGAGATCCGGACGGCTGAGTTCCGCCATCGTCTGGTATCCTGTCCTTTCCCTGCGCGAGAGGCGGGGTCCTGCTTTGGGTCGATGTCGGCAGCGGGACCGGATCGATCCCTGACCGGAGCCTGTCTGCAGTGGGGCCATGTCTGCCGGAGCGGGTCAAGCAGGCAGGAAAGCGGAGCCAGGATGCCGCACCGCGCCATCCCCAGCCCCTCCGGACCCGTCGCTCGCGCGCGGACCTGTCAGTGCATGAAACCGGTCCCATATGGTACAGTGCAGTGCACACACAGCAGGAGTGCGGATCCGTGCTGCGCCTCGTTGCCCTCGGGATCATCCTGACCGCCGCCGTGACGATCGTGGTCGCGCTTCTGGCGCCACCATCCGTGCAGGCGCAGCAGGAAGAGAGCTATTGCCGCCCTCCCCTCAAATTCGCGGCCGGTGCCTGCGTGGCGCAATGCCCGGCCGGCTACGAGGATCGCGGCCGGGTCTGCGCCTTCCGCAGCCTGTCGCGCTGATCCGTCAGGCCGCATCCGCCTCAGGCGCCACGATCTTGGGCGCCACCGCGGCATGAACGTCGCCCCAGGCCTTGAGTGCACGGATCACCGGTTCGAGGCTGCGGCCGAGCGCCGTCAGGCGATACTCCACCCGCGGCGGCACTTCGGCATAGACCGTGCGGTGCACGAACCCATCCGCCTCGAGCTCGCGCAGCTGGTTGGTCAGCATGCGCTGGGTCACGTTCGGCATCCGCCGGCGCAACGCGTTGAACCGGAGCGAGTCCTCCGGCGCCGGCGCCTCGGCCAGGAGGTGGTAGAGGATCACGCCCTTCCACTTGCCGTCGATGAGTTGCAGCGTCGCCTCGACGGCGCAGCCCGGGCTGCAATCCAGGCTGCGGTGCCGGGTGCGGGCCATGACGGTATCCTTTTCGACACTATGGGCGCTTCATGTGCGTTCTTGCGCATCATGACGGTAGCGGTCATCTCGGCTTCCGTCATCTCCGAGCCGTCCCGCTCGCGCGGGCCTGCTCGGATTCTTGTGTTGCATCATTCATTTCGCCGAACCGGTGACCACTTCGGCGAATGATGCAGAGGAGCCCGCCCATGCGCGCCGTCGGTTACCAGACCTCCCTGCCGATCGAGGACGAAGCCGCCCTCCAGGACATCACCCTGCCCCGCCCCGAGCCCACGGGCCGCGACCTTCTCGTCGAGGTCCGGGCGGTCTCGGTGAACCCCGTCGACACCAAGGTGCGCCGCCGCGCGGCGCCCGAGGCCGGCGGCTGGAAGGTGCTGGGCTGGGACGCCGCCGGCATCGTCGTGGCCGCCGGTCCCGAGGCGACGCGGTTCCGCCCCGGCGATGAGGTGTTCTATGCCGGCGCCCTGGAGCGCCCCGGCACCAATGCCGAGTTCCACCTCGTCGACGAGCGCATCGTCGGCCGCAAGCCCGCCTCGCTCTCCTTCGCCGAGGCCGCGGCCCTCCCGCTGACCGCGATCACCGCCTGGGAGACGCTGTTCGACCGTCTCGACATTCGCAAACCCGTGCCGGGGGCGGCCCATGCCGTGCTGATCGTCGGCGGGGCCGGCGGCGTCGGCTCGATCGCGACCCAACTCGCGCGCCAGCTCACCGACCTCACCGTCATCACCACCGCCTCGCGGCCGGAGACGACAGCGTGGAGCCGCGAACTCGGTGCCCACCACGTCGTCGATCACGGGGCCTCGCTCGCCGCTCAGATCGCCGCTCTCGGCCTCGGCGCCCCGGGGTTCGTCTTCTCGACCACCCATACCGACACGCACCTCCCGGCGATTGCCGAGCTGATGGCACCGCAGGGTCGGCTCGCGCTGATCGACGACCCGGCGACGCTCGACGTGTCGCTCCTCAAGCGCAAGAGCCTGTCGCTGCACTGGGAATTCATGTTCACCCGGCCGATGTTCGGCACCGTCGACATCGCGGCGCAAGGCGACCTGCTCGACGAGGTGGCCCGCCTCGTCGAGGCCGGGCGGCTGCGCACCACCTTGGCCGAGCATTTCGGGCCGATCGGTGCCGCGAACCTGCGCCGGGCGCATGCACTGCTGGAGAGCGGGCGGGCGAAGGGGAAGATCGTGCTGGAAGGGTTTGCCTGACGGGCGGTCACTCGCAGATCGGATCGACGAACTCGAGCGTCAGTCCACGCGCGTTCCAAACTCCGAGGGTCATCCCGGGGCTCGCCGATCGGCGAGAACCCGGGATGACGACGGAGGGTTGTCGGTCGGTCGCCCGACACGAACGGACTTCAGCTCCGTCGAGGATCAGTCATCGGGATCCTCAGCGCATCACCTGCCGATACGCCCGATGCACCTTCGTCTTGGCGTGATGCCGGTGCTTCACCCGCACGCTCCGCGCCCGCGGAGCATATCCGGGCTCGCCATAATAGCCCGCCGGCGCGTAGCCGTAGCCCGGGTCCTGGTACGCGCGGACCGGACGCATCGGGGCCTGGATCGCGTCGTACGGCCCATGCCCGGTGCGAGCGCGATACGCCGCGCCGGCGAAGTCCCCCGGGGTCGGCGGGGTGCCGGGCTGCGAGAAGCTGGTCTCGGGCCGATAGGCCGGCCCCCAGCCGATCTCGTCGTCGCCGGCCGGATCCCTGCCCGGGAGGCCTGTGACGTAGCCGACGCTCTGGGCCGCGGCCGGCAGCGCTGCGGCGACGGTGGCGAGGCCGGCAAACAGGCCCGCCGCGAGGAGGCGTGCACGCATGGGGACGTTCCTTCCGTGGGGGTGAGGATCAGTAGGCCCGGCTGCCGAGGATGTAATCGGCCATGCGGTGCGGGCGGTTGAGCGGGCCCTCGCTCGGGCTGTCATTGTAGTAGCCGTAGCCGGTCGGCCCGAAGGCGCCGCCATTGGTCACGGCGGCGACCGGCACGGCGCGGATCGCCACCAGGCCGGTCGGGCCCGCGGGCAGCGGGCCGACGATCACGTCGGGCGAGACCTGCAGCACGGTGGGGCCGGGTGCGGCGGCGCGGCTGTAGATGTCCGGAGCGACGGCAGGCGGGCGCACCCGCACCGCGAGGGGGGACTGGGCAAGGGCCGGGCCCGAGAGGCAGGCTGGAGCGACACAGGCCAAGCCGGCGAGCGGCAGGATGAAACGACGGATCACGCGGGGCATCCTCCGGTGACAGGATGCCGGTTAACGCACTGAGAGCGGCGCCCGGTTCCAGGGCGCGGCGTGGTGTCCGGGGTGGAGCGACCGTCAGCCCTTGGTGCGGACCACGACCTCGCGCTCGCGCCGCACCCGCTCGCAATCGGCCCAGTAGCCGTTGAGCAATGCCGGGGTCGAGGAGCAGCGATAGGCGACGTCGGGGCTCGGGGCCGGGACGGGGTCGCGGGCGATGATCGGGTTCGGCGCGCAGGCGGCCGGCAGGGCGGCCGCGGCGGCGAGAACGACGAGCTTCAGCGAGCGACGCATCGGAGACCCTGAGGTGGAACCAAACCTTGGCCGCACCCTGACGCCGCCCGAGGCCCGGATCAACCCGGAGGGCGGCCGGAGGCGCGATTGCGCCTCCCCTGTCGCCCCCCGGCCACAAGTGTCGGACTGATCCGGTTTCCGATCGATCGCTTCGCGATGCGGAAACCGGCTTCGCTCGGGCGCCGCGCCGGCGGGGATACGCTGTCCGAACGGATCGTTTCGGACAGCGTATCAGCCGACCTTCTGCATCGGCACGATGTTGTGCAGGGTGCGGTCGGCATTGTCGAAGAAGCGGCGGATGTTGCGGGCCGCCTGGCGGATGCGCTGCTCGTTCTCGACCAGCGCGATCCGCACGTAATCGTCGCCGTGCTCGCCGAAGCCGATGCCCGGCGCCACCGCCACGTCGGCCTTCTCGACGAGCAGCTTCGAGAATTCGAGGCTGCCGAGACTCCTGAAGCGCTCCGGGATCGGCACCCAGGCGAACATCGAGGCCGACGGCACCGGGATGTCCCAGCCCGTCTTCTGGAACGCATCGACCATCGCATCGCGGCGGCGGCGATAGGTGGCGCGCATCTCGTGGATGCAGTCCTCCGGGCCGTTCAAGGCCGCGGTGGCGGCGACCTGGATCGGCGTGAAGGCGCCGTAATCGAGGTAGGACTTCACCCGCGTCAGCGCCGCGAGCAGCCGCTCGTTGCCGACCGCGAAGCCCATCCGCCAGCCGGCCATCGAGAAGGTCTTCGACAGGGAGGTGAACTCCACCGCCACGTCGATCGCGCCCGGCACCTGCAAGATCGAGGGTGGCGGGTTCTTATCGTCGAAATAGACCTCCGCATAGGCGAGGTCGGAGAGCAGGATCAGCTCGTGCTTCTTCGCGAAGGCGACGAGGTCGCGGTAGAAGTCGAGGGAAGCGACGTAGGCCGTCGGGTTCGAGGGATAGCAGACCACCATCGCCACGGGCTTGGGGATCGAGTGCTGCATCGCCCGCTCGGCCGCCGGGAAGAAGGCCGGGGTCGGCTCGGCCGGGACCGAGCGGACCACGCCGCCCGCCATCAGGAAGCCGAAGGCGTGGATCGGGTAGCTCGGGTTGGGCACCAGCACCACGTCGCCCGGCGCCGTGATGGCCTGCGCCATGTTGGCGAAGCCCTCCTTGGAGCCGAGTGTGGCCACGACTTGCGTGTCGGGGTTGAGCGAAACGCCGAAGCGGCGCTGGTAGTAGTTCGCCTGGGCGCGGCGCAGGCCGGCGATGCCCTTCGAGGCCGAGTAGCGGTCGGTGCGCGGCTTGCCGGCGGTCTCGACCAGCTTCTCGATCACGTGGCGGGGCGCGTCCAGGTCCGGATTGCCCATGCCGAGGTCGATGATGTCGGCGCCGTTGGCGCGGGCGGCGGCCTTGATCCGGTTGACCTGCTCGAAGACGTAGGGGGGCAGTCGCTTGATGCGGTGAAAATCGGTCATGGCCGGGTCCTGGATCGGCGCCGCCGCTGCGACGCGCGTGTCACATAGGCTGTCTAGAGGGGTTTTGGGGCAAGAGGAAGTTCGCCGGTCCGCACTTGCGTCACTCGGCCGGCGGGACCTTAGTTGGAGGGGACTTGCGGCGGAGCCGGCGGCTTGACCGCGCCGCCGACCTTGGCGGCGTCGCGGCCCCGCGCCTCGTTGCGCTGGCGGCTGGCATCGAGATCGGCCTCGAGCTGCTTCACCCCGGCGGCCGACTTGGCGCGGGTTTCGCGAGGCGGGGCCGATTCGCCGACCGGCAGGAAGTCTCCGCCCCCACGGCGGGACTGGGTCACGAAGTCGGGGGCCGCGACCTCCTTGGGGCCGAACCCGGCCGACTTGGCGGCCTCGCGCACGCCGGCCCCGTCGAGGACGCAGCCGCCGGTGGCGAGGCAGGTCAGGAGCATTGCGGCGCGGGCGAAGGCGGGCGAAAGAGCGGGGAACGCGGGCATGACGTTTGGGGAACCTTGCGCGAGGGCACCGTGGCGATGAGGAAACCCGGTCCGGTCATCTGGCGGAACCGGCGGTTTGCGACGATATTTTGTCCGAAAGGCGGCTTGCTCCGGCGGACCGCCGACAATCAGGGAGGAGAACGCGCGTGACATCTGAGAGGAGTACGGCGTCGGGTGCGCAGGGACCGGGCGCGCAGATACCGGGGGCGCAGATTCCGGGGGCGGATGTGGAGGCCCTGTCGCGCAACGCGGGCCTGATGACCGAGCAGTTCAGCCGGGCGCTCGCCGCCTACGCCAAGCCTCTCGAAGCGGGCAAGCCGAACACGGCTCTGGCCGAATCGGTGACCGAGGTCGTGCGCACGCTCGGCACCGTGGCCGAGAAATGGTTCACCGATCCTCAGAAGGCGATGGAGGCCCAGAGCCTGATCGGGGGGCAGTTCCTGGCCCTGTGGGGCTCGACCCTGCAGAAGATGCAGGGCGAGACGGTCACCCCCGTCGCCCTGCCCGATCCGAAGGACAAGCGCTTCGCCGCCCCCGAATGGACGACGAACCCGGTCTTCGACTTCCTGAAGCAGGGCTATCTGATCACCACCCGCTGGGCCGAGATCCTGGTCGACGAGGCCGAGGGGCTCGACGCCCACACCCGCGCCAAGGCGCAGTTCTACGTCCGGCAGATCTCCGGCGCGATGTCGCCGTCGAACTTCGTGGCGACCAACCCGGAACTGATCCGCGAAACCTTCCGGGAGAACGGCGCCAACCTGGTGCGCGGCATGAAGATGCTGGCCGAGGACGTGGAGGCTGGCGGCGGCGAACTGCGCGTGCGCCAGACCGACCAGGGCCAGTTCAAGGTCGGCGTCAACATGGCGAGCACCCCCGGCGAGGTCGTTTTTCGCAACGACCTGATCGAGTTGATCCAGTACGCGCCGCAGACCGACACGGTGCTCAAGCGCCCGCTCCTGATCGTGCCGCCCTGGATCAACAAGTTCTACATCCTCGATCTGAACAAGGACAAGAGCTACATCGGCTGGGCGGTGAGCCAGGGTCTGACGGTGTTCGTGATCTCGTGGGTCAACCCGGATGCGCGCCACGCCTCGAAGGACTTCGAGAGCTACATGCGCGAGGGCATCTTCTCGGCCCTGGAGGCGATCGAGAAGGCGACCGGCGAGCGCCAGGTCTCGGCGGTGGGCTACTGCGTCGGCGGCACGCTGCTGGCGGTCAGCCTCGCCTACATGGCGGCGGTGGGCGACGACCGCATCGCCAGCAGCACCTTCCTGACCACCCAGGTCGACTTCACCCATGCCGGCGACCTCAAGGTTTTCGTCGACGAGGCGCAGATCCGCTCGATCGAATCCGGCATGAAGGATCGCGGCTACCTCGAAGGCGCCAAGATGGCCAACGCCTTCAACATGCTACGGCCGAACGACCTGATCTGGCCCTACGTCGTCAACAACTATCTGAAGGGCAAGGCGCCGCTGCCCTTCGACCTCTTGTACTGGAATTCCGACGCGACCCGGATGCCGGCCGCCAACCACTCGTTCTACCTGCGCAACTGCTACCTCGACAACAAGCTGTCGCGCGGCGAGATGGTGCTGGGCAACGTGCGCCTCGACTTGGCCAAGGTGACGATCCCGGTCTTCAACCTCGCGACGCGGGAGGACCACATCGCCCCCGCCCTCTCGGTCTTCGAGGGCTGCCGCGCCTTCGGCGGCACGGTCGATTACGTGCTGGCGGGTTCGGGCCACATCGCCGGCGTGGTCAACCCGCCGGCCAAGCCCAAATACGGGTACTGGACCGGCGGGCCGGCCCACGGCACGCTCCAGGACTGGATCGCGGCCGCGACCGAGCACAAGGGCTCGTGGTGGCCGTACTGGCTGCAGTGGCTGGAATACCAGAATTCCGAGCGGGTGCCGGCGCGCCAGCCGGGCGGCGGGGTGCTGCCGTCCCTGGGCCAGGCGCCCGGGACCTACGTGCTTGAGAAGGCGTGAGATGACGCAGAGCCCCCGGGGAGTGGTCCCGGGGGCTCTCTTCTAAAGCGTTGCTCAAGGTCCGAAGTCTATCACCTCAGCCACGTGAAGGGCCACCGAGAGTAAAAAGCGGAAGGACCATCACTCCTTGACCTCCTCGCGAACCAGCGCTTCGAGCAAGGCGACGTCATCCTCCACATCCTCGCTTCCGCGGAAGCGAGAATATTCGATGTGCCCGTCCTCGAACACATCGATCTCGATCCGCTCGCCGACCAAGGTTGCCGTAACCATGATGCTGTCGTCGCGGTGGCGATCAAGACGGTAGTGAATGCGCTCCCGTTCGAGCAGGCGTATCACGCGGTAGAGTTCGTGGGTCATGGCTGTCGCGATTGTTGATGTCGGCACAGAGTCGTCTAAATCGCGTCGCGACCAACATCCCATCATCAGGACGACTGGCTTTCGGCCCTAGCCGAGAGCTGCGCGCCGCGCCTGCTCGGCTTCGGCCTCGAGGTCCCGTCTCAGACGGGCTATCTGCCGCTCCTGGACCCGGACCGCGACGTAGGCGACGCCGACCGCGACGAAGGGGACGATCAGGGCGAGGACCGCATACTCGTTCATGGGATGAGCCCTCTGAGAGCGCGTCGTGCCAGATAATGTAGGAGCGCGGAGCCTCCGAGCCAACAGGAGACGATGACTGCCAGAAACCACCATGGCACCTGGTTCAGTCTACTCACTCCGAAGAGCCAGCCGGTCACAGGCGTTGCTGCGCCGACCGTGAAACACGCCGTCGATGCTCGGTCGAGATTGTTCGCGAACAGCTTGGCGGTTTTGTTGATGACGAGCTTGCGATTGTCGGGGATAGGGGTCGGCGGGAGAGTCGTCATGGTCTCTCATCGGATTCTGACGACGCGCTTGAACCGCTCAGCAGTCGGAAATCCGTCCGATACGTCATTCCGGGCTCCGTTGCGCGGCCCCGGAATGACATGCAGTGTGGAAACGCCATCGAGAGGGGCCGTCCACTGCCCCTCGAAGGGCGCCCTCCCGTCAGTACTTCCTCACCAGCGGCACCGGGATCGGCGCCGGGGCCGGCGGGTTGTCCCAGCGGTACTTCAGGCCGACCGAAACGATGTCGGCGCTGGCATCCGAGGTGGCCAGGAAGGCGAGCGGCGGGGTGTAGAGCGGCTCTCCCGGCACGATGGCGATCCGGTTGCGGCCGCCGACCGAGAACAGGTGCTGGTAGGAGACGTCGAACTGGATCTTCTCGCTGTAGCGGTAGCTGGCGCCGACCGAGGCAAAGTAGCGGTCGCCGTCGGGCAAGCGGGTCGAGCGGTTCGAGAGGTCGATCGGCGACTGCTCGTAGGCGAAGCCGAGGCGGCCGGTCCATTGCGGCGTGAAGTCGTACTCGGCGCCGACCGAGTAGTAGAAGCCGTTCTTGTAGTTCAGCGGCAGGGCCGTCACCGGCCGGCCGAGCGCCAGCGAGACGATCGCCGGCGAGCCGAGCCGGGTCCAGTTGTCCCACTCGAAGCCGAAATTCAGGCGGAAGTCCTGGGTGATCGCCTGGGTCAGGCCGACCGAGACCTTCTCGGGGGTGTTCAGCGAGGAGCGGATCCGGCCGATGCCGAAGGCCGAGCCCTCGAGCTGGTGGTTGATCGAGGAGCGGTAGCCGACACCGACCGTGGTGCCCTCGGAGAGCCGCGCCACGACACCCGCCGTGAAGCCCCAACCCCAGTCGTCGCCCTTGATGAACGCCGTATTCGCGCTCGGGGTGATGCCGGTCGCCTGGCGGAGCGTCAGCTTGAAGTATTCGAGCACCGGCCCGGCGGCGACCGACAGCCAGTCGTTGACCTTGTAGCCGATCACCGGGTTGAAGTTCAGCGAAAAGATCTTCGAGGACCGGCTGTAGGTCTGGCCGGCCCAGACCGGGCTCGGCTTGGTGATGAGGCCGAACGGCGCGGCGCCGGACAGGCCGATGAACAGCCGGTCGTTGAGCTGATAGTTCGAGTAGGTGGCGGGCAGCACCGCGGCCTGGCCGATATCGCCCGAACTGCCGAGCCCGATCAGTGGCGGGAAGGTGCCGGTGGTCGGCGTGATGGTGGCCGAGGGTGCCACCAGGGTGGCGTTGAAGTCCGAGTTCCAGCCCGGCTTCATCGTGACGACGGCCGGGTTCCAGAACATCGACGACAGGCCGCCGGAGCCGGAGGCCGCACCCGCGAAGGCGAGCCCCATCGCCTGGGCGCTCTGCTCGCGCAGCCCGAACGCCGCCGCCTGCGCCGCCCCGTTGGCCCCCGCCAGCAGCATCAGCGATGCGCCGGCGAGCAGCGCCGCCCTCCTCGAACCCGTCATGACGTTACCTCGACACCCATAGATTCCGTGCCGTGCGGCTTCTTCGGACGCCCACAGCTTGAGCGGGATGATGATACGGCAGGCATCCGGCAGGCAATCCCGGACCGGCGCTGCCGCTCCGTCAGCACGACTTGTCGATACCTGCTATCGAACCAGGAATGACTGCCATCTCCCGGCAAGATAGCAACCAAAACAGTGTAGGCTGTCGTCGGCGATGTATAGGCAAGACGGGCTTCGAGTGTTGCCAAACGCCCCTTCGGCACGGTTTCGCCACAGATGTGACGAAACTGCAACGGGCCCAAAGCCCTCGGGCCGTGCCTGCCGGCTTGCGGCGGAAAGGCGCCGGCGCCAATGTCCCGGCCCGCAAGGACCTTTCTCGGAGACGACCAATGAAGCTTGTGCGCTGGGGCGAGAGCGGGGCGGAGAAGCCGGGCCTCGTCGACCGGAACGGCACGATCCGCGACCTGTCGGGCGTGATCCGCGACGTCGCCGGTCCCCATCTCGCCGCCGACACCCTGGCCAACCTGCGGGCGATCGATCCGGCGAGCCTGCCCGAGGTGCCGGCCGGCACGCGGCTCGGGCCTTGCGTCGGCAACGTGCGCAACTTCATCGCCATCGGCCTCAACTATGCCGACCACGCCGCCGAGACCGGCTCGCCGATTCCCGCCGAGCCGATCCTGTTCAACAAGGCGCCGTCCTGCATCGTCGGCCCGACCGACGACGTGATCCTGCCCAAGGGCTCGGCCAAGACCGACTGGGAGGTCGAGCTCGCCATCGTGATCGGCAAGCGCGCCTCCTATGTCCACGCCAACGAGGCGCTCGACTACGTCGCGGGCTACTGCGTCTGCCACGACGTGTCCGAGCGCGAGTTCCAGCTCGAGCGCGGCGGCACCTGGACCAAGGGCAAGGGCTGCCCGACCTTCGGCCCCCTCGGCCCCTGGCTCGTCACCCCGGACGAGATCGCCGACGTGCAGAATCTCGGGATGTGGCTCGATGTGAACGGTGAGCGGATGCAGACCGGCTCGACCCGCACGATGATCTTCGACTGCCGGCAGATCGTCTCCTACCTGTCGCACTTCATGCTGCTCGAACCCGGCGACGTCATCACCACCGGCACGCCGCCCGGCGTCGGCATGGGCATGAAGCCGGCCCGCTTCCTGAAGGCCGGCGACGTCGTCTCCTTGGGGATCGAGTCCCTGGGCGAGCAGCGCCAGACGATCGTCGCCTTCGACGACTGGACCGCCAAGGTCTCGGCCGGACAGCCGACCAACTGAAGACGAGACGACTTCGAGGCAAGACGGCCCTGAGGCAAGACGGCCCTGAGGCAAGACGGCCCTGAGGCAAGACGGCCCGCGGCGGCGCCGCGGGCCCAACCGGAGTGAGGACGCCATGGACGTGCTCGTCGTCGACGACCACCCGATCGTGCTGCAGGGCTGCCGCCGGGTGCTGGAGGATGCCGGCGTCGCGACGGTGCACGAGGCCACCGGCATCGCCGCCGGCTACCGGCGCTTCCGGCGCCACCGCCCCGACCTCGTGGTGGCGGACCTCACCTTCCAGGGCGCCTCCTTGAGCGGACTCGCGCTGATCCGGCGGATCCGGGCAGTGGCGCCGGGCACTCGCATCCTGGTCTTCAGCATGCACGACGATCCGGAGATCGCCGCTCGTGCCCTCGAGAGCGGGGCGGCCGGCTACGTGCTCAAGGACACCGCCTCGTCGGAGCTGCACCTCGCCTTCGAGCGGGTGCGGGACGGCGGCACCTACGTCGCGCCGTCGCTCGCCGCCGAGGTCGACCGCCTGCGGCGCGAGACGCCGACGGCGCCCCCCCTCACCCCGCGCGAGCGGCAGATCCTGGCGCGCCTCGGCGCCGGCCGCTCGCACGGCGCGATCGCCGAGGAACTGGGCCTGAGCTACAAGACCATCGCCAATGCGTGCACGCAGCTGCGGCGCAAGCTCGGCGCCCGCACCCTCGCCGACCTGATCCGCATCGCCCTGCGGGAGGCGGCGCGCACCCTGTGAGGCCCCGCCCGGCCAACCTTGGCCGCACCGTGGCGCGGGCACGACCCCGACCGCTCCGGGTGCACCTTGCGAAAACAGTTAACCAATGTAAACCGCGACAATCCACCCAATCACCATTCCCGAGTATGCGCCAGAATATCTTTATTTTGACTGTTCCATAATGTCGCCTCGTTCCGTTTTATGTTGCACCGCGTCAAGCAACAAGAACGGGAATGCGAAATGGTTTCGAAGGCAAAGCTGGCGATCATCGGCCTCGCAGCAGCGGGCGCCGTCGGAGTGACGATACAAGCCAGCACGCCCGCCGAAGCCCAGTCCGGCCGTGCCTCCTGGTACGGCCCCGGATTTCAGGGCCGGCGCACTGCGAATGGCGAGCGTTTCAACACGCACGCCCTCACGGCGGCTCACCGCCG
Organism: Methylobacterium sp. SyP6R; assembly: GCF_019216885.1. Lineage (NCBI taxonomy): Bacteria > Pseudomonadati > Pseudomonadota > Alphaproteobacteria > Hyphomicrobiales > Methylobacteriaceae > Methylobacterium > Methylobacterium synurae. The sequence goes on along the minus strand of NZ_JAAQRC020000001.1, from coordinate 5,676,750 downwards.
CCTCCCCTTCGGCACCCGGGTCCGGGTCACCAACACGACGAACGGCCGCTCGGTCGTGGTGCGCATCAACGACCGCGGCCCCTATGTCGGCGGCCGGGTGATCGACCTGTCCCAGGCCTCGGCCCGGGCGATCGGCATGTCGGGCGTCGCCCGCGTGCGCCTCAGCCGCCTCTGAGCGGCGAACGATCACCCCTCGCGACGAGATCATCCGCTGCGGACGGCCCTGCGCCGCGTGACGGCGCAAGGCCCGTGTCCGGAAGAAATCTTCCGGAAATAGTCTTCGCCCAAGAAGACGATCGACCCGTCCAGTCCCGGCGCCGCCTCGTCTTAAAGGCGTGCCGATTCCGGACGGGTCGATCCGGTCGGGCGGCAGTCGAGGCCCGGTGCTCCGGCATCGGCAGCGGCTCTCGCTCAGCCACAAATCTCGGTGTTTCCGCAGCGGAAGCTTGCCCGCGGCCCCCAGGCTGCTAAAAGCGCGCACGGCCGGGGACATCCATTGTGGCGGGACGGGTCGGGCAGGATCTCGCCTCCCCGCTCCGGACCCGCCCTCCCATCCCTCCTTCGGAGAGACGTCGTGCTCCTGCGCTCCACCCTGATCCTCGTTCTGACCACCGGCGCCGCACTGGCCCAGCCTCTCATGGCCGACCGCGCGGTGCTCAAGCAGCACTGCACCGGCGATTACCTGACCTATTGCGGCAATCTCTCGCCGGACGGGCCGGAGGTGCAGGCCTGCTTCCGCCAGAACAAGTCCAAGCTGTCCCCGGACTGCCAGGCGGCGATCACCAGCTACATGAAGGGCCAGCGCAAGGGCTGAGGCGAAGGGCTGACGCAATCGGGCGGGAGCCCTTCCCGCGACGCGATCCGGCTGGGACCGACGCCCGGCCTTAAGCCAGTTGCCCCGCATCGGGCCGCCGCCCGGATGGCGGCCTCGCCGCTCCAACCTGCCGGCGGGAATTTTATTCGCGATAATATTGCGCCAAATGGAATTGCATCGGTCGCGGCTGCGACCATGCGGGCCCACGTCCTGGGAAATGCTGGCAACTCGCCACCGGGCATAGCCGCCGCCTCGACGGACGGCTCCGCTGCACCGAACCGCCCGCTGCGCCATCCATCAACGAAGGCGGCCCCAGCGGTCCATGCGAATCTACCGGATCAGGCGGATAACATCCTATAGTATAACACGCAAATTCGCCTTAACGACGTTTTGTAAGCCACAAGTTATAGGCTTATTTTCTTGCGCAAATCATGATCCGGAAGAATTTTTTCTTCATCGTTCAGTAACGACCTCGGCGCAGTGTCCGTCTCACGAGACGCAGAGGCTCCCGCCGTGTCCTTCCTTCACTCGCGCCATGCGGCGCTGCTCGCGGCCGTCGACCGGTCGCAGGGCCGGATCGAGTTCGACCCCTCCGGGACGATCCTCGACGCGAATGCCTGCTTTCTCGGCCTGACCGGCTACACCCTGGCCGAGTTGCGGGGCCGGCATCACGGCCTGCTGGTGCCGCCGGCCGAGCGGGAGGGCCCGGCCTACGCCGCGTTCTGGCAGGGCCTGCGCGAGGGCCGGTTCGAGACCCGGGAGTTCCGCCGCATCGCCAAGGACGGCCGCTCGATCTGGATCCAGGCCTCCTACGACCCGGTGCTCGACCGGCGCGGCCGCGTGGTGCGGATCGTGAAGCTCGCCTCCGACATCACCGCTCGCAAGGAGCGCGACGCCTCCCTGGCCGGCCAGATCGCGGCCCTCGACCGCTCACAGGCGGTGATCCACTTCACCCTCGACGGGACGATCACCGAGGCCAATGCCGTCTTCCTCGACGTGATGGGCTACACCCGCGACGAGGTGGTGGGCCGTCACCACAGCCTGTTCATCGCCGGGGCCGAGCGGTCGGGCGCCGCCTACGCGGCGTTCTGGGAGGCGCTCGCCGCCGGCCGCCACCAGGCCGGCGAGTTCCATCGCATCGCCAAGGACGGCCGGGAGGTGTGGATCTTCGGCGCCTACAACCCGGTGCTCGATCTCGACGGCCGGCCTTGCGCGGTGGTGAAGTTCGCCACCGACATCACCCGGCAGGTGGTCGATCGCCAGCGCCGGAGCGCCGGCCAAAGGGCGATCGAAGCCGACATCGCGGCGATCACGGTCGCAGTCTCGGAGGTCTCGGACCAGGCCCGGGCCACCGCCGATCAGACGGCCCGGACCTCCGGCAACGTCGAGGCGGTGGCCGCCGGGACCGAGGAGTTCGCCGCCTCCATCGCCGAGCTCGGCCGTCACGCCGAGGATGCCCGCTCCGCCTCCGACGCGGCGGTGCGCAAGGCCCAGGATGCCGGCGGCATCGTGGCGGGCCTGACGAAGGCCGCCGACCGGATCGGCGAGGCGGTGTCGCTGATCTCCTCGATCGCCGACCAGACCAACCTGCTGGCGCTCAACGCCACCATCGAGGCGGCCCGAGCGGGCGCGGCCGGCCGCGGCTTCGCGGTGGTGGCCGCGGAGGTCAAGGCGCTGGCCGGCCAGTCGGCGAGGGCGACGCAGGAGATCGGCACGCAGATCGACGCCGTGCAGGGCGCGACCTCGGAGGCGGTCGCGGCGCTCGAGGGCATCGTCGCGGCGATCGGCCATGTCAGCGAGATCTCGGTCGGGGTATCGAGCGCCATCACCCAGCAGGCCGCGGTGACGCGCGACATGTCGGCCAACATGCAGGATGCCGCCCGGAGCGTCGCCTCGGTGCGCCGGAACATGGAGCGGATCACCGGCTCGGCCGGCGAGGTCGACACCTCGATCCGCAAGGTCGCGCAAGCGGCCCGGGCGCTTCTTTGATACGAGATCCGGACGATCCTTCCCGGATTTCGTATCACGAAAAAAGCTTCACGATCGCGCCGCAATCGCGAAGCTTCTGATTTTACCGCATTGTCTGCGACGAACCGGCATCCACTTCGTCGGAAAATGCTCTATTTCGCCTTCAGGAACTCCCCGACCTCCAAGAGCACGAACTCGTTGTCGTCCACCTTGTGCGGATCGCGGCTCGCCGAGAACGGCAGGTTGTTGTCGTTGCCGACGATGATGTGGGTGTCGTCGACCTTGTCGACGTTCTCGATGGTCCAGAACGGGAAGGCGAGCGCGCCGTCGGTGAGCGGCTTTTGCGCCTTCCTGTCCGGATCGGCGATGCGCATCAGGTCGATGAAGCCGATCTTGCGCACCGGGCCGCCCTGGTCGGTGTCGGTCATCGCGATCTTGTAGACGCGCTTGAACTTGGCCGGGACCGAGAAGCAATCCGGGCCCTTCTGGCCCGCCGGGCAGGCCCTATCGGCAGTGCCCTCGCCGTCGTCGCGCTCGATGATCAATCCGGTCGTACCGTCGATCAGGTTGAAGTCGCCGATGGCGTTGCCGGCCTGCTCCAGCGGGTAGAGCCAGGATCGGCCGGTCCAGGTCTCGGCCCTGGTGTCGAATTCGAGGATCCGCAGCACGGCGCGGCCGTCATGCGTCTCGAACGCCTTGGCATCGGCGTCCCAGAGCGGGCCTTCGAGGAGCGCGTAGAGCCGGCTGCCGTCGGGCGAGGCCGCCATGCCCTCGAAGCCCTTGGAGCGGCGGGCGTTGAAGACCACCGGCCCGCCCGGCGCCGCCGGAGTGGTCACCGCCGGGTTGTCGGGGGAGCGGACCGGCTTGCCCCCGGCCAGGGTGTCGAACACCGCCTCGATCCGGCCCTTGCGGTCGGCCTTGATCAGGAACGGGCCGAACTCGTCGCCGATCCAGATATGGTCGCCGACGAACTGGAAGCTCTCGGGGTCGAAGTCGCTGCCGGTGAGGTAGCGGCTGTCCGTTCCCTCGTTGGCGATGCGGAACGGGACCTTCTTGTCCGGATCGCGCAGGTAGATCGTCTCCAGGCGCTCGACGCCGCCCTTGTCGAAATCGATACGGTAATGGTTCAGGTACAGCATCGCGTCGGGCGAGTTCGCCTTGGTGCCGAAGCCGTTATCGGTCAGCACCCAGTAGGTGCCGTCCGCCATGTGCTTGATGCCGGAATGGCCCTGGAGCGGCTGGCCGCGCAGGGGCAGCTTCATGCTGGTGGTCCGACCCATCGACTGTGCCTCGACCGTGCCGACCGCCTCGACCCGGCGGCCGGTGGTGAACTTGCCCGGCGTGGCGAGGTCCTTCGGCGCATCCGCCGGCAGCGGCGCGAGGCTGTCGGCCGGCAGCACGGCGTGGCCGGCGAGCGTGGCCGGGAAGGCTTGCGGGGCCTGCGCCAGGGCGGCGGACGCGCCCGACACCAGGAGCGTGACGGCGAGAAGCGAAATGCGGGGCATGGGATCCTCGCGAGAGAACGGGCGCGGCCGTTCTGACCCATCATCCATGTCGGCGCGGTGACGACACGGTCCGCCCCTGCGAAATCCTCAGCCGTGATGCGGCTCGCCCGGGGCCGGCATGGCCTTCGCGCCGCGGTCGAGGGCGGCGCGGATCCGGTCGGCGAGCTCGGCCTTGCGGTAGGGCTTGCCGAGCACGTCCATGGTCGGGGTGGCGGGGCCCTCCGCCACCAGGTCCTCGTTGTAGCCGGTGGTCAGCAGCACCGGCAGGTCGGGCCGCATCCGCCCGGCCCGCTCGGCCAGGATCAGCCCGTTGACGCCGCCCGGCATCACGATGTCGGAGAACAGGAGGTCGATCCGCTCCTCCCCTTCCAGGATCCCCAAGGCTTCCTCGCCGTCGCGGGCGGCGAGCACCCGGTAGCCCAGGCTCTCAAGATATTCGCGGGCGAGCGCCCGCACGTCGTCGCTGTCCTCGACCACCAGCACCGTTTCGTCGCCGCGCCGCAAGACCGCCTTGCGCTCGGCGGGCTCCTCCTCGACGGCGGCGCCGCTCCCGGAGGGAAACAGCATCGTGACGACGGTGCCGCCGCCGGTGCCGTCACTCTGTGGCCGGCTCTCGATCTCCAGCCGGCCGCGGGATTGCTGCACGAAGCCGTGCGCCATGGCGAGGCCGAGGCCGGTGCCCTTGCCCGGGCCCTTGGTGGAGAAGAACGGCTCGGTCGCCCGCTCGGCGACGTGGGGCGCCATCCCCTCCCCCTCGTCGCGCACCTTGAGCGCCACGTAGTCGCCCGGCGGCAGGTTGCGGGCCTTGCCGTTCCCGTTGAGATGGACCGTGCCGGTCGAGATCGTCACCGTGCCGCCCTTCGGCATCGCGTCGCGGGCGTTGATGAGCACGTTGAGCAGCGCCATCTCGAGGTTGGTGCGGTCGAGGGTGACCGCCGGCAGCCGCGGCGTCAGGTCGAGGCGCACCGAGACGGTGCTGCCGAGCGTGCTCTCCGCCACCTCCGCGAAGGCGAGGACCAGGGCGTTGAGGTTGAGCGAGCGCGGCTCCAGCCGCGCCTTGCGGGCGAAGGACAGGAGCTGCTTCGTCAGCTTCGCCCCCCGCTCCGCCGCGCCGGCCGCGTTGGCGAGCTGGCGCTGCGCCCGCTCGTGGGTGACGGAGTTGCGCGCCAGTTCGAGGTTGCCGGTCACCACCTGCAGCAGGTTGTTGAAGTCGTGGGCGAGGCCGGCGGTGAGCTGGCCGATCGCCTCCATCTTCTGGGCCTGGCGGAAGGCCTGCTCCGAGACGCGCCGACGGGTCACGTCGAGCTGCGAGGCGAAGAAATACACGATCTCCCCGGCCTCGTCGAAGACCGGGCCGATGAAGATGCCGTTCCAGAACGGCGAGCCGTCGCGCTTATAGTTCAGGATCTCGGTCGCGATCGCCCGACGCTCCTCGACCGCCTGGCGCAGCTCGGCCACGGTCTCGCGGCTGGTCTCGGGGCCTTGCAGGAAGCGGCAATTGCGGCCGACCAGCTCGGCTTGCGGATAGCCGACGAGATCCTGGAACGCCCGGTTGGCGAACACGATCGGGTTGTCGGGCTGCCGGGGATCGGTCAGGATCATCGGCATCCGTGTCATCTCGATCGCCGCGAAGAACACGCTGCCGCGATCGTCGAGCCCGGGCTCGCGGATCGTCGCGGATTTGAGATGCGCCAGCGACGGCGCTTCCGCGGAATGGCTGGCTCCCGGCTCCGGTCTCCCGGCCTGATCGTCGTCGCTCACGCCACCACCCGGCTCGCCATACGCCACCCCGCCGGTGTCGATCGTCCTGACCACGGGACAATGAGGGGCGCGAGCGGATCGCGCAAGGCCCGCCCGCGTCCCGGACCGGACGGGCTCCGTCGCGGCGCGGATCGGGCCGGCTGCCGTGCCGGCTCAAGAAACTCGGCCATCCCGCATGAACGGCCTTGCGGACCCGGGATGCCCTGGCTATAAGCCCGGTCGTCGGCCACGGCCGGCCGTTCGGAGTGTAGCGCAGTCTGGTAGCGCACCACGTTCGGGACGTGGGGGTCGCAGGTTCAAATCCTGCCACTCCGACCAGCGCTCTTCACCGAGCCTGTGTCTTCCCGAGACAACCAAGCATCCGCAGGATGTTTGAGACTATGATACCCGTGCCTTCGGGCGCGTCGGAGTGTAGCGCAGTCTGGTAGCGCACCACGTTCGGGACGTGGGGGTCGCAGGTTCAAATCCTGCCACTCCGACCATTCTTCTCAGCAGGAGAATGCGTCTTCCCGGGACCCTGTCGGCAGCGGCCACGGGTCCAGTCATCGTTTCATGAAAAACCCGGTTCCCGCGGCAAGGCCGAGTGTCGCGGTCGCGATGCAGCGTGATCGCCGCGTCTACCGTTCCGCCCGGCCGAATGTCGGATCGGGGCCGGCGCGCCGTCCGCCTTGCGCTGGATCAACGCCCCCGTCGGGGATCTCGTCATCGTGGGCGTGTCCAGCACGGGGAGACGACGATGACGATGGCCTTGCACGGCACGATCGGGGCCGGCCTGCGCACGAAGACCTTGCCGGGGGGCGGCGCCAGGCCGATGGCCGCGAGCGGTGCCGAGACGCGCATCGCGGACATTTCCCGGTACCGGACGATCGGAAGCGCGTCGGCGCTGGCCGCCGCCGTCGCCGCATCGCTCGTCGTGACGGCACTGCTCCAGCTCGCTCTCTGACACCGGGCGCGCGGCACCGGGCCGACGCATCCGCTCCATCGACGACGAGGCGCGCCGTTCCGCAGCAGGGCCGAACCATGCTCGTCGTGCTGTCCACCAGCGTCGCCCTCGTGGCCGTCACCATCCTGGTGCTCTACGAGACCCTGCGGCTGACCTCGGAGCATCTCGCGGAACTGCCGGTGCCGCCCCGCACCCGGATCATCGTCGTCGTGCTCGCGGCCTTCGTCGGGCACACGGTGGCGGTCTGGGTCTATGCAGGGGCCTACTGGCTGCTGGTCCTGCGGCTCGGGCTCGGCGCGTTCTCGGGCGTGCCGGTCGAGAGCTTCGAGGATTGCCTGTTCGTGTCCGTCGTCGCCTATACCTCGCTCGGCTACGGCGACCACGTTCCCCTCGGCCATGCCCGGCTCCTGACCGGGGTCGAGGCGCTGAACGGCCTTCTGCTGATTGGCTGGTCCGCCTCGTTCACCTACCTGGCGATGGAGCGCTACTGGCCGCTGCACGGCAAGCGACCCCGGTCCGCGGCGCTCCGGCGCAAGGGCGCGCGGCTCGGACGCGGCACGGAGACGACGCCGGGCCGCGAGCCCGCCTTTCCGCCATCGACGAAGCCTTGAACCGCGCCGCCCTTGATCCAGCGCAACGCGGGCCCCCCTCATCCTTCCATCCTGAGCCCCGATGCGAGGGCCCGGGTGCAAACGCTCGAAACGAGCCGGGCGGGGAGGAGCCAGGAGATGCAGGGTCAAGAGATGCAGGGTCAAGAGATGCAGGGTCAAGAGATGCAGGGTCGGGAGATGAAGACGACGCCATTCGCGCCGGTCGTGCTGGTGGCCGAGCCGCAGGCCCTGCCGGGCCTGTGGCTCGAGGACGTACTGGCCGATGCCGGCTGCACGGTCAGCGGCCCCTACGGCACCTGCGCCGACGCTCTCGCGAGCCTGGACGCGGCGCCGCCCGATTGTGCCGTGGTCAGCACGGACCTGAACCGGGGCTCGGGCTTCCCGCTCGCCTGCGCACTGCGGCGGCGCGGCATCCCCTTCGTCCTGATCGCCGGGACGGCGCCGATCCCGCGCGCCTTCGCGGACGTTCCCCGGTTCGACCGGCTCTTCGAGGCCGGTGCGATGATCGGGACCGTGGCCGCCTGCCGTGGCGGCCATGGCGGCACCCGGGCCTGCCCGATGGCGAAAGGCGGCCCGGGCCCCGCCCCCCTTGCGCTGGATCAATGTCCGACCGCCTGCCGGGTCTAAGCAGAGTTGCCTGGTGCAATTTTGCTCGGCATTTCGGTTTTGCATCGATTCATCCGCCGGATCGGCGAACAACTCGGCGAATGATGCAGAGCTCAGTCGTGATCCGGACCGGGCCTCGGTCGGATCCGGCGCGAGATCAAGGAGGCACTCATGAGTGACAGGACGATCCGCCAGAACGTCATCGACGAACTCGATTTCGATCCGAGCATCGACGCCGCCGGGATCGGCGTCGCGGTCGAGGACGGCATCGTCACGCTCACCGGGCACGTCGCGAGCTACACCGAGCGCGTCGCCGCCGAGAAGGCCACCCGGAAGGTCCGCGGCGTGCGCGGCGTCGTCGAGGAGATCAAGGTCCGCTTCGCCGGCGACAGGCCGCCGCGCGACGAGGATCTGGCCCATCGGGCGGTGCAGATGCTCGACTGGGCCGTGACCGTGCCGAAGAACGCCGTGCAGGTGAAGGTGCAGGACGGCTGGGTGACGCTGACCGGAGAGGTCGAGTGGCAATACCAGAAGGAGGAGGCGCGCGCCGCCCTGAAGCGGCTGACGGGCGTCGCCGGTATCGTCAACATGATCGACGTGACCCCGCGCGCCGATGCGGCCGACGTGCGCAGGAAGATCGAGGCGGCGCTCAAGCGCAGCGCCGAGGTCGAGGCGGACGCGATCCGGGTGACCGTCAAGGACGCGCAGGTGACGCTCGAGGGCAAGGTGCATGCCTGGCACGAGCTCAAGCTGGCCGAGAACGCGGCCTGGTCCGCTCCCGGCGTCCGCGCCGTCGTCGACCGTCTCACCGTCGCCTGAACCGCGACGCGGGGCGGGCCCCGCCCGTCCCGCGCGCCGACACGGGAGCCGCCCTCATGACATTCGCCAGCATCCTGGTGACGGTCGATCTCAGGCCTGCTTCGCGCGAGCGCCTGCGCCTGGGGAGTCGTCTCGCCGATCGGTTCGGCGCCGGCCTGATCGGCGTGGCGGCGGACGAGCCGTCCTTCGGGGTTCCGCCGGTCGGCCCGACGCTCGGGGGCACCTACACCCTGCCGGCCGCGAGCGAGATGGTCCTGAACGACCTGGCGCGGGCGCACGCGATCTTCGAGGCCGAGACGGAAGGGATAGGCGACCGCCGGCGCGCATCGTGGCGCTCCGATCTCGGCCCGCCGCTGCCCTTCCTGGTCGCGCAGGCCGCCGCAGCCGATCTCGTGGTGGTCGGCCGGAGAGAGGATGCGGCCTCGTTCGCGATCGACCCGGGCGATCTCGCGATGCAGCTCGGGGGACCGGTCCTGGTCGTGCCGCCGGGCATCGACCGGCTCGACGCCGATCGCGTCCTGATCGGCTGGAAGAACACCCGCGAGGCGCGCCGGGCGGTGCGGGACGCGATGCCGTTCCTGACCCGGGCCTCCCGGGTCGTGGTCGCATCGATCGACGACGGAATCGGGCCGGCCGATCCGGGGGATCTCGTCGGCCTCCTGGGGGCCCACGGCGTCGCGACGCAGGCCGTGACGCCGGATGCGATCGGCGCCACGACCGCCGAGGCGCTCACAGACGCCGCCGCCGAGCATGCCGCCGACCTCGTCGTCGCCGGCGCCTACGGCCATTCACGCCTGCGCGAATGGGCCTTCGGCGGCGTCACCCGGGACCTGCTCGCCGGCAGCCCGGTCTGTTGCCTGCTGAGCCATTGATCCCAAGGACGGGACGACCCTTCGAGGTGGGAGCGACCTCATGACCGCGAAGCCTCCCCTGATGATCCCGCATCACGGCTGCGTCCTCTTCGCCGACGGCCGCAAGGCCCTGGTGCTGCGCAATGCGGGCCATCCCCTCAACCCGGATCTCCAGATCCGGCAGGTGATGGAAGCGCCGCCCAACCCGCCGACCCACGAGCAGGGCACCGACCGGCCGCCCCGCGTCCGGGTCGAGGAACGCCGCAGTGCCATCGCGCAGACGGACTGGCACGACCAGGCCGAGCAGCGTTTCGCCGGGGAGGTCGCGGCGGCCCTGGACCGCGTCGCCGACCCGATCCCGACCCTGGTCGTCGTCGCGCCGCCGCGCTTCCTCGCCGCCTTGCGCCTCGCCCTGCCCGAGCGGCTCCGGCGCGTCGCCATGGCGGAGATCGACCAGGATCTGACCAAGCTGACGGTGAGCGAGATCCAGGAGCACCTCTGCGCCGGATGAGCCGGGACCACCGGTCCCGGCGAGCGATCCTTGCGATCTCCGCCGTCCTCAATGGGCCATCAGCACCGGCATGCGGGCGGTCTCGATCACGTGCCGGGTGACGCCGCCGAGCAGGAACTCGCGCACCCGGCTGTGGGTATAGGCGCCGAGCGCGAGCAGCGAGGCGCCCCATCGCTCGGCCGCGTCCAGGATGGCGGCGCCGACCGACATTCCCTCCCCGACAGTCACGGTGCGGGCCTCGGCCACGATGCCGTGCCAGCGCAGGTAGGCGCACAGGTCCGCGGCCTTTGCCTCCTCGGCGCGCTCCGTCCGCGCCTGGAGCACGGTCACCCGTCCCGCCGCGTGCAGCAGCGCGATCGACTGGCCGATGAGGCGCGTGACTTCCAGGCTGCCGTTCCAGGCGATCACCACGTGGTCGAGGAGGTCGTGGGGAACGGTCTCGCCGATCATCAGGGCGGGACGGCCGACCGAGAACAGGGCGGTGTCGAGGGCGCGGCCGGTGAAGGGCCGGGCCGGATCGGGCCGGTCGACGAGGACGAGATCATTGACCCGGCCGGCCAGCGTCAGGACGCGCTCGACGTCGCCGGACAACTCGGTCCAGGTGGCGAAGGTGGCATCCAACCGTTCCACCGCGGGCATGAACGGCACGCTTTCCCGCGCGCACCAGGCCTGGAGCGCCGCCCTTCCCTCGGCGGCGGCGGCGCGCATGCCCTCCTTGATCGCCGCGATGGTGGCGCTGCTGACGGGCGCCGTCCCGGCCAGTTCGGCAAGCACGAGCTCCGGTCCAGGGGCGATGAAGGCGACGCCGATATGGGCATGGAGGCGCCGGCCGAGGCGCAGGGCGGCATCGAGCCGGCGGGTCGGATCGAGGCCGGGCGCGGTCGGGACGAGGAGGCAGCGCAGGAACATCGGGAAGGATCCTCCTAGACGGACGTCGCAGACGTGGTCGCCGGTCTTGCGGAGAAAATCTGCGACGGAACGACGGGCTGAGCGGACGATGCGGTGGCAGGCCAGCGCATCGTCCGCTCAGCGTTCGAGGGACTTGAGGTAGGCGATGAGGGATTGCGCCTGGTCCGGATCGAACCGGAATTCGGGCATGCTCGGATGGCCGGTGCGGATGCCCTCGGCCAGGGACTCGGCCAGGTCCTCGACCGGGTAGCGGGTGTGGAGGTCGCGGAAGGGCGGCGCGGCGGCCAGGGGACTGTCGCCGGAGCGCCCGACGGCGTGGCATCGGGCACAATGGGCGCGGGCGAGCGTCCCGCCCTGCGCGACCTGCCGGTCCCAGGCCCGGGCGGTTCCGGAGAGGAGCGCGAGCGCGACGGCCGCGGCCGCGAGGGGAAGGCGGGCGCGCATCAGTGGCTCATCAGGCAGCAGAGGGGCGTGGTGCGCAGGATGTCGCGGGTGACGCCGCCGAATGCCCATTCGCGCAGGCGCGAATGGCCGTAGGCGCCGGTCACCAGCAGGTCCGCGCCCTCGCGCTCGCAGAAGCGCAGCACCTCGTCCGCGGCGCTCAAGGCCGGGCTCGGCAGCAGGTGGGTGGTCGCCGCGACGCCGTGCCCGGACAGGTACTGGGCCGTCGCCTCGGCGCCGCCGTGATGGGCATCCGGCCCGACGGCCACGACGGCAGTCCGCTCGGCGCCGACGAGGAGCGGCAAGGCGTCGTGGACGGCGCGGCGGGCCTCTCGGGTGTCCTTCCAGGCGACGACCACCCGCCGGGGTACGAGCCGTTCGAGGCCGGGCGGCACCAGCAGGACCGGGCGGCCGACCTCCATCAGCAGCGGTCCCGGCGAGACGCCCATCGGGCTCGGATCGCCGTCGGCGGGGCCTTGCCGGCCGACGATCACCAGGTCGGCGATGCGGGCCTGCTCGGCGAGGGTGGCAAGCGGCGGGGCCAGGTTCCAGCGCCAGCCGCGCTTGGCAGCAGCGCCGGCCTCGCGCTCGAACAGTGCCTTGGCGGCGGCCAGCCGCTCGTGCGCCCGCTTCTCCTCGGCGTCGGCGAGGCGTTCGGCCGCCATCCCGTCGCGGGCCGGCACGACGAGGGGAACCGGGCAGGCGGCGACGCCGACGAGACGCGCCTCGCACCGGGCGGCGAGGCCGGCGGCGAGCTGGATCCGGTCCGCGCAGGCGGCCCCGAGATCGACCGAGACCAGGATGGAGGAGAGCTTCATGACCGTCTCCCGTGCCGAGACAGGACGGCTCGACCGGGATCAGCCTCCCACGCGGCCCCGCCCGGGGCCTTGATGCATCTCAACGCGGGCGTCGCCTTCCGCCGGCAGGCTCGCCTGAAATCTCAGGATTTGCAGCAGCGGGAGACGGACATGCGGGAGACCGGCACGGCAGCGGGCGCGATGCCGCCTGGCGAGGGCGGCCGCGAGCCCGGACCTGTCCAGGAATCCGGACCCGCCTTCGTGCCCGGACCGCTCGGGCCGCAGGGCCTGCGCGAGATCGATGCGTATTGGCGCGCCGCCAACTACCTGTCGGTCGGGCAGATCTACCTGATGGACAACCCGCTGCTGCGCCGGCCGCTGGCCCCCCAGGACGTCAAGCCGCGCCTCCTCGGGCATTGGGGCACCACGCCGGGGCTGACCTTCGTCTACGCGCACCTCAACCGGGCGATTCGGGAGCGCGACCTCGACATGATCGCCGTCTGGGGGCCGGGCCACGGCGCCCCCGGCCTCGTCGCGAATGCGTGGCTCGAAGGGACCTATGGCGAGATCTACCCGGAGGTGGCGCGCGACGCCGACGGGATGGCGCGCCTGTTCCGGCAATTCTCGTTCCCGGGCGGCATCCCCAGCCACGCCTCGCCGGAACTGCCGGGCTCGATCCACGAGGGCGGGGAACTCGGCTACGCGCTCGCCCACGCCTTCGGCGCCGCCCTCGACAATCCGGGCCTGACCGTCGCCTGCGTGGTCGGCGACGGCGAGGCGGAGACCGGACCGCTCGCCGCCTCGTGGCACTCGAACAAGTTCCTCGATCCCCTGCGCGACGGCACGGTGCTGCCGATCCTGCACCTCAACGGCTACAAGATCGCCAACCCGACGCTGCTCGCCCGCCTGGATCGGGACGAACTGGAGAGCCTGCTCGTCGGCTACGGCTACGCCCCGGTCTTCGTCGAGGGCCATGAGCCCGGCCCGATGCACCAGGCCATGGCCGCAGCCCTCGATTCGGCCTTCGACGCCATCGCGGCGATCCGCGAGCGGGCGCGGCGCGGCGCGACCGGGCGCCCCCGCTGGCCGATGATCGTGCTGCGCAGCCCGAAGGGCTGGACCGGACCGCGGATCGTCGACGGCCGGCCGGTCGAGGGCACCTGGCGGGCGCACCAGGTCCCGGTCGCGTCGGTGCGCGAGAACCCGGCGCATCTCGCGATCCTGGAGGGCTGGATGCGCTCTTACCGCCCGGAGGAGCTGTTCACCGAGGACGGCGCGCCGGTCCCCGCCCTCGCGGCCCTGCCGCCGCAGGGGCCCCGGCGCCTCTCGGCCAACCCGCACGCCAATGCGCATGGCTCCCGGCCCCTGCGCCTGCCGGACCTGGCGCCGCTGGCGGTCGCGGTGCCGGCGCCGGGCCGCGTGACGGGCGAGGCGACGCGGGCACTCGGCCACTACCTGCGCGAGACCCTGGTGTTGAACCGGGAGGCCCGCAACTTCCGCATCATGGGGCCCGACGAGACCGCATCGAACCGCCTCGACGCGGTGTTTTCGGTGACGGACCGCGCCTGGCAGGGCCCGGTCCTGCCGGGCGACGACCATCTCGGGCCGGACGGCCGCGTGATGGAAGTCCTGAGCGAGCATCTCTGCGAGGGCTGGCTCGAGGGCTACGTGCTGACCGGCCGCCACGGCCTGTTCGCGACCTACGAGGCCTTCGTCCACGTGGTCGATTCGATGGTGAACCAGCACGCCAAGTGGCTCAAGGGCTCCCGCGCCCTGCCCTGGCGGCGGCCGGTGCCCTCGCTCAACATCCTGCTGTCGTCCCATGTCTGGCGCCAGGACCATAACGGGTTCAGCCATCAGGATCCGGGCTTCATCGACTTCCTGGCCAACAAGCGCGGCGACACCGCCCGCATCTACCTGCCGCCGGACGCCAATACGCTGCTGTGCGTCATGGACCATTGCCTGCGCACCCACGACCGCATCAACGTGGTGGTGGCCGGCAAGCAGCCCGCCCTGCAATGGCTCACCCTCGACGAGGCGGCCGCGCATTGCGCGGCGGGTGCCGGCATCTGGGGGTGGGCCTCGAACGAGGGCGAGGTCGAGCCCGACGTGGTGATGGCCTGCGCCGGCGACGTGCCGACCCAGGAGACCCTGGCGGCGGTCGAGTGGCTGCGCCGGCACGTGCCGGACCTGCGCCTGCGCGTCGTCAACGTCGTCGACCTGATGACGCTGGCCTCTCCCGAGATGCATCCGCACGGGCTGGACGAGGCCACCTTCGACAGCCTGTTCACCCGCGACCGGCCGGTGATCTTCGCCTATCACGGCTATCCGTGGCTCATCCACCGGCTGACCTACCGGCGCCGCAACCACGACAGCTTCCACGTCCACGGCTTTATCGAGGAGGGCACCACCACGACGCCGTTCGACATGTGCGTACTGAATCGGCTCGACCGCTACCACCTCGCACAAGCCGCGTTGCGCACCGTCCCGCGGCGCCTCGGGACCCGGGGCGACCATGCCGAGCAGGCCCTGCGGGACGCGCTCGCCGCCCACCGCGCCCATGTCTGCCGGACCGGCGACGATCTGCCGGAGATCCGCAACTGGGCCTGGGCCGAGCGGCACGGTTCGGCGCAGCCCGACCCGCGCCGGTTCGAGGGGGATATCATGCAGGGGGATGGTTGCTCCGGCCCGGGCGAGACCGTGGACGGCTGGACCATCGTCCCCGAGGCACAACGCTGACGTGCTGCCCCTGGCTTCGCGGGGCGAGGCCGGGGACTTGATGCCGGAAGCGCAGGACCTGTCTTCGGGGGCCATCGGATGAGACTGCGCCGCCACGAGGGCGGGGCACGCCTGACGCTGCTGACCAGCGATCCGACCCGTCCCGCCACGGAGATCGCCGCCCTCCACGAGACACGCTGGCAGATCGAATTCCCGTTCCGCTGGCTCATACGGTTGTCGATCGATCGCTTCGCGATGCGGAAACCGGCTTCGCTCACGCGCCGCGCGGGCGGGTGATCCGCCGCTTCCTGGGCCGCAGCGAGGACGCCGTGCCGCCCCTGTCCGCGGGTGCCGATCCTGCGCTTCCTCGACCTGCCGCGGCAGGGCTTGTTCGAGCCCCAGACCTGGGCCGAGGCCGGAGCTCGGCTCTCCCCAAGACCGGCCGCGACCGGGCACCGAAGGAGAACGGCACGTGCTCCCTGACTTCCCCGGACAGCCCTGCGCGGAATTCGTTTCCCTGGAAGATTTGCGTAAAACGAGCAGCCCTTACGAAGCGACCTTCGAAGCCTGCATCTCCTTGACCTTCTTGCTCAGCCAGAACGAATAGCCGACGCTCGTATTCTCGATCAGCGCGGCGGTCTTGGTGGCGTAGACCGTCATCAGGTCGCCGCACCGGCCGATGAGGTTGAGATCCTGCTCCATGATCTTCGACACGGTGTTGGCGCTGCGCAGGGCCAGCGTCCCCTCGGCGATGCGCATCAGCCCGGTGCGCCATTCCAGGTCGATGCTCCAGAGCTGACGCGCGAAGGCCGCCTGCATCGCGAACAGGTCGTCGATGACGTCCGGGGTCGGACGCACCGACAGGAGTTCCGCCGTCCCGACCGCGTTGGTGGCGCAGAGCGCCGCGATCCCGCTGACGGCCGCGCTGCGCCGCAGCGGCGCGTCCGCGCCGGGCGGCGCGGCGGCGGCGGCCCTCGCCGGGAGCTGGTCGGCCGCGTTCAGGGCCGTCCGCACGAAGGCGGTGAGCGGCAGGGCGGCGATGGGCGGAGGATACGAAGAACCCGGGGGCGTGGCCTGAGACGTCATCGCGAGAAAATCCTCAAATGTCCTGGCCGGTGAGGCGATCGAGCATGCGGTCGATGGCCCTGATCTGGATCGCGTTCTTCGAATAGTAGTCGGGCGCGTGCGGGTCGTGGGAGCTGTAGCCCCACCAGTCCCAGCAGCCGTCGGGGTTCTGCATCACGCCGCCGTCGCTGCCCTCGGCTTGCGGGTAGAGGACGATGATATCGTTGCTCTCGGCGATGTGGTTGTAGCCCGTGGTGGTGACGTAGCGATTGCCGTAGGGTGGCTGGTTGGCGAGGTCGGGCAGGCCGCGGATGTAGTTGACGTAGTTGTAGCCCTGCTTGCAGCCATGCAGCGCGATATGGACCCCGGCGGCCTTCCCACCCGCGAGGACCGCGGAGGGCACGTAGGCGTAGCCGAACGCGCTCATGCTCGCGCGCCGCTCGCCATCGAAGAATTCGCTCTGGTCGAAACGGATCAGCCGCCCGGTCGGATGCTCCGCCGGCGGCTTTAGATCGCCGTAGATGTGCCGGAGGATCCGGTGCGACTGCATGAACCGGCCGTTGTTGATGTAGGGCGGGCGGTTCACCGGAAGCGGCGAATCCTCGAGGTTGTCGGTGATGATCGCGTGGCCGGCATCGACGTCGCCGTCGTACTGGATGTCCTGCGGCCTGACCCCGATCGCCTCGTAGAAGTCGCGGGTGCGCCGGACGACGTCGGGATAGACGACGCAGTCGGACCGGCCGCTGAAGATGTAGAGCCGCTGGCCGGCGAGACGATCGAGCGGATCGATGCCGCCGGCGCTCTCGGTGCTCCGGGTCAGCGCGACGAGGTCGTCCACGTCCGGTGCCATCGCGGGGATGAGCGGATTCATCCCGATGGCGAGCGCCCCCAGCGTGTAGGCATCGGCCGCCAGCACCGCCCCGCCCCGGAACGACTCGGCGCAACGATAGGGCCCGCCCGCGATGATGCCGGCACCGATGAACTTGCGCGAATGAGCGAGGTGCAGCTGGACCGTCATGAACGCCCCGGAGGACAGGCCGGAAATCGAGTTCCGGCGTTCCTCGACCGCGTATCCCGACAGCCGCTCGGCCTGCTGGCTCACGTCGCCCATGTCCCCGTCCCTCGATAGGCCTCGCCGGCCCGGAACATCGGCCCGCCCCGGGATGAGCCGGACCAGATCACGCGATGCGCGATCTCGCAAGCGCGAAAAAACCGCTGAATTTTATTTTGCGATGCCAAAAAATATCGTACGATGCCGAATAACCGCGACTCGTCCCACCCTGGAAACTCACCTCTCCTCTCGATACCCGTGGCATGCATGACGATCGACTGGACGCGTCACCGTCTGCATTTCCCGGGACGATACGCGTACCATCCATACCTGGCGGTTCTTCGCGGCCCATCTCCACGCACACGGGATCGTGAAACCGGGCCGATTTTCGCCACGGTTGAGGCTTAGCCCTGCGGCCCATCCTGTCGCGAGGACCCGGTAACCGTTTGTTGACGGTTTTCGGCAACCTTGCGTTCACCATGGCGGCCACGCGGCCCGAGCGAGGATGAGGGATCGTGCGAGCGCTCAAGCGTGCCGGAAGCGGGGCGGTCGACCCGGCCCTGGAAGCCCAGTCCCGCCGACCCCGCCCCTGTCGTCGCGGCGCGCTGGCGCTGATCGCCTGCCTGACGGCGATCCTCGGCTCGACCAGCGGCACCCAGGACGCGGTCGCCAACGGCGACACCCGCACGATCTCGATCTTCCACGAGCATACCAAGGAGAGTGCCTCGATCACGTTCAAGCGTGACGGGCGCTACGACCGGGCCGCCCTCGAGCAGCTGAACTGGCTCCTGCGCGACTGGCGCCTCGACGAGCCGACCAGGATGGACCCGCGCCTGTTCGACGTGGTGTGGGAGGCCCACCGGGCCGTCGGCTCGCAGGATGCGATCCACGTCGTCTCGGCCTATCGCTCGCCCAAGACCAACGCGGCCTTGCGCCGCCGCTCCCGGGCGGTGGCCGAGCACAGCCAGCACATGCTCGGCAAGGCGATGGATTTCTACCTCGCCGACGTCTCGATCGACCAGATCCGGGCGATCGGCATGCGGATGCAGCGCGGCGGCGTCGGCTGGTACCCGCACGCCAACAGCCCCTTCGTCCATCTCGACGTCGGCTCGGTGCGGTCCTGGCCGCGGATGAGCCACGACCAGCTCGCCCGGCTGTTTCCCGACGGGCGCACCGTCCACCTGCCCGCAGACGGCCGGCCGATGCCGGGCTACGAGGTCGCCAAGGCCGAAATCCTGGCCCGCGGCGGCAGCGTGATGGGCGTGAGCCAGGCGATCGCGGCGGCGGACGAGGAGGACAGCCCGAATGTCGTCGGCCAGTTCTTCGCCATGCTGTTCGGCGGATCGAAGCCCGCCGCCCCGCCGCCCGCCCCCGTGGTGCTGTCGGCCCGCGCGGGCCGCGTCCGCCCGGTGGCGCTGGCGAGCGCCCAGCCGGAGGATGCGCGCGACGCCCTCGCCTACGCGGCGCCCGCTGCCCCCGCGCCCCTCCTGCCGCAGGCCGCGCCTCGGCAAGCCGCCCTGCCGGAGCCGGTGCCGGCCGAGTCCGCGCCCGCCGCCAATTCCGAGCCGGAGGTCGGTACGGCCGCGCCGGCTTCGGACGTGCCGGCCAAACCCGCCTTGTCCACCACCCCGCTGCCGCCGCGGCGCCCGTCGGAATTCGCCGCCCTGGCCGAGGCGCTGGTCGCCAGCCCGCCGCCGCTCGCCGTGCCGCTTCCCCCCGCCCGTCCGGCCTCGATCCAGATCGCCTCGGCAACCGCCGATCCGGCGGCGTTGGGCGCCATTCTCCCGCCTCACGCCCGGACGACCCCCGTGTCGGCCGCCACCGGGCAGAAGGCGCAGCTGAACGCCCTGTTCAGCGCCGCGGCCGCCGCGCCGGCCGCCGAGGCGGCGGCGATCCGCATCGTCCAGCGGCCGAAGCTCGGCACACCGCCCGCCGGTCTCGTCGCCGCGCCCGCCGGCGCGGTGGCGACCCGGTTCAAGACCGGCACGACCGATGACGCGCCCGGTACCGGCCGCTTCAGCGGGTCGGCTGTCGGGCGGCGCTGAGCGAAGGGGCCGTGACCTGGATCGCGGAGAACTGGGTCGAGGCGATCGGCTATCTCGGGACGGCGCTCACCATCGCGTCGACCGCGATGAGCACCATGATCCCGCTGCGGGTCGTGTCGATCCTCGCCAGCGTGGCGGTGATCACCTATGGGCTCCTCACCGGCAGCATGCCGGTGGTGCTCACCGAGGCGATCCAGATTCCGTTCAACCTCTGGCGGCTCTACCAGATGGTCCGTCTGGTGCGGGACGTCGAGCGGGCGGCCGAGGGCGACCTCTCCCTCGACTGGCTCCGTCCCTTCGGCGAGTCCCGGCGCATCGCCGCCGGCGAGGTGTTGTTTCGCAAGGGCGACCCGGCCGACGAGATGTTCCTGATCGAGGGCGGCCGGTTCCGCATCGAGGAACTCGGCCTGGAGATCCGGCCCGGCGCGATCGTGGGCGAGCTCGGCATGCTCTCGCCCGGCAACCTGCGCACCGGTACCCTGGTCTGCACCGAGCCCGGCATCGTCCTCGGGGTCGCCTACACGGACGTGAAGCAGCTCTATTACCAGAACCCCGAATTCGGCTTCTACTTCCTGAAGCTGACGAGCGAACGCCTGTTTCAGGCGGCGCAGGACAGGCCGACCCGCGTGCCGGCGGGTACGGAGGTGATCTGATAGGCCCCAAGGCCAGCCCGGGCCTTATACCAACGGTCGTTGAAACGAACTTTGGTTCGCTTCTCGAATTCTCGCCGAGCCCGAGGTCCCGGACTTCTGGGCTTGGTGTCGAAAATTCGAGATGGGTCAACGGCCCGGTCGATCTCGGGCCTGCCCGAGATCGAATCGATGCGTCAGCATCTTGGGCCGTTGATATTACAGCAATCGAATTTTATTTCCCACCGACGATCTCGTCCTGAGATCGTGGGTGGGATGACATGCCTGCGGCGCATAGACAGGCTCTTGAGCATAATCTCGTATCTCGGCCGTACTACCGTCGATCTCGGCCAAGCTCCAGATCGACGAGACCGTCGGGTATCATCCCCGCGGGAAAACCCGCGCCGCGCCCACCGCCAGGGCCACCCGGTCGCCCGGCTCGTAGACATCCGTCACCTTCACCTCGACCGGGGCCTCGGCGCCGTCGAGCAGGATTTCCGCCACGGTGCCCCGCCCGGTGCGGCGCCACTCGCGCACGGTGCCGGGCAGCGTGCCGGGGCCCTGCCCGACCGTGAGGTCCCAAGGACGCAGGCAGAGATCGACCGGCCCCTGCGGCCAGCCGGCCTGCGCCGCGATCACGGTGCGGCCGGCGACCCGGACCTCCCCACCCGCGACCTCCGCGGCCAGGCGGGCGGTCTCGCCGACGAAGGACATCACGAAGCGCGAGGCCGGGTGGTCCTGCACCTCGTGCGGCGCACCGACCTGCTCGATGCGGCCCTTGTTGAGGATCGCGATCCGGTCGGCGAGTTCCAAAGCCTCGTCCTGGTCGTGGGTGACGAAGATCGTGGTCTGGCCGGTCTCGCGGTGGATCTCCCGCAGCCAGCGCCGCAGGTCCTTGCGCACCTGGGCGTCCAGCGCCCCGAACGGCTCGTCGAGGAGCAGCACCGACGGCTCGACCGCGAGCGCGCGGGCGAGCGCCACCCGCTGGCGCTGGCCGCCGGAAAGCTGGCCCGGAAAGCGCTTGGCGAGGTCGGGCAGTTGCACCAGCTCCAGCAGGCGCTCGACCCGGCGGCGGATCTCGTCCTCCTTCGGGCGGTGGGCGCGAGGGCGCGAGCGCAACCCGTAGGCGATGTTCTCGAACACCGTCAGGTGGCGGAACAGGGCATAGTGCTGGAACACGAAGCCGACGCCGCGGCGTTGCACCGGGATGTCGGTGGTGTCCTGCGAGCCGAAGAACACCCGGCCGCCATCCGGGATCTCGAGGCCGGCGATGACGCGCAGGAGCGTCGTCTTGCCGGAGCCGGACGGGCCGAGCAGCGCCAGGAGCTCGCCCGGCTCGATCGTCAGGCTGACGCCCTCCAACGCCGCCGGGCCAGGGCCGCCGTAGCGCTTGACGATGCCGTCGACCCGGACCGACGTGCCGGCCTGGCGCAGGCGGTCGGCGGAGGCCGCCTCGACCGGGCGGGCGGACGCCTCGCGGCGCAGGGACAGGGCGGTGGGAGCGAATCCTGCCGTCATCTCAGTGGGCTCCGCGTCCGGCCAGCGCATCGGCGTGGCGCCATTCCAGGAAAGATTTACCCGCCAGGGTGACGAGCGCGAGGAGCGCCAGCAGCGAGGCGATGCCGAACGCCGCCACGTAATTGTACTCGTTGTACAGGATCTCGACGTGGAGCGGCATGGTGTTGGTGAGCCCCCGGATGCGGCCCGACACGACCGAGACTGCCCCGAACTCGCCCATCGCCCGGGCGTTGCACAGGAGCACGCCGTAGAGCAGCGCCCAGCGCACGTTGGGCAGGGTCACGGTGCAAAACACCCGCCATGGGCTGGCGCCTAGGGTCAACGCGGCTTCCTCGTCGGTGGTGCCCTGGTCCTGCATCAAGGGGATCAGTTCGCGGGCGACGAACGGGAAGGTGACGAACACCGTGGCGAGCACGATGCCCGGCACCGCGAAGATGATCTCGATCCCGTGGCGCTGCAGGAACGGTCCGAACAGCCCCTGCGCCCCGAAGATCAGCACGTAGATCAGGCCGGCGACCACCGGCGAGACCGAGAACGGCAAGTCGATCAGGGTGATGAGGAGGTTACGGCCGCGGAAGTCGAACTTGGCGATGGCCCAGGAGGCGCACAGCCCGAAGACCACGTTGAGCGGCACCGCGATCGCCGCGACGAGGAGCGTCAGGCGGATCGCCGCCAAGGCATCGGGCTCGGCGAAGCTGGCGAGGTAGGGCCCCAGACCCTTGCTCAGCGCCTCGACGAACACCACCGCGAGCGGTAGCAGCAGGAACAGGGCCAGGAAGCCGATCGCCGTCAGCGTCAGCGCGATGCGGACCGGGCGCGGCTCGGTCAATGCCGCGTGCGGGCCGCGGGAGACGGAGCGGATGGAGGGGACGGCGGTCTCAGACATGCCCGAACCTACGGCGGCTGAAATCCTGCAAGAGGTTGATGGCGAGAAGCGCGGTGAACGACATCAGCAGCATCACGGCGGCGATGGCCGTGGCGCCGGAATAGTTGAACTCCTCGAGCTTGATCACGATCAGCAGGGGCGCGATCTCCGAGACGTAAGGAAGGTTGCCGGCGACGAAGATGACCGAGCCGTATTCCCCGACCGCCCGGGCGAAGGCGAGCGCGAAGCCCGTGAGCATCGCCGGGATCAGGGGCGGCAGGATCACCGTGACGAGGGCGCGGAAGCGCGAGGCGCCGAGGATGGCGGCCGCCTCCTCGCTCGACCTGTCGATCTCGGCGACCAGCGGCTGAACCGTGCGGACGCAGAACGGCAGGCCGACGAAGACGAGCGCCACCAGGATGCCGAGCGGCGTGTAGGCGACCTTGATGCCAAGAGCCATCAACGGCTCGCCGAGCCAGCCGTTCGGCGCGTAGAGGCTGGCGAGCGCGATGCCCGCCACGGCCGTCGGCAGCGCGAAGGGCAGATCGACCAGCGCGTCGATGATCCGCCTTCCGGGGAACCGGTAGCGGGTCAGCACCCAGGCGATCAGGAGCCCGAACACCGCGTCGATCGCGGCGGCCGCGAGCGACAGGCCGAACGAGGTCTTGAGCGCCGCGAGGTTGCGGGAATCGGTGATCAGCGCCCAGAGGCCGGCGGGGCCGACGCTGGCGGCGCGCAGGAGCAGCACCGCCAGCGGCAGGAGGACGAGCAGGGTCAGATAGGTGAGCGTGATCCCGAAGGTCAGGCGAAAACCCGGCAGCGCGCTCGGTCGCCGGAAGCGGGCCGCTCCCCGCCCCGCGGGCAGGGCCGCGGCGTTGCTCATTGCCGGGACTTCAGGATGGCGTCGAACACGCCGCCATCGTCGAAATGGGTCTTCTGGGCCTTGGCCCAGCCGCCGAAAGTGTCGTCGATGGTGACGAGCTTCAGCTTTGGGAAGCGGGCCAGGTCCTCCTTCGCGGCCGCCGACTCGTCGCGCGGTCGGTAGAAGTTCTTGGCGATGATGGCTTGCGCTTCCGGCGTGTAGAGGAACTGCAAATAGGCTTCCGCTTGGCGGCGGGTGCCCTTCTGGTCGACGTTCACGTCGACCAGGGCCACCGGCGGCTCGGCCAGGATCGACAGCGAGGGCACGACGATGTCGAACTTGCCCTTGCCGAATTCCTCGTCGGCGAGGAACGCCTCGTTTTCCCAGGCGATCAGCACGTCGCCGAGGCCACGCTGCACGAAGGTGGTGGTGGCGCCGCGTGCACCGGTGTCGAGCACCGGCACGTTCTTGAACAGGGCGGTGACGAAGTCCTTCGCCTTGGCGTCGTCGTTGTTGTTCTTGGCCAGTGCATAGGCATAGGCCGCCAGATAGTTCCAGCGCGCGCCGCCCGAGGTCTTCGGATTGGGGGTGATGACCTGGATTCCCGGCTTCACCAGGTCGTCCCAGTCCTTGATCGCCTTCGGGTTGCCCTTGCGGACGAGGAACACGATGGTCGAGGTGTAGGGCGTCGAGTTGAACGGCAGCCGCTTCTGCCAGTCGGCCGGCAGCTTCTTCGAGCGGGCGGCGATGGCGTCGATGTCGCTGGCGAGCGCCAGCGTCACCACGTCGGCCGGCAGCCCGTCGATGACGGAGCGGGCCTGGGCGCCGGAGCCGCCGTGGGAGGCGCGCACCGTCACGGTCTCGCCGGTCTTGGCCTTCCACTCCTTGGCGAAGGCCGCGTCGATCGCCCGGTACAGCTCCCGGGTCGGGTCGTAGGAGACGTTGAGCAGCGTCTGCGCCCGCGCCGGGGCGGGGGCCCCGGCGAGCGCCAGAAGCGAGGCGCCGGCGGCGAGCGCCAGGGACGAGCCGCGGAACAGCCGCTTCAGGGAGCCGAGCAGGCCACCGGCCGGAGCGGCCTCGGTCTTCGCCTCGGCCCTCGGAGCCTCGGCCTTGGTCCCGCCCCGCGGAGCCGCCTGGGATGCCTGGACGAGGCCCAAAGCCGCGGTGTCGGTGGTCGCCCGGTCGATCAGGATCAGGCTGCCGGTGTCGCGGTTCTGGCGATAGGCGTCGACCGCGACCTTGCGGTCGAGGCTGAGCGTCACGTCGCCGATATCGTTGGCGCTCAAGGAGCCGGCCGGCACGCCCTGCCCGGTCTCGGTGTCGATGCGCGCACGCACGGCCTCGACCACGGCATTCGCCGTCACCGTGCCGATCTTGGCGAGATAGGTCGCGCCCGGCGTCAGTTCGGCCTCGTTGGCCCAGAACAGCCGGACTTCCAGCTTGTCGCTGACGATCGGCGGTTGCGCCGCCGCGGTGATGACGCTGCCGCGCGAGGCATCGACCTCGTCGGCCAGCACCAGGGTCACCGACTGGCCGGCGATGGCCCGCTCCAGGTCGCCGTCATAGGTGTAGATCCGGGCGATCGTCGACGGCGTGCCGGCGGGCGCCACCACCACCTTGTCGCCGACCGCGACCGCGCCCGACGCGATCAGCCCCGAGAAGCCGCGGAAGTCGGAATTCGGCCGGTTGACCCACTGCACGGCCATGCGGAACGGGGCGACCTCCTCCTCGACATGGGCCGGCACCTCCTCGAGGTATTGCAGCAGCGGCGCGCCGGTGTACCAGGGCGCGGCGGTGCCCGGCAGCACGACGTTGTCGCCGTTCGCCGCCGAGAGCGGGATGCCGGTGACGTCGGTGAAGCGCAGGTCCTTCGCGAAGGCCTGGAACTCGGCCAGGATCGCCTCGAACCGGCTTTCCGACCAGCCGATCAGGTCCATCTTGTTGACCGCCAGCACGACGCGGCGGATGCCCAGCATCGAGACCAGCAGCGCGTGGCGCCGTGTCTGCGGGCTCAAGCCCTTCCTGGCATCCACCAGCAGCACCGCAACCTCGGCGGTCGAGGCGCCGGTCGCCATGTTGCGGGTGTATTGGACGTGGCCGGGGGTGTCGGCGACGATGAAGGAGCGCCGCTCGGTCGAGAAGAACCGGTAGGCGACGTCGATGGTGATGCCCTGCTCGCGCTCGGCCTGGAGGCCGTCGACGAGGAGGGCGAGGTCGAGCTCCCCACCCCGCGTGCCGTGGCGGCGCGAATCGCGCTCCAGCGCGCTCACCTGGTCGTCGAAGATCTGCTTGGTGTCGTGCAGCAGGCGCCCGATCAGGGTCGACTTGCCGTCGTCGACCGAACCGCAGGTGATGAACCGCAGCACTTCCTTGCGCTGGTGGGCGGCGAGGAACGCCTCGTAGCCGAAGGCGCGGGTGGATTGGTGCACGGTCATCAGAAGTAGCCTTCCTGCTTCTTGCGCTCCATGGCGCCGGCGCCGTCCTTGTCGATCACCCGGCCCTGCCGCTCGGAGGTGCGGGCGGCCAGCGTCTCGCCGATGATCTCCGGCAGGGTCGCGGCGTCGCTCTCCACCGCCCCGGTCAGCGGGTAGCAGCCGAGCGTCCGGAACCGCACGAGACGCATCTCCGGGGTCTCGCCGGGGTTCAGCGGCAGCCGCTCGTCGTCCACCATAATCAGTTGCCCGTCGCGGCTCACCACCGGGCGCTCGGCCGCGTAATAGAGCGGCACGATCGGGATGTTCTCCTGCTCGATGTAGAGCCAGATATCGAGCTCGGTCCAGTTCGACAGCGGGAAGACGCGCAACGACTCGCCGCGCTGCTTCTTCATGTTGTAGAGGTGCCAGGGCTCGGCGCGCTGGCGCTTCGGATCCCAGCGGTGCTGCGCGGTGCGCAAGCTCACGATGCGCTCCTTGGCCCGCGAGGCCTCCTCGTCGCGCCGGGCGCCGCCGAAGGCCGCGTCGAACTTGTGCTTGTCGAGGGCCTGGCGCAGGGCCTGGGTCTTCATCACGTCGGTATGGACCTCGGAGCCGTGGCTCACCGGCCCGATGCCGCGGGCGAGCCCGTCCGGGTTGGTGTGGACCAGGAGGTCGAGGCCGAGTTCCTCGGCGCGCCGATCGCGGAAGGCGATCATCTCGCGGAACTTCCAGGTCGTGTCGACGTGCAGCAGCGGGAACGGCAACCGGCCCGGCGCGAACGCCTTGAGCGCCAGATGCAGCAAAACCGAGGAATCCTTGCCGATCGAGTACAGCATCACCGGGTTCTCGGTCTCGGCGACCGTCTCCCGCATGATGTGGATGCTCTCGGCCTCCAGGCGCTGGAGGTGGGTCAGGCGGTCGAGGCCGTCGGTACGGACTTTGAGGGCGGCGCTCATGCGGCCAGCTCCGGGTTGGTCTTGGTCGAGGACGATTCGGACGATTGTCTAGTGGCGGACTGTGCCGGCTCGAAGGCGGCGGGCTCCTGTCCTTGCCGGATCTCGCTGCCGGGGGCGCCCGAGACGTGCAAGCCGCATTCCTGCTTGCCCGCCTGCTCCCACCACCAGCGGCCGGCCCGCTCGGGCTCGCCGACCTTCACCGCGCGGGTACAGGGCGCGCAGCCGATCGACGGGAAGCCGCGGTCGTGCAGCACGTTGTAGGGCACGTAGTTCTCGTGGATCAGCTCGGCCAAGACCTCGCGGGTCCAGTCGGCGATCGGGTTGAGCTTGATCAGGCCGCGAGCATGGTCGGCTTCCGCCAGCGGCGTCTCGGCGCGGTTGGCCGACTGGCCGGCGCGCAAACCGGTGAGCCAGCCCGCGGCGCCGGTCAGCGCCCGGCCGAGCGGCTCCACCTTGCGGAAGCCGCAGCAGGCCTGGCGCGCCGCCACCGAATGGCGGAAGCCGTTGATGCCCGACTCCTCGACGAACCGCTCCTCCGCCTCGCGCTCCGGCGCGTAGGCGCGGATGCGGAAACCGTAAGCCGCCTCGGTCTCGGCCCAGGTGTCGTAGGTCTCGGGAAAGAGCCGGCCGGTATCGAGCGTCACGATCTCGGCGCGCGACTTCGCCATCCGGAGGGCGTGGGTGAGGGCCTGGTCCTCCAGGCCGAAGCTCGTGGTGAAGACGAGGCGGCCGTCCACCGTCGCGTCGATCAGCGCGAGGCGCTCCGGCAGGGCGAGGGGACGCAGGCGCGAGGCCAGGTCTTCCGCCAGGGCGTCCAGCGCCGCGCGGTCGAGGGGAAGGGTCATGGAGAGCCCGGGGATTGGCTGCTTGTGCGAGGGGGTAACTGTTCGCTATACCGAACACTGTCAAGGCATGGCTGGGCTGCGATCCCGGAGTTTTTTGGTCTCCCCGCGCCCGCATCTCGGGCTATTGAGGATCCAGCCAACCTTCGGGAAGAAAATCCATTCCCTTCCCGAGGGTCATCCTTGAAAGAATCTTCTCCAAAATCGGAGCCGCGCAGTGGATGCCATCGACCTGAAGATCCTCGCCCTGCTCCAGAACGACGCCACCCTGTCGATCGCCCAGATCGGGGAGCGCGTCGGCCTGTCGCAGACGCCCTGCTGGAAGCGCATCCAGCGCCTCGAAGCCGACGGGGTGATCGACCGCCGGGTGGCGGTGCTGGACCCGGTCAAATTGGGCCTGGGATTGACGGTCTTCGTCTCGATCGAGACCAGCGACCATTCCCGCGAGTGGCTGGAGCGATTCGCCGCCACCGTCTCGGGCATGCCCGAGGTGCTGGAATTCTACCGCATGGCCGGCGACGTGGATTACATGCTCCGCGTCGTGGTGGCCGACATGCAGGCCTACGACGCCTTCTACAAGCGCCTGATCGCGGTGCTGCCGCTGAAGAACGTCACGTCGCGCTTCGCCATGGAAAAGGTGAAGAGCACCACCGCCCTGCCCCTGCCGACGGCTCCCTTCGTCCAGCCGGTCGCGGCGGGTGGGAAATAATCTTCTCTTTTCTGCCGTACGGACGATAACGATGATCTCCCGCGGGCGCGTTCTTCAAAAAGAACATTTCGGTTGACTCTGGCGCGGTGCGGGCACATCTGTGCGGGCATGTCTCGCTCCGCGCTTCTCCCCCGCACGGCTCCCTTCGGCGACGCCGAGCGGGCCCATCTCGATGCCGCCCTCGGCTCCACCACCGCGCTGCAGCGCGCGTGGCTGGCCGGCTTCCTCGCCGGCCTCGACGCCGCCGGCGGTGCCGCCGCCGAGGCGCCCGCTCCGGCCGCGCCGCCGCGGGCCGCCGAACCGCTGACGATCGTGTTCGCCAGCGAATCCGGCAACTCGGAGAAGCTGGCCGGCGACGTGTCCAAGCTCGCCCGCAAGAACGGCTTCAAGCCGAAGGTCGTCGACTTCGCCGACCTCGACGTGGCCTCCTTGGGCAAGGAGAAGCGCCTCGTCGTCATCGCCGCCACCTGGGGCGAAGGCGAGCCCCCGGCCCGGGCCGTGCGCGCCTATGGCGAGATCATGGGCGAGGGCGCGCCGCGCCTCGAC
The DNA here is from genome assembly GCF_019216885.1 of Methylobacterium sp. SyP6R. Lineage (NCBI taxonomy): Bacteria > Pseudomonadati > Pseudomonadota > Alphaproteobacteria > Hyphomicrobiales > Methylobacteriaceae > Methylobacterium > Methylobacterium synurae. The sequence continues at coordinate 5,647,994 of NZ_JAAQRC020000001.1, read as the reverse complement.
GGGGTCGAGTTCGGCGTGCTGGCGCTGGGCGACACGTCCTATGCCGAATTCTGCGCCATCGGGAAGCGCCTCGACGATCGCTTCGAGGCGCTGGGCGCCAAGCGCGTGCTGCCGCGGGTCGATTGCGACCTTGACTTCGACAAGCCGGCCGCCGCCTGGATCAAGGACGCCCTCAAGGCGCTCGCGCCTCCTGAGCCCGCCGGCAACGTCGTGGCGGTCGACTTCGCCCGCGGCACCGGCGCCGACGAGGAGGCCGAGGTCAGCCGCGAGCCGGTCACCGTCGAGGTGATCGAGCACGTCAACCTCAACTCGTCGCGCTCCGACAAGGAGACGATCCACCTCGCGCTCGCCTTCGAGGAGGCCGCCCCGGCCTACCAGCCCGGCGATTCCCTGGAACTCTATCCGGAGAACGATCCGGCGCTGGTCGACCAGATCCTGAAGGCCGCCGGGCTCGAGGGCGATTCGGTGCTGCGCCAGGCCCTGCTCGCTGATCGCGACATCACCACCCTGTCGGCCGCCACGGTCGAGCGCTTCGTCAAGGCCACCGGCCACGAGGAGGCCCGCCGCCTGATCGAGTCGAACGAGGTTCGGGCCTGGATCGAGGGCCGGCACCTCATCGACCTGATCGAGACCTATCCGGCCAAGCTGTCGGCGCAACATCTCACCGACATCACCCGGCCGCTGCCGCCGCGGGCCTACTCGATCGCCTCCTCGCGGGCCGAGGTCGGCGACGAGGCCCACCTGACCATCGCGGCGGTGCGCTACACCACCCACGACCGGGCGCGCAAAGGCGTCGCCTCGGTCCACGTCGCGGACCGGATCCGCACCGGCGCCAAGCTCCGGGTGCGGGTGAAGCCGAACAAGCATTTCCGACTGCCCGCGAACCCGGCCACCGACATCGTCATGGTCGGTCCCGGCACCGGGGTGGCCCCGTTCCGCGCCTTCGTGCAGGAGCGCCGCGCCACCGAAGCGCCGGGCCGCAACTGGCTGTTCTTCGGCGACCGCCACTTCACCCACGACTTCCTGTACCAGCTCGAATGGCAGGAAGCCCTGGAGGACGGGTCGCTCGCCCGCATCGACGTCGCCTTCTCCCGCGACCAGCCAGAAAAAATCTACGTCCAGGACCGGATCTGGGAGCAGCGGCGCGAGCTGGTGTCCTGGCTCGACGGCGGCGCCCACTTCTATGTCTGCGGCGATGCCAAGGCGATGGCCAAGGACGTGCGGGCGGCTTTGGTGCGTGCCTTCGCCGACGTGAAGGGCCTGGATGCCGCGGCCGCGGAAGCGGCGGTGGCCGGCCTGGAGCGCAGCCACCGCTACCAGCAGGACGTGTACTAGGATCCGGATCGCCGGGTGCGCATCTCCCCTCTCCCCGCGGGCGGGGAGAGGGCTGTCGACCCCTTGTCGGGTCGACAGCGAGGCGGCAGCCGAAGGTGAGGGGGAGGTGCCGGATGCGGCTCTTCCGGAAACACTCCCTCACCCTCGCGGCGAACCTGCGGTTCGCTGCTTGCCGCGCCCTCTGAACGAGGGCGCGGCCCTCTCCCCGCCCGCGGGGAGAGGAGAAGGGAGCCAAGTCCGGCAACCAGTTTCGAGGCGTCACACCCTCAACCCCGCCCCTACTCACGTCCGAGAGGGGTTCCTGCGTCTCGTTCGGTGCTGTCAGGCGCCTGGGACGCTGGTAGATGATGCGCCATACCCGGCGACCGAACGGACACACCCCATGGCCGACCACAAGACCGCCGACCTCTCCCCCGCCGAGCGCGTCTACGAGACGCCGCCGACCGAGCGTCCGATCACCGAGGCGGAAGCGGCGCGCGCCGCCAAGCTGTCGGCCAACGAGCACATCAAGATCGCCAGCGGATACCTGCGCGGCACCCTCGCCGAGGGGCTGCTGAAGAACGCGACGGGTGCGATCTCGGACGATGACGGGCAGCTCGTGAAGTTCCACGGGATGTACCTGCAGGACGACCGCGACCTTCGCGCCGAGCGGACCAGGAAGAAGCTCGACAAGGCCTATTCCTTCATGATCCGCCTGCGCATCGCCGGCGGCGTCGTGACGCCGAAGCAGTGGCTGATCCTCGACGAGATCGCCCGCACCTATGCCAACGGGACGCTCCGGGCGACGACGCGCCAGACCTTCCAGTATCACGGCGTCATCAAGTCGAACTTGAAGCGCACGATGGCGGCGATCGATTCGGCGCTGCTCGACACGATCGCGGCCTGCGGCGACGTCAACCGCAACGTGATGGCGGCGACGAACCCGGCCCAGAAGGGCGCCCACGAGGCGGCCTATAAGCTGGCCAAGGACATCTCCGACAGCCTGCTGCCGAAGACGAGTGCCTGGCGCGAGATCTGGCTCGACGGCGAGCGCGTGGTCGGGGGCGAGGATGCGGGCGAGGTCGAGCCGGTCTACGGCAAGACCTACCTGCCGCGGAAGTTCAAGACGATCGTGGCGGTGCCGCCCTCCAACGAGGTCGACGTCTACGCCCACGATCTCGGCTTCATCGCGATCCTCGACAAGAAGGGCAAGGTGACGGGCTGGAACGTCACCGTCGGCGGCGGCATGGGCATGACCCACGGCGAGACCGACACCTTCCCGCGCACCGCCGACGTGATGCTGTTTGCCGAGCCCGAATACGCCCTCAAGGTCGCCGAAGCGGTGATGACCGTCCAGCGCGACTGGGGCAACCGCACCGTCCGCAAGAACGCCCGCCTGAAGTACACGATCGAGCGCTACGGCCTGAAGGCCTTCCGGGCCGAGGTCGAGAAGCGGGTCGGCCGCGCTTTCCAGGACCCGAAGCCCTTCACCTTCACGGGCAACGGCGACCGCTACGGCTGGGTCGCGGGCGACGACGGCAAGCACCACCTGACGCTCTACGTGCCGTCGGGCCGCATCAAGGACGTCGAGGGCGGGCCGCAATTCCTCGCCGGCCTTCGCCGCATCGCCGAGGTGCACCAGGGCGATTTCCGCCTCACCGGCAACCAGAATGTCATCATCGCCAACGTCCCGGCGGACAGGAAGGCGGAGATCGACGCGCTGGTGCAGGAATACGGCCTCACCACCGGTGCGGGGCCCTTGCGCCGCAACAGCCTCGCCTGCGTCGCCCTGCCGACCTGCGGCCTGGCTCTCGCCGAGAGCGAGCGCTACCTGCCGAGCCTGATCGACGAGCTCGAGGAGAGCCTGGCCTCGCACGGGCTGTCCGAGGACGACATCACCATCCGGATGACCGGCTGCCCGAACGGCTGCGCCCGTCCGTTCATCGCCGAGATCGGCCTCGTCGGCCGCGGCCCGGAGCGCTACAACCTCTATCTCGGTGCCGCCTTCGACGGCTCGCGGCTGAGCAAGCTCTATGCCGAGGACGTCACCGCCGCCGACATCCGCCCGAAGCTCGACCCGCTCTTCGCGGCCTACGCGAAGGACCGGACGAAAGGCGAGCGCTTCGGCGATTTCGTGATCCGGGCCGGCTACGTGGCGAAGACCGGCAACGGGCCGGACTTCCACGTCCAGACCGGCGCGCAGAAGGCGGTGGCCTGATCGGTTCGGCATCGGCTCGGCGCGTCAGTCACCTGAGTCCACTGCCCGTCCCACCCTCTCACCTCATCCTGAGGTGTCAGTCCATCATCGATGGACTGACCTCGAAGGAGGGCTCCAGTACTCTTCCCGCCCACGGGAGGCCTCCTTCGAGGTCAGCCGATTTTCAATCGGCCAACGCCTCAGGACGAGGGTGTGGGTGGGATGACGGCACGACGGTTCCGGCTTTCACTCTCGCGAACCGGAATCCCTCACCCCGCCGCGTCCAGCTCCCTCACGATCGCCGCGATCACCCGCGGGTCGGTCGGCTCGACCGGCGTGGCGAAGGCGGCGGCCACGTGGCCGTCTCGGCCGACCAAATATTTGTGGAAGTTCCAGCGCGGGGTCTCGGCCGGCTTCTCGGCGGCGGCCCAGCGGTAGAACGGGTGGGCCTGAGGGCCGGTCACGCCGGTCTTGCCCACCACCGGGAAGGTGACGCCGAAATTCTTGCGGGCGGCCTCGGCGATCGCCATCCCGTCGAGGGGTTCCTGGCGCCCGAAATCGGCGGACGGCACCGCGATCACCGTCAGCCCGCGGGGGCCGAACCGGGTCCAGAGCTGCTGCAGCCCGGAAAATTGCGGGGCGTAGCCGCAGGCGGTCGCGGTGTTGACGACCAGGATCGGCTTGGGCACCAGCTCGGCCAGCGCCAGGCTGCCGCCCTCGGGCTTGGCGAAACTGAAGGCGGAAGCCGTCATGCCGTTTTGCAAGGGCGCGGCCCGGGCGGGTAGGCTGACGGCGCCGGCGATCAGGAACAAGGCCTCGCGGCGGGCGACCGGCATCGGGATGCCTCCTTGGAATGGGGATCGGGCTTCGCTCGATTGTCTCCCCGCCCTCGCGGCGGCGCAAGCGGCCTCCCATGATCGAGCCTGCCCGGAGGTCGTGAGAATGGCCGCAACTTTCCGTGAACTTCCGCCGGACTGTCACGTTAACCGCCGGAATTGTCCGGGAGGTCGGATATGGGCGGGCACGAGATCCTCAACTACTTCGAGCACCGCCGCGACGGGGCCTGGGTCTGCACCCGGCCGGTCACGCTGACGACCGCCCGCGAGAGCGTGGCGATCCGGCCGGGGATGCGGTTCGATTACGGCAAGAAGGTCGGCGGCATCGATCTCGCCGAGTACCTGGAACGGCTCGGGTCGCAATTCGGCTCCTGAGCCGGGTCGCGGTGGGTGACGCAGATGTCACACATCGCACCGGGCCCGCCGATGCCTTTTGACCAGCATGCAATCGGCACGATAGGTTGCGCGGATGATCCCTGCCCTGTCCGCCCCCCCTCCGGTCGAGGAAACGTCGCCCGATACCCGTTGCCGCATCCTGGCGACCGCGGAGCGCTTCTTTCGTGAGATCGGCTACCAGAAGACCACGGTGGCCGACATCGCCAAGACCCTGCGGATGAGCCCGGCCAACGTGTATCGGTTCTTCGATTCGAAGAAGGCGATCAACGAGGCCGTAGTGGCGCGCCTCATCGGCGAGGTCGAGGCGCGGATCGCCGCCCTCGCGGACCGGCCCGGCCTCTCCGCCGAGGCTCGCCTGCGGGAGATCATCGTCTTCCTGCACCGCGACGCCGTCGGCCGCTTCACCGGCCATCCGCGCATGCACGAGATGGTCGAGGCGGCGATGTCCGAGAGCTGGGATGTCTGCCGCCACCATGTCGACCGGATCACCGCGGTGCTGGAACGCGTCATCGCCGATGGTGTCGCGCGGGGCGAATTCGCCGCCGAGGATCCGGCGGTGGCGGCGCGCTGCGTCCACACGGCGATCGTACGGTTCTGCCATCCGGTTCTGGTGGTGCAATGTCCGGAGGATTTCGTGCCGGCGCTCGACGCGATGATCGCGTTCCTGATGGGAGCGTTGCGAGCCGGGCCGCGGGCGGCGTAAGCCCTTTTCAGATCTACCGAAAATATCGCGATGGTCGCTGCGGACGACCCCTCCCCCCTCTGTGGGCGGAGGGTGGCGAGCTGAGCGAGCGCAGCGGGACGAAGTCCCGCCGAGAGGGGCAGCGCGACGCTCGTCCAGAGGGCGCCCTTCATGAAGCGCGCGACCTCTCCTGAAGCGGTGTCCCCTCTCCCGCTCCGCATCCGCGGGGCACCCTCCCCCGCAGAGGGGGGAGGGTTTAATCAGCGCCCTACCGCGCCTCCGCCGCCGCCGGCGGCTCGCGCTCGACGGTGCGAAAACCCTCCAGCTCGCCGAGATAGCTCCGAGCCCACCAATCCACGTCCTCGCGCGCCATGCGCTCGAACATCGGCTTCCAGCGCTCGACCCGCTCGGCCTTGGGCATGTAGAGAGCGGCGCGGATCGCCTCCGCCACCTCGAACCGGTCGTAGGGATTGACCAGCAGCGCCTCGGGCATCTGGCGGGCGGCACCGGCGAACTTCGACAGCACCAGCACCCCCGGATCGTCCTCGCTCTGCGCGGCGACGTATTCCTTGGCGACGAGGTTCATGCCGTCGCGCATCGGCGTCACCACGCCGACCCGGGCGGCGCGGTAGAGCCCGGCCAGCACCGCGCGGGGATAGGCCTTGGTGACGTACTGGATCGGCGTCCAGGACGGTTCGCCGAGCGAGCCGTTGATGTTCCCCAAGACCTCGTTCACGTCGCGGCTGAGCTGCTCGTATTCCGGCACCTCGGTGCGCGACTTCGGGGCGATCTGCAGGAATACGACGTTGCCGCGCTGGTCGGGGTTGGAGGCGAAGAAGCGCTCCACGGCCTCCATCCGCTCCGGCACGCCCTTCGAGTAGTCGAGCCGGTCGACGCCGATGAGGAGCTTGCGGGTGCGCAGGCCCGCCACCGTGTCGCGCACCGTGCGGTTCATGCCGGCGCGCTCGGCGGCCTGGCGGAAGCCGTCGACGTCGATGCCGATCGGGAAGCTGCGGATGCGGGTGCGGCGCCCGTCGACCATCAGCGAGCCGCCGCCCAGCGGAATCGCCCGCAACTCGTCGACGAGGTTACGCGACAGGTTGTGGACGTCGCTGTCGGTCTGGAGCCCGATCAGGTCGTAGTCGGAGACCGCGCGTAAAAGCTCCGTCGAGGCCGGCAGGGTGTTGAACACCTCGCCCGAGGGCCAGGGAATGTGGTGGAAATAGCCGATCGGGTTCGAGACGCCGAGGCCCCGCAGCTCGGAAGCGAGCGGGATCAGGTGGTAGTCGTGGACCCAGATCAGGTCGCCCGGCTCGATCAGGCTGGCGAGCGCCTGGGCGAAGATGCGGTTGACGCGCTGGTAGCCCGCGTAATCGGCCCGGGAAAACGCCGCCAGGCCGAGGCGGTAATGCATGATCGGCCAGAGCGCCCGGTTGGCGAAGCCGCTGTAATACTCGCGGTGATCCTGGGGCGAGAGGTCCATCACCGCGTATTGCACGCGGCCCCGGTCGGCGATGACCGGCTCGGAGGACGGGTTGTCGGTGATCTTGCCGCTCCAGCCGAACCACAGCCCCTTGTAGGCCGTGAAGGCCTCCTTGAGGGCGACGGCGAGCCCGCCGGCCGCGACCGCCTTGGAGCCCGCATCCGGGACGGCGACGCGATTTGACACGATGATGAGGCGTGACACGGCGGGTATGGACTCCGGCTGCACGGACCTAGAGCATTTTCCGACGAAGTGGCACCGGTTCGTCGAAGAAAATGCGGCAAAATTCAAGACCTGGCCCCCGGTCGATCGTTGCGCGATCGACCGGGGGCCAGCGGGGCGGGAACGTCGCCGCGTCCATCCGCCCCTGACGGAGAAAACGCCCCGGCAGCAAGCGCGATCCGTACGAAATGGTCAACCCTTCCGGCGAATCCGGGATGGATCGCACCCGCATGGGCTGTGCCCCCCGCTCCACAGGAATCCCGCCGCGATTCCTCCACGGATGAGGCCGGAACCGGGCGCCTTGGCTGCTGTTACCCGCAATATCGTCGCATGTGTTCGGCGCGGCGGCCGGTCCGGCCTGCCCGCCGCGCCGGAAGAGGATGGAGTACCCTGATGAGCGCGGGTTACGAGAACGGACAGCACCGGGCGGACGACCGGAATGCCCCCGGCGAGCGCCCGGCGGATTGGAACGAGCTGCGCCACGACGTGCGCCAGATCGGCGACGTGGCGATGGAGCGCGGCTACAGCCTGGTCGAGTCGGCCCGCGAGCAGGTCCACGGCTATGTCGACCGCCGCAAGGGCGACGCCGCCCAGTCGGTCTCTGACCTCGCCCAGGCCCTGCGCGATTCCGGCGGCAAGCTCGACCAGCAGCCGAACGTGAAGGCGTTCTTCGACAGCGCGGCGGACGGCCTGGAGCAGCTCTCGGGCTCGATCCGCGAGCGCAGCTTCGAGGATTTCTACAGCGAGATCGAGTCGGTTGCCCGCCGCCGGCCGGCCGCGGTCGCCGTGGCCACCTTCCTCACAGGCTTCCTCGCCGCCCGCTTCATTCGGGCCTCGGCCCATCCCGCGCACGTTCTGGACGGGCGTGAGGCCTTCGCCCGCGGGCCGGAGGTGGGCGCCGACCGGGCGCGCGGCACGTCGTACGATCCGTATGCGGCGCGTTCCCGCGACGTTCCGGGCGCCCATAGCGAGCCGGAGACCGCCCGGCCCGATCCCTACCGCACCGGCGCGTCCGGCCCGCGCTACTCGGCCTGAGGGAGGACGCCGCGATGGCCGACCCCAATGCCGGCCGCCCGCTCGGCGGCAACGGAACCCCGGGGAGCATCCAGGGGCTCCTCGGTGACGCCCTGCGCGAGACCACCGATCTCGCCCGCAAGGAGATCGCCCTTTTCCGCACCGAGATGTCGAACAACCTGAGGTCGCTGTTCCTCGGGCTCGCCATGATGGTCGGCGCGGCGGTCTTCGCCGTGGTCGCGCTCCTGGTGCTCACCGACGCCCTGGTGAAGTGGCTCGCCACGGTGGTCAATTCGGAGGCGCTCGCCGCCTTGATCGTCGGGGCGGTGTTCCTGGCGATCGGCATCGGCCTCGCCCTGTGGGGCCGCAGCGCCATGTCCCTGTCCACGCTGACGCCGACCCGCACGACGCGCCAGGTGCGCCAGGATGCGAGGGTCCTGTCCGAGAGGGTGTCGGGATGACCCAGTCGATCAACGAACTCGAACACGACATCGAGGAGACCCGGGCCCGGCTCGACCGGACCATCGACCAGATCCAGGGCCGGCTCTCGCCGGCCAGCCTCGTCGACGAGATGCTCGGCACGGTACGGCAATCTCCCGCGAGCGGCCTCTACGACGGGGCGCTCGAGGCGGTGCGGCGCAATCCCGTCCCGGTCATGCTGATCGTCGCCGGAGTCGGTTGGCTGATCCACCGTGTGGCCCGGGAATCGCAGCGCCGCCAGCACCTCGACGCCACGATGAACGGGGCCGAGGCGGTGCCGGTGCTGAAGACCGGTGCGGCCCGGGTCTACGATCCCGACCGGCCGACCGCCCATCCGGCGGCGGACCGCGTCGCCGACGGCATGCGGATGTAGCGTGGCGCCGGCACGAAGGCCGGCGCCCGTTTCTTGAGAGCTTTCGATTCGCCGCAGGCTTCGACGGCACCAGCCCGGCCATCACGGACCTGCTAGGGAGTACCTGAGTCATGGCAGAGCACACCATCAACCCGGCCAATCCGGGCGCCCCCTCGGCCCATACCCCCGCCACGGGGCCCGAGCGCAACCTGCACCTGGATCACGACACCGTCCGCCAGAACCTCGACGCTGCCCAAGGTGCGGCGCACGAGGCCGGGGACACGGTGAAGGAGACCGCCGCCCACGCCTCCGAGCGGGTGAGCGAGACGGCGTCGGCCATCGGCGAGCGCATCAGCCAGACCGCCGAGGACCTGCGTGCCAAGGCCGATGCCGCCGCCGACCGGCTGAAGCAGGGTGCCAGCGAGGCACTCGACCGCGCCCACGCCCAGGCGAGCCAGGCCTACGGCGCCGTCGGCGGCCGCAGCTCCGAGACGATCGACCGCGCCCGCGACTGGGCCAGCGACCGCATCGAGACCGGCTCGCAACGTTATGCCGATCTGCGCGACCGCGGCAGCGAGCGCTTGGCGCAGGGCCAGAACGCGGTGGAGCGCTTCGTCAGCGAGAATCCGGTTCTAGTCGGTGTCGTCGGTCTCGCCGCCGGCATGCTGCTCGGCGCGCTGCTGCCGCGCACCCGCCAGGAAGATCGGACCGTCGGCCCCTATGCCGACGAGGTCCGCGATCAGGGCCTGCGCTACGCCCGCGAGGCGACCGAGCGCGGCCGGCAATTCGTCGAGAGCGCCCTCGACCAGGCGCAGGACGCCGCCGTCGCGGCCGCCAACGCCGCCTCGGACGAGCTGCGCAAGAACCAGCCCGGGACGCAACAGCCGGGTCAGCCCGGGACCGGCGAGCCGGGCCGGCAGACGCACTGATCCCGCCACCCCCGATCACGACCGGCCGGCCCCTCGGGGCCGGCTTTTTTGTTCGCTGAATTTTCGCGTCTCTCGGCCTCGGGTGGACCCGCGGCGCGGCGCGCCGCGTTGTCGGCCATGATCTCCGCCCCCTCCCCCGCGTCCGGCCCCCGCCTCGGCTTCTGCTGCAAGTTCATCCCGGACGAGCCGCCCGGCCGGCACAAGACGCTGAAGGCCGCGAAGGACGCCGCGATGGTGATGAACGTCACCACGGTGACGATCGCATATCTGCGTCGACTCGATCCGGCGGCGGCGCGGGAGAAGCTGATCTCCGTCGTGACGCACAACCTCGCGGCGATGGGGCGCCAGGTCGCCTGGGTCGCGGAGCGTCCCCCGCTCGAACGGCTGCTGCGCCTCGCGAGTTCGATCCTGCCGGGCTACACCCATCCGGAGGTCCGCGACCTCTATGCCGATCCGGAGTTCCGCCGCACCATCGAGGCGGGGCTGGCGGCGGTCGGCGAGGCGGCGCGGGCGGGCGGGGTGCGGCTCAGCATGCATCCGGGCCCGTTCTGCATCCTGGCGAGCCGCAACCCGGCGGCGCTCGCAAACGGCATCGCGGAGCTCGACTACCACGCCGAGGTGATGGCGATGATGGGCTACGGCACCGGCTGGCACCCGCACGGCGCCCACGTCAACATCCATGTCGGCGCCCGCGACCCGGGGGTCGACGCCTTCCGGGAGAACCTGTCACGCGTCTCGCAGGTCGCCCGCGACCTCGTCACGGTCGAGAACGACGAATCCGCCTTCGGCCTCGACGAGGTGCTGCGCCTCGCCGACACGGTGCCGGTGGTGCTCGACCTGCACCATCACTGGATCCACAGCCGCGGCGACTACATCGAGCCCGACGATCCGCGGATCGCCCGGGTGATCGAATCCTGGCGCGGGGTGCGGCCGATCGGTCATGTCAGCGTCTCGCGCGAGGACGTGCTGCCGGGCCACGACCCGAACGCGCTGCCGGACTTCGCGGCCCTGACGGAGGCCGGCCTCAAGGGTCGCGACCTCGCCGCCCATTCCGACATGATGTGGAACCGGGCCTTCAACGATTACACGGCCCGCCACCTCGCTTGGTGCGACATCGAGGTCGAGGCCAAGCTGAAGAACCTCGCCTCGACGGGGCTCGCCCTCCATGTCGGGCCCGCGCTCGCGGGCCTCGCCCCGGCGGTGCCGCCGCTCGCGGCGGAGTAGCCCTCGACGCTGCCCTTTCCCCGCTGTAACGGTGCGGCATGAAATCGGCCGATTGCGACATCCTCGTCGTCCCGGGCTACACCAATTCCGGGCCCGACCACTGGCAGAGCCGCTGGCAGGAGCGGCTCTCGACCGCCCGCCGGGTGGCCCAGGAGAGCTGGGACCAGCCCGAGCCGGAGGCGTGGCGCGATGCCGTGATCGCGGCGGTGCAGGCGGCGACCCGGCCGGTGGTACTGGTCGCCCACAGCCTCGGCGTGATCTCCTGCATGCAGGCGGCGCCCTATCTGCCGAAGGGCGGCGTCGCGGGCGCCTTCCTGGTCGCGCTGCCCGATATCGAGCGGCCGGATACGCCGGCCGTGTTGCGGACCTTCGCGCCGATCCCCCGGGAGCCCCTGGCCTTCCCGTCGGTCCTGGTGACGAGCCGCACCGATCCCTACACCGCCTACGAGCGAGCCGCCGACTTCGCCGCCGCCTGGGGGGCGGACCTCGTCGATGCCGGCGAATCCGGCCACCTCAACGCCGAGAGCGGGCATGGGCCCTGGCCCGAGGGGCTGATGCGCTTCGCCGGCTTCCTGCGCAGCCTGTAACCGGCCATGGCGCACTCTCTCGACATGGTCGAGCCGGCGACGGCGGCGACCTTCCGCGAGGTCGATTACCTCGCGGCCAATCCGGATATCCAGCTCGCGGTGCGCGAAGGCAGGCTCGCCAGCGGCCGGGCCCATTTCGACAAGCATGGGCTACGCCAGGGCCGGCGCCAGAGCCGCCTGCCCGCGGGGCTGGAGGCGATGCGGGCCCAAAAACTCGCGCGGCTCGGGCCCCTGATGCGGGACGACCTGCCCCACCGCCGGATCGGCGAGAAATACGACTATCTCAGCGAGGACTTACGGGCGCTGTCGGGCGCCGAGGACAGCCCGAACGTCTCGCAGAACGCCTATGACGGCCATGTCCACGAACTCATCGCGGCGAACCCCGACGGGCTGATCCTCGATTGCGGCGCCGGCCGGCGCGACCGGTACTACGCCAACGTCGTCAACCTCGAGATCGCCGATTACGACACGACCGACGTGCTCGGCATCGGCGAGGTGCTGCCGTTCCGCGATGCCAGCTTCGACGGGGTGATCTCGATCGCGGTGCTGGAGCATGTACGCGATCCCTTCGCCTGCGCCCGCGAGATCGCCCGGGTGCTCAAGCCCGGCGGAAAGCTGGTCTGCGCGGTGCCGTTCCTGCAACCCCTGCACGGCTATCCGCATCATTACTACAACATGACCGGCGAGGGCCTGCGCAACCTGTTCGCCGACCACCTGGCGGTGGACCACCAATACGTCCCGGCCTCGCTCCTGCCGATCTGGAGCCTGACCTGGATGATCCAGTCCTGGGCCGCCGGCCTGCCGCCGGACGTGCGCAAGCGTTTCCTGTCCCGCCGCCTCTCCGACTTCACCGCCGACCCGCTCTCGCTCCTCCAGGAGCCCTACGTGACGCAGTTGAGTGACCAGAAAAACCTGGAACTGGCGAGCGGGACCTACCTGTTCGCGCACAAGGAATAGAAACGCGCGTCATGTCACCTTGCGGTGTTCAGCCCTATCCAGGAACGTCGTCATCCAACAACGTTTACGACACGATGGTACCGCGGGTCTCTACTTTTCCGAGTGAGAACGGTACTCTGCGCCCGTGCTTCGGTGATTTCATCTCAGCGCCTCCCGGCAACGAAACCTGCGCCTCTTCTTGATCCCATAGCTCCTCGTCCCCATCCCAACCGGAACAGCGAGCGCGTCGCGGACATCCAGGAGACCGTTCGGGCCCCCCGATCCACACCGATCGCCCTTGCCGGCACCGCCCGGTTTCCGCACGATCTCCGCGTTTCCTAGCAGAAATCTCCGCGTCTCATTAAGCCTGACGGCTTAGTCATCAAAATATACTGCAAGTTGCAACCGCGAAAGCCCCGACTCCCTGGATCATCCAGGTCATGATTCGTTATCCGCGCCCCATTACGGGTTTTAAACGCCCGTGCATCAGGTTCGCCGTTGGGACAACTCAGCGATGGATTGGCGGAATCGAGCCATGTGGCCGGGATTCAAGTACGTGGCCGCCCTCGTGGCCGGCCTGCCCCTCTGGGGCATCCCCAGCACCGCCTCGATTGAGCCGCAGGCGAACGCTGCGGCGGCGCCTCGAAGCGACCTCGACACCCTGCTCTGGCCCTCGGCCGGCGCGGGGCAGCGGGCCGACCAGCGCGGCGTCGCGCTGAACCCGGCCGATCTCCGCGACCGGATCGCCGTGGTGGCGTTCGTGGCGCCCGATTGCTCGATCGTCTGCGTCACCCGCACCCTCGACCTCGACCGGGTCGCCAAGGCCCTGCCGGAGACGGTCCGCGACCGCGCGGTGTTCCTGGCGGTCTCGCTCGACGACGCGACGAAGGATGGCAAGGCAAGCGGCATGACGGCCCTGCGCGCCTTCGTCGACGGCACCGTCGGGGCGCAGACGCGGCTGCGGTTCCTCGCCGGCGACGCGGCCTGGACCGCCTCGCTCGTGGCGATGCTGCGCTATCCGGCGGCGTCGCTGCCGGAACCGCCGCCGCAGGTCCTGGTCTTCGACCGGCGCGGCGGGATCGCGATGTCCTACGGCGGCGACCCGGTCGATCGCCCGCGGCTCGAACGCGACATCCCCCTCCTCGACAGTTTCGCGCAGGGTCTCGACGCCCACGGTTCCAACCCCCTCTGACCTTTCCGAAGCGAAAGTTCCCGTCATGACCGCAGCGATCCAAGCCGGACGCCGCCCGCGCCTGCGCGACGCCGCCCTCCTCTCCGCCACGATCTTGGGCGCAGGTCTCCTGTCGCCCGCGCAGGCCGCGCAGTTCGGCGTGGTCGTCAACCAAGTGCCGGATCCGATGCTCGCCGGCCTGTCGATCCCGGCAAACGCGCCGACCCAGGGCCTATGGTCGGGCGTCTACAACTGGCCGATCAACGCGATCGCCCTCGGCCTGATGCCGAACGGCAAGGTCGTGTCCTACGGAACCCCGGTCAACAACCCCGGCACCCAGGACGGCCGTACCTTCGACATCTGGGATCCGACCCAGGGCCTGAATGCCGGCGGCGCCCACACCACCCTGCAGGGGGTCGTCGGAATCAACAGCTTCTGCTCGTCGCAAACCTTCCGCTTCGACGGCACGCTGATGTCGGCGGGAGGCATCTTCGACAACGGCAACGACAAAGGGAGCGTCATCCTCAACAGCAGCGCCACCGCCCTGACAGCCAACGCAGCCAAGCTGGGCAACGACCGTTACTATTCGACCATGCTGACGCTGCCGAACGGCCAGCAACTCATCATGGGCGGAGACTACCCCTATGCCGTTGGCTGGTCGGACCCGCAAGGCTCGATCAACCAAGGGTACAATACCGGCATGACGCCGGAACTCTACGACGGCACCAAGTGGAACACGCTGTTCGGCGCGAACAGCCGCGACGCGTTCGGCCCCGACAACAGCCGGTACTGGTTCCCGCGCGCGTGGATCGCCCCCAACGGGAAGGTCTTCGGGATCTCCTCCGACAAGATGTGGTTTCTCGATCCGACGGGGAACGGCTCCGTCGCCGCCATGGCGTTCAAGGCTCCGCCGCAGAGCGCGAATTCCGCCACGGCGGCCCCGAATACCGGTCCGGCCTCGACGGCCGTGATGTACGACACCGGCAAGATCCTCCAAGTCGGAGGCAACAGCATGACGAACGGTGACGGGGGCTATCTCGCGAGCAGTCTTGCAACGACGATTGACATCAACGGGACGGCCCCGATCGTCGCCGAAACATCGCCGATGAAATACGGTCGTGCGTGGTCGAACTCCACTGTCCTGCCCACCGGGCAGGTCGCTGTGACCGGCGGCAGCCTGTTCAACGATACGGCCGACAACAACACGGTCCTGCAGACCGAGATCTGGAGCCCGTCGAGCGGGCAATGGACTGCCGCCGCTTCGGCCGCGATCTACCGCGGCTACCACTCGACCGTGATCCTGATGCCGAATGGTGCCCTGCTCAGCGCCGGCGGCGGCGCTCCGGGACCGGTCAACAACCAGAACGCCGAGATCTACTACCCGCCCTACCTGTTCGCCGCGACGGGAGGCACCGCGGCCCTGGCGCCGCGCCCATCGATCGTGAGCCTGAGCAGCCTGCAATTGTCCTATGGACGATCCCTGCAGTTCGAGCTGACCTCGCAGAACGGCCTGTCGCAGGTGGTGCTGATCGGGACCAGTCTCGTCACGCACAGCTTCAACGCGACCCAGCGGCGCTATTCCGCCAGCTTCTCGACGTCGGGCAATGCGGTGACCGTTCAGGCGCCGGCTTCGGGCAACCTCGCGCCCCCCGGTTACTATCAACTCGTCGCCATCGACAAGAACGGTGTTCCCTCGCCGGGCATCATCATCGCGCTCGGCGCCAACGTGACCGCCCCGGCCCAGGCGACGGCCTTCGTCACCCCGGCACAGGGCGGCACAGGGACGGGCGGCGGCACCGGGGGAGGATCGGCGGGCGGCGGCACGGGCGGGAGCGGCGGTGGCTATGCCGGCGGAGTGGGCACGACTGGCACCGGCGCGACGGTGAGCCTGCAATCGAGCAACTACACCACGAGCTACCTCACCAACGTCGGCGGCACGGCGCGGCTTGTCACCCCGGCCAATGCCAGCGACAAGCAGCAGGCCACGTTCCGACAGGTGCCGGGGCTGGCCGGCTCGGGCGTGTCGTTCCAGGCGAGCACGAATTCCAGCCAGTACCTGCGCCATCAGAATTTTCAGCTGTGGCAGCAGCCCAACGACGGCAGCGATCTCTTCAAGAGCGACACGACCTTCACCCCGCGCGCAGGCCTCGCCGGCTCGTGCGGCTGCAATACCGGGACCTGCACGTCCTACGAGTCGGTGAACTGGCCCGGCTACTACGTGCGTCACCAGAACTTCAGCTTCTACATCGCCAAGCCGGATGGCGGTCCCACCTACAACCAGGACGCCTCGTTCTGCGTCGCGCCGCCGGCTGACGGCTCCAGCGCCATGCCGGCGGCGAACGGCCAGTGGACGCCGATCGGCGTCGCGGCCTCGCGCGTCTCGGTCGGGACGGACGGCACCCTCGTGACGCTCAACGCCGACACCAAGGTGCCGTGGCGCTACGTGAGCGACAACACCTGGACGCCGCTGCCCGGAAACTTCACCGACATCGCGGTCCTCAGCGCCACCAGCATCTACGGCGTCGGCACCGACACCAACGTCTACCGCTACAACGGCCAGAGCTGGACCCAGGTCGGCACCAACGCGAAGTCGATCGCGGCGGCGGACGGCACGATTCTCATCGCCAACGGCAACAACGACATCTGGCTCAAGCAGGCGGACGACAACGCCAATGCCTGGAAGCAGCTGCCCGGCAAGGCGCTGCGGGTGGCGGTGATGAACCGCAACAGCCTCTGGCACATCGGCCTCGACAACAACGTCTATCGCGGCGACCAGGGCGGCAACTGGGTCGCGGTCGGGAACAGCGCGGCCGAGATCGCGGCCTCGCCGGACGGCAGCGTCGTGGTGACGAACACCGCCAGCCAGCTGATGTGGCGCAAGACCGGCGACGACACGGTCGGGAACTGGGCGCTGGTCGATCCGAGCTTCAAGGCGACCGCCCTCACCGTCCCGAACGCCCAACGGGCGATCGTCGTCGGCCTCGATCGCACCATCTACCGCTACTAAAAAGTTTTTCTTAAATATATCGGTCGGCATCGCGATACGAAATAGAAACACATCGCAAATACAAGCATGACAATCGCCATGCCGGCCGGCCTTCATGCAAGAGAGCGATACGAGACATACGAAAATCTTTTCTCGGATCGACCGTCGATCCGGTGACAAGAAACGATCCGAACAAGCCAATGGAGAGACCTGCGCCATACAAATCGATGTGGCGGTCGGTCGCTTCATCGACAATGCCGCCCGGAACCTCGCCCCGGCTCTCGAGCGACATCCGCGCCCTCAGACCTGACAGGAAGCCTGTACCGATGACCGCACTGTTCCCGGCCGGGCGTCGCCCGCGCCTGCGCGA
Organism: Methylobacterium sp. SyP6R; assembly: GCF_019216885.1. Taxonomy (NCBI): domain Bacteria; kingdom Pseudomonadati; phylum Pseudomonadota; class Alphaproteobacteria; order Hyphomicrobiales; family Methylobacteriaceae; genus Methylobacterium; species Methylobacterium synurae. Next base: position 5,630,815 of record NZ_JAAQRC020000001.1, on the reverse strand, counting down.
CGTCGCCCTCCTCTCTGCCACCATCCTGGGCACAGGCCTCCTGTCGCCGGCCCATGCCGCGCAGTTCGGCGTGGTGGTGAACCAGGTCGCCGATCCGGTGCTCGGGAGCGTGGCGCTTCCCGACAACGCGCCCACGACGGGCGTGTTCTCGGGGGTGCAGAACTGGCCGATGAACGCCATCACCCTCGGCCTGCTGCCGAGCGGCAAGATCGCATCCTACGGCACGCCGGGCGGCAACCCGGGCACCCAGGACGGCCGCACCTTCGACATCTGGGATCCCGGCCAGGGCATCGGCGCCGGCCACATCACCCTGCCGGGCGTCGCGGGCGTGAACAGCTTCTGCGCCGCGCAGGCCTTCCGGGCCGACGGATCTCTGTTCATCGCGGGCGGCATCTTCGACAACGGCAACGACAAGGGCAGCGTCGTCCTCAACCGGACCGGCACCGGCGTGTCGGGTACCAACGCCAAGCTCGCCAACGACCGCTACTACTCGACGATGATCACGCTGCCCAACGGCCAGCAGCTGATCATGGGCGGCTCCTATCCCTACCAGGGCGGCTGGGGCGATCCGCAGGGCAGCATCGACAAGGGCCTGATGACCGGGATGACCCCGGAGATCTACGACGGCAACGGCTGGCGGAGCCTGTTCGGCGCCAAGAGCCGCGACGCGTTCGGCCCCGACAACAACCGCTTCTGGTATCCGCGCGCCTGGATCGCCCCGAACGGCAAGGTGTTCGGCATCACCGCCGACAAGATGTGGTTCCTCGATCCGAGCAACAACGGCTCGGTCACTGCGATGAACTTCAAGGAAGCGCAACGCAACGCGAACTCCGCCACCGACGCGCCGAATGTCGGCCCGGTCTCGACCGCGGCGATGTACGACACCGGCAAGATCCTCCAGGTCGGCGGCAACAGCTACGACAACGGCACCGGCTTCCTCGCGAGCAGCCGCGCCACGGTGATCGACATCAACGGCGGCATGCCGGTGGTGACCGACACCGCGCCGATGAGTGTCGGCCGCGGATGGGCCAATGCCACGGTCCTGCCCACCGGCCAGGTCGCCGTGACCGGCGGCAGCAAGTGGAACGACCGCGGCGACGGCGACACCGTGCTGCAATCGGAGATCTGGGATCCCAAGACCGGCCGCTGGTCGCTCGGGGCCTCGGGCGGGGTCTATCGCGGCTACCACTCGACCGCGATCCTGATGCAGAACGGCGCCCTGCTGCTGGCCGGCGGCGGCGCACCGGGCCCGGTCGCCAACCAGAACGTCGAGGTGTTCTACCCGCCCTACCTGTTCGCCACCGTCAACGGCAAGACCGCCCTCGCGCCGCGCCCGCAGATCGTCAGCCTCTCGACCGTGCAGCTCCAGCACGGCCAGTCGATGCAGTTCGAGCTCACCTCGCCGAACGGGCTGTCGCAGGTCGTCCTGATCGGCCTGAGCACGGTGACGCACAGCTTCAATTCGGGGCAGCGCCGCTACGTCGCCGCCTTCACGCAAGCCGGCAACGCCGTGACGGTGCGGAATCCGGCCAACGGCAACGTCGCGCCTCCCGGCTATTACCAGCTGGTGGCGATCGACCAGAAGGGCGTGCCCTCGCCGGGCGTGATCGTCGCGCTCGGCAACGGCGTCGCGGCACCATCCCAGGTCGCGGCCCCGGCCGTGGTCACCGCCGCGGGCGGCGGGCAGAATGGCGGCGGCACCGGCGGATCGGCCGGCGGCGGCACGGGCGGGAGCACCGGCACGGGTGCCGGGGCGGGCACGACCGGCACCGGCGCGCCGGTGAGCCTCCAGGCGAGCAACTACACGGGGAGCTACCTCACCAACGTCAACGGTGCGGCCAAGCTCGTCACCCCGGCCAGCGCCGGCGACAAGCAGCAGGCGACCTTCCGGCAGGTGCCGGGCCTCGCCGGCTCGGGCGTGTCGTTCCAGGCGAGCACCAATGCCAGCCAGTACCTGCGCCACCAGAACTTCCAGATCTTCCAGCAGGCCAATGACGGCGGCGACGTCTTCAAGCGCGGCGCCACCTTCCTCCCGCGCGCCGGGCTCGCCGGCACCTGCGGCTGCAATACCGGACCGTGCACGTCCTACGAGTCGATCGACTGGCCGGGCTACTACCTGCGCCACGCGAACTTCACGTTCTACATCGCGAAGTCGGACGGCAGCGACCTGTTCAAGCAGGACGCCTCGTTCTGCCCGGCGAACGGCCTGACCGCCACGACCTCGGTGCTGAAGGCGGCGAATTCGGGGCTCTGCCTGTCGATCGCCTCCGGCGACACCAGCGACGGCGGGGCGGTGACGCAGCAGACCTGCACCGGCGTGCCTGAGCAGACCTGGACCCCCACCCCCGGCAATGGCGGAACCGCCTACGTCAACAAGGCCTCGGGCAAGTGCCTCGACATGAGCCTGCTCAAGCCCCCGGCGGCGCCCGGCACCCCGATCACGCAATGGACCTGCAACGGCGGCACCAACCAGGCCTGGACGCTGCGGTCCCAGAACGGCGGCAACGCCCTCGTGTCGGTCAATGACGGGGGCCTCTGCGTCGATATCTGGAACGGCTCGACGCAGCCCGGCGCGGTGACGGCGGCCTGGACTTGCCACGGCGGCGCGAACCAAACCTTCCTGTCGCAGTAGACCGGCCGACCCCCCGGAGGTACGGCACAGGGGAGGACGGTCCCACCGTCCTCCCCTCCTTGATTCGCGCGACGGCGCCGGCACGCCTCGACTCGGCACGCCGTCTCGCGATTGGCTCAGCCCTGCTCCCGCCCCCGCCGGCTCTCATAGGCCTTGAGGTGGGTATGGGCGGTCGACAGGTACGGCCATGCCCCGTCCGGATCGGCCGCGCGGCCGCGGGCGAGGAGGTCGCCGACGATGTGGTCGGCCTCGATCCGGGCGCCCTTCTCGATGTCGCGCAGCATCGAGGCGGTGAAGCGCGACTCCGCCGCCGTCAGGGTGCCGCGGCTCGACTCCAAAAACTTCTCCCGCGGCGCATGGCCGGCGCCCGCCGCGATGCCGCGGCATTCCTCCAGGAGACCGAGCATCAGTTCGCGCCCGCCGGGGGCAGCCACGATGTCGCCGACCGTGGCCCGCATCAGGCAGGTGCCGCAGGCCAGCGTCGCGAGGAAGACCCACTTCTCCCACATCTCCAGCAGGATCTTGTCGCTGAGCCGCGCCGCGAAGCCCGCCCCTTCCATCACGCCGGCGACCCGGGCGATGCGCTCCGAGCGCGTCCCGTCCCGCTCGCCGAAGGTGAGCGCGTGCAACTCGCTCATCTGCACGATCGTACCCTCCGGCGACAGCGTCGCCGCGATGGCGCAGGAGCCGCCGAGCACCCGCTCCGCCCCGAACCGCGCGTCGAGGGCATCGAGATGCGCCATGCCGTTGAGGATCGGCAGGACCGTCGTGTCCGGTCCCACCGCCGGGGCGACGTCGTCGAGGGCGCCGGCGAGGTCGTAGGCCTTGCAGCTGAGAAGCACGAGGTCGAAGGGCCCGGGGATCGTGGCCGCCGTCACGGTCGCCGGCCGGTCGATACGAAAATCCCCGAGGGGGCTCCGCACCGAGAGCCCCCCTTCCGCGAGCCGCGCCGCCCGCGCCTCGCGGACCAGGAAGGTCACGTCGCGGCCTCCTTGCGCGAGCCGCGCCCCGAAATAGCCGCCGGTCGCCCCTGCCCCCACCACCAGCACCCGCATGACGCTTCCTCCTGTCCCATGGTCAGGCCTGACCTGTTCCGGCAGAGCTTCGCATCGGCGGCGGTTTCGTCCAAGGTGCCGGCTGGTCTGGTTGGACGAAGGGTTGCGTCGCGTGCGGGGTTTGAGGGAGCGGCTGCCGGGATCGCGGGATCTCGTCGGGATCTGGGGCCGGCGCGGGCTGTTCGTGCTCGGCGGCATCGCGGTCGGTGCCGCGGCGGTGCTGATGGCGCATCTGGCCGATGCGGCGCAATCGGCGTTCCGGGCCGTGATCGGGATCTCGCCGCTGATCGCCCTCGTCCTCACCCCGTTCGGCTTCGGGCTCGCCGCGCTCTTGGCCCGCACGGTGTTTCCGAACTCGCAGGGCAGCGGCATCCCGCAGGTGATCGCCGCCCGGGACATCGACGACGCCGCCTTGCGTCATCCCCTGATCTCCCTGCGCACCGCCTTCGGCAAGATCGTGGTGATGACGTTGGGGTTGTTCTGCGGCGCCTCGACCGGGCGCGAGGGGCCGACGGTGCAGGTCGGTGCCGCGCTCATGGCGGCGGCCGGCCCCCTGGCGCCGGAGCGCCAGCGCGGCCTCCTGCTCGCCGGCGGCGCGGCCGGGGTGGCGGCGGCCTTCAACACGCCGCTCGCCGGCATCGTGTTCGGCATCGAGGAACTGAGCCGCTCCTACGAGGCCAAGACGTCGAGCCTGATTCTCGGGGCGATCATCGCGGCGGGCCTGACCTCGCTCGCGATCGTCGGCAACTACACCTATTTCGGCACCACCGGCGACACCCTGCCGCTGGCGGCTTGGGCCGTGGTGCCGCTCTGCGGCATCCTGGGCGGGCTGTCCGGCGGCCTGTTCAGCCGCATCGTCATCCTGGTCACCTGCGGCGGCCTGCCCGGGGCGCTCGGGCGGTTCGTCTCCGGCCGGCCGGTCGTGTTCGCCGCCCTGTGCGGCTTCGGCGTCGCCCTGTGCGGTCTCGCCACGCACGGGCACGTCTACGGCACCGGGTACGAGCAGGCGAAGGCGCTGCTCCACGGCAACTCGGACACCCATCCTCTGTTCGGCCCGCTGAAATTCGTCGCCACGACCCTGTCGTCGATCAGCGGCATCCCGGGCGGGCTGTTCGCCCCCTCCCTGGCCGTCGGGGCGGGTCTCGGCGCCGAGATCGCCCGCCTGTTCGCGGACGTGCCGGTCGGTGCCGTGGTGCTGGTCGGGATGGTGGCCTACCTCACCGGCGTCCTGCAGGCGCCGATCACCTCGTTCGTCATCGTGTCGGAGATGACGGAGAATCACGGCCTGGTGATTCCCCTGATGATCACGGCGCTCATCGCCGACGGCGCCTCGAAGCTGGTCTGCAAGCACGGGCTCTACCATGCGCTGGCCGAGCCGATGGTCGAGCGCATCACCGGGCGCAAGACGCATGGGCCGGAGGTCAGCGGGCCGGCGTGAGAGCGGGGGAATGTTCGCGGGTGCAGAGACTCCGCCTCCGCATCGCGAGTGCCGACGCGATTGCGCCTGCGATCTCGGCCTGAGGTCGCGTGCCCGACAGGCATGGAGACTGCGCCAGGGGCAGTTCGACTGCGATCGACGGATCTCAAACCAGCCGAGTCATACCAACGGCCCAAGATGCTGACGCATCGATTCGATCCCGGGCAAGCCCGAGATCGACGGGGCCGTCGACCCATCTCGAATTTCCGACGCCAAGCCCAGAAGTCCGGGACCTCGGGCTTGGCGTAAATTCGAGACTTGGCGAAAATTCGAGAACGGCACCGAAGGTCGTTCTCAACGACCGTTGGTATCAGTCCGCGGCCGCGAAGCGGAGCCTGTAATCCAGAACCGCGGGCTGTTCCGAACAAAGCGGAAGGCTATCCGCTTCGTTCTTCACCATGCGGTGTTCTGAATTCAGAGCTCCGCTGCGCCGGCGCGCAAAGTCCGGACGATGACGCCCGGACGCATCCGGTCAAAGCGGCAGCATTCCGACCAGGGCGAGGCGGCGGTTGTGCTCGAGCCAGAGACGCAGCATCTCGGCGAACAGGCCCGGCTTGGCGGCCGTCTTGGCAGGGGCGATGGAACGGGTCGCGGCGATCGAGGGCGAGGAGGCCATGGGTTCGGCTCCGAAGTGGGAGGTGGACTGGAACTCTGTGGTTCCTGACCCCGACCATGATCCTCATTCTGCATTGCAGCAATCATCGATCTCGCAGCTGCGATATGCAGCAATCGCATGCAACTGGCGCGATTATGCTGAATTGCCCGTCAATCATGCATCATATGCCTGGCTGACGGGCATCGGGCCACTTTTCCGGGCCCTGGTCACGGCCATGCCTCAGCCGTCGAGGGCGGTCCGGTCGACCTCCGTGGTGATCGTGCCGAGGATCCGTGCGCGGGCATGCTCCAGGACCTCGCAGGCCTCGGTCAGGGTGCGCAGGGGTGTGCGGCCCCACTCGGTCATCACCACCACGCCGTCGAGCAGGGGCGCCAGCGCCACGGTGGCGGCGGAGCGGCCGACCGGCGGCAGGTCGACGATCACCACGTCGTAGGCGTCGCACAGGCTGGTGAGCAAGGCCTCCATGGCGGGCGAACCGAGCCAGTGCGGCGAGGGCAAGGCCTCGTGTGCCAGGCTCAGCACGTCGCATCCATCGGAGAGCGCCGTGACGTGGCTGCGCCAGGTCTCGGAGGCCCGGGGCCCGAAGCCGCGCAAGTCCGCGACGATCCCCTCGCCCACACCGGGATCGCGCCGCACCGGCTCGGCGGCATCGGCGTCGATCACGAGGGCGCGCGCCCCAGCGGCGGCGTAGAGCCGGGCGAGCTCGATCGTCGCGAGCGCCTTGGTGCGGCCGCAGGTGCGGCCCGCCGCCGTCAGGCCGATGCTGCGCAGGGGCGCGGCGTGCTTCGACGAGGCCAGCGAGAGCCGGGTCCATTGCAGGCCCTCGGCCAGCCCGGCGCAGAGCCGGGCCTCGTCGGTCAGGCCGCGGCGCCGCCGAAGCCCCGGGCGGGATTCGGGGCGCGCCGGAATCCAGCCGAGGCAATCCCGCCCGGTGGCCGCCCGGACCTGGCGCCGGGAGCGGGCGCGTCCGTCGAGGAGCAGGCCCGCGACCCCGACGGCCACGAACAGCCCGGCCCCCGCCACGGCGCCGGCCGGCATCGTCAGCCGCAGGCCCGGATTGGAGCGGAACAGCGGCCGGGTCGCCGCGGTGATGACCCGGGAATCGGCCACCGGCGCACTCTGGCGCTGCACCGCCTCGGCCAGCACGACCAGCAGGCTCTCATAGACCTTGCGCGAGGTCTCGGCGGCGGATTCGAGTTCCTCCAGCGTGCCGGGCTCGTCGTCGACGGGCGCCCGCGGCACGACCTGCGTGCCGGCGCTCGCCACCGGCCCGTCGGGATCGTCGCGCCGGCCGCGGCGGATGCGGTAATTGTGGGTGGCGCGGAATTCCTGCACGGCGCGGATCGCCGTGTTCATCTGGGTCCGGAACCGGTCGACGCGCTCGTTGAGCCAGTCGGTGGCGAAGCGCGAGGCCTCGATCCGCGCCTCCATCTTCTCGCGCAGGAACTGCTCCACCACGGCGTTGACGATGTCGGCCGCCTTCTGGGGATCGCGAGCCGAGAAGGTGATGTCGAGAGCATAGGCCAGGCCGGCGCGGCGCACGTCGAGCCGGGCCGCGAAGGTATCGAGCAGGCGCCGTTCCGCCTCGAGGCCCCCGTCGGCCTCGGCCTCGGCGCGCCCGGTCGCGCCCTTGAAGGCCGCGCGCGCGGCCTCGAACAGCGCGACGGCGCGGCCCTGCATGGCGGCGGCCCAAGCCGGGAGCCGGAGCGTCGGTCCGGCGAATTCCGGATCGCCCCGCAGCCCGAGCTTGTCGATCACCATCCGGGCAACCTTCTCGGAGCGCAGGATCGCCATCTGGTTGGCGATCTGGCCGGTATCGATGGCGAAGCGCGCCTCGCCGCCGGGCTCGGCGAAGAGCGGCGGCATCTTGGAATCGATCACCAGTTGCGCCCGGGCGGTGTAGACCGGGGTCGCGGCGAGCGTCGTGAGGGCGCCGAGCGCGGCCCCCGCGAGGGCGCAGGCGAGGATGCGGGCGCGGCGGCGGCGCAGGAACGCGAGGATGTCGCGGACCTCGAGGCTTCGCGTCTCCGGCGGGTCGTCCCGGAGGCGCGGGGCCAGGGACGGGTCGGTCCAGATCGGGTTGTTCAGCAAGATCGCGCTCTCTTCGGCTCGACCGCGGCGGGGGATCAGGGTCGGCGGCTCCCCCGCGGGCGCTGGTGGCCGCCGCGGGCGGATCATCGGGATCTCTCGACCCCGCGGACCCACCCGTGACCCTCGGAGGTGTACGTCCGGCCCGGGCCCGGCCGGAACGCCGCGGAACGGCGTAGGCGGGGCCCGATGACGCCCGGGCGGCGGAGGCAGGGTTCACCCCGATCGTTCCTCCCTCCCCCTTTCGGAGCGGGTCGCTCCCCCTCGCCTCCGCCTGCCGGAGGAGAGGCCTCCCCCGATGGGGGAGGGTCGCCCCGCGCCACCCGCCCCGGGCGGTCGAGGGCGGCGGCGCCCGGCGCCCCCAAAGCCGGTGCTGCCGGGCGGCGCGGCAACGGCCTAGGCTCGTGGCCGACGCTGACTGCAACCCGAAGACCGGAGCCCGCCCGCATGCCGATCACCGACGTGTCCCTCGAGGACGGCGCCAGCATCACGCATCCGGACCTCGTCGATCTCGCGGGCTGCCGCATCGGCGCCGGCGCCCGGGTCGGGCCGTTCGTGCAGATCCGCCCGGGCAGCCGCGTCGGCGTGCGCTGCAAGGTCTCCTCGCACAGCGTACTCGGCCCCGCGGTCGAGCTCGGCGAGGGCGTATTCGTCGGCCACGGGGTGGTGATCGGCGATACGGAGACGGAGAGCCGGGAGACTGGTGGTTCGGAAACCGTCGCTTGCCGGCCGACCCGGATCGGTCCCGGGGCCTCGCTCGGCTCGCGTTCGACCGTGCTGCCCGGCCTCGTCATCGGCCGCGGCGCAATGATCGGCGCCGGCGCCGTCGTCACGGGCGACGTGCCGGATTTCGCCCTCGTGGTCGGCGTGCCCGGCCGGGTCGTGGGCGATGCCCGCGACCGGCGCGGCCTCGAACCGCACGACCCGGCCGGGCGCCTCGACGAGGTGGCGGCCGGCTGACCGGCCGGCCGATCCTTGGTTTCATACCGCCGCGCCTTCGAACAGATCTGTTCGAAGGCGCTAGAGCATTGTCCGACGAAGTGGATACCGGTTCGTCGCAGACAATGCGGCAAGATCAAAGACCTAGAGAGCTTCGCGATTGCAACGCGATCGTGAAATGCTCTAGGCAAGCCCGAACGGGCGTCGGCGCTGATGCGCCGGACGCCTTGGCATCGATCTGTCGATGCCAAGGCCCGAAGGTATCAGTGCGTGGCGGCGGCCGTCGGTACGCCGGTGACCTGCGCCGAGGGCGCCTCGCTCAGCCAGCGATACAGGATGCCGCCGAGCGCCCCGCCGATGATCGGCGCGACCCAGAACAGCCAGAGTTGCGCCAGGGCCCAGCCGCCGACGATGAGGGCCGGGCCGGTCGAGCGCGCCGGATTGACCGACAGGTTGGTGATCGGGATGCCGACGAGGTGGACCAGGGTCAGGCACAGGCCGATCGCCAGGGGCGCGAAGCCCACCGGCGCCTTGCCGTGGGTCGCCCCCATGATCACGAACAGGAACATCGCCGTCAGCACCACCTCGGCGAGGAGGCAGGACATCAGGGAATACTGCCCGGGCGAGTGCTCGCCGTAGCCGTTCGCCGCAAAGCCCTTGGCGAGGTCGAAGCCCGGCGCGCCGGAGGCGATCGCGTAGAGCAGCCCCGCCGCCGCGACGCCACCGACAAGTTGCGCGACGATGTAGGGCACGATGTCCCGGCCCGGGAAGCGCCTCCCTGCAGCGAGCCCGATCGTCACCGCCGGGTTGAGGTGGCAGCCCGAGATGTGGCCGATCGCGTAGGCCATGGTGACGACGGTGAGGCCGAAGGCGAGCGCGACGCCGAGGAGCCCGATCCCGACCTGCGGGAAGGCGGCGGCGATGACGGCGCTGCCGCAGCCGGCGAAGGTGAGCCAGAAGGTGCCGATCGCCTCGGCGGCGCATTTGCGGATGTCCATGGGGCGTCTCCTCGTGCGGGACTTCGATTGTCCCGTGCCGGATTTCGGGCCGGCTCGATCAGGCGCGGGGACGTCGGCCGCATGCATCCGGTCCGGATGCGGCGCCATGCGCCGCCCGGAACCGTCGGAGGAGAGGTTTGCCCAAGTCGGTGGGCGAGCTTCGTCGCTCGCCTGAGCTACCTATACCTGAGATCGTGTGATCACGAAATCGGGTCTTGCTGTCGCTATATTGATCTGTGATGCGACCGATTGGTCGGGGCGACCATCGGATCGACTCAGGATGGAAGCCGCCGTCACAGCATCCCGCGCAAGGCCTCATCCAGCCCGCGATGCAGCCTCTGCGGCAGGACCGCCCGCCACGACTCCTCCGGCGGCAGGTCGGCGAGTCCGACCAGCGCCGCGACCGCCGCCGCGCATTCCTCCGCATCCATCTCGGTAAGGAGCTTTTCGATGGCTCCGGACACATCCAGTCCCTTCAACCCGGCGATGCCAGCGACCTGGGCCGGCCCGAATGGGACGGAAAACGGGCGGTCGTCGCTCGCCGTGGCAAGCATCGGGACCACGGCATAGATCGCGTCGAGCCGCAGGTGGACCGCGACCGCATCGAGCCGGAGGACGGCATCCGGCGCCTGGAGGAGTTCGTAGCGCCAGCCGGCGCCCTCGCGGTGATAGGCTTCAATCCGGCGCTGGTCCTGCGCGACGAGGACGAAGTGGCGGAGATCGGGCAAGGCTTGGTAGGCGAGCCACTTGCGGCCGCGGTCGTACGCTTCGGTCGAGGGCGACAGCACCTCGATAATCACGGTCGCGGAGGCCACGCTCCGGGTGTCTGGATCGGGCGCGATGTCGCCGCGACACGAGACGAAGACATCCGGGTAGAACCGCGCCGTGCCGGCCTCGAGCCGCATCGTCTCTCGGAACGACGCGCAGGGCCCGCCGGGCGCGAGGCGTTCCGCGACGAGGCCGTCGAGGCGCCGGGTCAGGGCGTGATGCGCGGTCGATCCGCCGACCATCATGCGAAAGACACGGCCGTCGATGTATTCGAGCCGCTCCCCCTCCTCTGCCGTCTCGCAGAGGCGGTCATAGGCGTCGAGATCGATGAACGCATCGCGCCGCGCCGCGGGCATACAGGGCCTCCGGTGCTGTCAGTGGCGAGATCGTAGGCTACGGCCCTGCAGTCCGGGAAGCCGGTTCCGAGCCGTCGAGACGACGGCTCACCGCCGCCCGAACAACCGCTCCACGTCCGACAGCTTCAATTCGACGTATGTCGGGCGCCCGTGGTTGCACTGGCCGGAGAACGGCGTCGCCTCCATCTCGCGGAGCAGCGCGTTCATCTCCTCCGGCCGCAGGCGGCGGCCGGCCCGGATCGAGCCGTGGCAGCTCATCCGCGACAGGACGGCGTCGAGGCGACGGGCGAGCGGATCGGCCCCGCCCTCGGTCAGCGCGTCGACGACATCGGTGAGGAGCGCGCGCAAGGACCCGCCGGCGAGCGCCGAGGGCACCTCCCGCACCAGCACGGCGCCGTGGCCGAAGGATTCGAGCACGAGGCCGAGATCCTGCAGGGCGTCGGCCGCATCGGCGAGCCGGTCGGCCTCGACGGGATCGAGCTCGACCACCTCGGGGATCAGCAGGATCTGGCGGGCGATGCCGCCGCCCTCCCGCTCGCGCTTCAGCCGCTCGTAGACCAGCCGCTCGTGGGCGGCGTGCTGGTCGACGATGACGATCCCGTCCCGGGTCTGGGCGACGATGTAGGTCTCGTGCAGCTGCGCCCGTGCCGCGCCCAGGGGATGCTGGTCGGCAACGGCCTCGGGCGGCGGCATCCGCTGGTCGGCGCTCGGCAGGGCGAGGTCGCCGGCAAACTGCGCCTGGTGCCCTTCGCCGAAGCCACCGCCGGGGGGCGGTGCCTCGTAGGCGGCCTGATCCGGCTCGCGGGCCCCCCAAAGCGCGTCCCACGGCGCCTGGCCGAAATCGCGCTCGAAATCCTCGGGCCGGCCCGAGCCGGTGGGCCGGGCCGGCGCCGTCTCGTCGCGGCGGGCGAACAGGCTCGCGGGCTGGCGCGACGCCGTCGAGGGCAGGGAACCCGGCACGGAGGAGCCCGGCATCGAGGAGCCCGGCATCGCGATCGGCGCCTGCTGCGGCCGCAGGCTCTCCAGGGTGCGGGAGGCCACGGTGCCGGAGCTGCGCCCGCCCTCCCGGCGCAGGGCCTCGTGGATCGCGCTGACGATGAGCCCGCGCACCAGGCCCGGATCGCGGAAGCGCACCTCGGTCTTGGCCGGGTGGACGTTGACGTCGACGAGGGCGGGGTCGCAGGTGAGCGCCAGCGCCAGGACCGGATGGCGGTCGGAGGCCATCACGTCGGCATAGGCCCCCCGCACCGCCGAGAGCAGCAGCCGGTCGCGCACCGGCCTTCCGTTGACGACGAAATGGACGTGGGTCGTCGCCGCCCGGTGGAAGGTCGGCAGGCCGACATGGCCGTCGAGGGCGAAGGCCTCGCGCTCCAGGCTCAACGGCGCCGAGTTCTGGCCGAATTCGGGTCCGAGCACCGCAACGAGGCGGCGCAGCCACGAGCCCGGTCCGGTCTCGGCCGGGAAGACCAGGCCCGGGGACGACGCGCCCTCGCCGGTCAGCGTGAAACGGATCTGCGGGTGGGCGACCGCGAGGCGGCGCAGAATCTCCCCCACCGCCGTCGCCTCGGCCCGGTCCGACTTCAGGAATTTCAGCCGCGCCGGGGTGGCGGCGAAGAGATCCGTCACCTCGATCCGGGTCCCGGGCTGGCTGGCTGCCGGCCGCACCGGTCCCTTGTGTCCGGCATCGACCACGATGACGTGGCCGCTCTCCGCGCCGGGCACCCGCGAGGTGATGGCGAGACGGGCCACGGCGCCGATCGACGGCAGGGCCTCGCCGCGAAAGCCCAGGGTCTCGATGCGCGCGAGGTCGCCGTCCGGCAGCTTCGAGGTGGCGTGACGCTCGACCGCCAGCGCGAGGTCGTCCGCGCTCATGCCGCCGCCGTCGTCGACGACCCGGATCAGCTTGCGCCCGCCGGCCGCGATCGTCACCGCGATGCTGGCGGCGCCGGCATCGACCGCGTTCTCGACCAGTTCCTTGACCGCCGAGGCCGGCCGCTCGACCACCTCGCCGGCGGCGATGCGGTCGACGAGCACCGGGTCGAGGCGGCGGACTTCCGGCCTTCCGGGAGAGTGCGGCCGTCCGGGGGATGAAGGAGCCATGGCGGGAATATAAGGTTTCGCGAGGCCCGCCAGAAGGTGCGGGAGCCTGCGTTTCCACGGGTGGATGCGATGATGGCGGACGAGACGGACGACGTAATCCTGCGCCCCTGCCGGGAGGACGACCTGCCCGCCGTGACGGCGATCTACGCCCATGCGGTGACGACCGGCCGGGCCTCGTTCGAGCTCGAGCCGCCGGACGAGGCCGAGATGGGCGCGCGCCGGGAGGCGCTCGTGTCGGGCGGCTACCCGTACCTCGTCGCCGAGCGGGCGGGGACGGTCGTCGCCTACGCCTATGCCGGCCCCTACCGGACCCGGCCGGCCTACCGGGGCACCGTGGAGAATTCCGTCTATGTCCGGCCCGACCAGGCCGGGCGCGGCTTGGGCCGGCGCCTGCTGGAGCGGCTCGTCGACGAGGCGACGGCAGCGGGGTTCCGCCAGATGGTGGCGGTGATCGGCGATTCGCAGAACGCCGCCTCGATCGCGCTCCACGCCGGTCTCGGCTTCCGGCCCGTCGGGGTGCTCGAATCCGTCGGCTGGAAGCACGGCACCTGGCTCGACACCGTGCTGATGCAGCGCGCCCTCGGTCCGGGTGACGGAACGCCTCCGGAACGGTGATACGGCTTCCGGGAGAGTCCTTCCGGACGCCGTGTCACCGGCCCGCGCGGCGCCTGAGAGTCTGTCCGGGAAGAATTTGTTTTTTCGGAGCGCGTTGCGGTTCGCGCCGACAGGCGTATGCTTGAGCGATGTGGACGCCTGAGAACCGCCAGCGGTACGACCGCAGCAAGCTTCGCTATCCCACTGATTTGACGGATGAGGAATGGGCGCTTGTTGCTCCCCTTCTCCCGCCGGCTCGACGCGGGGGAAACAAACGAACGGTTGATCTGCGCGAGGTGGTCAACGGCTTGATGTATGTCCTTGGAACGGGGTGCCAATGGCGCGCTATCCCAAAAGATCTACCGCCTCGCTCGACGGTGCATGGTTACTTCGATCTATGGGATTACGACGGAACTCTCCTGCGCATCCATCACACCCTCTACGTTCTCTGCCGCGAACAGGCAGGACGTGAGGCCAGCCCAACGGCAGCGATCATTGACAGCCAGAGCGTCAAGAGCGCGGAAAAAGGGGGCGCACGATCGACCCGTCCGGCTATGATGCGGGCAAGAAGATCAAAGGCAAGAAGCGCCATCTCCTCGTCGATACGCAAGGTCTGCTGATGCATGCTCTGGTGCATCCGGCCGACGTGCAGGATCGTGATGGCGGCGTATGGGTCATGGCGACGCTGTTTAGTCTCTACCCGTTCCTGCTGAAGCTGTATGCAGATGGCGGCTACCAGGGGCCGGTGTTCCGGGAGGCATTGGAACGGGTCTGCCGGTCTGTGACGGTGGAAATCGTCAAGCGGTCGGATCAGGCGGTCGGGTTCGAGGCCCTGCCCAAGCGCTGGATCGTGGAGCGGACGATTGGTTGGCTCAATCGCTGCCGGCGGCTGGCGAAGGATTGGGAGTGCCACACCCGCAAGGCGCTGGCTTTCCTGCGCCTTGCTTCCATCCGCATCATGCTCAGAAAACTCTGCCAACAATCAGCATGATCCCGGACAGACACTGAGTGAAGCCGGTTTCCGCATCGCGAAGCGATCAATCGGAAACCGTACGAGACAGTCCTTCGCCCGAGCGGTGCCGCTTTCCCGGGACATCGCTGGCCCAGGGTCAGTTACGGGGACTTAACCCTGCCCGTTGTACCCCTCTTAACCATGATGGCCCGCCGAATTGGACGGGCCCGGCGGAGCGGAGCGGCAGGCCCGTGGCGGACGAGCGGCGAACACGCGGACAGGCCGGCCCCGGCCTCCCGGCCCTGGTGCTGGCGGTCTCCCTCGCCGCCGCGGGGCCGGTCCGGGCCCAGGTCGCGGCGCCGGGCGCAGGCCAGGGATTCGATCAGGGAGCCGGGCAAGGTCTCGGACAAGCGACCGATCCGAGCCTGCCCGGCCCGCTCCCGGGCGGCCAGGACCCCGCCACCTTCGCCCTGCGCGCCTCCAACCCGGCGGCCCAGGGCGGGCTCTCCCGCGGCATCGCCCGCCCGGGGGCGGCGTCGCGCTTCGGCGCCAGGCCGCGCAACCCGCCGCAGCGGCGGACCCGCCCGCCCACTACCGCCATCACCCGCCAGGCGACGCAAACGGGCATCGCCGACGATTCGCGCCTGCGCCCGGTGGTGCAGATCCCCGTCTCGGGCGTGCCCGACCTCGCCGCGGGCGTGCCCCTCCTGCGCCGGCGCACGATCGACCCCCTCGACCCCTACGGTCCGCTCGGCATCCGGCTCGGCGGGCTGACCCTGTTCCCGGCCCTGCAGCAGAGCGTCGGCTACGATTCCAACCCCGACCGCTCGATCTATCGCAGCGGCTCGATGGCGCTGCTCAGCCAGGGCGAGCTGCGCGTCGCGAGCGACTGGTCGTCCCACGAACTCACCGGCGCGATGCGCTTCGGCTACTTCCTGTATCCCGACAACCCCAATGCCGACCGGCCCGACGGCGACGGCGCGATGCGGCTGCGCCTCGACGTCGCCCGGGACACCAAGGTCGATGTCGAGGGCCGCTACGCCATCTCGACCCAGCGCGCCGGCAGCCCGGACCTCGCCGCCCAGGTCCGCGACCGGCCCCTCGTCGCCACCTATGGCGGCACGGTCGGGGTGACGCAGAACTTCAACCGGCTGCAGGTGACGCTGGCGGGCCTGATCGACCGCCAGAGCTTCGAGAATGCGCAACTCCCCGACGGCACGATCCTGCGCCAGGACGACCGCAACGCCAACCAGTTCGGCCTGCGCCTGCGCACCGGCTACGAGATCAGCCCCGGCTTCACCCCCTTCGTCGATACCCTGGTCGACACCCGCATCCACGACTTCGCGGTCGACCAGTCCGGCCTGCGCCGCGATTCCGACGGCGTCACGGTCCGCGCCGGTTCGAGCTTCGAGATCAGCCGGCTCCTCACCGGCGAGGTGTCGGGCGGCTACCTGTCGCGCCACTACGCCGACCCACGGCTGAGCAACGTCACCGGCCCGGTGATCGACGGCTCCGTGACCTGGGCGGCGACGGCCCTGACCTCGCTCCGGGTCGGCGCCTCGACCAGCGTGAGCGAGACCATCGTGCCCGGCGCGAGCGGCATCTTCACCCGCACCGCCGTCGCCGAGATCACCCACGACCTGCGCCGCAACCTGCGCCTGACGCTCGCCGGCACGTTGATCAGCAACGACTACCAGGGCACCAGCATCCGCGAGCAGGGCTACAGCGCCGGCGTCAAGCTCGATTACCGCCTCAACCGCTGGCTCGGCTTCCGGGCGAGCTACGCCCGCGAATTGCTGCGCAGCACGGCGATCGGGTCGAGCTATCACTCGGATACGTATCTGGTCGGGGTGCGGGTCAACCCGTAACCATCCCTCCCCTGCGACACGCGGGCCGCGCAACCCGACCCCCCTCCACCGGTTTCCTCCGATCGAGATTCCGGTTTTCGAGGGAGGGCGTGTCCGCGCGATGACGAGAGCGTTCCGGCCCGAGCGCATCTTCCTGGTCACCAGCCTGGTGCTCACCATCGCGGCGGCGGTGGCGATCTATCTGTTGCAGGCGACCACGCTCGCCATCGCGGTGGCGCCGCGGGACGGCACCGAGCCGGCGCTGATCCGCGCCTATGCCGAGGCCCTCAAGAGCACCCACAAGGGGATACGCCTGCGCATCCTGCCCTTCGACGACGTGCGCGAGAGCGCCAAGGCGCTGGAGCAGGGCCAGGCGGATCTCGCCGTGGTGCGGCCCGACGTCGATCTGCCGGCAAACGGCCTGACGCTCGCCATCCTGCGCGACCAGGCGATGCTGATCGCCTCCCCGGCACCGTCCGGCATCACGACCTTCCCGGCCCTCGCCCGCAAGCGCCTCGGCATCGTGGCGCATCGCGACGCCGATCTGTGGCTGCTGAAGAGCCTGATGGGCTATTACGGCCTCACCCTCCAGGAGGGTGGCGGCGGCCCGATTCCCACCGGGCAGGTGCGGCTGGTGCCGCTTGCCGAGGACGATCTTCCCGCCGCCTTCGCGCAGAAGCGCATCGACGCGGTGGTGGCGGTGATCGCGCCGGCCGCCCCGATGGCGTTGCGCCTCGTCGGCACCGTCCAGGCGGCGAGCCGGACCCGCAAAGTCGATTTCGTCGGGGTCGAGGACGGGCCGGCGATCATCGAGCGACTGCCCCGGCTCCAGGCGGTGACGGTACCGGCCGGGCTGTTCGGCGGCAGCCCGAAGGTGCCCGAAGAGGAGGTGAAGACCGTCGGCGCGTCCTACCGGCTGATGGCCAGGGCCTCGCTGAGCCGGACCGTGGCGGCGGACGTGACCCAGCATCTGTTCGAGTTGCGCTCGCGCCTCTCCGACGCGACGCCGGCCGCCGATTACGTGGCCGCCCCCGCCTACGAGACCACCGCCGAGGCGACGAGCGCGCGGCTGCCGATCCATCCCGGCGCCATCGACTATTACGAGCGCGAGCAGCAGGGGTTCATCGAGCGCTACGGCGACTGGGTCTATCTGCTGGCGGTGCTCGGCGGCGGCTTCGGCTCGGCCTTGGCCTGGCTGCGCCAACGACTGCGCCGGTTGCGGCGCGAGCGCATCGACGTGGTGATGGACCGCCTGCTCGAGATCCTGGCCGAGGCCCGCCGGGCCGATCCGGCCGGCCTCGATGCGCTCACTGGCGAGGTCGATACGCTGGCGGCGGATGTCGTCCGCTATACCCGCGAGCGCGAGACCGACACCCGCACCATGGCGGCGGTGATGATCGCGATCGAGACCGCCCGTTCCACCATCGCCGATTGCCGCCGGATGGCCGGCGAGGCGGTGCCGCCGCGTCCCGCCTTCCGGCTCAGTGCCGCCGAATAGGCGCCTATCTCACCATCGCCAGCGGCGCGCCGGACTTCGACAGGGCGCCGTCCATCGCCCCGCCCGCCGGGCGCAGGCGCGCCGCGACCGTGCCGCCGGGCTGGTAGAGGTAGACCTCGCCGTCGCGATAGTCCCAGGCGGTGACCTTCGCGAGGTCCTTGTTGGCGCACCCGGCGGACGAGGCCTTGTAGAGGTCGAGGGCCGGGGTGCTCGCCAGGGTGACGCGGCAGCTCGCGCCGGTGGCGTCCTTGGCGGTCCAGCCGCCGACGACCGCCGAGCGGCCGCCGCTCGCCACCACCGGGGGCGGCGGGGGCGGGGCGATCGACGCCTGCTGCTGCACCGGCGGCGGGGGCGACGGCTCCGCCATGATCGGGCCGGACGGATTGGCGACGACGGGAGCCGCGGAGGCGCCAGGCGGCGGCGCCAGGGGGGCGGAGGTCACCGGGCCGGAGGACAGGCCCGGGCCGAGATCCGGTTCTTCCGGCGGCAGCGGCCGGGCCGGACGGCCGACGGGCCGGGCCGAGGCGTTGAGCCCGGTATCGAACCGCGACGAGGAGCAGGCGCCGGCGCTCGCGGCGAGGGCCAGGGCGGCGACGGTGCAGAGAATCTGGCGCGGCATCGAGGGGTCCTGAAAGGGCCTTTGGGCGGATGTCGGGGATCGTTGGTCCCCGGGAAATACGATCCCGCCAAGGCACGTGCAGGGGTTTCCCCAACGACAAAGGCGCCCGAAGGCGCCTTTTCGAGGGGGTGTGGCCGACAGGACCCAGTCGGCCACCCGGAACGATGCCTGGAGGCGGATCAGACCTCGCGCGCCACCATCATCTTCTTGATCTCGGCGATGGCCTTGGCCGGGTTCAGGCCCTTCGGGCAGGTATTGGCGCAGTTCATGATGGTGTGGCAGCGATAGAGCCGGAACGGGTCGTGCAGCCCGTCGAGGCGCTCGCCGGTATTCTCGTCGCGGCTGTCGATCAGCCAGCGATAGGCCTGGAGCAGGGCCGCCGGGCCGAGGAAGCGGTCGCCGTTCCACCAGTAGCTCGGGCACGAGGTGGTGCAGCAGGCGCACAGGATGCACTCGTAGAGCCCGTCGAGCCGCGCACGGTCCTCGGGAGTCTGGCGCCACTCCTTCTCGGGCGAGGGCGTCTCGGTCTGCAGCCACGGCTCGATCGCCGCGTGCTGGGCGAAGAACGAGGTCAGGTCGGGCACCAGATCCTTCAGCACCGGCATGTGCGGCAGCGGATAGATCTTGACTTGGGTAGACTTGCAATCGTCGATGCCGAGCGTGCAGGCGAGCGTGTTCTGCCCCATGATGTTCATGGCGCAGGAGCCGCAGATGCCCTCGCGGCACGAGCGCCGGAAGGTCAGGGTCGCGTCGACCTTGTTCTTGATCCACAAGAGCGCGTCGAGGACCATCGGGCCGCAATCGTCGCGATCGACGTAGTAGGTGTCGATCCGCGGATTGGCGCCGTCATCCTCGTTCCAGCGGTAGATCCGGAACTCCTGGAGATTCTTGGCGCCGGCCGGCTTCGGCCAGGTCTTGCCCTCGGTGTACTGGGAGCCTTTGGGGAGGTTGAACTGGGCCATCTGTCTATGCCTGATCGGTGCGGTCGAGCCCGAGGGGACGCAGTCGCACCCGTCCGGTCTCGATGGTGAGGAGGGCTCCGGAGTGCAGGTCCGCCCGTGCCCCGTCGATCGCGCGGGCGACGAGGGGGCCGATGCGCCCAGGCAGCGTGGATCCCATGCGGAGCTGGATGACGCTCGGCGCGGTCGCGTCCGACCGCGCCAGGGCGATCCCGAAATCGAGATCGGCCGTCATGACGGCGCGACCGGAGGCTCGCGCCCAATCGATGATGTCGGTGTCGGGCGCGTCCTCCGCACCGACCTCCGACCAGTGGACCGCGTCGTGTCCAAGGCACTGAAGGTACGAGACCCAGTCGGGCGTGAGGTTCATGTCGACCACGATCCTCACGCCGCCGGCTCGAGAGCGATCTCGCGCTCCTGTGCCATCCAGGCCGCGTAGCGGAGGGCCTCGAGCACGTCCTCGCGCTCGATATAGGGATAGGCCACCAGCAACTCGTCGATGCCGACGCCCTCACCGAGATTCCCCAGGATCATCGCGACCGTCACCCGCTTGCCGCGGATGCAGGCTTTCCCGGCCATGACGGCCGGGTTGCGGGTGATCCGGGGGAACTCGGTCATCGATCCCTCCAAGCCGGCCCTGGCGGCCTCAGTACACGCGGGCCTTCGGCTCGATATACGCGATGTCGTTCGACATCGTGTAGGTGTGGACCGGCCGGTAATCGATCGCGACTTTGCGGGCGTCGGGGTCGAGCCAGGCGAGCGTGTGCTTCATCCACTGCTTGTCGTCGCGGTCCGGGAAGTCCTCGCGGGCATGCGCGCCGCGCGACTCGGTCCGGTTGGCGGCGGATTCCATGGTGACGACGGCCTGGCCGATCAGGTTGTCGTATTCCAGGGTCTCCAGCAGGTCGGTGTTCCAGACCAGCGAGCGGTCGGTCACCTTCACGTCGTCGGTGCCGGCCCAGACCTTGTTGATCAGGCCCCTGCCCTCCTCCAGCACCTCGCCGGTGCGGAACACGGCGCAGTTGTTCTGCATCGTCTTCTGCATTTCGAGGCGCAGCTCCGCCGTCGGCGTGCCGCCATTGGCGTAGCGGAAGCGGTCGAGGCGGCCGAGCGCCTTGTCGGCGGAGTCCTTGGGCAGTTCCGGCAGGCGGCCGCCCTTCTCCACCGTCTCGGCGCAGCGCAGGCCCGCGGCGCGGCCGAACACCACAAGGTCGATGAGCGAGTTGGACCCGAGGCGGTTGGCGCCGTGGACCGAGACGCAGGCCGCCTCGCCGATCGCCATCAGGCCCGGCACCACGTGGTCGGGGTTGCCGTTCTTCAGGGTCAGCACCTCGCCGTGGAAGTTCGTCGGGATGCCGCCCATGTTGTAGTGGACGGTCGGGATGACCGGGATCGGCTCCTTGGTCACGTCGACGCCGGCGAAGATCTTCGCGCTCTCCGAGATGCCGGGCAGGCGCTCGTGCAGGATCTTCGGGTCGAGGTGGTCGAGGTGGAGGAAGATGTGGTCCTTGTTCTTGCCCACGCCGCGGCCGGCGCGGATCTCCATGGTCATGGAGCGGGAGACCACGTCGCGGGAGGCGAGATCCTTGGCGGACGGCGCGTAGCGCTCCATGAAGCGCTCACCCTCGGAATTGGTGAGGTAGCCGCCCTCGCCGCGCGAGCCCTCGGTGATGAGGCAGCCGGCGCCGTAGATGCCGGTCGGGTGGAACTGGACGAACTCCATGTCCTCGAGCGCCAGGCCCGCCCGCAGCACCATGGCGTTGCCGTCGCCGGTGCAGGTATGGGCCGAGGTCGCCGAGAAATAGGCCCGGCCGTAGCCGCCGGTGGCCAGCACCGTCGTGGCGGCGCGGAAGCGGTGGATCTCGCCGGTCGCCTGGTCGATGGCGATGACGCCGCGGCAGCGGCCCTCCTCGTCCATGATCAGGTCGAGGGCGAAGTACTCGATGAAGAAGTTGGTCTGCGCCTTCACGGCCTGGCCGTAGAGGGTGTGCAGCATGGCGTGACCGGTGCGGTCGGCCGCTGCGCAGGTGCGCTGGGCGGTGCCCTTGCCGTAATCGGTGGTCATGCCGCCGAACGGGCGCTGGTAGATCTTGCCCTCGGCGGTGCGCGAGAACGGCACGCCCCAATGCTCGAGCTCGTAGACCGCGGCCGGCGCGTTGCGCACCAGGTACTCGATCGCGTCCTGGTCGCCGAGCCAGTCCGACCCCTTCACGGTGTCGTACATGTGCCAGCGCCAGTCGTCCGGGCCCATGTTGCCGAGCGAGGCCGAGATGCCGCCCTGCGCCGCCACGGTGTGCGAGCGGGTCGGGAACACCTTGGTGATGCAGGCGGTGCGAAGCCCGGCCTGCGAGCAGCCGACCGTGGCGCGCAGGCCGGCGCCGCCGGCGCCGACGATCACGACGTCGAAGCTGTGGTCGATGATGGTGTACGCCTTGCCGTTCTGGGCCGGCGCGGCGGAAGCGGTGGAGGCCATGGGCGAGGTTCCCGTTCTGGCGTGACGCGGTCTGTCGTTACACGAGGGCCCGCAGGCTCACGCGCACGATGGCGTAGAGGCAGGCGACCGCGACGACGACGCAGTAGAAGTTGTTGGCGATGACCGCGGCGATGCGCAGGCCCTTGTCGTGGACATAGTCCTCGATGACGATCTGCAAGCCCATCCGCATGTGGTTGGTGACCGACAGGACGCCAAGGATGAGCAGGATCGCCACCAGCGGGTGCGACACCAGGGCGACCGCCGCCGGGTAGGGCCGGCCGGCCATCAGGGCGACGATCACCACGAAGGCGAGGACGAGGGGCACGTTGGCGACCGCGGTGACGCGGTGCATCCACCATTCGCGGGTGCCGTGATGGGCGGCGCCGAGGCCGCTGATGCGGGCGCGGGCGGTGCGGATCGAGGGACGGGGTTCGGCCATCTGTCGTCGTCCTTGTCAGCGCGCCACGAGGGCGACGAGCCAGATCAGCACCGTCAGGGCGGTCGAGCCGATCAGGGTGAAGCGGGCCATCGCGATGCGGGTGCCAGGCTCCATGCCGTGGCCGAAATCCCAGACCAGGTGGCGGATGCCGCCGAGCATGTGGTGCAGCAGGATCCAGGTATAGACGAACAGGATCAGCCGCCCGAGGATCGAGCCGAAGAACCACGCCACCGGGCCGTAGGCGCCCGGGCCGGCGGCGAGCGCCACGAGCCAGATCGCCAGCAGCGCGGTGCCGCCGTAGAGCGCGACGCCGGTGATGCGGTGAGCCACCGACATCGCCATGGTCCAGGTCCAGCGGTAGATCTGGAGGTGGGGCGAGAGCGGTCGCACGACCGGTCTGCCGGCGGGGTTGGTGGGCCTTGCGGTGTCCGCCATCGTGATCCTCGGAATTCCCTGGTCTGTACCGGCTCTAAACTGGGTCACCTACCGGCTCCGTCGCGCGAGCGCAACGTGGCCGCGACCCTGCGCGAGTGACAGACGCGTCCGCCTGTCTCTCTGGAACGCGTCCAATTCGCAATGCGGCTCTCGTTGACCCAGCCTTCGCCAATGACGAAGGCCGTGAACACCCCTGGTCATCGCAACACGGTCCGATCTACCTTCGCGGCCGGCGAAACGATAGGCCGGGAACGGGCCGTCGCCCGAGGGAGGCAGACGCCGCCATGCATTTCGATCTCGTCGATCTCAGCCTGTTCCGCCACGTGGTCGAGGCGGGCTCGATCACCCATGGCGCCGCCCGGGCGAACCTGGCGCTCGCCGCGGCGAGCCACCGCATCCGCAGCATGGAGGCCTCGCTCGGCGCTGCCCTCCTCACCCGGGCGCGGCTCGGCGTGACCCCGACGCCTGCCGGGCGCACGCTCTTGACCCATGCTCGCCAGATCCTCGGCAATGTCGAGCGGCTGCAAGGGGATCTCGCCGCCTTCGCGGGCGGGGCGGCGGGGCAGATCCGGGTCCTGTCGAACACCAACGCCCTGACGGAGTTCCTGCCGGAGGTGCTCTCGGCCTATCTCGCCCTGCATCCGGGCGTCAGCGTCGACATCGAGGAGCGCCTGTCGGACGAGATCGTCGGGCTCGTCGCCGAGGGCGCGGCGGATCTCGGCCTCGTCGCCGGCACGGTCGAGACCGGCAGCCTCGAGACCCATCCGTTCCGCCGCGACCGGTTCGTGCTGGTGGTGGCGGACGGCCATCCCCTGGCCGAGCGGGCCTCCGTACCCTTCGCCGAGGTGCTCGGCCACGATCTCGTCGGGCTCGATCGCGCAAGCGCGCTGACTCGTTTCCTCGCCGGCAAGGCGGGCCGCAGCGGTCAGCCCCTGCGCCTGCGGGTGCAACTGCGCGGCTTCGACGCGGTCTGCCGCCTGGTCGAGTGCCGGGTCGGCCTCGGCATCGTGCCGGAGACGACCGCGCGCCGGGCCGCCCGCACCATGGCGATCGCCATCGTGGCCCTGGAGGATCCTTGGGCGGTGCGCGACCTGACGATCTGCCTGCGCGATCTCGCCGCCCTGCCCCCCTTCGCGCAGGATTTCGTCGCCCATCTGCGGGCGCCGCAGGAATGAAGGTGCATCCGGGACCGGAGCCGATGCGGACCTGGGGTGACGGACCTGAGGTTACGGACCTGGGGTGAAGGCTCGGAGGGCGTGCCTTCAGGCCCTGCACACCCGGCCCGTCCTCGGGTAAGAGTGCGGTGACACCGATGCGAATGAACGAGGCGGACGACCCCACCCCATGCAGGACACCGATCGCCCGCACGAGCCCGCCGCCCTGGTCGATGCCGAGGCGCATTCCGCCGGCTTCCGGCAGGTGCGCGAGGCGCGCCGGCTCGAACTGGTGGAGGATTACGTCGAGCTGATCGCCGACCTGATCGGCGATGGCGGCGAGGCGCGCCAGGTCGACATCGCGGCCCGCCTCGGCGTGGCGCAGCCGACGGTGGCCAAGATGCTCAAGCGCCTGGCCGAGGACGGCCTGGTGCAGCAGCGGCCCTATCGCGGGGTGTTCCTCACCGAGGCCGGCCGGACGCTGGCCGCGGAGGCGCGGGAGCGCCACCGCATCGTCGAATCGTTCCTGCTGGCGCTCGGCGTCAGCCCGGACGTGGCGCGCTGCGATGCCGAGGGCATCGAGCACCATGTCAGCGGCGAGACCCTGGAGGCGTTCCGCCGCTTCACCGCCGCCCGGACCGCCGCCTGACGGCGACTCCGGGCGGCGGTGGGTGGCCTTTGCTCAGGCCGCCCGCATCGCGTGCAGGAACGCGTCGGTCTGGGCGTTCAGCTCGCGCGAGCGCTCCGAGACCTGCGACGAGGCGGTGATCACCCGCGCCGCAGTCTCGCCGGTCTCGGCGGCGGAGGCCGAGACGCCGGCCGTCCCGGTCATCACGTCGCCGGCGCCGGTCGCCGCCTGGGCGACGTTGCGGACGATCTCCTGGGTCGCGGCGTTCTGCTCCTCGACCGCGGCGGCGATCGCCGTCGTCACGCTGCTGATCTCGCGGATCCGCGTGCCGAAGCCGCCGATCGCCGAGACCGCCTGCGCGGTCGAATCCTGGATCCGGGTGATCTGCGCCGAGATCTCGTCGGTCGCCTTGGCGGTCTGGTTGGCGAGTTCCTTGACCTCGGCGGCGACGACCGCGAAGCCGCGGCCCGCCTCGCCCGCCCGGGCCGCCTCGATCGTCGCGTTGAGCGCGAGCAGGTTGGTCTGCCCGGCGATCGAGGAGATCAGGCTGACGACGTCGCCGATCTTGCTCACCGCGCCGCTCAGTTCCTGCACCAGGCGCGCGGTCGAATCCGCCTCGACCACCGCCGCCTCGGCGAGGCTCGCCGAGCCCTGGACCTGGCGCCCGATCTCGTTGACCGAGCTGCCGAGTTGCTCGGAGGCCGCCGCGACGGTGCCGATATTGGTCGAGGTCTGCTGGGCGGATCCCGCGACTTCCGTCGAGCGGGCGCTGGTCTGGCTCGCCGTCCCGGCCATCGAGGCGGCAGCGGCGTTCATCTCCGTGGCGGCATTCGACAGGGTGGCGAACAGGGCCGCAGAGTCCCGGGTGAAGCCGGTCACCAGCTCCTCCAGCCGCTTCGCCCGTTCCTCGTCGCGGATCTTGATGTTCATCTCCTCGTCGATGTCGACGAGGGAGCCGCAGATCCGCGTCGGGATGCCGTTCTCGTCGTAATTGGCGCCACCGGTGGCGCGGAACCAGCGCGGCTTGCCGTCCGGCATCACGATCCGGTACTTGACGTCGTATGCGCCCTGGTTCTTCGCGTCTTTGATCGAGGCGGCGAACGCGGACATGATGTGATCGAAATCGGCGGGATAGATCCGGCTCGACCACGCCTCCAGCGTGTTCGGAAATTCCTCGATCGTCTTGTAGCCGAGGACGCGCCGCAACTCCGGTGTCCAGGTCACGGTGGTTTTCGGGTGGGTGAGCTCGCCCCGATACGGCACAACCTCCCACAAGCCCACGCCTGCACGCGTTGCGAGCAGCTCCAAGAACTCGTTTTTCGGTGAGAAGCGCTTCAGCATCTGTCGTCGTCCGGTCGTCCCTGGAGAAACCTTACGGCTCGACAATGAAGAAGACGTTACGTTAGGGTTGAGAGATGCTTGCCCGCTTGTCCGAGCGTTCCGCCTGTGTGAGTGGTCGCGGTCGCCAGGCAGCGTCCTGGCGTAAGGGCAAAGCCAATCTTCGTCGCCCGGCAAAGCCTTCGACTTCGCCGGACGACGCCCCCCGCGATGCGCTCAGCGCGGCATCAGCACCCAGTAATCGAGGTCGAGGATGACCGCCGGGTCGGTGGCGTCCCCGACCTTGTCCGGATGGGTGGCGCAGGACTGGTTCTTGGTGGCGACGGTGCGCAGGCGCAGCGCCCCGACATCGCTGCGCCCGGGAAGCTCGGCCACCGCCGCCACCTCGCTCCAGGCATAGACCGTGTCGCCGGCAAACAGCGGCGCGACGTGGCGCCCGGCATTGATGCCGGCGATCGAGAAGGCGTTGCCGAGCCCGTTGAAGCTCAAGGCGCGGGCGAGCGAGATGACGTGGCCGCCATAGATCAGTCGCTTGCCGAATCGGGTGTCCTTGGCCGCAAAGCCGTCGAAATGGACCTTGGCGGTGTTCTGGAACAGCCGGGTGGCGATCTGGTGCTCGGCCTCCTCGACGGTCATGCCGTCGACGTGGTCGATGCGCTCGCCGACCTGGTAGTCGCCGAAGCGGTACGGGCTGCCGGCGAGGCCGAGATCGTAACCTTGCGCGTTCAGGGGCGGCAGGGCGGCGGCCAGATCCTCCGGCGCCACCGCCTTGGCGAGGCTCGGCACCGCCTCCTCGGCGATCTTGGCCTCGGGGTCGCGCTTGCGCACCAGCACCCAGCGGCAATAGCTCAGCACCGCCTCGCCGTGCGCGTCATAGCCGGTGGAGCGGACATAGACGACGCCGGTCTGGCGGTTCGAGCTCTCCTTGAGGCCGATGACCTCGGAGACCGAGTTCAGGGTTTCGCCCGGATAGACCGGGCGCAGGAAGCGCCCTTCCGCGTAGCCGAGATTGGCGACCGCGTTGAGCGAGATGTCCGGCACCGTCTTGCCGAACACGACGTGGAAGACCAGCAGGTCGTCGAGGGGAGCCCGGGCGTAGCCGAAGGCCGCCGCGAAGGCGTCGGAGGATTGAACCGCGAAGCGCGGGCCGTAGAGCGCGGTGTAGAGCGCCACGTCGCCGGTGGTGATCGTGCGCGGCGTGGCGTGGCGGATGGTCTCCCCGAGGCGGAAATCCTCGAAGAAACGGCCCGGATTGGTCTTCATCGTCGCCCCTCGTCTCGCGCTTCGGCTCTCGTGCGAGAGCCTGCCGGGCGCGGTGACGCGTTCGGCAGGCTCTGGTGGTGTCGGGCCGGACGGACCGGCCGCTTCCGGCGATCTGAGGGGCAGCCCCGCCCGACGGTCAAGCCCCGTCCTTGGACGGTGCGCCCTTGGGCGGTCCATGGGTCAGGGCGTCGAGCCGGGCCGCCAGGACCGGCCCGTCGCCGGCGATGCGAAACAGCTTGATCCGCGCGGTGGCCCCGGTGGCGAGCGCCACCGCGGAGGCCGGGAGGCCGAGAGCGCGCCGCAGCACGTCCCGGATCGCCGCATTGGCGGCGCCGTCCTCCGGTGCCGCCCGGACCCGGACCTTCAACACGGAGGCGCCGTCGTCCCGGATCTCGATGCCGTCGAGGGCGTCGCGCCCGCCCCGCGGGGTGGCCCGGACCCGGACCTCGAGTCCCGTCGGGGTGACCCGCCAGGGCGGGCTGCTCATGGCCGTTCTACGCCGAGGCTCTTACGCCATGCCGGCGAAGAGCTCGAACATCAGGTTGCGCAGGAAGAACAGGCCGAGGACCAGGATGATCGGCGAGATGTCGATGCCGCCGAGATTCGGCAGGATGCGCCGGATCGGCCGCAGGGCCGGCTCGGTCACCCGGAACAGGAACTCCCCGATCTGCGACACGATCGGGTTGCGCACGTTGACCACGTTGAAGGCCACCAGCCAGCTCAGCACGGCGCTGGCGATGAGCAGGTACACGTAGAGCGTGATGATGTTGTCGATGAGCCAGAGAATCGAGCGCATGCGTGGTCCGTGCGAGCCCCGGGACACCCCGCGCGCAATCGCATCGCGGCGGGCCCACCAAGGGAATTGACAGGCTGAGAAGGGCCGGCCTACAAGGCACCCGCCTCGGACGGGGCTGTAGCTCAGATGGGAGAGCGCCGCAATCGCACTGCGGAGGTCAGGGGTTCGAATCCCCTCAGCTCCACCAGGCCTGCCCAGCGTGATTAACGCAGGGTTGGCAGGGTGGCGGGGCAGGTGGTGACGGAGCCACTTGGGTAGTGACATCGCCTCGGCGATATGACATATGCCCGCTTACGGCGGGGCTGTAGCTCAGATGGGAGAGCGCCGCAATCGCACTGCGGAGGTCAGGGGTTCGAATCCCCTCAGCTCCACCAAACTTCCGTTTGGTTGGATCCTATAATCGATGGATGAGACCGGGGATCGGCTTCGAGCCGTTGCCCGGTTTTGCCATGTCCGGTGTCCAGCATGGGGCGGCTCTGCACCCGCCAGCGCGGGGGCCGAGTGAACGTTGCACGCCGCGATGCGGGGACCGGGTCCGTTCCGGCAGGCGGCCGGCCACGGCGTCGCGCTGGACGGTTGCAGAGATCCTATCCCGCTGGGAGCAGGGCTTGCCCGGAAAAGAAAAGGCGGAGGAATCTCCTCTCCCCGCGGGCGGGGAGAGGGCTGATCCCCTGTCCAAGGGGATCAGCCAGCGGAGGCGCAGCCGAAGCGAGGGTGAGGGGGTCTCGACGAGAGAGGCTCTTCCGGAAACACCCCCTCACCGCCGCCCTTCGGGCTCCCCGAGCCCCTTCGGAGCTCAGGCCTCTCCCCGCCCGCGGGGAGAGGGCGAACCTGCGCTTTTTCTTTCACCGGACAGCCCGCCTGGGAGGGCAAAGGAGAATGCCCGCCCAAGTCGGGGCGCCCAAGTCGGGGCGCCCTCCGAGGAGAGCCTGGTCCGTGCCCGGGGCCGGGCGACGGGCCGAACCCCTTACCGCCCGCGGTTCTTGCGCTGCTGGCCGAGGCCCGAACTCTTGGCGAGTTCCGAGCGCTGGGCGGCATAGGTCGCGGCGACCATCGGGTAATCGTGCGGCAGGCCCCACTTCTGGCGGTACTGGTCGGGCGAGAGGCCGCGGGTGGTCAGGTGCCGCTTGAGCGACTTGTAGGGCTTACCGTCCTCCAGGCTGATGATGTAGTCCGGCGTGACGGTCTTGCGGATCGGGACGGGCGGCGTGGGCTTCTCGGGCTCGGGCGCCGGCGGTGCGGCGACGCGTTCGAGGGAGGCGTGCACCGCGGCGATCAGGCTGCCGAGCTCCCCGACCGGCACCGAGTTCTTCGACACGTAGGCCGACACGATATCGGCCGTGAGCATGACGATTTCGCCCGGCTCCTGATCGTGAGTATCCACGTCTGACATCATAGGATTTCCGCTTCGAGAGTGTGGTGGACGGAGGCGTCGCAGCGAGCCGGTCCGGCACCGTGCCGCCACTCGGTCTTCTTGAGGGCCGTCCGCTATCCAAGTCCGTCGGCGCGATCGTCGGTCCCTGAGACTTGGTGGCAAGTCTCAGGCCATCCCGCAAGCTGGCAACAGCAACGCAGCGATCAAATGAGGTAGTTCTTGTGGATTTCACCGCGATACAATCAACCGCAATATACCCAAGGTTGCAATTTTCGAATTTTTGTTGCCAATAATTGCATAAAAATCTATCGAGAGCCGGCTTCTGAGCGCGGAGCCACGATCACGATATCTGTCGCAGGGCCGGCCGCCGGCAGCGGTCGGCCCTGCGCGTCGCGCGACGGGCCGACGATGGATCAGGCCACCCTGTCCGGCTGCCGCGCCACCGCATCGTGACGGGACTGGATCTCGATGAAGACGCGCCGGACCTTGGGGCTCAAGGCCTTCATCCGCGTCTCCAGGTGGCCGACCAGGCGCTCGATCTCGCCGCCGCTGAGCCGGTCGTCCATGTCGAGGCTGACATTGACCAGGATGTCGGCGGGACCGAGATGCTGCGTCAGCACCTCGTTGACGTGCTGCACCCCCGACTCGGACCGCACGATCTCGTGGAGGCCGGCGACCAGCGCGGGCTCCGCCGCCTCCCCGACGAGCAGGCCGTGGGTCTCGATCATCAGGAAGATCGCCATTCCGATCAGGATCAACCCGATCACGATCGAGGCGATGCCGTCGAAGGCGGGTTTTTCCAGGACCTCGGCCAGGATCACGCCGGAGAGCGCCACGACGAGACCGGTCAGGGCCGCCACGTCCTCGACCAGCACGGTGAACAGGGCCGGGTCCTTGCTGCGGCGGATCGCGGTGATCGGCGGCAGCCGGCCCTTCTCGCCCCAGAACGCCTTGAGGGCGACGAAGCAGGAGAACCCTTCCGCCGCGACCGCGAAGCCGAGGATCGCGAGGTTCACGTAGAAGCCCGGGATGGTCCGCCCGAAGATCACCGCATCCGCCGCGGGCTCGGGATGCTGGAGCTTGTGGATGCCCTCGTAGACCGCGAAGGCGCCGCCGCCGAGGAAGATCAGCAGGGCCACCAGGAAGGCGTAGAAATAGACTTCGCGGCCGTAGCCGAACGGGAAACGGGCATCCGCCGGCTTCTGCGCCCGCTTCAGCCCGACGAGCAGCAGGATCTGGTTGGCGGTGTCGACCACCGAGTGGACGCCCTCGGCCAGCATGGCGCTCGAGCCGGTGAGGAAGGCGCCGACGAACTTCGCCACGGCGATCGCCAGGTTGGCGCCGGCGGCGGTGTAGATCGCGCCGCTGCTCTCATGAGCCATGTGTTCAAAAGCTCCCGTCGCGCGGCGAGCGTGGCCGCGGCTGACGACGGTAACGCCGCGAGGCGCCGGATGGGTCCGGGGATGCGCGACGCGATGTCCTGAAGATCAGGCCGCATCGCGCAACGCGGGCGCTGGACGATCCAGCCCGAAATGCCCGTAGAGCGCCGCGATGCTGTCGGTCAGCAGACCGTCGAGCGGCCCCAGCGTCGCCCCGTCCGGCACCCGCCCCTCGACCCTGGCCGCGTGCTCGATCTCGCGCAGGTGCGAGGCCAGGGCCGCGGCGCCGACATTGAGGCTCATCGACTTGAGCCCGTGCGCCGCCCGGCCCGCGGCCTCGGCGTCGGTCGCCGCCCGCAAGGCCGCCAGGCCGTCGGGCCCATGGGCGGCGAACAGCCCGAGTACCCGCTCGACGAAGGCGG
The DNA here is from genome assembly GCF_019216885.1 of Methylobacterium sp. SyP6R. Lineage (NCBI taxonomy): Bacteria > Pseudomonadati > Pseudomonadota > Alphaproteobacteria > Hyphomicrobiales > Methylobacteriaceae > Methylobacterium > Methylobacterium synurae. Next base: position 5,599,615 of record NZ_JAAQRC020000001.1, on the reverse strand, counting down.
AGCCGGAGCCCTCGGCCATCTCGGAGAGCCCGGCCAGGGTATCGGGATCGAGGAGCGCCGCCGGTGCCGCATCGCGGGTCTGCGGGATCTCGGCCGGATCCGCGGACGCGTTCATGTCGCCGCTCGTCCCCAGGGCCAGGGCCAGCGTGCGGGCGAGATCGGTCAGGGTGAAGGGCTTGGCGAGCACGCCGTCCATGCCGGCCTCGCGCCAGGCCCCGGCCGCGGTGCCGACGACATGGGCGGTGGCCGCCACGATGTGGATGCGGGCCGCACCCTCCGCCGTCTCCCATTGCCGGATCGCCCGTGCGGCGTCGAAGCCGTCGAGGCCCGGCATCGAGCCGTCCATCAGGATCAGGTCGAACCCGCCATCGCGCGCCGCCTCGAGCGCCTGGAAGCCGTCCTCCACGGTGACGACGGAGGCGACGCCCAGGCGGCCGAGAGCCTCGACCGCGACCTCGCGGTTGACCGGGTTGTCGTCGGCCACCAGCACCCGCGCGGCCGGGAAGCGCGGCAGGGACGCGACCGGGCCGGCCTCGGCGCCGATGCCCGCGAAGGTCTCGCCGGTCGCGAGCGCCGAAAGCGCCGGGCGCCACTCGCCTTGCGCCAGCGGCCAGCGCAGCAGGGCATCGGCGAGGCCGGAGGACAGCACGGCAGCCCCGCTCGGCTCGCCCATCGGCGCAAGCGCCAGGACCCGGCCGGCCCCGGCCGGGCGGCGCCCGGCCCGGACGAGGGCCCCGGCCTCGACGAGATGGTGCGCCCCCTCCCCCGTCTCCCCCGGCGCGAAGCCGGCGGCAAGCAGGCCTTCCATCAGGGCGAGTCCGGTCGCTCGGCCCGGCACCGCGACGACCACCGCCGGGACGATCCCGCCCTGGCGCGAGACCGGCTCCGCCGCCGCGACGATGTCGAGGGGAATCTCTGCCCAGAAGGTCGAGCCGCGCCCGACCTCGCTCTCGACCCCGATCCGCCCGCCCATGGCGGCGACGAGCCGCTCGGCGATCGACAGGCCGAGGCCGGTGCCGCCGAAGCGCCGGGTGGTCGAACCGTCGGCCTGCGAGAAGGCGGAAAAGATCGTCGGCAGGGTCTCGGCCGGGATGCCGATGCCGGTGTCGGCGACGCTCAGGCGCAAGGCTCCACCCTGGTCCAGCGTCTCGATCCTCACCAGGACGTGGCCGGCCTCGGTGAACTTGAGGGCGTTGTTGACGAAGTTGCCCAGCACCTGGCCGAGGCGGACCGGATCGCCGTGGATCGCCCGCGGCACGTCCGGCCCGACGATCGCCGCGAGGTCGAGCCCCTTGGCCCGGGCCCGCTCGCCGAACAGCGTCACCACGGTGTCGGCGACCTCGGCAGGGTCGAGGGCGATGCGCTCCAGGGTGAGCTTGCCGGCCTCGACCTTGGCGAAGTCCAGGATGTCGTTGATGATCGCCAGGAGGCTCTGCCCCGAGCGGGCGATCACCTCGGCGTAGCGGCGCTGGCGCGCCGGCAGCTCGGCGGCGGCGAGCAGTTCGGCCATCACCAGCATGCCGTTCATCGGCGTGCGGATCTCGTGGCTCATCGTGGCCAGGAACGACGACTTGGCGCTGTTGGCGGCCTCGGCCGCCTCCTTGGCCTCGCTGAGGTCGTGGGTGCGGTCGCTCACCTCCTGCTCCAGCCGGCCCTGGTGCTCGATCAGGCGGCGGTCGCGCTCGCGCACCGCGTCGATCAGGCCGTTGAAGCTCGTCGCCAGCCGGCCGACCTCGTCGCCGGAGGAGGCCCCCGCCGGCAGGACGGCGTGACGGTCGTAATCGTGGTGTTCGCGCACCGCGTCCATGGTGCGGGCGAGCGCGGTGAGCGGCCGGGTCAGGGCGCGGCCGAGGCGCCAGGCCACGGCGGAGCCGACCGCCATGGCGAGCGCCGCCGTCAGGAGGGCGTTGATCACCACGGCCCGGAGCCGCTCGACGAGGGTGGCGTTGTCGGCGATCAGCGTGACCCGCCCGACGGTGCGGGTATTCTCCACCACCGGCACGCTCACCTTCACCGTGCCGGTGAGGACGAGGGCGAGCGGGCTGATGTCCTCCTTGTCGAGGTCGAGGTCGTCGGCGAGCCGCAGGCCCATGCCCTGCTCGGCGAGGGCCGAGCCGTCCATCCGGGTCAGCCCGGCATAGACGATGCCCCTCACCTGGGCGATCGCCCGCAGGGCCGCGTGGGCGCCCGGCACATCGTCGGCCGCCGCCGCCCCGGCGGCGGCGGCGGCGAAGACGCTGGCGAGGCTCTTCAGCGACCGGCGCGTGTCGGCGGCGTAGCGGTTCGTCTCCTGCCAGGCGCCGATCAGGGTGCCGGCGGCCAGCGCGACGATCACCGCGCCGAGCACCACCCGGCTCAGGCGCGCGGCGAGGCTACGGGACGGCGCCGAGGGCGCAGGCGCCACGGGACCGGCCTCGGCCGGAGCGGGGTTGGCGGAAGCGGGCTCGGCGGAAGCAGGCTTCACGGGGTCGGGTCTGGCGGGACGCGGCCAGGGAAAAGGACCTCGCGGGCGAGACGGGGCACCGACGGGCGTCTTGCGCCGCCGCAGGCCCAGGCGTCCCGCGCTTGTGAGCGGGCCTCTTGGGAGCGGGCCTCTTGGGAGCGGGCCCGGCCCGGCCGTGTCCGAGTCCGCGCTCCGCAGGCCGCCGCCGGCCCGTCCGGACCCGTGCGGCGGAGGGGCCGGCTCCTCCGCGAGGCCGATCACCCGGGCGCGTAAACCCCGGTTCTGGCCCGGCTCGCTCACGGCGATCGGCTCGTCCGTCATCTCGCTGGTCACGATCCGGCGCCTCAGGCGGCCCGGCTGGCGGCGCGGCCGACCAGATCCGCGACGGCGTCCCAGCGCGACAGGAAGGCCGCGACGACGCCTGGGTCGAAATGCCCGCCCGCCTCCCGCTGCAGGAAGGCGTGGGTGTCCTCCAGGCTCCAGGCGCGCTTGTAGGGCCGGTCGCTGGTGAGAGCGTCGAACACGTCCGCGACCGCGACGATGCGGCCGGGCAGCGGGATCGCCTCGCCGGCAAGGCCGTTGGGATAGCCCTTGCCGTCCCAGCGCTCGTGGTGGCTCACGGCGATCTCGGCGGCGAGCCGGACCACGTCGGACGAGCTGTTGGCCAGGATGCGGGCGCCGCGCTCGGCATGCCGCTCCATCTCCCGGCGCTCCTCCGGGGTCAGGGGACCGGGCTTGAGCAGGATCGCGTCGGGAATCGCGATCTTGCCGACATCGTGCATCGTCGAGGCCAGGCTGATCAGCCGGATTTGCTCGGGCGGCAGGCCCATCGCCTCGGCGATCAGCACCGTGTAGTTCGCCACCCGGGCGACGTGGTCGCCGGTATCGGTGTCGCGGTGCTCGGCCGCGCGCATCAGCACGGTGACGATCTCGCGCTCGCGCGCCTCGACCAGGGCCACCGCGGCGGCGACCTCCTGGGCGAGCCGGGCCGATTGCGCGGCCTCCGCCTTGTGGGCGCGGCGGAGCGCCAGAAGGTTGGTGACGCGGGCCCGGATCTCGACCGGGTCGCAGGGCTTGTTGACGAAGTCGGTGGCGCCCGCTTCCAGCGCCGAGCGGCGGAGCGCCCTCTGGTCGAAGCTCGTCACCATCACGATCGGCACGTGGGCGAAGCCCGGCAGCGCCCGCAAGGCCCGGATGACCGCGAGCCCGTCCATCCCGGGCATCTCGTAATCGGTCAGGACGATGCCGATCTCGTCGGCATGCGCCTCGGCGTAGGCGAGGGCGTCGGCCGGCCGCGTGAAGCTCTGCGGCCGGCATCCCGCGATCGGCCGCAGCGCCTCGAGCATCAGGAGGTTGTTGAGCTCGGCATCGTCGAGGACGATCGCACGCATGAGATATCCTCCGGCGAGGGGCCGCCACACCCCGCGAGGGTGCCGGGGAAACCTTGACAATCCCCTCCCCCAGGCCAGGCGTTTTGCACCGATCGGGCGAGGTTCCGGCCCTCTCTTCCGCCGGCCGCGGCGTCTTTGGCTTTGAAACCGGACGCGGTCGGCGCTAGAGCACGTTCCGACGGCCCCTCGCTCAGCTCAGCGGGAGCCGGACAGCCCATGACGGATCCCGGCGCGGCCCTGACGACCAGGCGCGCCTTCGCACGCAGGACGACGAGACGAACACGATGGCCGGCTTCAAGGACCAGAACTTCAACGATCGGCGGAGCACGTCCGCGGACGCGAAGAAGGCCCTGCTGGAGAAGTTCCGGGCCAAGCCCGCCGCCGACGACCCCGAGGTCCAGGCCCGCCTGGCCGAGCGCCAGAAGATCGCCGAGGCCCGTGCCGCCCGCGCCGCCGAGCGCGAGGCCGCCAAGCAGGCGGAGGCCGAGCGCCTGGCCGCCGAGGCGGCGGAGGCCAAGGCCCGCGCCGAGCGCGAGGCCGCCGAGGCCGCCGAGCGCGAGGCCGCCGAGGAGGTGGAGCGCAAGGCCGCCCGCGACGCCCGCTATGCCGCCCGCAAGGCGCGCCGCAAGTAAGCCTGCGCGCAAACCGATCGAGCCGATGTCGCGGTCCCCGTCCGGGGGACCGCCCCGGTCGTTTCAGCCCTCGCCGGGTCCGGCGCCGCTCGCGGCGTGCGACTGCCGGGCGGGGGTTTTCGTCGTCGGGGCGCTCCTTTCAACAAGAGTTCGTGCCCGAGGCCGGCGATCCTATCGGCGGACGCCCTCGCACGCGATGGAGCGGGTTTCCTCGGAAAGGGTTTTCTTCGACAGGAAACCCTGCAAAGCCCGATGCGGGATTGTAGCTCGGGACGTCCGATCGCCACGGGCGCGCCGAGGCACCCCTACCCCATAAAAAAGGCGCTGGCCCCTCGCCCCCGGGGGAGCGGATTCCAGCGCCTGTCGTCGCGATGGCGGCGAGGCCCGGACGCACGCCGTCCGGATTTTGCCTTGGCTCAAGTGTGTCGAGCCAGAAGCTCCGCCGCATGGGCTTGTGATGCCGTTTTCGGAGGTCGTCTTCCGGACACGGCATCACTCTCCTCGATTATACCAACGGCCCAAGATGCTGACGCATCGTGCCGTTGAACCATCTCGAATTTTCGACACCAAGCCAGAGGCTTGGCGAAAATTCGAGAACGGAACCAAAGGTCGTTTTCAACGACCGTTCGTATTACTCGCCCTTGCGCGGGCGACCCCGACGGGCCGGGGCCTGCTCGCCGCCCGCATGGCTCGTCTCCGCCGCGAGCCGGGCGGCCGCCGCGCGGTCGCGCCGGATCTGGCCGAGGCCGAGGCTCTTGGCGAGTTCCGAGCGCTGGGCGGCATAGGTCGCGGCGACCATCGGGTAATCGTGCGGCAGGCCCCACTTCTGGCGGTACTGGTCGGGCGAGAGACCGCGGGTGGTCAGGTGCCGCTTGAGCGACTTGTAGGGCTTACCGTCCTCCAGGCTGACGATGTAGTCCGGCGTGACGGTCTTGCGGATCGGGACGGGCGGCGTGGGCTTCTCGGGCTCGGGCGCCGGCGGTGCGGCGACGCGTTCGAGGGAGGCGTGCACCGCGGCGATCAGGCTCGCCAGATCCCCGACCGGCACCGAGTTCTTCGACACGTAGGCCGACACGATGTCCGCCGAAAGATTGATCAGATGCGAGCTCGGCGCCTGGTCGTCGTCATTCATGAAGGCCCCCTTTTTGGAATACTTCTTTGCACATGTCGCCAAAATTCCTAACAGTCAATGAAAAATTTTTTCCCGCGAGTAGAGAGCCACAACCGGCAACCGCTGACAGCCATTCGATTCACAGCCGGTGCTTTTACGGGAAGTTCTGATTTGCCTACAGACGGTTGCAAAAGGAATATATGCGCAATGATTGATCTCACGGTTATATCCCACCAATGGCCTAAGCCTTTGACCGTGGGGTTGCAACGTCCGGAGAGGCCGGCACGCCGCAATCTGAAAGAAACAATACGTGAGGTTGCGAGCGACGGCCGAGCCTCCTTCGTGGGTGGCGGGCTTGCCACTGATGCAACCTGAAAACTCCACAACTTAGAAAGGCATTCGGCGGGGCGGCGACTGTGCATGACGATCGTCGCGCAAGAAGAATGGCACCCGCAGGCAAAAAGAAAGGCACCCGCCGCGACCGGCGGATGCCCTGGCATGGCGCCCGCACCGCAGGCAGCGGCACAGGTCGCGACGATGATGGAACGGACGACGGGTCCGGTCCGCGCTACGGCTCGGGCGCTACGGCTTGGGCGCGGCGGCCGGCGCCGGCTTGGCCGCAGCCGCGGGGGCAGGCGCCTTCGGGGCCGCGGCCCATTCGGGGTCCGGCCGCGGGCCGTTCGGGGCGCCGGTCGCGGCGGTGAGCTGACCGGGCACGGTGTCGTTCGCGCGGGTCCAGGTCTGGGAGCCGCACAGGAAGCCCATCAGGCAGCCGCGGACGTTGAGCTCGCCCGGCTCCTCGGTCCAGATCGAGACGTCGTAGAGCTTGCCGTCGTCGGCGTTGTAGATCTGCCCTTCGTAACGGTTATCCGCGTTGGGTTTAAGCCCCATGATGAGCTGGTGGCCGAGCGAGGGGCGGCTGCGCTTCTTGGCGTCGGCGTTCTTGAAGTCGACCCGCGGCTGGCCCTTGTCGTCGTTGGGGACCTTCAGCCAGACGGCGTAGCCGCAGATGCGGTCGGCGCGGCCGGGACACTTCTCGATCCGGATGCGGGCCCGGCCGTCCTCGGTCAACCAAGTCCCGCTCGGGTCTTTCGGCGCGGCGAGCGCCGCTCCGGACGACAGGCCGAGGGCCACGAGCGCCCCGGTCAGGACCTTCTTCATACTGCATACCCTCGTCTGGCGGTGCGACCCGCGCACGACACTGATGTCCATCGCTGATGCCGCATCGCGCGGCCGGACGCCAGAGGCCGGCCCATTGCGTCGGAATCGTGGGCGGTCGACGCGGACATGCTGCCTCACGGCGGGATGTCACATGGCCGGCCGCTCCCGCGGCGAGCTAGAGCAGCGACGCCGGGCGGCAATCGTCCATCCGGCCAAACCCGCCGTTTTCGAATGCCGCGACGCGGCGTCCGCTCACCCCCAGGGCCGCCGCATGTTCACGACCGAGCTCCTCGTGATGACCTCCGCCGCCCTCGGCGCGATCGTCATCGTGCTCGCCGCCCGGCCAGGCGCGACCTTGCGCACGAGCCTGCCGCGGCTGCCCGGCGCCGCCCGTCGGCCCGCGGGCCGCTGAGCTCCCCCGCCCCGCGGGCATCGCGAGGATTTCGGGGAGATTTCCGGATGTTGCCGCGGTTTTTCGTGCGGTGCAGCACCGCGGGAACCCGGAAAGGCTGCTAGACTTCGGACTTCAGATTGCCGCCCCGGCGGCATGCCGAATCCGAAGGAGCTGACCCGACCGTGCCGCATGCCTCCGAGCTGATTGCCATCATCGCCCTCGGGCTCGTCTTCGCGTTCGTCGGCGGCATGCTCGCGCAGCGTCTGAAGCTGCCGCCCCTGGTCGGCTATCTGCTCGCCGGCGTCGCGGTCGGGCCGCACACGCCGGGCTTCGTCGGCAACGCGGAACTGGCCGGGCAGCTGGCCGAGATCGGCGTGATCCTGCTGATGTTCGGGGTCGGCCTGCATTTCTCGATCGGCGACCTTATGTCGGTGCGCGCCATCGCGCTGCCCGGCGCCGTGGTGCAGATCGCGGTCGCCACCCTGATGGGGCTGGCTCTCAGCGTCGCCTGGGGCTGGGGCCTCGGCGCCGGTCTCGTCTTCGGCCTCGCCCTCTCGGTCGCCTCGACGGTGGTGCTCCTGCGGGCGCTCGAAGAGCGCAGCCTGCTCGATTCCGACAAGGGCCGCATCGCCGTCGGCTGGCTCATCGTCGAGGATCTGGCGATGGTGCTGGCCCTCGTCCTGCTGCCGGCCCTCGCCGGGCCGCTCGGCGGCGAGAGCGCGGGTGCGGCACACGGCATCGCCGGCGACGGCAACATCTGGCTCACCCTCGGGCTGACCTTCGCCAAGGTGGCGGCCTTCGCCGGGCTGATGCTGGCCGGCGGCCGCCGGGTGGTGCCCTGGCTCCTCGACCAGGCCGCCCGCACCGGCTCGCGCGAATTGTTCACCCTGGCGGTCCTGGCGCTCGCGCTCGGCATCGCCTACGGCTCGGCGGAGCTGTTCGGCGTCTCCTTCGCCCTCGGCGCCTTCTTCGCCGGCATGGTGCTCGCCGAATCCGACCTCAGCCACCAGGCCGCGGCGGATTCGCTGCCGCTCCAGGACGCCTTCGCGGTCCTGTTCTTCGTCTCCGTCGGCATGCTGTTCGACCCGACGATCCTGCTGCGCGAGCCGCTCGCCGTGCTCGCCACCCTGGCGATCATCCTGGTCGGCAAGTCGCTCGCGGCGGTCGCCATCGTGCTGGCCTTCCGCCATCCGCTCTCGACGGCGCTGACCATCGCGGCGAGCCTCGCCCAGATCGGCGAGTTCTCGTTCATCCTGGCGAGCCTCGGCATCGGCCTGAAGCTGCTGCCGCCGGAAGGCCGCGACCTGATCCTGGCCGGCTCGCTCCTGTCCATCACCCTCAACCCGCTGATCTTCGCCGCCTTGAGCCGGCTCGCCCATTTCGTCGAGGGCAAGCCGGCGCTCGCCGCCCGGTTCGAGCATCGCGGCGGCGCCATCGCGGTCTCCGCCCATGCCAGGGGCCGGGAGGGGCACGCGGTGGTGATCGGCTACGGCCGGGTCGGCGGCGCCATCGGCAAGGCGCTCGCCGCCTGGGAGCTGCCCTTCGTGGTGGTGGAGCGCGACCGGCGCCGGGTCGAAGAACTGCGCAATGCCGGCATCGCGACGGTGTTCGGCGATGCCGGCGCGACCGGCATCCTCGACGCGGCGGATATCGGGCGGGCGCGCCTGCTGGTCGTCGCGAGCCCGGACGCGCACCAGGCCCGCCGCCTGATCGAGATCGCCCGCGAGGCCAATCCGGGCATCGACACGGTGGTGCGCACCCACAGCGACACCGAGCGGCGCAACCTCGAGGAGGAGAAGGTCGGCCTGGTACTGATGGCCGAGCGCGAGGTCGGCTTCGGCATGGCGCTCTACGCCCTGCGCAGCTTGGGACTCAGCGAGGGCGAGGCCCGCCTTTTCATCGATACAAGCCGGGCCGAGAGCCGGGCCGAGCCTGCGGCGGAGGCCGAGCCCGAACTCGGCGCCCCGGAACTGCGGCCGCACCGCGAGGCGCCGGCGGAATCGTGACGCCGCCCTCCCCCCGCTTCATGACCGAACCGCAATCGTCCGGCCAGCATCGCGAAAACTCGGCCGTGCCAGTGTCTCCTCGCTTGGTCCAGAGGAGTTGCACGATGTCGCAGCCGCAGATGGAGCGTCCGGCCGGGCTGATGGTGTGGCACGGCACCCGGGCCGCGCCGGGCCCCCGGGAGATGCGCCGCTACCCCACCCTGCGCGCCGCCCTCGCGGCGGCGGCGCGCGCCGACGATCCCGAGACCCTGCCCTGGATCGTCACCGAGGACGGCGCCGTGCTCAGCCCGCACTGGATCGACGATCACGCGCCCCGGAGCGTCGCGCGCCCGATCCGGCTGCCTTCCTGAAATCTCGCCTGAAATCCTGCCTGAATCCTCGCCCGAAATCGGGCCGCGCGGACGGCTTGCGGCGTTCGGGCGCTCACGCTCGCCTCACCCTCGTGCTATCGTCGTCCGACGAGCACGAATCGCCATGACGAGCCTGCGCAAGACCGCCCCCGCCCGCCCGGCCACGATCGCGGCAGCCACCCACGGCTACGCCGCCGCGTCCCTCCGGCTGCGCCGCGCCGCCAACGACAACCGGCCGAGATCGGGCCGCCGACGCACCCTGACGCTGATCGCCGGCCTCTGGCTCGCCGGGCTTGTGGCGGCTGGGGTCGCGCTGTGGCGTACCGGCGGGTTCTGAGACGGGGGCTCCGCAGAGACGCGTCCCGTCCAAGGGACGGCGAAAACACGAAGGCGCGCCCGCCGGGCGGCCTGAGCCGCCGGACGAACGCGCCGGAAAAAGGCTGAACCCGACTGGTTCGGCTCAGCGGGCGTGGTGGTGACGGTGCATGCGGCGGTGCTTCATCATGCGCTTCTTGCGCATGGTCGGCTGCATGGTCGCGCGCGGAGCGGCACCCATGGCCGGGCCGCCGCCCGGAGCACCCATCTCGCGCTGCTGGCCGGCGAGCGGGCCACCGGCCTGCGAGCCCGAATTGTTGTAGGGCGAACCGCCCTGAGCGAAGGCCGGAACGGCGGCAGCGGTGAGGACGGCCGCGACCAGGCAGGAAGTCAGGATCTTCATCGGGCACCTCAAGAAGGCCAGCCCATCACGCGGGCCGTGCTGAGAAGACGCGCACGGCCGCGTTTGGTTTCATGGCTCCGCTGCAATCGGCGTTCGTCTTGTGGATAAGGTCCGGCCAGAGATCGATCCTTCGGCCGGCCCCATCCCCGGCCGGCTCACCAGCTGGTGATCACCGCGCCGCCGAACTTGGTCTCGATGAAGGCCTTCACCTCGGGCGAGCGGTAGGATTCGACGAGGGTCCTGACCCAGGGCTTGTCCTTGTCGGCGCTGCGCACCGCGATCACGTTGACGTAGGGGCCCTTGGGGTCCTCCTTCAGGATCGCGTCGCCGGGCTTGAGGCCGGCGGCGGTGGCGTAGTTGGTGTTGACCGCGGCCGCATCGACGTCGTCGAGGGAGCGCGGGGTCTGGGCCGCGTCGACCTCGATGATGCGCAGGCGCTTCGGGTTCTCGGTGATGTCGGCGACGCTCGGCTTGAAGCCGACATCGGGCTTGAGCTTCAGGAGCCCCTTGTCCTGGAGCAGCAGCAGGGCGCGGCCGCCATTGGTCGGGTCGTTGGGGATCGCCACCGTGCCGCCGGCGGGCACCGCATCGAAGCTCTTGTGGCGCTTCGAGTAGACGCCCATCGGGAAGTTCACCGTCTGGGCCACGCTCTCGATCTTGTAGCCGCGATCGGCCTTCTGGTTGTCGAGATAGGGCTGGTGCTGGAACGAGTTGGCCTCCAGCTCGCCGGACGACAGAGCCTCGTTCGGCACGACGTAATCCGAGAACTCGACCACCTGAAGGTCGATGCCCTTCTTGGCGGCGATCGGCTTGACCGCCTCCAGGATCTGGGCGTGCGGGCCCGGCGTGGCGCCGATGCGCACGCGCTGGGTCTGGGCAAGGGCCGGCAGGCCGGCGGTGGCGAGGAGGACCGCCAGGGTGAGGGTACGCAGCATCGAATTCACGCTCCGAGGGTAAGGGAAAATGGGATCAGCCGTGGCGCAGGCGCTTGTTCATGCGCCGCGCCAGCCGGTCGCCGAGGGTCTGGACCAGCTGCACCAGGACGATCAGCACCACCACCACGGCGAGCATCATCTCGGGCATGAAGCGCTGGTAGCCGTAGCGGATGCCGAGATCGCCCAGGCCCCCGCCGCCGACGGCGCCGACCATCGCCGAGAAGCCGATCAGCGACACCACCGCCAGGGTGAGGCCCAGCACGATGCCCGGCAGAGCCTCGGGGATCAGCACCTTGAGGACGATCTGCAGCGGGCTCGCCCCGAAGGCGCGGGCCGCCTCGACGAGGCCGCCATCGACCTCCCGCACCGCGCCCTCGACGAGGCGGGCGATGAACGGGATCGCCGCGATGGTGAGCGGCACGGTGGCGGCGTTGGTGCCGATCGAGGTCCCGGCGACCAGCCGGGTGAACGGGATGATCGCCACCACCAGGATGATGAACGGGGTCGAGCGGGTGGCGTTGACGACGAGGCCGAGCACCCGGTTGAGCCAGGGCGCGGCCAGGAGTTCGCCGCGGCCGCTGGTGGCGAGGAACACGCCGAGCGGCAGGCCGACCAGCGTGCCCAGCGAGGCCGCCACCGCCACCATCTGCAGCGTGTCGATCGTGGCCTGGACGAGGAGGCGGGTCAGTTCAGGCGACATGACGCGGATCGGTCCGAGAGGGATTCTGGAGGCGGGGCGCGGCGGTCTGCTGCCAGCCGGCGAGGTCGAGGGTGCCCAGCATCTCGACGTCGAGGCCGCGGGCGGCGAGGAAGGCCTGCGCCCGTTCGACGATTGCGGGCTCGGGGGGAATCCCGACCACCAGGGTGCCGAAGGGGCGGCCGGCGATCTCGTCGACGGTGCCGGAGAGGATGCCGGCCGGGATGCCGGCGTCGCGGGCGAGCTGCGCCAGAACCGGATCGGTGGCGTGCGGACCGCGGAAGGTGATGCGCAGGACCGCCTGTTTCCCCTCCCCGGCCGTCAGGCCGGGGCTGAGGCGGCCGGCGAGCGCCGGCGGCAGGGTGCGGCCGGTCTCCTCGTCGAGGAAGGTGCGGGTGATCGCGGCTTGCGGCCGGGTGAAGACCTCGAACACGTCGCCCTTCTCGGCGATGCGGCCGCCGTCGAGCACCGCGACCTCGTCGGCGATCGCCCGGATCACCGCCATCTCGTGGGTGATGAGCAGGATCGTCAGGCCGAGATCGCGGTTGATCCGGCCGAGCAGGTCGAGGATCGAGCGGGTGGTCTCGGGGTCGAGGGCCGAGGTCGCCTCGTCGGAGAGCAGCACCTTCGGGTTGGTGGCGAGCGCCCGCGCGATGCCGACACGCTGCTTCTGGCCGCCCGACAGCTCGGCCGGGTAGCGGTCGGCCTGGGGGCCGAGCCCGACGAGGTCGAGGAGTTCCGCGACGCGAGCGCGGATCGCGCGCTTGTCGGCGCCCGCCACTTCGAGGGGCAGCGCGACGTTGCCGGCCGCCGTGCGGGCCGAGAGCAGGTTGAAGTGCTGGAAGATCATGCCGATGCCGCGGCGCTCGGCCCGCAGGGCGGATTCCGACAGGCTCGAGATCTCGGCCCGATCGACGATCACCCGGCCCCGGCTCGGCCGCTCCAGCCCGTTGACCAGGCGGATCAGCGTCGACTTGCCGGCGCCCGAGCGGCCGATGACGCCGAGCACCCGGCCGCGCGACACCGAGAGATCGATATCCTCGAGCGCCGTGACGGCGCCGGCGCCACGGCGCGCCGTGTAGGTCTTCGCCACGCTCTCCAGCCGGACGAGCGCATCGGGATCGCCGAGCCGGCCGCTCAGGTCCGCCGGCACGGGCACGCGGACGGGGGCCGTCACGGCGCGCGGGTCCGGGCGGGCGGGGAGACGGGAGCGGTCATGAGGTCCTTCGGCGGGTGTCTTGATCCAGTTGGCAGGCCGGCACAAAAACCCGGAAGCGGACTTTCTGTCAACCGGAATGTTCTTTTTGAAGAACACGCCGGGGGAGAAGGTCTTTTTTCCTCTCACGGCCCCGCCACCTCACCCTCCCGTTGGCGACGGATCGCAGAAAACCGTGCATCCTCGGTGATCTGCCCTTGCCCACCGGGTGCCGCGCGGCCCAGGACGGCACAGATCGCAGGAGCACGCGATGCGACGGCAACCCTTCGGACGCAACCGACCCGCGGTGCCGGTGATCGGGCAGGGAACCTGGTACCTCGACGAGGGCGAGCCGACCGTGGCCGCCGCCGCCCTGAATCGCGGGCTCGATGTCGGCATGAGCCACGTCGACACCGCCGAGATGTACGGCGAGGCCGAGCCGCTGATCGCCGAGGCGATCGGCGACCGGCGCGACGAGGTTTTCCTGGTCTCGAAGGTGCTGCCCGGCAACGCCTCGCGCCGCGGCACGATCGAGGCCTGCGAGCGCTCGCTCAAGCGCCTGCGCACCGACCGGCTCGACTGTTACCTGCTGCACTGGCGCGGGCCGCATCCCCTGCAGGAGACCTTCCGGGCCTTCGAGGACCTGGTGCGGGCGGGCAAGATCCTGTCCTGGGGGGTGAGCAACTTCGACGCCGCCGACCTCGACGAGGCGCTTTCCGTCGCGGGTCCCGACCGCATCGCTTGCAACCAGGTGCTCTACCACCTGGAGGAGCGGGCGATCGAGCACGCGGTTCTGCCCTGGTGCCGGCGCCACGGCGTCGCGGTGGTGGCCTACAGCCCCTTCGGCCATGACAGCTTCCCCGGCCCGGCGACCCCGGGCGGCCGGGTGCTGGCCGAGATCGCGGAGAGCCACGGCGCCACCCCGCGGCAGGTCGCGCTGGCGGCGCTCACCCGCGGCGACGGCGTCCTGGCGATCCCGAAGGCGTCGAGCCCAGCCCATGCCGCCGAGAATGCCGGCGGCGGCAGCCTCGCCTTGAGCGAGGCCGACCTTGCCCGGATCGACGCCGCCTTCCCGCGCGGACCGAAGCCGCGGCACCTGCCGATGCTGTGATGCGCCCTCACGCCCCCCCGCGATCCGGCGCCGCGCAGTCATGCAGGCTGTCGCGCAGGGCCAGGATCTCGTCGCGCAGGGCCACCAGGCGTTCCGCCGGCCGGCCGGAGGCGCAGACGATCTCGTCGGGGAACGGCATCGCCTTGTCGCGTAAGGATGCGCCGGCCTCGGTCAGGCCGATGCGCATCAGCCGCTCGTCCTCGGCGTCGCGGGTCCGCGTCACCAGCCCCGCCGCCTCCAGGCGCTTGAGCAGCGGCGTCAGCGTGCCGGAATCGAGGTAGAGGCGCTGTCCGAGGGTCTTCATCGTCTGCCCGTCCTGCTCCCAGAGCAGGAGCAGCACGAGATATTGCGGGTAGGTCAGGCCGATCCGATCGAGGAGGGGCTTGTAGATCCGGTTGAAGGCGTGCGCCGCCGAATAGACCGCGAAGCAGATCTGGTTGGACAGGTGCAGGGCGTCCGCCTGACCGGGATCATCTCGACCGGCATCCCGGTCGGAATTCCGGGCGACGGTCTCGCGGCGCGCGTCGATCTCGGACATGTCCCGCTCCTCCATGTCCCTCTCCCCTACGTCCCGCTCCCCCATGTCCCGCTCCCCCATGTCCGGCTCCCCCATGTCCGGCTCCCCCATGTCCGGCTCCTCTAGGGCTCCGTCGAGCGGGGCCGGACCGCGGCCCGAGGAACACTCTGCGCCCGGGTTCGTCACGATCATAGCCATGACGGCGCACAAAAACAAATTGCGCGCAATCGGATTTCGATCTATGACCGTGCCGCGGCGCGCCGGGATGCCTCCATCCCAGGCCGCCCGATCTGAGGAGAGCCCCGATGTCGGTCGACGTGAAGTACACCACCCAGGCCACGGCGAATGGCGGTCGCGACGGTCGCGCCCAGACCCAGGACGGCAGCCTCGACGTCAAGCTGTCGACCCCCAAGGAGCTCGGCGGCGCCGGCGGCGCCGGCAACAACCCCGAGCAGCTCTTCGCGGCCGGCTACGCCGCCTGCTTCCTCGGCGCGATGAAGTTCGTCGGCGGCCAGGAGAAGATCGCCGTCCCGGCCGATACCACCGTGACCGCCAAGGTCGGCATCGGCCCGCGCTCCGAGGGCGGCTTCGGCATCACCGCCGACTTGACCATCTCGCTGCCGGGCCTCGACAAGGCGACCGCCGAGACGCTGGTCGAGAAGGCCCACCAAGTGTGCCCCTACTCGAACGCCACCCGCGGCAACGTCGATGTCGGCCTGACGGTCGCGTAATCCGTCGCGGCGGGGCGGCCTCGAGCGCCGCCCCCGTCCCAGCAAGGCGCCCCTCCCCCGGAGCGGGCGCCTTTGTCATATTCAGTCCGGCCGGCGCAGGCAGGCGGCGGCGAGCGCCAGGAAGGCGCGGGCGCGGTGCGAGAGCGCTTCTCGCGTCTCCCAGTCGATGCCGTGCTTGTCCTCCGAGGACAGCTCGCCGAAGGTGAACGGGCTCTCGTCCGGCTTGAACATCGGGTCGTAGCCGAAACCCTTGTCGCCGCGGGGCGGCCAGACCAGTTCGCCGAACACCCGCCCCTCGAACAGCTCCTCGTGCCCGTCCGGCCAGGTCAGGACCAGGGCCGAGACGAAGTGCGCGCGGCGGTCGGTGGCGTCGCGGATGGTCAGCTCGCGCTCGATGCGTGCCATCGCGCCGGAGAAATCCTTCGAGCCGCCGGACCAGCGGGCCGAGAACAGGCCGGGCGCCCCGTCGAGGGCATCGACGCAGAGCCCGGAATCGTCCGCGAAGGCCGGAAGGCCGGTGGCCTGCGTCGCCGCCCGCGCCTTGATGGCGGCGTTCTCCGAGAACATCGTGCCGGTCTCGTCCGGCTCGGGGAGATTCAGCTCCCCGGCCGAGACCGCCTCGACGCCGAAGGGCGCCAGCAGCTCGCGCATCTCGCGCAGCTTGCCGGCATTGTGGGTCGCGATCACGACCCGCCCGGTGAGGAGGCGGCCCATCAGGCGATGGCCTGCTTCTGGAGCGCCACCAGTTCGGCGGTGCCGGTCTTGGCCAGCCGCAGCAGGCTCAGGAACTCCTCCTCGGAGAACGGCTTCACCTCGGCCGTGCCCTGCACCTCGACGATGCCGCCCGAGCCGGTGATGACGAAGTTGGCATCGGTCTCGGCGCCGGAATCCTCGGCGTAGTCGAGGTCGAGGACGGGCGTGCCCTTGTGGATGCCGCAGGAGATCGCCGCGACGTGGTCGCGCATCGGATCGACCGAGATGATCGAGCGGCCGCGCATCCAGGTGAAGCACTCGTGGAGCGCCACCCAGGCGCCGGTGATCGCCGCCGTGCGGGTGCCGCCATCGGCCTGGAGCACGTCGCAATCGACGACGATCTGGCGCTCGCCGACCGCCGGCAGGTTCACCACGGCGCGCAGGGACCGGCCGATCAGGCGCTGGATCTCCTGGGTGCGGCCGGAGGGCTTGCCGGCATTGACCTCGCGCCGGTTGCGGTCGTGGGTGGCGCGCGGCAGCATGCTGTATTCGGCGGTGATCCAGCCCTTGCCGGAGCCGCGCAGCCAGGACGGCCCGCGCTCCTCGAGCGAGGCGGTGCACAGCACCTTGGTCTCCCCGAAGGTGACGAGGCAGGAGCCCTCGGCGTAGCGCGAGACGCCCCGCTCCAGCGTGACCTTGCGCAGCTCGTCGGGGGCGCGCTTCGAGGGGCGCATGGGCAACTCCTGTCCGGGGCGCCGCGCTCGTCGGCGCGACGCTTGAGATTTGCTGAGGGCCGCGCGCTCTTAGGCGCTGGCGCCGGGGGCGGCAAGGGGAACCCGCCTCCCCCGCCGCGAAGCCGGCGGCGCAGAAGGTTGCTAGGCTCCGCCCCCGGCGGCAACCGCCTCGATCAGGCGCAGATGTGCCGGGAGGCAGACCCGCCCGAGGTCGTAGGCGAGCGCGGTCTGCCGCGCCGCCGCCCGCAAGGGGGCGACGAGGGCGGGATCGGCCAGCACGCCGACCACCGCCTCGGCGATCGCGGCCGGCGAGAAGAAATCGACCAGGAGCCCGTTCTCGCCCTGACGGATCACCTCCTCGACCGGCGGGGTCGCCGAGCCGACGATGCAGGCGCCGAGCGCCATCGCTTCCAGCATCGACCAGGACAGGACGAACGGGTAGGTCAGGTAGACGTGGGCCGCCGAGACCCGCAACAGGTCGACATAGTCGCGATACGGGATCTTGCCGACGAAATGGACCCGCGACAGGTCGAGCTCCGCCTTGACCTCGTCGAGGAAGATGTCGCGCCAGGTTCGACCGGCCGGGGGCCTGGCGCCGTAGCTGGTGTCGCTGCCGCCGACGATCACCGCCCGGGCCTTCGGTCGCCGGCGCAGGATCTCGGGCAGGGCCCGCATGAAGCTGTGATAGCCGCGATAGGGTTCGAGGTTGCGGTTGACGAAGGTGACGACCTCGTCCCCGACCCCTAGGGACAGCCGATCGCGGCCCAGCGTGATGCGGGCGCCGGAATCGGGCCGCAGCAGGTCGGTGTCGATGCCGTCGTGGATCACGCTGAGCCGGTCGCGGAACACGGCCGGGAGCCGGCTCGCCTGCCAGGCGGTCGGGCTGACCAGCCGGTCGGAGGCCTCGAAGGCGACGAGCTGCCCGGCATTGCGGGCGCGGGTGCGCCATGCGTCGGCCTCGATACTCGGAAATTCCGGATCGAAGCCGGAATCGGCACCCGTCGCATGGTAGAAGAATTCCGCGAAGGTCAGGAGCCGCGCCCGCGGCCAGACGTCCTTGAGAAACAGCGTCTCGCCCCAGCCGGAATGGCCGCAGATCACGTCCGGATGGAAGCCCTCGGCCTTCAGCGCGAGCGCTGCCCGCGCCGCCGCCTCGCCCCGCAGGGTCGCGGTCTCGAAACTCGCCGCCAGCGGATGGATGCCGGAGGTGGAACGCCCGGCGACCGTGTAGCGCAGGTGGCGCACCCCCGGCAGGACGGGCGCCGGGTTGATACCGAGTGCCACCACCTCGGTGCCGGGCCGCGCGGCAAGAGCCGGGGCGACGTGGCGGTACTGGCCGGGGAAGTTCTGGTGGACGAAGAGAACGCGCATCGGCGGCAGTTGAGTCCTCGGAAACAGGGCCGTCGTTCGGGGGCGAGGCGCGGGAACCCCTCCTCTCCCTGTGGGCAGCGTGCAAGCTTACATACCGTCTCGGAAGCCCAACCCCTCGTACAAGCGAGCATTTTCCCATCCCCAGGCGATACCGGGCAAGACCGGGATCGCCCGGAAGAGGAGAGGCGCGCGACTTCCGAATGGAGAAGCGCTCGGACCGAGGGGGAGTGAATACGCCAAGCCCGTGGGAAGAGGAAGAAACCCGCCGCCGCGCTCGAACCGCCGCCACCGGGGGGATCAGCCACATCGAGATGCTGTCGACGGCGGTGGCCCTCAACCTCGAGGACGCGCCGGCCACCCTCCAGGAGACCTCGGCCCAGGCCAACCCGATCGTCGGGGCGGTGATGGTCGGGGAGCGCCCGCGCCACGTCGTCGAGGGCATGCTCCAGCGCCGCCTGCTCTCCATCGGCATGGCGGCCCTGCCCGTCAATTGCGACGGCGCGCCGTTCGACTGCTCGCACGTCTAACGATGCGCCAGCAGCAATGGCTGGCGATCGTCGAGGACATGGCGGGCTGAAGGAAGGATTGCCGGTGCCCAACGGCTTCGACCAGTCGAAGGAGGCGCGGGAATTCAGCGACATGTTCATGGGTATCGAGCGCAACGGCACGCCGGTCCCGCCCGGCCGCTTCGCGGAAGGTCCGTCGATCGACGGCAACGGGCCGGCTCCACTTCGAGGCCTTCGAGCCGCTGGGCGAGGAACCGGTGCTCGGGCCCGCCCGGCCCGATTCCGGCGCCCAGACAGAGCAGATGACCGCTCCCCCGGCCACCACCAGCAAGACCCGACCAAGCAAGAGCTAGGCCATCCGGCGCAGGCGCGGGCGGAGCCTGCGCCAAGATTGAGCTTGACCTGTGCGCCCCTGATAGGGGATCGATTGCCGTTCCTTAGGGACAGGGCGGCAATCGATCACCAGACCCGACGTCGCCCGGGCCGCCCCCGCCCCCCGGACGAGGCGGACCCACGGTCGGGGAAGGCACATCATGGATTACCAGTACGTCGACGGGCGCCTCCAGATACGACGCACGGAGGAGGAGAAAAAGCCTATCCTCCAGCGCCTCAAGCGCATCGAGGGCCAGGTGCGCGGCCTCCAGGCGATGGTGCAGGAGGACCGCTACTGCCTCGACGAGGTGCAGCAGATGAACGCCATCACGGCAGCGGTGCGCGAGGCGGTGCTCCAGCTCATCAGCACCCATCTCGACGCCTCCGTCGACTACGCGGTGCGCGCCAAGGACCAGGACGGTGCCATCGAGGAGATGGTGCGGGTCCTGCGCGCCGCCCTCCGGCAGACCTGAGAGCCTGCCCCGCGCTGTCCGGTCGCCCTGGCGGCGACGGCGGCCGGGATTATCTAGGGCTCCAAGACCGGCGCGCGGCAGCCTGCGCGCATCCTCGCACGAGCCTTATCCCGCATGTCCGCCTCCGACAGCGAAGCCAATCGCTTCTCCGCCCGCGCCGCCCGCTACGCGAAGGTCGGCGCCAATGTCGGCGGCGTCGCCGCCCGGATGGCCGGTGCGCGGCTCCTCGGCCGCAAGGGCGAGGACGTCACCAGCGCCGCCGCCCTCGCCCAGGCTCTGGGCGGCCTCAAGGGGCCGATCATGAAGGTGGCGCAGCTTCTCGCCACCGTGCCGGACCTGCTGCCGCCGGAATACGCCGCCGAGTTGCAGAAGCTGCAATCCGAGGCGCCGCCGATGGGTGCCGCCTTCGTCAAGCGCCGCATGGCCGCCGAGCTCGGGCCCCAGTGGAAGGACCGTTTCGGCACCTTCGACTTGCGCCCCGCCGCCGCCGCCTCCCTCGGCCAGGTCCACCGGGCCGAGACCCTGGACGGCGTGCCGCTCGCCTGCAAGCTGCAATATCCGGACATGCAATCCGCCGTCGAGGCGGACCTCAAGCAGCTCGAACTCGCCTTCGCGCTTCACCGGCGCATCAGCTCGGTGATCGACACCCGCGAGATCGCCAAGGAGATCGGCGACCGGGTGCGCGAGGAGCTGGACTATACCCGCGAGGCCCGCAACGCCGCCCTCTATGCCGACGTGCTCAAGGGCGTCGAGACGGTCCGCGTCCCGGTCGTCTTCCCCGACCTCTCGACGAAGCGCCTGCTCACCCAGGGCTGGCTCCAGGGCGAGAAGATCCTGAGCTTCACCGGCGGGCCGCTGGAGGTGCGCAACCGCCTGGCGCATGCGATGTTCCAGGCCTGGTGGCACCCCTTCAGCCGCGCCGCGGTGATCCACGGCGATCCCCATCTCGGCAACTACACGGTCTTTTCCGAGGGCGACGAGCCAGCCGGCATCAACTTGCTCGATTACGGCTGCATCCGCATCTTCCATCCCCGCTTCGTCGGCGGCGTGGTCGATCTCTACAAGGGGCTGCTGCACGACGAAGAGGCCCGGATCGTCCACGCCTACGAGACCTGGGGATTCCGCAATCTCACCCGGGACCTCGTCGATACCCTGAACATCTGGGCCCGCTTCATCTACGGGCCGCTGCTCGAGGACCGGGTCCGCACCGTGGCGGACGGCGTCAAGCCGAGCGAGTACGGCCGCCGCCAGGCCTTCGAGGTCCACCGCGCCCTCAAGGAGCGCGGGCCGGTGACGGTGCCGCGGGAATTCGTGTTCATGGACCGGGCGGCGGTGGGCTTGGGCGCGGTGTTCCTGCATCTGCGCTCGGAACTGAACTATCACCGCCTGTTCGAGGCCCAGATCGACCGCTTCTCCCTCGACGACCTCGCCGCCCGGCAGCACGCGGCCCTGGACAAGGTGGGCTTGCCGCAACCGGCCTGATGGCTCGGCGCCTCGCCACCTTAGACCGGGAAAAAGGTGCGGATTCGCACTTCGACCTTCGGCGGATCGGGGCCGCACGAGACGGCCCGAGCCGTCTCCGGTGCCGAAGACGTGAACATCCACAGGGATTTGCAGCCTGGCCGGCGGGATCAGCGTCCCGCGCGGGGTTTGGCTGCGGCTGATTGCCGGGACCTTGGGCATGCGTTAAAGCCCGGCCAACGAGCACAAGACGGGGTCTACCGCATCATGGCCGACATCACACACGCCACCGACTCCGCCTACCGCCCGGAGATGGACGGCCCGTCGCACGAGGCGACCTATCGCGGCTTCGTCACCTTCGTCGAGATCGCCACCGGCGTCGTGATCTGCTGGGTCCTGTCGCTCGCCGTCGGCGGCGTCCGCGAGGCCTGGATCTCGGCCATCGTCGGCGTGGTGCTCGGCGGCGTCGCCGGGGCCATCGGGGCGCTCGCGCCCGGCATCGGCTGGCGCGCTCCCGCCGTGGTGGCCGCTCTGCTCGCCCTCATGCTGGCCTTCTACTGAGGATGCGGGCGGCCTGCCCGCCCCTCCCTCCCGCGCCAGATAAATTGCGCGTGACTTAATCGTGTAGAATTTGTAACGAAAGCCGTTCCCTGGCGACAGGGGACGGCTTTACAGTTGTGGGGCAGGCGTGGCCTTGTACATGCCGACCCTGGAGGGGGGATCGGCGCGTCGCGCCGTGTATCGACCAGAGGAAGCCTGAATGCGGATCGCGGTCCTATCCGAGACCGATCCGGCGGAGCCGCGTGTCGCGGCAGTCCCGGAAACGGTGAAGAAGTACAAGGCTCTCGGGGCCGAGGTGACGGTGCAGTCCGGGGCGGGCCTGAAGGCCGGCGTGCCGGATGCGGATTACGAGGCCGCCGGTGCCTCGATCGCGCCCGACGCCAAGGCCGCGGCCGAGGGGGCGGATATCGTCCTCAAGGTGCGCCGCCCCGCCGCCGACGAGCTGCCCGCGCTGAAGCGCGGCGCGATCGTGATCGCCATCATGGATCCCTACGGCCACGAGGCCGAGGTCAAGGCGATGGCCGATGCCGGCGTCTCGGCGATCGCCATGGAGCTGATGCCCCGCATCACCCGCGCCCAGGTGATGGACGTGCTCTCCAGCCAGGCCAACCTCGCGGGCTACCGCGCCGTCGTCGACGGCGCCGCCGTCTACGGCCGGGCGCTGCCGATGATGATGACCGCGGCCGGCACCGTCCCGGCGGCCCGCATCTTCGTGATGGGCGCCGGCGTCGCCGGGCTGCAGGCCATCGCGACCGCCCGCCGCATGGGCGCGGTGGTGACCGCCACCGACGTGCGGCCCGCCGCCAAGGAGCAGGTCGAGTCGCTCGGCGCCAAGTTCGTCGCCGTCGAGGACGACGAGTTCAAGCAGGCCGAGACCGCCGGCGGCTACGCCAAGGAGATGTCGGCCGAGTACCGCAAGAAGCAGGCGGAGCTGGTCGCGAGCCACATCGCCAAGCAGGACATCGTGGTCACCACCGCGCTGATCCCCGGGCGGCCGGCGCCCAGGCTCGTCACCGCCGACATGGTGGCGGCGATGCGTCCGGGCTCGGTGCTCGTCGACCTCGCGGTCGAGCGCGGCGGCAACGTCGAGGGCGTCAAGGCCGACGAGGTCGTCGAGACCGGGAACGGCGTGAAGATCGTCGGCTACGCCAACGTGCCAGGAAGGCTGGCCGCCACCTCGTCGAGCCTCTACGCCCGCAACCTCTACGCCTTCGTCGAGACCCTGGTCGACAAGGCCGCGAAGACGCTGGCGGTGAAGTGGGACGACGAACTCGTCAAGGCGACCTGCCTGACCCGCGA
This sequence comes from Methylobacterium sp. SyP6R, assembly GCF_019216885.1. Taxonomy (NCBI): domain Bacteria; kingdom Pseudomonadati; phylum Pseudomonadota; class Alphaproteobacteria; order Hyphomicrobiales; family Methylobacteriaceae; genus Methylobacterium; species Methylobacterium synurae. The sequence continues at coordinate 5,576,753 of NZ_JAAQRC020000001.1, read as the reverse complement.
CGGCGCCGTCGTCCACCCGAACTTCCAGCCCAAGGCGGCCTAAGGCCGCTCGCCCCGCAATCGGAGGAGACCTCATGGCTACCCTTCCCCCCGACCAGGCGGCCGAGCAGGCACGCGCCGCCGCCGCCGCCGCCCGCAACGCGGCCGACATCGCCGCCCGCGCCGCCGACCAGGCGGCGATCATCGCCGACAGCGTCGGCCACGGCGTCGCCGCCGCGACCCACGGCGCCATCGACCCGACCGTGTTCCGCCTCGCGATCTTCGTGCTGGCGATCTTCGTCGGCTATTACGTCGTCTGGTCGGTGACCCCGGCGCTGCACACCCCGCTGATGTCCGTCACCAATGCGATCTCCTCGGTGATCGTGGTCGGTGCGCTGCTGGCCGTCGGCGTTCCGCTGATCGAGAAGGGCACTGCTTGGGCCCGCTTCTTCGGGTTCATCGGCCTGGTCTTTGCCAGCGTGAACATCTTCGGCGGCTTCCTCGTCACCCAGCGCATGCTCAGCATGTACAAGAAGAAGGCCTGAGGCGATGTCGGAGAACGTCTCCTCGCTCCTCTACCTCGTCTCCGGCGTCCTGTTCATCCTGGCGCTGCGGGGCCTGTCCCATCCGACCACCTCCCGGCAGGGCAACCTGTACGGCATGATCGGCATGGGCATCGCCATCCTGACGACGCTGGTCGGCCATGCGCCGTCCGGCGTCGGGGCATGGTTCCTGGTGCTGCTGGGTCTCGGCATCGGCGGCGGCGCCGGCGCGGTGATCGCCAAGCGCGTACCGATGACGGCGATGCCGCAGCTCGTCGCGGCCTTCCACTCCCTCGTCGGCCTCGCGGCCGTCGCGGTGGCGGCCGGCGCGCTCTACGCGCCGCAGGCCTTCGGCATCATCGAGAACGGCGCGATCCACAAGCAGTCGCTGTTCGAGATGGGTCTGGGTGTGGCCATCGGCGCCATCACCTTCACCGGCTCGGTGATCGCGTTCCTGAAGCTCGACGGGCGCATGTCGGGCAAGCCGATCATGCTGCCGCAGCGCCACGCCATCAACATCGTGCTCGCCATCGTGCTGGTGGCGCTGCTCGCCGGCTTCATCGGCGGCGGCAGCAAGGTGCTGTTCTGGCTGATCGTGATCCTGTCCTTCGTGCTCGGCGGCCTCCTGATCATCCCGATCGGCGGCGCGGACATGCCGGTCGTGGTCTCGATGCTCAACTCCTACTCGGGCTGGGCGGCCGCGGGCATCGGCTTCACGCTGGGCAACCTCGCGCTGATCATCACCGGCGCGCTGGTCGGCTCGTCGGGCGCGATCCTGTCCTACATCATGTGCCACGCGATGAACCGCTCGTTCATCTCGGTCATCCTGGGCGGCTTCGGCGGCGACGCCGCGGCTTCCTCCGGCGGCGGGCAGGTCGAGACCCGGCCGGTCAAGCAGGGCTCGGCGGACGATGCGGCCTTCATCATGAAGAACGCCGAGAAGGTCATCATCGTGCCGGGCTACGGCATGGCGGTGGCGCAGGCCCAGCACTCGCTGCGTGAGATGGCCGACCAGCTCAAGAAGGCCGGCGTCGACGTGAAGTACGCCATCCACCCGGTGGCGGGCCGCATGCCGGGCCACATGAACGTGCTGCTCGCCGAGGCCAACGTGCCCTACGACGAGGTGCACGAGCTGGAGGACATCAACGGCGAGTTCCCGCAGGCCGACGTGGCCTTCGTGATCGGCGCCAACGACGTCACCAACCCGGCCGCCAAGACCGATCCGCAATCGCCGATCTACGGCATGCCGATCCTCGACGTGGAGCGGGCCAAGACCGTGCTGTTCATCAAGCGCGGCATGGGCTCGGGCTATGCCGGCGTCGAGAACGAGGTGTTCTTCCGCGACAACACCATGATGCTGTTCGGCGACGCCAAGAAGGTGGTCGACGAGATCGTCAAGAACTTCTGACGGTCGGTCCGTTAGGGTACGATTGGCCGGAGCTTTACTCGGCACTTGGAAAGCGGGGCTTCATGCCCCGCTTTTCGCGTTCCAGGGGCCCGCGCAGTCGCTTCCCCCTCTGCGGCAGGGCTGTCCGGAAAAAGGAAAGGCGCGGGTGCTCTCCTCTCCCCGCGGGCGGGGAGAGGGCCTGGGGATCGAAGATCCCACCACCGTTCAGGTGACGCGGCAAGCGCAGGCGCAGCTGGAGCGAGGGTGAGGGGGTCTCGACGAGTGAGGCTCTTATCCGGAAACACCCCCTCACCCTTGCCCTTCGGGCTTGCTGCGAACCCGACAAGGGGTTCGCAGCCCTCTCCCCGCCCGCGGGGAGAGGAGAAGCCCGTGCCACTTCTTTCTCCCGAATCTTTCTCCCGAACAGCCCTGCCTCGGCGGGGAGGGATCATCCGGCGTGCCTCCCAGCCGCACGACCGCCCACAGGTGTCGCCCGGCTGCGGCAGCGCGATCCTGCGAATCCCGCTACACTCCTGCCCGTGTCCATGCTCCTCGACCTGCCCCGCCCGCTCCTCGACGTTCACCGCTCCGCGCTCGGGCGGCCCTGGCACGAGCGCTGCGCCTCGGCGCCGGCGCAGAGCCTCGCGGTCGCCATCGCGCAGGGCCACGGCCTGCCGGAGGTGCTGGCCCGGGTGCTGGCCGGCCGCGGGGTCGATCTCCATGCCGTGCCGGGCTTCCTCGAGCCGCGCCTGCGCGACCTCCTCCCCGACCCGGCCGTGCTGGTCGACATGGAGGCGGCAGCCGACCGTCTGGCCGAGGCGATCCTGAAGCGCGAGAAAGTCGCGATCTTCGGCGATTACGACGTCGACGGCGCGGCGAGCGCCGCGCTGCTCGCGAGTGCGCTCCGCGACCTCGGCGTGCCCTACCGGCTCCACATCCCCGACCGCATCACCGAAGGCTACGGCCCCAACGTCGCGGCGGTCAGGATGCTCGCCGCGGAAGGCGCCACCCTCCTCGTTACCGTCGATTGCGGTACGGCCGGGCACGAGCCGCTGGCCGAAGCCGGCCGCCTCGGGATGGACGTGGTAGTGCTCGACCATCACGGCGCGCCGGAGGTGCTGCCCCAGGCCCGCGCCGTGGTGAACCCGAACCGCCTCGACGACCTGTCGGGCCTCGGCCATCTCTGTGCCGCCGGTGTCGTCTTCCTCACGCTGGTGGCGCTCAACCGGCGCCTGCGCCGCGACGGCCTCGCCATTCCCGACCTGATGGCCGGTCTCGATCTCGTGGCGCTCGCCACCATCGCCGACGTGGTGCCGCTGCACGGCCTCAACCGCGCCTTCGTGCGCCAGGGCCTCGCGGTGATGCGCGGGCGCGGCCGGCGGGGCCTCGCCGCCCTCCTCGACGCGGCCGGCCTCGGGGAGGCGCCGCAGGCCTGGCATCTCGGCTTCCTGCTCGGGCCGCGCATCAATGCCGGCGGGCGCATCGGCGATTCGACGCTCGGCGCCCGGCTGCTGCTCTGCGAGGATCCGATCGAGGCCGCCGGCATCGCCGCCCAACTCGATGCGCTCAACCGCGAGCGCCAGGCGATCGAGGCCGCCGCCGTGGCGGAAGCCGAGGCCGAGATGGGAATGCGGCTCGAGCGCGACCCCGACCAGCCGGTCCTCGTCGCCGGCAGCCCGGACTGGCATCCGGGCATCGTCGGGCTGATCGCGGCCCGCCTCAAGGAGCGCTTCGGCCGCCCGGCCTTCGCCTTCGCGCTCCGCCAGGACGGCACCGCCACCGGCTCGGGCCGCTCGATCCCCGGCGCCGATCTCGGCCGGGCGGTCCGGGCCTGCGTCGAGGCCGGGTTGGCGGCCAAGGGCGGCGGCCACGCCATGGCGGCGGGCGTGACGCTCGCCGCCCTCGACCTCGACCGGTTCCGCGAGGCACTGTCGGGCGACCTCGCGGCCTCGGTGGCCGAGGCGCGCCTCGGCGAGGCGCTGCTGGTCGACGGCATGGTCTCGGCCGGCGGCGTGCAGCCGGATCTGGCGGATGCCGTCGAGCGGGCCGGTCCGTTCGGCCAGGGCGCCCCGGAGCCGGTCTTCGCGCTCGCCCGCCACCGCGTCGCCGATGCGCGCGTCGTCGGCACCGGGCACGTCAAGGCACAGCTGCGCGGCCGGGACGGCGTCGCGGTCGGCGCCATCGCGTTCCGGGCGGCGGAATCGCCGGTCGGGCGGCTCCTGCTCTCGCATATCGGCCGCGACATCCACGCCGCCGGCACCCTCTCCCGCGACCGCTGGCGCGGCGCCGACCGGGTCGAGCTGCGCCTCTGCGACGTGGCGGAGGCGAGCTGAGACGGCTCCGGTGAGACGAAATCCGGAAGATTTCCTCGGGATTTCGTCTCACCGGCCCGCGCGGCGCTTGAGCGAAGCCGATCTCCGCATCGCGAAAGCGATCAGTCGGAGATCGTATGAGCCGGCCACCGATCGCGGCTTGACACCCCCCGGGCACCCCACCATAAGGGCCCCGTCGCCGAGAGGCGGCCCCTGCCGGCAACGGCAGCGTGGGGGAATGTCCCGAGCGGCAAAGGGGGCGGACTGTAAATCCGCTGGCTATGCCTTCGTAGGTTCGAGTCCTACTTCCCCCACCATTCCATTTTTCAGAACAAGCCCTGTATTGCAGATGTCGTCAGGCATCGACGGCGGGGCTCGTTGGGGGCTCCGTGCGCTCAGCTTGACAGGCGCAGGGCACCCCAGCATAAGGACCCGCCGCCGATGCGGCGGCCCTGCCGGCAACGGCAGCGTGGGGGAATGTCCCGAGCGGCAAAGGGGGCGGACTGTAAATCCGCTGGCTATGCCTTCGTAGGTTCGAGTCCTACTTCCCCCACCACGTCCCGTCACCTGCGAACCGGACGATACGGGCCACGCCGTCGAGCCCGATCGATCGTTCTGGATGCCGGGTGGATCAATGATCCACTACCTCGCCGAGCGCCGCCAGCAGCGACGAGCGCGCCCGGCTGACCCGGCTCTTCACCGTGCCGACCTGGCAGCCGAGCCGCACGGCCGCCTCCTCGTAGGTGTATCCCTCGGCGCCGATCAGCAGCAGCGCCTGGCGCTGGGCCTCGGGGAGGGCCTGCATCCGCTCCTGGACCACCCGCAGGGTGCTGGCATGATCCTGGTCGGCCGGCGCTGCGAGTTGTCCGGCGAGCAGGCCGTCGCCGTCCTCGACCTCCCGTCGCCCCTTCCGCAGATCCGTGTAGAACTGGTTGCGCATGATCGTGAACAGCCAGGCGGTGAAGTTCGTGCCAGCCTGGAAACGGTGCTGGTTCGCCCAGGCCTTGGCGCAGGTCTCCTGAACCAGGTCGTCGGCCCGCACCACGTCGTGCGACAGCGAGAGGCCGAAAGTGCGCAGGGCCGGCAACGCCGTCATCAGGGCGTTACGGAAATCGAAGCTGATCGCCTCCCCCCGCGCCGCCAGGGAGGCCTCGAACCGGGCCAGCAACTCGGTGAGGCGTGCCGGCAGCGTGTCCTGGGCGACCGGACTGAAGTATTGTTGCAGAGATTGTCTGAGGTGATCCTGGATGACGTGCGAGGGAAGCATATCGGAGGGCGGCAGTGGCGCGGGCGGCAGCGCGGTCGAATTGATTGTCATTGTCGGGAGAGGGCCCCTGATCCCGTCGGATTGCCTTCTTTTTAACGGTTCGAATTTCGATGGCAATAGAAGCTTGACCGATGCTCGATGAAGCCGGAGCCCTCGCGGCTCTCACCGCCCTGGCCCAGGAGACGCGGCTGCGCGCGCTGCGCACCCTGTTGCACGCCCTGCCCGAGGGGATGCCGGCCGGGCGGCTCGGCGTGGCGATCGGCTGCGCCCCCTCGACCCTGACCTTTCACCTGCGGCAGTTGCAGGAGGCAGGCCTGGTCGATTCGCGCCGCCAGGGCGCGTCGGTGATCTACTCCGCGCGCCATGAAGGCCTGACGGGCCTGACCGATTATCTGACGCAAGCCTGTTGCGGCGGCCGGCCGGAGGTCTGCCTGCCGGCGACGTCGCCCTGCTGCGGCGGCGAGGCCGCTCCGTCCCGGCCCGGCCTCGGGCGACGCCGTGCCGCTCGACGACCCGGCCGGGAACGGCCGGGTCTGAGCCCGCGCGGCGCCTCGTCGGCTCAATCCCGGCCGCTCAGTAGCGGTAATAGGATCGCCGCTCCTCCCGGTAGCGCATCGCCCGGTACGGGCGGTCGTCGCCCCAGCGCTCCATCATGCGGCGCCAGCCATGCGCCGGCGCCCAGGCCGGCGGCCCACCGCGGACCTCGCCGTAGCCCCCATGCCCGCCGCGGCCCCAGGCCGGATCGGCCTGCGCCCCGGTCGTAGCACCGAACAGGCCGGCTGCCGCGGCCATGGCGGTGAAGGCGAGGGGAAGAACGGTCCTGCGCATCGGCATATCTCCAGTGAACCGCGTGAATGCGGATCGAATGACGCCAGCAACGGCGACGTGGCCGAAACCGTTCCGCAATCTCCGGACCGATGCGCGACCGATTTTGTTTCCACATCATTGCGCAACGGCGTGCGGGTTCCGTGGAACCACTTTCCGGGGAGCGCCGTTCCTGGCCGCCTTCAGAGAGGTGACAGCCATGATGCGGATCACGATTGCCCTGCTCGCCGCGACGACCATGGTGGGCGGTGCGATGGCGGCGGAGCAGAACGGAGCCTCGGCGCGCTCGCCCGGCCACGAGATGCAGGAGCACGGCATCCGGAAGGGCAGCCCCGGCGCGTCCGGTTACGCACCGGGCCACGAGATGAAGTCCGACACGACCGGGACGGCCTCGCGCGGCGGCACCGGCGACAGGACGTCCGGCACCGCGGGGTCCGCGACACGCCGTTGACGGGACGCTCGGTCGACGGGCTTCGCCACGGCGCCACGCCGCGCCGTGGCGTCGCACACACCCTAAGCTCGTCTCGCGCGGCTTCTTCTCACGCCTGTCACGGACCGCTGCTGTAAGGCGGGACTGGTGACCTGAGGGACGTGAGACGGCCATGAGCGAGTTCGAGGCATCGCAGCAGGCGGCTACGATCGAGGCGCTGCGGCGCGAGATCGCCGAGGCCTACGACGAGGAACTGGAACTCGAGATCGAGGAGGAGCGCCTCGCCGGGCTGGTGCCGCCGCCGGAGGGCGCCGCCCCGAGCCTCGACCGCCGGCTCTACTTCCGCGAGCTCCTGCGCCTGCAGCACGAGCTGGTCCGGCTCCAGGACTGGGTCCACACCAACAAGCTCAAGGTCGTTGTCCTGTTCGAGGGGCGCGATTCCGCCGGCAAGGGCGGCGTCATCAAGCGCATCACCCAGCGCCTCAACCCGCGGGTCTGCCGCGTCGCCGCCCTCCCCGCCCCGAACGAGCGCGAGCGCGGCCAGTGGTATTTCCAGCGCTACGTCAGCCACCTGCCGACCGGCGGCGAGATGGTGCTGTTCGACCGCTCCTGGTACAACCGGGCCGGCGTCGAGCGGGTCATGGGTTTCTGCTCCGAGGCCGACGTGGAGGAGTTCTTCCGCTCGGTGCCGGAGTTCGAGCGTATGCTGGTGCGCTCAGGGGTCATCCTGGTGAAGTACTGGTTCTCGATCACCGACGCCGAGCAGGCTCACCGCTTCGAGATGCGGATCCACGATCCGCTCAAGCAGTGGAAGCTGAGCCCGATGGACGTCGAATCGCGCCGGCGCTGGGAGAGCTACACCCGCGCCAAGGAAGACATGCTGGCCCGCACCCACATCCAGGAGGCGCCGTGGTGGGTAGTCGATGCCGTCGACAAGCAGCGCGCCCGCCTCAACTGCATCAGCCACCTGCTGGAGCAGGTGCCCTACGGCACCGTCGAGCATCCGCCCGTCCACCTGCCCGAGCGGGTGCGCAACCCCGATTACGTCCGCGGCCCGGTTCCGGCCGAGATGTACGTGCCGGCGCGGTACTGAGATCGGGATGGGCGAGGCTCTGCGCGCGGCGTCGCTGGCCGTCCTCGTCCTGATGTCGGGGGGCGCCGCCGCGCAGCAGGCCCCCCGCCTTGCGGTGGTCCCGCCGGCCTGGCCGCTCACCGGCGCCGGCGGCGACCCGCAGACCGCCATCGCCCAGTCGCGCACCTCCGACCAGGTCTCGGTGACGATCGGCGGTTCGATCCAGTCGTCGCTCGGCCCCTATGGCGACCCGTTCGGCGCCCGCGCCTTTCTCTCCGAGCGGGGCATCACCACCACCATCACGTATATCGGCGAGGGGCTGGCCAACCTGCGCGGGGGCCTGAGGCGCGGCGTCACCTATGGCGGGCGCCTGGATACGTCGCTCGATGTCGACCTCGACAGGCTCGCCGGCTGGACCGGGGCGAAGTTCCATACCGACTTCTTCCAGATCCACGGCCACGGGATGTCGCGCTCCTACGTCAACAACCTGACGACGGTGAGCGGCATCGAGGCCCTGCCGGCGACCCGGCTGTTCGAGTTGTGGCTCGAGCAGAGCTTCTTCGGCGGCAAGCTGTCGATCAAGGCGGGCCAGGTCTCGGCCGATACCGAGTTCGCCATCGCCCAGTCGGCGGTGGTGTTCTTCAATGCCGGCTTCGGCTGGCCCAATATCGGCGCCGTGGTGCTGCCGAGCGGCGGGCCGATCTATCCCCTCGCCACCCCGGCCGTGCGGGTGAAATACGTGCCCGACGAGCGCCTGTCGTTGCAGGCGGCGGTGTTCAACGGCGACCCGGCGGGCATGCGCCGGGGCGACGACACCGACCCGCAGCGGATCAACCGCACCGGCACCAGCTTCCGGATCAACGATCCGCCCCTGCTGATCGGCGAGGTCGCGTATGCCTACACGCTCGATCTCTGGGGGGAGCCCCTGCACGGTACCGCGACGCTCGGCGGCTGGGACCATCTCGGCGGCTTCGACAGCCCGCGCCTCGACAGCGTCGGCGGCCGGCTGCTCGCCGATCCGGAGGCGAGCGGCATCGCCCGGCGCTTCCGCGGCGACCGCGGCGTCTACGGCATCATCGACCAGACGCTCTACCGCGAGCCCGAGACCGAGGACGAGGGCGCCAGCGCCTTCCTGCGGCTGTCGAAGGTGCCGGCCGACCGCAACCTGATCGATCTCTATCTCGACGGCGGCATCGCCTATAAGGGCCTGCTGCCCGGCCGCCCCAACGACACCGCGGCCCTCGGGGTCATCTACTCGCGCATCAGCCCGGCCGCCCGCGCCTTCGACCGCGACACCATCCGGTTCGGCCAGGGCACGGGCCCGCTGCGCAGCAGCGAGGTGGTGATCGAGGCGACCTACCAGGCCGAGGTGGTGCCGGGATTCACCCTGCAGCCGGATCTGCAGGTCGTGATGCGCCCGGGCGGGGGGCTGGCCGACGACCGGGGTCGGCGCTTGAAGAACGCGACCGTGATGGGCTTGCGGGCGACCATCAATTACTGACGACACACCCCCGTCCGGCGCGGATGCGGCGGAGCTCCGCATCCGGGCGAACGGGTCCGGGGGCCGGTCGAACGCATCGGCTCATTGTCCGATGCCGTTGCCGTTCCCGTTGGTGGAGAACCCGTTTCCGAGTCCGTTCCCGACATTGCCGTTGCCGTTGTTGTTGCCGGTATTGCCGTTGCCGTTGAAGTTCCCGACATTGCCGTTGCCGTTGCCCGAACCGTTCGCGAGGCCGGGCGGCACGGCGCCCGCCAGGCCAGGCGGCGAACCACCCGCGGGACCGGGAGGCGAGACGCCCGCGAGACCGGGGGGCTCCGGCGCGACGGCGGGACCGTCGACGGCGCCCGAATTGAGATCGAAGGACCGGAATCCCGACCGGTGCGGCCGCCCATGCCAATGCCGGAAGCCGCCGTGGAAGCCGTGAAAATCCCCATGCCGGAAACCCTCGGGCGGCGTCCAGCCGGGCATCTGGGCGCTGGCCGGGCCGGCGAGCGCGATTCCGGACAGCGCGAGGGCGATCAGAGGTAAGCGCATTGTCGTCTCCTTCCGGATGCTGTCCCGCCTCGCCTCGAAGGCCGGGACAGCCGTGCTTCATGCGACTTGGAAAGGACATCGCCTCGGAAATGAGCGTCTCCGCCGGGACGGCTCTCGATCGGCCGGCTCCGTCGTGCAAATTGCATCGAGACGGAACCTCGGACATCCTGCGACGCGTGCCAGGCCCCATGCCAGGCGCGAAGCCCACTTTCAGGGCCGGTTGCCGTTCCCGTTCAGGTTGCCGTTGACGGCGCCGACATTGCCGTTGCCGTTGTAGCTGCCGCCGTTCAAGTTTCCATTGAACGCGCCGACGTTGTTGTTTCCGTTATACATTCCGGTATTGAAATTGCCGTTGAATGCGCCGATGTTGCCGCTCCCGTTCGTTGGCCCGCTGTTGTAGTTGCCGTTGAAGGCGCCGACGTTCCCGGTCCCCGAATTGAAGGCGCCGACATTGCCCGTTCCGGTATTGAAGGCGCCGATATTCCCGCCCGTCTGCGGTGCGCCGTTGCCGTTGCCGTTACCGTTTCCATTACCGGACCCGGTGTTGTAATTACCGTTCGAATTGCCGTTTCCGATCCCGATATTGCCGTTGCCGTTGCCGTTGCCGTTGCCGGTCGAGACCGACATGCTCAGCGTCAGGTTTCGCGCATCGGCGGGGTGTGCAGCACCGAACAGCACCGCGGCGAACAGACAGGGCCATAGTCTCATCCGAGCCTCCCTTGCGGCGCGAGGGCCACTTGAGTCCAGGAACTTTGCGTCCAGGAACCTTGCATCCGGGAACCAAGCATCGAGAGAGCGGAGCGGCAGAGGCCGCTCCGCCAAGTCCATTTCGCAAATTCATTCCGGCGATTGCGCTCGCGCGAACCCGCTCAGCGGTTGTTGTTGCCGTTGTTGTTGCCGTTATACTTGCCCCAGTTGAGGTTGCCGTTGCCGTTGCCGTTCAGGAGGCCCAGGTTGTAATTGCCGTTGTTGTTACCGTTGCCGATCCCGAAGTTGAAATTGCCGTTCAGGTTGCCGTTGCCGACACCGGTATTGGCATTGCCGTTGTTGTTGCCGTTGCCGTAGCCGGTGTTGCCGTTGCCGTTGAGGTTGCCGTTGAGGGCGCCGGTATTGCCGTTGCCGTTGCCGTTGCCGTTGCCGACCCCGACGTTGCCATTGCCGTTGCCGTTGCCGCTGCCGATCGAGAAGGCGTAACCGGTCGACGGGAGCCCGGCGAGCGAGAGGACGGTCACGGCCGAGAGCAGGATCTTTTTCATCGGATGCCTCCTTGAGTGAACCAGGCGACGGATGCGCCACGCGACATGGTGCTTCGGCGGAAGAGCACCGCTCATTCCCCAGCGCCGTTGCAATCATTCCTCAAAAATCGCCGCCGATTAAGCCTGATATATGTTTTAGTCTCTTGAGACTATTGACACTGCGTCAATTGTCATGCGTCTCTGCTGCAGGATATCATGCATATCCCGCTAATTATCAACCCATAAATTACCCCCAAAGGGGGATGCATCTTCAGACATACGGGTGATAACACATCCCTTTCAGGATCTCAAAACGCCGCTACCTTCGCGGTTGAGAAACGAATGCTGCCGACAACAGTTCATGGAGGAAAGCGCCCGGACGGGTGAAGGCCGTCCCGACGCGAGGATGCTTTCGGAGGGCGGCCTCATGGCAACCGGACTCATGGCAACCGGACTCACGGCAACCGGACTCACGGCAACCGGACAGCTCGTGCACCTCGTCGACGACAGCGCCGCGATGCGCTCGCTCGCGGCGGACATCCTCAACGAGGCCGGCTTCACCGTCCGGGAACACCCTGCGGCCGACAGCCTCCTGGTCGATCCCGCGCTGGCGGAAGCGGGCTGCGTCGTCACCGATTTCCGCATGCCGCGCATCGACGGCCTGGACCTGCTGGCCCGGCTGCGGGCGGGTGGGTCGCTGGTGCCGGTGATCCTGCTCACCGGGCATGCCGATGTCTCGACCGCCGTCCGGGCGATGAAGCTCGGGGCCTTCGACTTCATCGAGAAGCCGTTCGCCCCGAAGGACCTGGTCCAGGCGGTCCGGTGCGCCGTGCGGGGAGCCCGCGGCTCGGCGCCCGACGTCAGGCACGCGCTCGCGAGCGAGCGCCTGTCCCGGCTGACCGAGCGCGAGCGGCAGGTCCTCGCCCGCATCCTGCTGGGCCTGACGCACCGGGAGATCGGCGACGACCTCGCGATCAGCCATCGGACGGTCGAGGTGTTCCGGGCGCGGATCATGGCGAAGACGGAATGCGCCAGCGTGCAGGACCTCGTCCGCATCGCCCTGGAGGCGGGGTTCGACTGAAGGAGGTCCGGCCCGGTCCGTACGGGCTCGACCGTACGGGGTCACGCGGATTTCGGTCACGGTTGCGATCTGTCAGAACATTACTGCGCTGGACGATGCACTAACAAATACATCGACGGATCGCACCCTGTCGGATGCTGTCGACCGCAGGTGAGGGAGGGTTGTGGTGGGACGCTGGATCGTCGGCACCCTGTGCGCATCCATGGCCGCGGGCGGCCTCGCCGCCGCCGCGGTGGTGCAGGCCCATCCCCTGGGCCTGCGCCCGATCCTGGACGGTCTCGCTGCCCGGCAGGAGCAGGCCTATGCGGGGATCGCCCGCCTCGTCTCGACGCCCGCGCCGGAACCGGCCCCGTTCATCACCGCGGCGATCCAGCGCGGGCAGCTCGAGCAGATCGTCACCGCGACGGGCGCCTTGCAGCCGGTCGACACCGTGGAGGTCGGCTCGCAGCTGGCGGGCCAGATCGCCGACCTCTTCGTCGACTTCAACGACCGCGTCCACAAGGGCGACCCGCTGGCACGGATCGACCAGCGCAGCTTCATCTCGCGGGTCGAGCAGGCGCGCGCCTCGCTCGAGATGGCCTCGGCCAGCGTCCGGGTCCAGCAGGCGCGGCTCGACCGCGCCCGCATCGACCTCGACAACGCCAAGGGCAACCGCACGGTGCTGGCCGCCCGCCTGGAGAACGCACAGGTCATGCTGGAGGCGGCCAAGCGCAACCTCGACCGCAAGACCATGCTGCGCTCGCGCGAGGTCACCTCGGTCGCGACCCTCGAGGAGGCGCAGACCGATCTCGCCTCGCGCCGGGCGCAGCTGCGCGAGACCATCTCGCATCTCGAGCTCAACGCCTTCGCGGTCGATGCCGCGGCGGCCGACGTGCGCCGGCTCGAAGCCGAACTGATCCAGGCCAAGGCCGCGGTGCCCCTGCAGGAGGCCAGCCTCAGGGCGGCCCAGATCGAGCTCGACCGCACCACCATCCGCTCGCCCATCGACGGCGTCGTGGTCGGGCGCTTCGTCAGCGCCGGCCAGACCCTCGCCTCGGGGCTGGAGGCCCGCACCGCCTTCAACGTCGCCCGCAACCTCGGCGAGATGGAGATCCATGCCCGCGTCGACGAGACCGATATCGGCCGGGTCGCCCCGGGGCAGCGGGCGAGCTTCACGGTCGACGCCTATCCGGGGCGGCGCTTCGAGGCCTCGGTCCGCCAGGTGCGCAAGGCCCCCCAGACCAACCAGGGCGTGGTGACCTACACGGTGGTGCTGACCACCGACAACCGCGAGGGCCTGCTCCTGCCCGGCATGACGGCGCTGGCGCGCCTGACGGTCCATCGCGAGGACGACGTCCTCAAGCTGCCGCTCGCCGCCCTGCGCTTCCGGCCGGCCCGCGCCGTGCCGGAGCGCGGCGAGGCGGGCGTGCGCGAGCAGGCGGTCTGGGTGCAGGATCAAGCCGGCGCGCTGCGGCCGGTCGCGGTGACGACGGGGGTGTCGAGCGCGGACCAGGTCGTGCTGCGGGGCGGGGCGCTCCAGGAGGGCGACCGCGTCGTCGTCGGGCAGGCCGATGCGAGCGAGCCGGCACGCTTCCTCGGGATCAGGCTCGGGCTATGACGGACGGCATCGTCAGACTCGTCGCGGTCAGCCGCACCTTCCGGATGGGCGACGTCCAGGTCCCGGTCCTGCACGACGTCACCTTCGACGTGCGCGAGGGCGAGAGCGTCGCGGTCGTCGGCCCGTCCGGCTCCGGCAAGAGCAGCCTGATGAACCTCATCGGCCTGCTTGACCGGCCGAGCGCGGGGCGGATCTTCCTCGAAGGCGTCGAGACCGGGCGGCTCTCGGCCGATCGCTGCGCGATCCTGCGCAACCGCCGCATCGGCTTCGTCTTCCAGGCCTACAACCTGCTTGCCCGCCACTCCGCCCTCGACAACGTCCAGCTGCCGCTGATCTATGCCGGCGTGGGACGGGCGGAGCGGCGGCGCCGGGCCGAGCGGGCGCTCGACTCCGTCGGCCTCGCCCACCGGGCCGACCACCTGCCGACCCGGCTCTCGGGCGGCGAGCAGCAGCGCGTCGCCATCGCCCGCGCCCTCGTGACCGATCCCGGCATCGTGCTGGCCGACGAGCCCACCGGCGCCCTCGACAGCCGCACCGGGAGCGACATCCTCGGGCTGTTCCAGGCCCTGAACGCGGCGGGCCGGACGATCCTGATCATCACCCACGACAGGGGCGTGGCGGCGGGCTGCGGGCGCGTCGTGCGCCTGCAGGACGGGCGCGTCGTCTCCGAGGACCGGGCCGCGCCGGGGCTCGATGGTCGAAGCGCGGATTCGGTGATGGCGGAGGCGTCGGTCTGATGCTGGGGCAAGCCCTCCTGATGGCGCTGCGGGCCCTGCGCCTCAACCTCCTGCGCAGCCTGCTCACCATGCTCGGCATCGTGATCGGGGTCGCCTCGGTGGTCACGGTGCTGGCGATCGGCAGCGGGGCGCAGAGCCAGGTCACCCGGCAGATCCGGGCGATCGGAGCCAACGTCCTGATGATCAATCCGGGGGCGGCCCGCCAAGGCGGCCTGCGCCTCAAGGCCGGGACGCGCGCGACCCTCACCGAGGGCGATGTCGACGCCATCCTGGAGCAGGTGCCGCAGGTGCGCGCCGCCGCGGGCTCGATCGCCGGCAGCGCGCAAGCCGTGCGCGAGAACCGGAACTGGAACACCACGGTCAACGGCACCACCACCAACCACTTCGTGGTCCGGGACTGGACGCTGGCGGCCGGCCGAACCTTCAACGCGACCGAGGAGGCGACGGCCGGCAAGGTCGCGGTGCTCGGCAGCGTCGTCGCCCGCGAGCTGTTCGACAAGGACGATCCCGTCGGCGCCGAGATCCGCATCATGAACGTCCCGTTCGAGGTCGTGGGCGTGCTGAGCCCGAAAGGGCCGGACCAGGACGACGTCGCCTTCGTGCCGCTCTCGACCGCCAAGCTCCGGTTCCTCGGCAGCGCCGGCGGCACCGCCCGGGACGCGGTCGCCTACATCCTGGCCAAGGCCGTCTCCGACGAGGCGATGGCGCGGGCCAAGGCGAGCATCGAGGACCTGCTGCGCCAGCGCCACCGGATCCAGGACGACCAGGAGGACGACTTCAAGGTGCAGGACCCCTCCGCCGCCGCCGAGGCGCAGCGCGGCGCCACCCGCACGGTCGCGATCCTGCTCACCTCGATCGCCGGCGTCTCGCTGCTCGTCGGCGGCATCAGCATCATGAACATCATGATCGTCTCGGTGACGGAGCGGACCCGGGAGATCGGCATCCGCCGGGCACTCGGCGCCCGGGGCCGCGACATCCGCCTGCAGTTCCTGTGCGAATCGCTCGTCCTGTGCCTGGCCGGCGGGCTCGTCGGGGTCGTCCTCGGGGCGACGATCTCGCTGACCGTCGCCCGCTCGGCCGGCTGGACGACCGTCATCGACGCGGGCGCGGTCGCGGTCGCGGTCGGCTTCTCGGCGATCACGGGTCTGTTCTTCGGGCTCTATCCGGCCCACCGCGCGGCCAGGCTCGATCCGGTGGAGGCGCTGAAGGCCGAGTGACGATGGCCGCGTGACCATCGAGAGGCGGCCCGGACGGGCCGATGGGGGGAGGCAGGAATGGTCGCTCTGAAAAGGTCCCACCCGCTGTCGCGAAACCGGTCTGCGATCCGGTTCCGGCCCACCCGGTCGGCCGCGCCCGAGGACGAGGCCGCGGCGCCGACCGCGCGCGAATGCGAGCTGATCGCGCTCATCGCCCGGGGCCTGCCCAACAAGCTCATCGCCCACGAATTGGGAATCTCGCCCAACACGGTCCGGGCGCATATCGGCAACATCATGCGCAAGTACGGGCTCAGCAACCGGACGCAGATCGCCATGCTGCTGACGCCGCTGCTACCGGCCGCCGTCGGGCAGGCGCTCCGCCGCCGCTAAAGCAGACTCCGACGAAGCAGATACCGATTCGTCGAAGAATGCGGCACGATCGAAGACCTGGAGCAGCGTCCGCCCGCACCGCGATCGGGCGCTGCCCCACCGGCCCTGCGCCTTCCGAGATCGTGGCTCAGCCGAAGACCCGGCCGAGCGCCCCGTCGATCGCCTCGACGATCCGGTCGATGTCGGCCGGGGTCGCGATCAGGGCCGGACTGAGGCAGAGCGTGTTGTTGAGCCCGGCGAGCGAGCGGTTGGTGGCGCCGATGATCACGCCGTTGGCCATGCAATCGGCCACCACGGCCTGGACGCGCTTCTCCTCCGCCGGCTCCCGGGTCGTGCGGTCGGCGACGAGTTCGGCGCCGCAGAAGAGGCCCTTGCCGCGCACGTCGCCGATGACGGCGTGGCGCTCGGCCAGGCCATGCAGGCCGGCCATCAGCCGCTCGCCCATCGCCAGCGTGTTCTCGATCAGGCCCTCGTCCTCGATGATCCGCATGTTCTCCAGAGCCGCCGCCGGGCCGGCGGTGCAGCCGCCGAAGGTCGAGATGTCGCGAAAGTACGACATCGGATCCGAGGCGTCGTCCTTGAACAGCGAGAACACCGCCTCGGTCGTCGTCGTGCAGGCGATCGCCGCGTAGCCCGAGGCCACGCCCTTCGCCATCGTGACGAAATCCGGCTTCACGCCGTAATGCTGGTAGCCGAACCAGGCGCCGGTGCGGCCCATGCCGCAGACCACCTCGTCGATGTGGATCAGGACCTCGTGCCGGCGGCAGATGTCCTGCACCTTCTCCCAGTAGCCCTTCGGCGGCGTGATGACGCCGCCGCCGGCGGTGACCGGTTCGAGGCAGATCGCCCCGACGCTGTCGGGCCCTTCGCGCAGGATCACCGCCTCGATCGCGTCGGCGGCCCTCTCGCCGTAATTCTCCACCGCGCCCCACTGGCTACGGTATTCGAGGCAATGCGGCACCGGCACGAAGCCGTCCGGGAACGGCCCGTACTGGTCGCGGCGCTGGTCCTGGCCGGCGGCCGCGAGCGCGCCGATCGTGGTGCCGTGATAGTCGCGCTCGCGGAACAGGATCTTGGATTTCCGCCCGCCATGGTGCCGGTGCGAGATCTGGCGCACCATCTTGAACACCTTCTCGTTCGCCTCGGACCCCGAGTTCGAATAATAGACCCGGCTCATCCCGGGCATTTTTTCGATCAGCCGCTCGGAGAACAGGGCGGCCGGGACCGAGCCGGCCGAGCCCGCGAAGTAGTTGAGCTTGACCAATTGGTCGCGCACCGCGTCAGCGATGCTGGTGCGGCCGTAGCCGACATTGACGGTCCAGACGCCGCCGGAGACCGCGTCGAGATATTCGCGCCCGGTCGCGTCCCAGACGCGCATCCCCCTGCCCTCGACCATCACCCGAGGGTCGACGGTCTCGTAGAGCTTGTGCTGCGACAGGTGGTGCCAGACATGGGCCCGGTCCGCCTCGATGACGTGGCGCAGGTCGTTGGTGCGGGACATGTCGTTCATCGGGCGTCTCTCGAACGAGGGGGCGAATCGGCCGGAAGCGTCACACCTTACCCTTCCACGGGGTGAGGCGCCGTTCCAGCCGGCGCATGCCGAACTCGAACGCTGCCGCGAGCGTGCCGATGACCAGGATGCCCATCACCACGATGTCGGTGCGCAGGAAATTCGAGGCGTTGAGCACCATCTGGCCGATGCCGGTCGAGGCCGCGACCATCTCGGCCGCCACCAGCGTGGTCCAGCCGACGCCCATGCCGATGCGCAGGCCCACCAGGATGTCGGGGAGCGCCGCCGGCAGGACGACGTGGCGCACCACCTGCGCCCGGCTGGCGCCGAGCGCGCGAGCGGCATTGACCTGGTCGAGGCTCGCCGCCGAGACGCCGGCCCGGGCCGCGAGCGCGACGGGGGCGAAGCAGGCGAGGAAGATCAGCAGGATCTTCGAGGTTTCGCCGATGCCGAACCAGATGATGACGAGCGGCAGGTAGGCGAGCGGCGGCAGCGGCCGGTAGAATTCGATGAACGGGTCGAGGATCGCCCGTATGCTCGGGTTCAGGCCGGTGGCGAGGCCGACCGGGATCCCGATCAGCGCCGCGAGTACGAAGGCGCCGACCACCCGCATCAGGCTGGTCATCACGTGCTCGATGAGCGGCGCCCCGTCGATCCGCCCGTCCAGCGCATCCGAGAAGGCGGACAGCACGCTCGCCGGCCGGGGCAGGAACAACGGCTTGACGAGGCCGAGTTGCGTCGCCGCGAGCCAGGCGACGAAGGCGACCGTGACGGTCGCGAGGCTGATCAGCAGGGCGGTCGGCGCGGCGCCCCGCATCGCCGCACGGCGCCGGCGGAACGAGGACAGGGCGCGCGCGGCCGCGTCGGGCGCGTCGGCGACGGCCTCGCCGGACGCGGCAGGGGGAGACGTGAGGGGTCTCATGCGGCGGCTCCTCGCTCGGATTCGGGTCTCGCCCCGCCATGGTCGTGGATGAAGCGCAGCACGCGCTCGCGCATGGCGATGAAGTCGGGGCTGGACTTCACCGCCCGCGAGGTCTCGCCGCCGAGGAAGCGCCGGCAGAAATCGAGCGGCACGATCTCGGCGATGCGTCCCGGCCGGGGGGTCATGATGACGAGCTTGGTCGCCAGGAAGATCGCCTCCTCGACCTCGTGGGTGATGAAGAACGCCATCTTCTGCGTGCGCGCCCAGACGGTCAGGATCAGCTCCTGGACCTGCTCGCGGGTGAAGGCGTCGAGGGCGCCGAGCGGCTCGTCCATCAAGAGCATGCGCGGATCGGCGGTGAGCGCCCGGGCGATGCCGACGCGCTGCTGCATGCCGCCGGAGAGTTCGTAGATCCGCTTCGTCCCGACATCGCTCAGGCCGACGAGATCGAGCATGGCGCGGGCCCGCGCCTCGCGCTCGGGCCTCGGGACCCCCTGCATCTTGAGGCCGAAGGCGACGTTGTCGAGCACGTCGAGCCAGGGCATCAGGGCGTGGCGCTGGAACACCACGCCGCGATCGGCCCCGGGTCCGGTGACCGGGCGCCCGTCGAGCAGGATCTGCCCCTCCGTCGGCGGCAGGAAGCCGGCGATGCAGTTGAGCAGGGTCGTCTTCCCGCAGCCCGAGGCGCCGAGCGCCACCACGAACTCCCCCGGCTCGATCGTCAGGTCGACCCAGGACAGGGCGAGCGTCGCGCTCTCGCCCTCGCCGTAATGGACGCTGAGCTTCCGGATCTCCAGCATCGGCCGATCTCCTTGCGGCAGGGGTTGCCGATCAGGGCTTGAGGGCGGCGTCGGCGAAGTCGGCGGTGACGAAGGCGCCGTAATTCGGCGCGAGTTCGGGCACCCGCCCCTGCTCCTTGAGGAATTCCGCCGTCGATTTGAGCGCGTCGGCCGCGCCGCCGCCGAGCCAGCGGGGCGAGGCCTGCTCAGGCAGCGTCGGGAAGCGGTAGGCCCCGAGCGAATCCGGCACGTCGGCAGGCGCGGCGCCGGTCCATTTGGCGATCGCCGCGACCTGCGGCGAGGTCGTCGTCCAGCTGCTGCCCGACTTCGCGTAATCGGCATCGGCGGCGGCGAGCAGCCGCACGAAGGTGACCAGGACATCGCGGTGGGCCTTGAGGGCGGCGTCGGTCGCCACGATGCCGTCGAAGGTCGCCTTGCCCTTGGCGGCGAAGTCGCCGGCCGAGGCCAGGACCGTGCCGGTCTTCTTCACGTTCGTCAGCACCGGCGCCCAGACGAAGGTGGCGTCGATGTCGCCGCGCTCCCAGGCGGCGGCGATCTCCGGCGGGCGCATGTTGAGGATCCGGACGTCCTTCGGGCCCAACCCCGCCTCCTTGAGGGCGTACATCAGCTGGTAATGGGCGGTGGAGACGAAGGGCACGCCGATCGTCTTGCCTTTCAGATCCTTGATCGACGCGATTCCGGTGCCCTTGCGCGCGACGAGCTGCTCGGCATTGCCGATGTCGTCGAGGATCCAGAACAGCTTGATCGGCAGCCCCTGGGAGGCCGCCGCGGCGATCGCCGCGGAGCCCGACTCACCGACATCGACGCTGCCCGACGCCATGGCGCGGACGACGTCGGCTCCGGTGGCGAACTTGACCCACTTCACCCTGGTGCCGGTTTGCTTCTCCAGCTCGCCGCTCTCCATCAGCACGCGGATCGGCGTCGTCATGTCCTGGTAGGCGAAGGTGAGGCTCTTGTCCGCCGCCCGCGCGGGGCCGGTCCCGAGCCCGGCGAGCGAGCCGAGGGCGATGGCGGCGAGAGCGGAGAGCAGGGACTTACGGGTGATCATGCGCGGTCCTCGTTGCGAACCCGGCGGTGCGAGCGCCTGCCGTCGCCTCGGCGTCCCGGCCTCAAGCAGGTTTCGGGCCGCGATCCGCAGGGGTGGCCGGATCCGGCGGGAGGAGCGGTCGTTTCGGCGCGGTGGCGACCGCTCGCGCGGGCATCCGCCGCCCGTTTCCGGCCCGGACGGCGCAAGGTCAATCCCGCCCGCAAGCAATCTCGCGGGCGCGCGAAAACGATTCTCCCCCTGCCGAGGGCGGAAGGAGACGGCCCATTCCTCGATCGCGGCAGCGCCGATCCGCTGCATCTCCCTGGCACTGGAAGATGAGATAAAAATTTTTACTTGCAGTCAGGCCCCGGCCTGCGACCGCGATCAGAGCTCCGCCTTCTGCCGCTGCGGGTTGTGCCGCATGACCTTGCGCAGGATGCGCGAGACCTGCTCGGCCGAATAGGGCTTGTGCAGGAGCTCGAATCCGGCCGCGCTCTCCTCGGCGAGCACGTGGCTGTAACCGGAGGCGAGCACGATCGGCAGGTGAGGCAACCGCCGGGCGAGGAGCCGGGCAAGCTCGATCCCACCCATACCCGGCATGACCACGTCGGAGAACACCACGTCGAAGCCGGCGCCGTCGGGCCCGAGCTTCTCGATCGCGTCCTCGGCGTTGACCGCCCAGGTCGTGGCATAGCCGAGGTCTTCCAGGATCTGGGTCGCGAAGCGCCCGACCTCGAGATTGTCCTCGACCACCAGCACCCGCTGGCCGACGCCGCCGGGATCGACCTGGCCGGAATCGCCCCGCACCGCCTCCCCTGCTGCGAACTCGGCCTCGACCTCCGGCAGGTAGAGGGTGAAGGTCGTGCCCCCTCCCGGCACGCTCTCGACCGCAACGTCGCCGCCCGATTGCTTGGCGAAGCCGAAGACCTGGGAGAGGCCGAGGCCCGTGCCCCGCCCGACCTCCTTGGTGGTGAAGAACGGCTCGAACACCCGCGCCAGCAAGTCGGGCGGGATGCCGGTGCCGGTATCGTGCAGCGAGACCGCCGCGAACGGACCCGCCGCCCCGGCATGCCCCCGGATCGGCGGCAGGTCGACGCCGCAGGCGAGGCGCAACGTCAGCGTGCCCGCGCCCTCCATCGCGTCGCGGGCATTCACCGCCATGTTGACGAGCGCGGTCTCGAACTGGCTCGCATCGACCCGCACGAGGCAGGGATGGTCCGGGACCTCGGTCGCGACGGTGATCCGGGCGCCGGTCACGGTATCGATCAGCTCGGCGACGATGCGCAGGCGCGCGCCGACATCGAGTGTCTCGGGCTTCAGGGCCTGGCGGCGGGCGAAGGCGAGGAGTTGCGAGGTCAGCTTGGCGGCCCGGTCGACCGTCTCGGAGACCGCCGTGAGGTAGCGGCTGCGCCGCGCCTCGGGCAGGTCCGGCCGGCGCAGGAAATCGACCGAGGAGCGGATGATGGTGAGCAGGTTGTTGAAATCGTGGGCGACGCCCCCGGTCAGCTGACCCACCGCCTCGAGCTTCTGCGACTGGCGCAGGGCCTCCTCGGCCTGGGCCAGCGCCGCGGCCTGGGCCTTCTCGGCGGTGACGTCGCGGCCGCTGGCGAAGACGAGGCCGCCCTCGACCGAGGTGTGCCAGGAGAGCCAGCGCGGGGTGCCGTCCCGGTGGAGGTAGCGGTTCTCGAAACTGGTGAGGTGGCGGGCGGCGGCCGCGGCTTCGAGGGCGGCCGTCGTCGCCTCGGCATCCTCGGGCAACAGGAAATCGAGGACGCTGCGCCCCACCACCTCGGCGGGCCGGTGCCCGAGGATCGCCTCCCAGGCCGGGTTGACCGAGCGGAAGATCCCGTCGGCCCCGATCACCACCAGGAGGTCGCGGGAGTTGCGCCAGACCCGGTCGTGCTCGGCGGTGCGCTCCGCGACCCGCTGCTCCAGGGTCTCGTTGAACCGCACCAGCTCGGCCATCATCCGCGTCTGGTCGTCGATGTCGGTGCTGGTGCCGACCCAGCGGGTGATCGCGCCCCGGTCCGTCAGGACCGGCCGCGCCCGGGCCAGGAACCAGCGATAGGCCCCGTCGGCGCGCCGCAGGCGGTATTCGCACTGGTAGTCGGCATGCTCCTCGACGGCGGCGCGCCATTCGGCGGTCACGCGCTCCCGGTCGTCGGGATGGATGATCGCGCACCAGCCCTCGGCGTCGAGCGCGCCGGGCGGGACGCCCGTATAGGCGTAGGTCCGCGCGTTGAACCAGACGGCGCCTCCCTGCGTGTCGGTGGCCCAGACGAGGTTGGGCAGCACCTGCGAGAGCACGCGGAACTGCTCCTCGCTGTCGCGGAAAGCCGCCTCGGCCTGCTTGCGGGCGGTGACGTCGATGGCGGTGCCGACCACCCGGATGCAGACCCCATCCGCGAACAGGCCGCGGCCCTTGGCGGCGACCCAGCGGACCTGCCCGTCCTCCTTCCCGATCGTGCGGTATTCCACGTCGTAGACGGCGCGGCGGGCCGGATCCGCCGCGGCGGCATAGGCGGCGAGGGTGGCCTCGCGGTCGTCCGGGTGGAGGCCGGCGTAATAATCCGCCATCGAGACCGGCACCTCGGGCGAGATGCCGAACATCGCCTTCACGCGCGCCGGCCAGTACAGGGTGTCGGCGACGACGTCGACGTCCCACAGCCCGATCTCGGCGGCCTCGGTGGCGAGACGCAGCCGGGCCTCGCTCTCGCGCTGGCGGTCCTCGGCCTGCCGGCGCGCCGTGTCGTCGAGATGGAGCCCGTCCCAGATCACCTGATCGTCGGCGAGGCGCGGCGCCGAGATGATGCGGGTCCGCACGAGGCGGCCGTCGGGGCGGCGCATCGGCGCCTCGACGTCGAAAGGCGCCAGCGTCCGGATCGCCTCTTCCTCCGCCTCGGCGATGCGCGCCCGGTGCTCGGGCAGGATCAGGTCGTAGGCGGCCGCGGGATCGGCGAGCACGGCCTCGGCCGGAACCCCGGTCATGCGCTCGAAGCCCTGCGAGACGGCGAGGAAGCGTCGGCCGGTCCCGTCCCGGGGCGTGGCGATCTGGAACACGTAGCCGCCCGGCAGGTGGTCGGTCAGCGCCCGCAGGCGCGCCTCCGCCTCGCGCAGGTCCCGCTCGGCGACGACCCGCCCGGTCGTCTCGGTGCAGGCGCAGAACATGCCGGCGACCCGGCCCGCCTCGTCCCGCAGGGGCGAATAGGAGAAGGTGAACCAGGTCGGCTCGTCGTAGCCGTGCCGGTTCATCACGAGCGGCAGGTCCTCCGACCAGGTCGGCTCGCCGGCGAGCGCCCGGTCGATCAGCGGCGCGATGTCCGGCCAGATCTCCGACCAGATATCGCGGAAGCGCCGGCCGAGCGCCGCCGGATGCTTGTCGCCGAGGATCTCCGCATAGGCGTCGTTGTAGAGGAAGCGGAGTTCGGGCCCGAACGCCACGAACATCGGGAAGCGCGAGCCGAGCATCAGGCTCAGCGTCCCGCCCAGGCACGGCGGCCATGTCTCCGGCCGCCCGAGGGGCGAGCCCGACCAGTCATGGGTCCGCATCATCGCGCCCATCCGCCCACCTCCGGCGAGGAAGGACGGGGGGTCGGGGGCGGCGGTGTCGGGCATGCGGTGGGAACGGGTTCGATCGCGGGTCTCTCGAACGTGAGACCCGCGCGGCTCGCGTCAAGGGCTCGGAGTCGAGAGGCTGGGGATCGGGCCCGAGCGGCGCGACCGGCAACGGTCGGGATAGGGTCGAAACGAGTGCGGTGGGCATCATCGGCGCCGGGACCGTGCGGTTCCCCGTGATGCACGTCGCCGTTCAATCCCCCGCAGCGTGAAGTTGTTGTGATTGTTGCATGTTTGCAGCAGTCAGGTCGGCCGGCATCGTCTCTAAGCAGGGATACTGGACCACTGCATGCCTAAGGCCGTCGCGCGATTATGACCGGAAGCACCACGCCGATCGGACGCCTGTCGGCCGCGGCGACCGTCCTGCTTGTTCTCTCTGCTCTGGTACCCGTTCAGGCTGAGCCAAGTGGCCAACCTATGACAGACCAGGATGGCGTGCGCGATGCCGGCCAGGACAAAGCAAAGAAGTCCGATCAGGCGAAGAAGTCCGACAAGAGCAACGACCAGAAGGACGTCGATACCGAGCATCTGTTCGGCTTCACGGAAGGAGCCGATGCCGGAGAAAAGGGCGAACAGGAAGCGGTGATCGATACGGTCACGCGCATCGGCAAGCGTAGAGACGGCCCAGGCCCATCGACGTACCGGGTCTTCGACACGCGGTTCGCCTACCAGTTCGACCCGATCGACAAGCTGAGCATCGAGCTCAGCGCTTTTGGGACGCTGCGGCGGCAACGCAACATCATCGATCTCGACGACAAATCCTATGGGACCTTCGACGGCGTCTCCATGGAGGTGAAGTACCAGTTCCTGAAAGGTTCGAAGGAGCAGCCGCTCGGGCTCGCCCTGGAGCTGCGCCCGCGATTCACGCGCATCCTGCCGGTCGAAGGCAATGGCGCCGACATTTTCGACATCGAGAGCCTGCTCCAGCTCGATGTCCAGGTGGTGCCGGACAAGCTCTGGTACGGCAGCAACATCAGCTTCGAGCCCGCCGCCGGGCGCCAGCGGGGTGGCGGTCCCGGCTATCGCTCCTCCACGTTCCTGTGGTCGAACGCCCTCGTGGGACGAGTCGGCGAGAGCACCTATCTGGGTCCGGAGCTACGCTACCTGCGCGGCTACGAAGGAACCTTCCTGAACCGGCTGGAGAGCGAAGCGCTCACCCTGGGACCGGCCCTGCATCACAGATTCACCGAGAAGATCTGGCTGACCGTCGCGTATGCGGGACAGGTTTGGGGCCGCGACGCCGATCCGACCCTGGCCGGCCGCGCCCTCGGCCTGAACCAGTTCGAGCGGCATAACGTCAGGGTCAAGTTCGGCATGGAATTCTGACCGGCGATCGCGCTCGGCAATGCGGCGCTCGCCGAATGCGCCCGGCCGAAGCGGATACGGTTGCGATGCCGCTGCCGGTCAGGCGGCTTGCCCACAAGCTGCCTGACCGGACGCGCCCCGTCACTTCCTCAGCAACGGCACGCCCTTGGTGGTGAAACGCTGCCCGCCGCCCGCCGGCCGCTGTGGGCCCCGCCCCTTGGCGCCCGGCTTCGCGCCGAGCCCGGTTCCCGGCGGCTGCGAGAACGGCACCAGCTGGTCCGGCCGCGGCCCGATCAGGTCGGCGCGGCCCATCGCCCGCAACGCCTCGCGCAGGATGGGCCAGTTCTCGGGGTCGTGGTAGCGCAGGAACGCCTTGTGCAGGCGCCGCTGGCGCAGGCCCTTGATCGCCTCGACCGGCTCGCTGCCGCCGCGCCGCACGCCTTTCAGCGTGTTGACCTCGGTGTGGTACATCGCCGTGGCGGTCGCCATCGGCGAGGGCAGGAAGGTCTGGACCTGGTCGGCGCGATAGTCGTTCTTCTTGAGCCAGAGCGCGAGGTGCATCATGTCCTCGTCGGTCGTGCCCGGATGCGCCGCGATGAAGTACGGGATCAGGTAGTACTTCTTGCCCGCCTCCTTGGCGGCGGCGTCGAACATCTCCTTGAAGCGGTCGTAGGTGCCGATCCCCGGCTTCATCATCTTGTCGAGGGGCCCGCGCTCGGTATGCTCGGGCGCGATCTTGAGGCGACCGCCGACGTGGTGGGTGACGAGTTCCTTGACGTATTCGGGGCTCTTGACCGCGAGGTCGTAGCGCACGCCCGAGGCCACCATCACCTTCTTGACGCCCTTCACCTCCCGGACCTTGCGGTAGAGCCGGATCAGGTCGTCGTGCGAGGTGTTGAGGTTCGGGCAGATGTCCGGGAAGACGCAGGAGGGTAGCCGGCACGCCGCCTCGATCTTCGGATCCTTGCAGGCCATCCGGTACATGTTGGCGGTCGGCCCGCCGATATCCGAGATCACGCCGGTGAAGCCCGGGGTCTTGTCGCGGATCAGCTCGATCTCGCGCAGGATCGAGCCCTCGGAGCGGTTCTGGATCACCCGGCCCTCGTGCTCGGTGATCGAGCAGAAGGTGCAGCCGCCAAAGCAGCCGCGCATGATCGTCACCGAGAACTTGATCATGTCCCAGGCGGGAATCTTGGCATCGCCGTAGGACGGATGGGGGGCCCGCGCGTAAGGAAGGTCGTAGACCGCATCCATCTCCTCGCTGGTGAGCGGGATCGGCGGCGGGTTCACCCACAGGTCGCGGTCGCCGTGGCGCTGCACCAGCGGGCGGGCGTTGCCGGGATTGGCCTCCCGGTGCAGCACGCGGGAGGCGCGGGCATAGGCCTCCTTGTCGTCCTTCACGTCGTCGTAGGCCGGGAGCCGGATCACGGTGTCGCCGGGTTTGCGGGTGGCGGCCTCGTCGGCGGAATCGAGGTCGTCGGCGGGCAGCTCGGTGTAGTGCTCGGGCACCCGGCGGAACAGGGCGACGCCGCGGATCGAATCGAGGTCGTGGGGCGCTTCGCCGGCGGCCATGCGGTTGGCCACCTCGACCACGGCGCGCTCGGCATTGCCGTAGATCAGGAGGTCGGCCTTGGCGTCCGCCAGGATCGAGCGGCGCACCTTGTCCGACCAATAATCGTAATGCGCGATGCGGCGCAGCGAGGCCTCGATGCCGCCGAGGATGATCGGCACGTCCTTGTAGGCCTCGCGGCAGCGCTGCGTGTAGACGATGGTGGAGCGGTCCGGGCGCTTCCCGCCCTCCCCTCCGGCCGTGTAGGCGTCGTCGTGGCGAAGCCGCCGGTCCGCGGTGTAGCGGTTCACCATCGAATCGAGGTTGCCGCCGGTGACGCCGAAGAACAGCTTCGGCCGGCCGAGCACCTTGAACGGCTCGGCCGATTGCCAGTCGGGCTGGGCGATGATGCCGACCCGGAACCCCTGCGCCTCGAGCAGCCGGCCGATGATGGCCATGCCGAAGCTCGGATGGTCGACATAGGCGTCGCCGGTCACCAGCACGATGTCGCAGGCATCCCACCCGAGCGCCGCCATCTCGGCGCGGCTCATCGGCAGGAACGGCGCCGCCTTGCCGGCGCGCGGCGGCGTGAAGGCCAGGGGCGGGCAGGCCGGGAGAGCCGGGGATCGCGAGGGAGCCGGGGAGTGTTGGACGGGCGCGTGGAGTTCCATGGCGGCGATGCATAATCCGCCGGGACCGCGAGATCAACGAACGGCGCGATCAAGGCAGGGCAAACGACGACGCAGGGCAAGGAGAACACGGGGTATCGAGCACAGGTTGCCCAAGTATCGAGACGCCGGAGCTGAACGTACAGCCAAGCTGACGGGATTCCGGTCTCACGCGCACGCCACCGTCGCCGCGCCGGATCAAAAGCGGTCATCCGCGGTTGGTCGAGCATGTGGTCCAGGCGGCGACGGTGGAGACGGTTTCATGAACACGGCACCCGACGGTTCGATCATCCGGCGCGACGCGAAGCGGCCCGATCTCCTGGCCTTCGAGATCAAGGACCGGATCACCAAGCCGGACATCGAGTGGATGTCGGCCCTCGTCGACGAGGCCATGCGGACGCACGACACAATCGACATGCTGCTGATCATGTCGCACTACGAGGGCTCGGATCTCGGTGCGCGGTTCGACGCCTACGCCACCGGGGTGATGGCCCGCTCGGTGGCCCATATCCGGAACTACGTCGTGGTCGGCGCGCCGGCCTTCGCCCGGGCGATGATCACCCTGTCTGGAACGGTGCTGCCGGTCGAGACCCGGACGTTCGAGCTGTCCGAGGAGGCACAGGCCTGGGCCTATCTCGACAAGGCCGGCCCGGCCAAGGCCTGACGGTTC
Source organism: Methylobacterium sp. SyP6R (assembly GCF_019216885.1). Taxonomy (NCBI): domain Bacteria; kingdom Pseudomonadati; phylum Pseudomonadota; class Alphaproteobacteria; order Hyphomicrobiales; family Methylobacteriaceae; genus Methylobacterium; species Methylobacterium synurae. The sequence continues at coordinate 5,548,602 of NZ_JAAQRC020000001.1, read as the reverse complement.
GGATGGGCCCCGCCCCGGGATGGCCGGGCCCCCAGGCCGTCTAACGGGATAAAAGCCCACGATGGCATTTTCTGCCGCCCGGCACAGGACGGAAGGCGAATGTTCTGGTATTCGCCGTGACCGCACGATTGCGGGGCGCGCGCCACGCGGCGAAACTCGACGTCGTGGATGACGAACCAGATAGCTGCCCATGAAGCTCGACAGGATCGACCTCAAGATTCTTTCTGAATTACAGAAGAACGGCCGTATTACCAACGTCGAGCTCGCCGAGCGGGTCAATCTGTCGCCGAGCCCCTGCCTCATGCGAGTGAAGAAGCTCCAGACGGAAGGGTACATCGCGAATTACTCCGCCCAGATCAATCTGTCGAAGCTGGGACAGGCCCTGACCGTCTTCACCGAAGTGACGCTCAAGAACCACAGGCAGGCGGATTTCGCCCGGTTCCTGGCGGCCATCGAGAAGATCGAGTCGATCATGGAATGCCACCTGATCTCCGGTGGCTACGATTACCTGCTCAAGTTCGTGACGGTCGACGTGATCGAGTACCAGACGACGATGGAGCGATTGCTGGACCTCGATGTCGGCATCGAGCAGTATTTCAGCTACGTCGTGCTGAAGTCGCCGATCGTGCGGACGTACCTGCCGCTCGATACGATGTTCAAGCTTTGAGGCGGGCGGCGGAAGTCCCGATACTTGCAGGGCTGTCGAGGAAAAAAGAATGGCGCGGGTTTTCCCCTCCCCCCTCTGCGGGGGAGGGTGGCCTACGGAGTAGGCCGGGAGAGGGGCAGCGCGACGCTGATCCAGAGGGCGCCCTTCATCATAGGCGCGACTTTTCCGGAAGCGGCATCCCCTCTCCCGGCTCGCTCCGCTCGCCACCCTCCCCCGCAGAGGGGGGAGGGTTGGACCCGCGCTTCATCTTTCACCGGACGATCCTGCATCCCCGCCGGCCCGAACCGGCGCAACCGCCCCCCACCTCACCTCTGCGCAAACGCCCGGGTCAGTTCCGGATCCTGCGCCAAGCCGTCGAGCCAGCCGGTGCGCAGCTGCGGCACGGAGGAGAACAGCAGCCGCGAATAGGCTTCCGTCGGCTGCCCGTCATTCACGTCGGGGCGCAGCTGCTCGACCTTCTCGCCCTTGTACATCACCACGACCTCGTCGCAGATCGCCCGCACGGTCTCGATGTCGTGGCTGATGAACAGGTAGGACAGGGACAATTCGCGCTGGAGTTCCTTCAGGAGGTCGATGATCGCGGCGGCCACCACGGTGTCGAGCGCGGAGGTGATCTCGTCGCACAGGATCAGCTTGGCGTCGGCCGCGAGCGCGCGGGCGAGGTTGATGCGCTGCTTCTGGCCGCCCGAGAGTTCGCCGGGGCGGCGATGGCGTAAAGGCCGGGGCAGCCGCACCATGTCGAGCAGCTGGTCGATCCGCGCTTCCCGCGCCCGGCCGCCCATGCCGTGGTAGAAGGCGAGCGGCCGGCCCAGGATCTCGCCGATCGACTGGTGCGGGTTGAGCGCGGTATCGGCGGACTGGAACACGATCTGGAGGTCGCGCAGGTCCTCGCGGCGGCGCTTCCGGAAATCCGGCGCCAGGGTCCGGCCGTCGAGCAGAATCTCGCCGCGGGCCGCCGGCAGGATCCCGGCGATGACCCGGGCGAGCGTGGACTTGCCGCAACCCGATTCGCCGACGATGCCGAGGTTGCGCCCGCGGGCGAGCGTGAGGCTGACGTCCTTGAGGATGCGGACCGGCGGAAGGCCCTCCGCGTCGGGCTTGCCGTAGCCGGCGACGATGCCGCGCACCTCGAGGAGCGGGGCCTCGTCCTGGTCGATGCGGGCCGGGCGCGGGGCGGCGTCGGGCCGGAACGCCGCCAGGAGCTGGCGGGTATAGGGATGCTGCGGGCGCTCCAGGATGTCGGCCGTACGCCCCTCCTCCTGGATCTCGCCGTGGCGCAGCACGACGATCCGGTCGGCGATCTGCGCCACGACCGCGAGGTCGTGCGAGACGTAGACGCCCGCGATGCCGCCCTTGCGCATCACCGACTTGAAGGCGCGCAGAACCTCGACCTGGGTGGTGACGTCGAGGGCGGTGGTCGGCTCGTCGAAGATCACGAGCTTGGGATCGCCGATCAGCGCCATGGCGGCGGACAGGCGTTGCAGCTGGCCGCCCGAAACCTGGTGGGGATAGCGGTCGCCGATCGTGTCGGGGTTCGGCAGGGCCAGCGCCCGGAACAGCCCGACCGCCTTAATGCGGGCGTCGGCCACCGGCATCGAGCCGTGGATCTGCACGACCTCGACCACCTGGTCCATGATCGTGTGGGCGGGGTTGAAGGCGGCGGCCGCGCTCTGGGGCACGTAGGAGACCAGCGAGCCGCGCATGGTCGCCCGCTTGCTCTCGGGGAGCGCCCCCATCTCGACGCCGTCGAGGGTGACGGTGCCGCCGGTGACCCGGCAGCCCGGGCGGGTATAGCCCATCAGGTCGAGGGCGATCGTGGTCTTGCCCGAGCCGCTCTCGCCGATCAGGGCGACGATCTCGCCCTCGTCGATGTCGAACGAGACGCCGCGGATGATCTCGACGATGCGGCCGGCATCGGTGCGCGCCTCGATTCGCAGGTCGCGGACTTCGACGAGGCGGGTCATGCGTTGTCGCTCCGGTCGCGGATCTTCTTGGGCAGGTTGTCGATCAGGAGGTTCACGCTGATCGTCAAGCTGGCGATGGCGATGAGCGGGAAGATCACCGCCGGCGCGGCAAGCGACAGGCCGCCGATATTCTCCTTCACCAGCGAGCCCCAATCGGCGTTCGGCGGCTGCACGCCGAGCCCCAGGAAGGACATGCTCGAGAGGAGCAGCACGATGAAGACGAAGCGCAGGCCGAAATCGGCCAGGACCGGGCCGACGATCCCCGGCAGGATCTCCGCCCGGATGAGATAGCCGAGGCGCTCGCCGCGCACCCGGGCCACGGTGACGTAGTCCATGGCGTTGACGTTGACGGCGAGCGCCCGGGCGAAGCGATACGAGCCGGGGATGTAGATCACCGCCATCGTCAGGATCAGGACCGGGATCGAGGAGCCGACCGCGGCCACCAGCACCAGCGCCATGATCTTGCTCGGGATCGAGATCAGGGCGTCCAGGAAACGGCTGAGGCCTGCGTCGAAGACGCCGCCGATCACCGCCGCCGCCATGCCGAGGGTGACGCCCGAGATGCACGCGATCGTCACCGAGGCGAGCGAGATCCCCACCGTGTAGCGGGCGCCGAACAGGATGCGCGAGAGCACGTCGCGCCCGAGATAGTCGGTGCCCATCGGGTAGGCGGCCGACATCGGCTGGAAGAAGTCGAAATCGACGATCTCGCCGACGGGATGAGGGGCGATCAGCGGCGCGATCACCGCGACGATCGCCCAGGCGAGGATCACCAGGAAGGCGACCGCCCCGACCGGGCTGATCCGGTAGCCGATGCGCCAGCGGCGCGCCGGCCTCGTGCTGGACAGGGAAACGCTCATGCGTGGCGCAGCCTCGGATTGGAGACGATGGTGACGATGTCGGCGATCGTGATCAGCAGGAGGTAGGCGAGGCAGAAGATCATCGCGCAGCCCTGGATCAGGGGCAGGTCGCGGGTCGACACCGCGTCGAGCATCAGCTTGGCGATGCCCGGATAGTTGAAGATCGTCTCGACGATGATGACGCCGCCCAGCAGGTACGACAGGGAGAGCGCCACCGCGTTGACGATCGGCCCGAGGGCGTTCGGCAGGGCGTGGCGCAGCACCATGCGGCGGCGCGAGGCCCCCTTCAGCAGCGCCATTTCGACGTAGGGCGCGCTCAGGGTCTCGATCACGGCGGCCCGGGTCATGCGGATCATCTGCGCCGAGATGACGAAGCTGAGCGTGATCACCGGCATGGCGAAGGCCTTGAGCAGGCCGCCGAGCGTCGTGACGTCGCCGGTCATCGACAGGGCCGGCAGCCAGCCGAGATACACCGCGAAGACGATGACCGAGAGGGTCGCCACCAGGAACTCGGGCACCGAGATCACCGCGATGGTGAAGATCGCGATGATCCGGTCGACGACCGTGCCGCGCAGGATGGCGGCGGTGATGCCGAGCGTCAGGGCGAACGGCACCGAGATCGCCGCGGTCACGCCCGCGAGCTTCAGCGAGTTGCCCAAGCGGTTGCCGATCAGCTCGGCGACCGGGATGTTGTTGACGTAGGACACGCCGAGGTCGCCGGTGGCGAGGTTCTTCAGCCAGAGCAGGAAGCGCAGGGCGGCCGGCTGGTCGAGATGCATCGCCTGGCGCAGGCCCGCCACCGCCTCGGGCGTCGCCGCCTGGCCGAGCAGGATCTGCACCACATCCCCCGGCAGGAACGCGGTCGCGAAGAAGATGATGACGGCGACGATCAGCAGCGTCATCAGGGTGACCACCACGCGTCCCGCGATCATGCGGAGGATGAGAGTGTTCATGGACGAACCATGGCTGGCGGGGCTGGCACGAGGTCCCGGGGGTGATCACCCCCGGGACCGGCGGAGGATGGCGGTCAGGCCCCGAACCAGGTGTATTCCGGCAGGGTGTAGCCCATCATGCCGCCGAGCGGGTTGGCGACCAGCCCCTTGAGCTTGGGCGTCACGCCGTCGAGGTTCGACTGGAAGACCGGGATGATGGTGCCGGCCTCGTTGGCGACCATCGCCTGCATCTCGCCGTAGATCTGCTTGCGCTTGCCCTGGTCGAGAAGGCCACGGGCCTCGACCAGCATGGCGTCGAACTTCTCCGACTTGTACCGGCTCTCGTTCCACGGCGCGGTCGACTGGTAGAACGTCGAGAAGATGATGTCCGGGGTCGGCCGGGCGTTGATGTTGCCGAAGCCGACCGCGTCCTTGAGCCAGTGGTTCGACCAGAAGCCGTCCGAGGGGACGCGGTCGATCACGACGTTCAGGCCGATCTTGCCCGCCGCCTGCTGGATCACGGCGGCGTAGTCGGCCGAGCTGCTGGCGGCGTCGGAGGCCACCATGCGGACCTCCTGGCCGAGGAGGCCGGCCTTCTGGAACAGGGACTTGGCCCGCTCCGGATCGAACTCGCGCTGCTTGAGCTCGGCGTTGAAATAGGGGCTCCAGGACGGGATCGGCTGGTCGTTGGCGATTTCGGCCAGCCCGCGCAGGACCGACTTCTGGATCACCGGCCGGTTGACCAGGTACTTGAAGCCCTCGACCACCCCGGCCTTGTCGCCCGGCGCCATGTCGAGCCGCAGGTTGAGGTCGGTATAGGTGCCGAGCTTGCTGATGAAGGGGGCGATCGACGGGTTGCCCTCGATGACGCGCAGCGAGCGCGGGTTGAGGTTGGCGCCGACATGGATGTCGCCCGACAGCACCGCGTTGAGGCGCGCCGACTCGTCCGAGATCGCGAAATACTCGAAGCTGTCGAAATAGGGACCGGTGGACTTCCAGTAATTCGTGTTGCGGGCGACGACCGAGCGCACGCCGGGCTTGAACTCCTTCAGCACGAAGCCGCCGGTGCCGTTGCCCTTGGAAAAGTCGCTCGTGCCGTCGGCCACGATCATGAAGTGGTGCAGCGCCAGGATCATCGGCAGGTCGGCATTGGCGGCGACGAGCGTGATCGTGGCGGTCAGGTCGTCGGCGGCCGTCACGTCGGCGAATTGCTTGGCCAGCGTGGCGACCTTCGAGCCGACGGCGGGGTCGAGGTGGCGCTTGAGCGAGAAGACCACGTCCTTGGCCGTCAGGCTCTTGCCGTCGTGGAAGGTCACGCCCTTGCGCAGCTTGACGGTCCAGGTCTTGGCGTCGGCGCTCTCGACGCTGTCGGCCAGTTCCATGACGAGCTTGCCGGTGCCGTCGATGAAGGTCAGCCGGTTGTAGAGGGCACAGCACCGGGTGTAGTCGGTGGCGTTCGAGGCCTTGGCCGGATCGAGGGTGTCGGCGGTCGAGGCCGAGAAGCCTGCGATCTTGAGGTGGCCGCCCTTGACCGGCTCGGCGGCGAGCGCCGCGCCGGCCCGGCCGAGGATCGCGCCGCCGGCCGAGAGTGCGATGCCGCCGCCCATCAGCATCCGCAGCAGCTCGCGCCGGTCGGCGCCGCGCCGGATGGCGGTCTCGACCATCGCGTCGTCGCCGGGAGTCCAGTTGGCAATCGTGTCGCTCATCGCAAGCTCCTGGTGCGGCGGTGATCCGCCGACGGCGCGGGGGTTGAAGGAAACGGGTCGAGGCGGGCCGCATCCCGCGACGACGGTCGTGACGAGGACGCTGGCGGATCGGTCGTGGAGGCCCGGCCAAGGGCGACATCCGATCTCGCGGGCCGTCGCATTCGAGTACCCGTCCCACGCTCGGGGAGCGCGGGCGGGCCGTCCGACGCCGTCGTCGAGCCGAGCGGCGGCGGGTGAACCTCGGCGGATGGAGCGAAGCCCATGCCATCCGATCCTGGCCGGCGCCCTCGCCTCCGTGACCCTCCGGGGGAGCGGCGTGCGGCCCGTTTCTCGATGGAAGCAGTGTGGCTCATCCGCAACGCGATTTGCACCGAAACGACGGAAAGGGACGGCACAAAATTGCGAATATGCGGTTCCGGCAAAATTTGTGCGAGGCACCACCGCATCCTGATTCGGCAGATTTCTAGAAGCTCTTTGCCGTCCTGATACGATATCTCCATATCCTTGTAGCGATGTCGGCGAAATCTCGCATGTTAACCGTAATATTAAAGACGGCCAACGGTCGCGCGGGGACTGACGTCGTCGCCGCGGATGAAAGCAATTTCTCGACACTGCCGGTATCGTCTGCGGATCATCGACGCAGAGATTGCGGCAGGTGGCATTTTTGGATGGCGCCACCCTCGCTCCGGTCCGTGGCGCGGATCGCCACGCCCCCGGCGATGCCGCCGGCCGGCCGACAGGCGCAATAGTGTGCTTTCGTCGGAGCCGCCGGGTTCGACCGCCGATCTGTGGGTCGGGCCGCGGTACACGACACGTGAGGTTGCGCAGTGCGGGAGCGACGGTCGAGCGCAGCCACACTGCGCAACCTGCCGTGTCGTGTCCTATGCGCCCAAACGCAAGAAAGGCGGCCTCCCGGCCGCCTCCCCCACTTTCGAAATCGGCCCTACGTCAGGCCGGGATCACTCGTAGACGCAGACGTAGATCTTGCGCACGGTCTCGATCGTGCGCCAGATGCCGACGAAGCCGGGCTTCATCACGAAGCTGTCGCCGGCCCGGTAGGTCGTGGTCTCGCCGCCCTTCTCCTCGATCTCGACCAGGCCGGAGAGGATGTGGCAGAATTCGAAGGTGGTGCCCTTGATCGAATGGGTCTCGCCCGGGGTGGCCTCCCAGATTCCGGTCTTGATCATCTCGCCGCGGGACTCGTCCTGCGCCCAGGTCTTGAACTCGGGCGAGCCCGAGATCAGGCGCTCGGGCAGCGGCAGGCCGAGCTTCGGGGCGAATTGCGGGTCGGTGTCGATGGTGATCAGAAGGGACATGCTTGTTTCCTCGGCGGGAGAGCCCGGTCGTCGGCCGGCCGGCTGCGACGCATCGCCTGCCTCGCCTTGGCCTGCCTCGCCTTGGCCTGCCTCCCCTTGAACCGCCTCGACCCTATCGACGGACAACCGGGGGCTGCTGCCGTAAATCGGGAGGCTTCGGGCGAAAATTCCGAAAACCGCTCGATCTCCAGCGGAAATGTCGGCGCGATCCGTCCCATCTTACGGTGAGCGGTGGCGCCATGGAGACGCGAAGCGGGCCGAGACGGTCCGGGTCGCGCTCCTGAGCAGACTTGCGTTGGCAGGCCAACGCTTCGTCCGCTCAGGTTCTTGTTTCGTCGCAGATTCTTGTTTCGTCGCAGATTCTTGCCGCAAAACCGGCAGCCACTTTTGCGGAATCTGCTCAGGCGCCGGCCGAAAGGAGTTGATGTGGTGACGACGTCCCCCAACACGATGCGGCTGAAGTCCTTCGAGCTCGCCACGCAGGACATCGCCTCCGTCGACGTGGAAGCGCTCCACGCCTTGTCCCTCGGCGTCGAGTGGCCGCATCGCCCCGGCGACTGGGATGCGTTCCGCACCCTCGGGCACGGCATCGTCGCGCTCGACGCGATCGGCCGCGTCTTCAGTTCGGCCATGTGGTTTCCCCACGGCGAGGAGTGCGCGACCATCGGCATGGTCATCACCTCGCCGCGCCTCCAGACCCATGGCGGCGGGCGCTGGATGATGGACCGCATCCTCCAGCAATGCGGCGACCGCCGCCTGATCCTGAACTCGACCCGCGCCGCCTATCGCCTCTACGTCTCCCTCGGCTTCGAGCCGCAGGCGACGGTCTACCAGCACCAGGGCTACGCCACGCCCTGGGCCGCATCGTTCCCCGGCTCGGCCGACGCGGTCGAGGCGATCGCGCCGGCCGGGCTCGGCGAGGTCGCGGCCCTGGACGCGTCGGCGTTCGGGGCGGTCCGGCCCCGGCTGATGGCGCATCTCGCCGAGACGGCGGAGACCCGGGGCCTGCGCCGCGACGGGCGCCTCGTCGGCTACGGCATGCGTCGCGCCTTCGGGCGGGGCATCGTCATCGGGCCGGTCGCGGCGGAGAGCGAGGAGGACGCCGTCGCGCTCGTCGCTTCCCTCCTCACCGGCCTCGACGGCCGGTTCGTCCGCCTCGACACGCGCCAATCCCCCGGCCCGCTCCGCTCCTTCCTGGACGCGGCGGGGCTGAAGCTGTTCGACACGACCAAGACCCTGACCCGCGGCGCGCCGCTCCCCTTGGTGGAGCCGGGACGTCCGGGGATCTACGGCCTGGCAGCCCATGCCCTGAGCTAAGCAGATTTCGCAAAAGTGGCGGCCGGTTTTGCGACAAAAATCTGCGATAATTCAACAACCTAAGCGGACGAAGCGTTGGCTTGCCAACGCAAGTCTGCTTAGATCGACGCCACGACGATCGGGCCGATCCGTCGTCGCCCCGGCCGTCGGCGACACCGCAGACCCATCCGATCCCGGTGGAGTCGCGCCATGCGGCTCTTCTCTGATCTCCCATGCCCGACCGGGCGACGCGCGAAGGCCGTCGGCCTCCGGCGGACGCCGTTCGCGACCGATGGGCGGGCCTTGCCCGTCCCGTCCTGCAACCCGCGCGAGACCACCACCATCATGGACACCGCAATCCGCCCGGCCGTTCCCCCGGACACCCTCCCGGGACTGCCGATCGAGACCGATCCGGTCGCCCTGGTGCCCTTCGCGGCGGCGCATCTGCCCGGTGCCTTGAGCCTCTCCCAGGAGATGTCCTGGCCCTACCGGCTCGAGGATTGGGACTTCGCGCTTCAGGTCGGCCGGGGCTTCGCCCTCGAACGCGACGGGGCGATGATCGGAACGGCGGCCCTGTTTCCCGACGAGGGTGCGCTCGCGACCGTCGGCATGATCATCGTGTCGGGGGCGGCTCAGGGGTGCGGCTACGGCAAGCGCCTGCTGGAGGCGCTGCTCGCGGCGGCCGGGCCGCGCGGCATCCTGCTCAACTCGACCGCGGCGGGGCGCGGGCTCTACGAACGCTACGGCTTCAAGCCCGTCGGCACCCTGTCGCAGCACCAGGGCCCGTACCGGCTCCACCGCGCGGCCGCGCCCGATCCGGATGGCGACATCCGCCCGGATGGCGACATCCGCGCGATGGGCCCGGCGGATCTCGCCGCCATCGCGCGGCTCGACCGCGAGGCGACCGGGTTTGCGCGCCGCCCGATGCTGGACCGCCTCGCCGCGGCCGGCGAGGGCGTCGTGCTCCTGCGGGACGGCGCGCCCGCCGGCTACGCCATCGCCCGCCCCTTCGGCCGCGGCCACGTGATCGGCCCGGTCGTCGCCGGGAGCCAGGACGAGGCGCGCCGCCTGATCGAGGCGGCGCTCGCTCCCCTCGACGGCCGCTTCGTGCGGATCGACGTGCCGGACGAAGCGCAGCTCTCGCCCTGGCTCGCCGGGATCGGCCTGCCGCTGGTCGGCGACGCCCTCACCATGGTGCGCGGCGTCCTGCCGCCGACCGGGCCGGCGCACCTCTTCGCCCTCGCCAACCAGTCGTTCAACTAGAGCACTTCACGATCGCGCTGCAATCGCGAAGCTCTCTCGTCTTCGATTTTGCCGCATCTTCTGCGACGAACCGGTATCCGCTTCGTCGGAAAATGCTCCAACCTGAAGTGGCCCGACGATGCTGCTGATCAGCCTGCTCCTGCGTCATTGTCGCCGCCGAACCGCCGGCCGTTCGCGGCCGGTGAAATGATGCCGAGGCCGAACGCGGCGTCGACCGGCGCCGCCTCCCTGTTTTCCAATCTTCCGGTGCCGCGATGAAGCTCACTTCCTATTGGCTGGACACGTCGACGCCGTTTTCGGGCGGCGCTCAGGGACCCGTCGAGGGCACCTGCGACGTCGCGGTGATCGGCGGCGGCCTGACCGGCTCCTCCGCCGCCCTGGCGCTCGCCAAGAAGGGCGCCCGCGTCGTCCTCCTGGAGGCCGACACGATCGGCAACGCCGCCTCGGGCCGCAACGGCGGCATGTGCAACAACGGCTTTGCGCAGGATTACGCCACCCTCTCGGGCAAGCTCGGCCCGGATGTCGCCAACACGCTGTATCGCGCCTTCGATGCCGGCGTCGACACGGTCGAGCGCCTGGTGCGGGAAGAGGCGATCGATTGCAGCTTCGCCCGGGTCGGCAAGATCAAGCTCGCGGCGAAGCCCGAGCATTACGACAAGCTGGCGCGCAGCCAGGAACTGCTCGCCGCCACCGTCGATCCCGACACCGAGATGGTGAGCCGCGCCGATCTGCCGGCCGAGATCGGGTCGCAGCGCTATTACGGCGGCCTGATCTACCGCAAGAGCGCCGCCCTGCATGTCGGCCGCTTCGTCCGTGGGCTGGCCGAGGCCGCGGCGCGCCGCGGCGTCGCCGTCCACGAGCGCACTCCGATGACGAGCCTGAAGGCGGCGCCGGGCGGCGGCCACCTCGTCGGCACGCCCAAGGGCACGGTGCGGGCGAAGCAGGTTCTGCTCGCCAGCGGCATCTCGCAGGCCGGTCCGCTCGGCTGGGTGCGCCGGCGCATCGTCCCGGTCGGCGCCTTCCTCATCGTCACCGAGCCGCTGCCGGTGGAGATGCTCGACCGGCTCACCCCGCGCCGCCGCAACGCGACCGACACCAAGAACCTCGTCAACTACTTCCGCACCACCCCCGACAACCGGCTTCTGTTCGGGGGACGCGCCCGCTTCGCGGTCTCGAACCCGGCCTCGGACGAGAAGAGCGGCGAAATCCTGCGCGCCGCCCTGCACGACGTCTTCCCCGAATTGACCAAGGTCCGCATCGACTATTGCTGGGGCGGCATGGTCGACATGACCCGCGACCGTCTTCCCCGGGCCGGCGAGCGCGACGGCATCTACTACTCGATGGGCTACAGCGGCCACGGCACCCAGATGTCGACCCTGATGGGCACCATCATGGCCGAGGTCATGGATGGTCGCGCCGAGCTGAACCCCTGGAGCCAGTTCGCCTGGCCGGCGATTCCCGGCCATTTCGGCCCGCCCTGGTTCCTGCCGGTGGTCGGCGCCTATTACCGCCTGAAGGACCGCTTCCAATGACCGATCCCCTTCGGCATCTGACCGAGGCCGGCATGCTCGGCCGCTTCTACAGCGACGGGGCGTGGCGCGAGCCGGCCGGCCTCGAGCGCGTCGGCGTCGTCGATCCGGCGAACGAGACGGTGATCGCCGAGATCGCGCTCTGCGGCACGCAAGACGTCGAGCACGCGGTGGCTGCGGCCCGGCGGGCCTTCCCGGCCTGGTCGCGGACGGCGCCGGCCGAGCGCGCGGCCCTCCTCGACCGCGTCCACGGGCTGGTGATGGAGCGGCTGGAGCTGTTCGCCCAGGCGCTGTCCGCCGAGATGGGCGCGCCCATCACCTACGCGCGCCAGGCGCAAGTGCCGCTCGCCGCGGCGCATCTGCGGGTCGCCCGCGACCTGCTGGCGACCTATCCCTTCCTGTCGCAGCGCGGGACCACCGCCATCGCCCGCGAGGCGATCGGCGTCTGCGGGCTGATCACGCCCTGGAACTGGCCGCTCTACCAGATCACCGCCAAGGTCGGCCCGGCGCTCGCGGCGGGCTGCACGGTGGTGCTCAAGCCGAGCGAGCTGTCGCCCTTGAGCGCCCTGCTCTTCGCCGAGGTGATGCACGAGGCCGGCTGCCCGGCCGGCGTGTTCAACCTCGTCAACGGCACCGGGCCGGTGGTCGGCGAGGCGCTCAGCGTCCATCCGGAGGTCGACATGATCTCGATCACCGGCTCGACCCGGGCCGGTGTCCTCGTCGCACAGGCCGCGGCTCCCACCGTCAAGCGCGTCGGCCAGGAGCTCGGCGGCAAGTCGCCCAACATCGTGCTGCCGGACGCCGATCTCGCCCGCTGCATCCCGCTCGGCGTCGCGGCAGCGATGCGCAACCTCGGCCAGTCCTGCAGCGCCCCCACCCGGATGCTGGTGCCCCGCGCGCGTCTCGCCGAGGTCGAAGCCCTGGCGGCCAAGACCGCAGAGGGATTCGTGGTCGGCGACCCGCGCCGCGAGGAGACGACCCACGGGGCGATCGCCAACCGGGCGCAGTACGACCGGATCCAGCAGATGATCCGGATCGGCATCGAGGAGGGCGCCAAGCTCGTCGCCGGCGGGCCGGGGCGGCCCGAGGGCCTGACCACCGGCCTCTTCGCCCGGCCGACCGTCTTCTCCGAGGTGGCCTGCGACATGGCGATCGCCCAGGAGGAGATTTTCGGCCCCGTCCTGGCGATCCTGCCCTACGACACGGTCGAGGAGGCGGTGGCGATCGCCAACGACACGATCTACGGTCTCGGCGCCCACGTGCACGGCACCGACATGGAGCAGGTCCGGGCGGTGGCGCGGCAGATCCGGGCGGGCCAAGTCCACCTCAACGCGCCCGATTGGGACCCGTACGCCCCGTTCGGCGGCTACAAGCGCTCGGGCAACGGCCGGGAATACGGCCGCGAGGGTCTTGAGGAATATCTGGAGACCAAGGCCATCCTGGGCTTCTACCGGCAACAGGACTGAACCGAGGACGCAGCGATGGCCACGTTCATTCCGGAAGCCCAGTCCGCCCGCCTGATCTCGCACGAGGCGGCGTTCGAGCCCGTGCGGCGGGCGCTGGTCGCGGCGGCGTCCGACGGCGCCTCCGTGTTCCCGGCGGTGATCGCCCGGGCCTCGGACCCGCGCGACACCTTCTCGATCAAGTCGGGCTCGACCGCGGAACTCGCCGGCCTCAAGGTCGGGGCGTTCTGGCACAACAACCCCGCCCGGGGCCTGCCGCGCCACAACTCGACGATCCTGCTGATCGACCAGGATTGCGGGCGGATCGGCGCGGTGGTCGAGGCCGCCGCGGCCAACGCCTACCGCACCGCCGCCGCCAACGCGGTGGCGGCCCAAGCCCTGGCCCGGCCCGACAGCAGCACGCTGGCGATCTTCGGCGCCGGCAACCAGGCCCTCTACGAGGTCGGAGCGCTCGCCCGCATCCTGCCCCTGACGCATCTCCACGTCGTGGCCCGCGAGCGGGAGAAGGCCGAGGGCTTCGCCAAGCGGCTCGAGGACCAGGGCGTCGCCCTCGATGTCTCGCTCTCGACGGCGGAGGCGGCCTGCCGCGCCGCCGACGTGATCGTCACCGCCACACCCTCGCGCGTGCCGCTCTTCGAGGCGGCCTGGGTGCGTCCCGGGACGCACATCGCCGGCATGGGCTCGGACGCCCGCGGCAAGCACGAAGTGCCGGTGGAGCTCTACGAGACCGCGCGCCTGTTCTGCGACCTGCCCTCGCAATCGGTCGAGATCGGCGAGTTCCAGCACGTCCGCGACCGGATCGAGAGCGGCGCACTGGTTCTCTCCCCGATCGGCGCGGTGCTCGAAGGCCGCTGCCCCGGCCGCACGTCGCGCGAGGACATCACCGTCTTCGACAGTTCCGGCATCGCGCTCCAGGACCTGTATATCGGCCAGTTCCTGCTCGACGCGGCCAAGGCCGCGGCGGAGCGGGGCGAGGGCTGACGACCCGCCGGCTCGCCGCCGACGAGGGTGGCGTGCCGGACGGGCGACGGTGGACCGTCCCGGGGAAGCGTGATCGGCAGTTACGCCCACGATCTCGTCCTGAGGCGCTCAGACATCGCCGAAGACCACTACGTTCGGGGCCTCCACGGTCTTCACGGCTCGATTCGTGCGGATAACGGTGATGGTGATAAGATACATCGTCATCTCTTCTGATCTGCAAACCGAATCAGAAGCGAGGCCGCTAGCCATACTGAAGCCTCTTCTCCAATTGTCTGTATTAATATTATTCGATATTTCATAAAAATAATTGTAAGGTTATTTTAAGTAAATCAATTTCAGCAATTATGATTTTAGGAATATTTTCTATTATCCAGCGGGACAATCGATTGCACTATATTGCAATGGTTTGCATGAGGGCAATTTTATAAGAATATAATAATTCATTAGCATCGCGACAGGAAATCCATAATCACGTTGACGTGGACTAGAAACATGGTGATTATTCGGCGATCTGCCACGCTATCATCGCAAAAAGGTTTCCATATATTTATTCAAAAATATTAGAGTGACCGGTCCCCGCCTTAATTGTTCGTCGTGCACAGGAACATGCTTTCATGTCCGTTTTAAATAAAAACTACATAAAAAATGCCGCTTATATAATCGTGGCGTTGGAAATATTTGCAATATTTTTTGCATTTGCGCTTGATAAAAATCTTACGTCCCCTCATCTATATACAAAGATATGCGTGTTTTTTATACTTACAAATTTGCTGCCATGCGTATTTGGTGCGTCTATAATAATATTAAATAACGAGAAAAATATATTAAATTGTATAAATTGGATAGAATCCAATCGCGTGAAGTTTTTTATTCTGATATTTCCAGCATGCTGCTTGTTATTTTGGTATGCTGTCGTTCTCTTAAAGAGATAAATATATAATTTTTATAAAATACCAATACAATGAACGGCTGGCTATCGAATCGTAAAGGAAGAAATATGAGCCCTGCATCAAAATACGTCCTGCCATATGTGACTTCAATTGCAATAATTTATCAACAATAATCAATCATAAATTAAATAAATTTTACATTCCACCTTAAACAGCAGATGTAGCCGCTGGGATACGAGCTGTTATACTTCCTGATGCTTCGATTCAGCTATCGCACCATAATTATCCACTATCGCACCATAGTTATCCACGGAGTATTTTTGGGTACGCGCGTTCGTCGGCCCATCTTATCCGGGCTGGCGAAGGGGGCCTGACACCTACCCCGCGATGGCGCCACCCGCCCCGGCACACCAGATTAATTACGCAATTTTTGCTATTTATTTGATATCAATCAATGGTTATGCAGAAATATTTTCGATTTTTATTAATCACCATCTCGGTGAATTATGCGTCTCATTTGATTGGCATTTTAATTGGCGGCCGCATCGATAAGTTTATTGAGCATTGAACATGCCGCAGAGAGGCCCGATTCGCTAGCCGCTGGCACGACGCATTGCTGGAGGACTGCAGGGTGCATCCCAGTTCTTCCCGAATATTTCTTTGTTCAGACGATCGTTTATCAGTCATTTACCAACATAACAACGGTCGTGCGCCAATCTCGCAATGATCGAAGCAGCCCCTTCGATGATGATGGTACCTCATCGCAGGTCACGGCCCGCGGATCGGAGCAACGGCCACGGCAGAGCCAGTACCATGCGGCCGCCCGCAGCAGACACGGTACGACGTCATCTCCGGATGAACCCCGCCGGCCGTCGCGCGACCATCGTACTGGCGATCGGGGCAATGAATCCCGGCTCGCTTCGCCGCCGCCTCGGAAATATTTGCGATGCATGACCCGCGATATCGGAAGCCGCTGAGCGTCGGTGACCCGGCCGATTCATGCGGGCCGCCGCCATGCGACGGCCGTATGACGTCATTCGCCGCAGAATACATCGCATGAAGGAGTCCGGAACGGCAAACTTGGCAGTAGCGCAGCGTCGGCGGCCCTGCTAAGCCGTACAGAAATACCTTCCGGCCGGGCCGCAACAACTATCCAAGGATCGGGGATGTCGGATTCGTCGACCCTCTCGCGGGACCCGTCCGGCCGCGGCGAAGCCGTCTCCGGGCGGCAGGCTTCACCGGCCGGAAAACCCGATCCGCGTCCGCGCTCCGACACGGGCACGATCGTGATCCACTGGGTCGTCGTGATCGCGATGGTGGCGAGCCTGATCACGGGCCTGCGCATCTCGGCCGACGCGCCCGTCGCCCGCACCGCGAAGCTGCTGGCGCCCCTGCTGCCCCAGGGCGAGGTCTGGACCGTCCACTTCGTGGCCGGCCTCACCCTGTTCTTCGGCATCACCGCCTATCTCGTCTACCTGGTGCGCGGCCGCCTCACCGACCGCAACGGCCCCTCGCGCCTGCGCGCGCTGCGCGTCGGCGGACGGACCAAGGCGGCGCGCAAGGCCCGCTGGGGCGCGGTCAACGTCGCGCTGCACTGGCTGATCTACGCCGTCGTCGCGGTCCTCACGGCGACCGGCGTCGCGCTCTATCTCGGCTATGGCGGATGGGTGGTGTGGCTCCACGCCACCCTGGCTCTGGTCGCGCTCGCCTACATCGCCGTGCACACGCTGGCGCATTTCCTGTACGGCGGCCTGTGGCAGCTCCTGCGCCTGTTCCGGCCGGCACCCCTGGCGGACGAGGGTCTACGCCGCCGCCGGCCCCTGCTGGGGGCGATCGCGCTCGGCGTCCCGGTCGTCGCCGCTCTGGCATGGGCCGATCTTGCCGGCCGCTCCACCCTGGTGATCGACAAGGTGGCGACCGGTCCCGATCTCGGCCGGCTCCTCGACGATCCGGTCTGGCGCGCCGCCCGGCCGGTCTCGGTGCGGACGATGCAGGGCGCCAATTTCGGCGGCACCGGCGAGACCACCGTCGAGATCCGCGCCGTGCGGGACGACGCCAAGGTCTACTTCGCCTTCCGCTGGTGGGACCCGTCGCGGTCGCTCAAGCGCGTCCCGCTGATCAAGCGCGAGGACGGCTGGCACGTCCTCGACTCTGATGCCGCGCGGGCGGACGTGACCGCCTATTACGAGGACAAGCTCGCGGTGATCTTCTCGCGGTCCGACGCCTTCGGCAGCGGCGGCGCGACCCATCTCGGCCCCCGGCCCCTGCCCGACGCGCCGGCGCCGCTCAACGGCCGCGGTTACCACTACACCACGGACGGTAGCTACATCGACATGTGGCAGTGGAAGGCGGCGCGGGGCGGCATGCTCGGCGTGGTCGAGGACATGCATATCGGGCCGCCGACCGACCCGACCGCAACTGAGCGCGCGGTCAAGGGCCGCTACCAGGCCGGCTACTGGGGCGATCCCGGCACCAGCGCCTATCGCTACAACTTCCGGTTCGAGGGCCCGGGCGGCTACGCGGCCACCGTCGAGCCGCTGCGGCTGCCCAAGGACTGGCGCGCCACAGTGGCGGCGCTCGGCACCGTCGACCTGTCGCCCGATGCCGGCGCCTCGGAGGGCGCCCGGTGGTGGATGGTCGAGGCGAGCGAGACGGTCCCCTACTCCGCCGCCCTCGACGCGGAGATCCCGGCCGGCACGGTGATGCCGGGCGTGCTGCTCACCGACGGCTATACCGGCGACCGCGCCGGCATCTCGGCGGCGGCGCACTGGGCCGACGACCACTGGACGCTGGTGGCCTCGCGCAGGATCGCGACCGGCAGCAAGTACGACGTCGACTTCCTGCCCGGCAACACGTTCTACCTCTACGTCTCGGCCTTCGACCACACGCAGACGCGGCACACGCGGCACATGCGGCCGGTCGAAGTCCTGCTGCGCTGATCCGGAAATGCCGGCCATGGCCGGACCGGTCGCCCTCGTGATCAACGGCCGGCGCGTCGCCGCCCGCGCCGGCCAGACCCTGCTCGATGCCGCGCTCGCCGGCGGGCAGGTCATCCCGCACGATTGCGCCACCGGGCAGTGCGACACCTGCCGGGTGCGGGTCCATGCCGGGACCGTCGACGATGCGGGCACGCGTCTCGGCGACACCGTGCTCGCCTGCCGGGCGCGGCTCGCCGCCGGGACGGAGCCGGAAACCGTCATCGAGTTCGACGAGGTGCCGGACACCGTCCGGCGCCGCGGCAGCATCGAGAGCGTGGTCGCGCTGACTCCCGACATCGTCGAGGTCACGGTAGCCCTGCGCAAGCGCCTCGTGTACCTGCCGGGGCAGTACGTGCGGGTCACCTTCGCGGGCCTGCCGCCGCGGGATTACAGCCCGACGCTCCGCGCCGACGGGTCGGGCGAGTTGAACGAGCTGATCTTCCAGATCCGGCGCCAGGACGGGGGCGCCGTCTCGCCGCATCTCGGACGGCGGATCGGCGCAGGCCACGCGGTGACGATCGAGGGGCCGTTCGGCCACGCCTTCCACCGGCTCGGGCGCGGGCGCCTCGTCGTCGTCTCGTCGGGGGTCGGCTGGGCGCCGGCCTGGGCGGTGGCGCGGGCGAGCCGCCTGCGCGAGCCGCAGCGCGACCTGGTGGTGGTCGCCGGCGGGCGGCACCCGCACAACCTCTACATGCGCCCGGCGCTCGATTGGCTGCGCGACCGCGGGGCCTCCGCGATCCTGACCTGCAGCGGCGAGGCCCCGCCGGCCGATGCGCGGCCGGGCCGGCCGACCTTGCATCTGCCGATGCTCACGGCGGCCGACACCGTCCTGGCGGCCGGCGCCCCCGGCATGGTCGCGGCGGTCCAGTTCCTGGCAGCAGTCGCTGGTGCGACCTGCCACGCCGACCCGTTTCATCCGGCCGGGCGCAGTACCGATGCCGATGATGTGCCGGACACAAACTTCATCCGGCGATTCCTTCAGCGACTTTCAGGTAATCGAAGCACCCAAGCCGATTCTCCTGCCGAGTGATTTTTTAACCAATAGCCTGTGAGCCGATATTCGGCGGTTGGAATCTCACGACGTAAGCTGCAGAATGCGCCCATGGCCCAAGCATTCGCGCGTTTCCGGCGGATTTCCGCCGTCCTCCTGGCTCTCGCCCTCGCGACCGGCGCGCGGGCGGAGGATCTCGCCGTCGTCGGAACGGGCGACGGGATCGAGATGCTGCAGGCGCTCGCGACCGCCTATAACGGCCAGGCGGGCGAAGCCCGCGATACGGCCAGCCAGGCGGGCGAAGCCCGCAGTTCGGCAAACCAAGCGGGCGACGCCCGCATTCCGGCACAAGCGGGCGAAGCCCGTAATCCGGCAGTGGCGGCCGGGATCCGCATCACGGTCCCGCCGAGCATCGGCTCCGGCGGGGCGGTGGCGGCGGTGGGGGGCGAGCGCGAGAAGCTCGGCCGGATCGCGCGTCCGCTCACCGAGGCGGAGAAGGCCCAGGGCCTCGTCGAGGTGCCCCTAGTGCGCATTCCCTCGGCGATCTTCGTCCACCGGGATGCCGGCGTCACGGGCCTGACGCACGACCAGGTCGCGGACATCTTCTCGGGAAAGATCGAGAACTGGAGCGCGGTCGGCGGGCCCGACCTCAAGATCCGGGTGGTCCGGCGCGAGGAGACGGACAGCACGCTCGCGGTGCTGCGGGCGAGCATGCCGGGCTGGCGCGCCCTCGCCCTCACCAGCCGTTCGAAGACCGCGACCACGACCCAGGACGCGATCGAGACCGTGCGGCAGACGCCCGGCGCCATCGGCTTCGGGCCGTTCTCGCCCACGCTCGCGCAGGACATGACGGTTCTGACGATCGACGGCAGCGCCCCGCGCGACGTCAGGTATCCGAGCGCCGTGACCCTCTCGCTGATCTACAAGACCGCCACCCGGGACGAGGCTTCCTCCGCCTTCCTCGCCTTCGCCACGTCCGACCGGGCGCGGCACCTGCTGGCGGAGCGGGGCGGCGCTCCGCTGGCGCCGTGATCGCCCCCCTGTTCCGATTGTCCCTGATCCGGCGCTCCATGCTCCGGCGCTCACTGCGCGCGCGCCTCGTCGGCGCCACGCTCTCGACGGTCGCACTCGCGCTCGCGGGCCTCGTCGGCCTCGTCGTGCTCCGGTCCGGTCAGACCCTGAGCGAGCAGGCCCAGGAGGTGTCGCGCTGGTCGGAGAGCCAGCTGTCCGGGCGCCTCCGCAGCGATGCCAAGCTCGCGGCCTCCCGGCTCCAGATGCAGCGCGAGGATGTCGAGCGCCGCTTCGCCACCCTCGCCAGGCGCTGGGACGTATCGAAGGCGGTGTTCTCCGGCAACACGGTGGCGGCCTCCGAGCTGATGCGGCCCGCCCTGGCGCTCGCGGACATCGACGGGGTGATCGCCTTCGACCGGAACCTGCGTGCGCTCACCGCCGACCGGGTCGACGCCGACCTCCTGGCGGCCAATGCGGGCCTCAAGAGCACGCCGCTCGCCGCGGCCCTGCGCGGGATGATGGACCGCAACGATCCCGAGCGCTCGACCGGCTTCGTCCAGACCCTGCGCTGGGATGCGGGCCTCGCCCGGGCGCTCGCGGCGGAGGAGAGCGGCTCCGTCGTCGACGTGCTCGGGCAGCCGCTCTTCGACGATTTCGGCGAGGTGATCGGCGCCCTCGTCGGCTACCGCGTCCTGCGGGCGCGGGAGCCGACGCTGGAGGCCTTCGCCTCTTTGAGCGGTCGCGACGTGCTGATCTTCTCAGGGCCCCTCCTCCTCTCCTCGGCGGGGGCCGAGATCCCGGGCGCGGCGCTCGGCGAGGCGTCGGGGGCGGGGCTGCATCCGGTCACCGGCTCCGGCAAGGTCGCCCGGTGCATTCCCCTCGCGCAGGGCCTCCGGCTCTGCGCCGCGGCGCCGCTCAGCGAGCTCGAGCAGCTCGCCGGCAAGGTCGTGGGCATCGGCGAGGAGAGTTCCCGGTCGCTTTTGCGGACGCTCGGCGCCGCCGCGGGCTTCACCCTGTGCCTCGTCGCGCTCGTCCTGCTGCTCCTGTCGGGACGCATCACCCGCCCGCTGGTGCGGATCACCCAGACGGTCGCCGAGGTGGCGCGCGGGAACTGGCACGTGGCGGTGCCGGAGGTCGGCCGCCAGGACGAGGTCGGCGACATCGCCCGCGCCGTCGTCGTCCTCGAGCACTCCCTGGCGGAGCGCGACCAGCTGCGCGGCGACGTCTTCCGGCAGAACGAGATCCTGACCGAGCGCGAGGGCCAGTTGAAGGAGCAGAACAGCCGGTTCGACGCGGCCCTGAACAACATGTCCCAGGGCCTGTGCCTGTTCGGCCCGCATGGCCGCCT
The DNA here is from genome assembly GCF_019216885.1 of Methylobacterium sp. SyP6R. Lineage (NCBI taxonomy): Bacteria > Pseudomonadati > Pseudomonadota > Alphaproteobacteria > Hyphomicrobiales > Methylobacteriaceae > Methylobacterium > Methylobacterium synurae. Next base: position 5,527,407 of record NZ_JAAQRC020000001.1, on the reverse strand, counting down.
CAAGGTGTCGAACGCGCAGTTCCTGCGCATCTACGCCATTCCGCCGGGCGCGCTCGACGGCGATCCGACTCAAGGAGAGGTCCGACGGCTCGCCGGCCTCGCGGAGGCGGAAACCGACACGCGGGGCCGGACCGAGACCGCGACCCTCGCGGACGGCCGCTGCGTCGAGATCACCGTCGAGCCGATGGCCGATGGCGGCTGGGTCGAGACGCACGAGGACGTGACCGCGAGCGTGCTCGCCCAGGCGCGGATCACCCATCTGGCGACCCACGACGCGGTGACAGGGCTGCCGAACCGCGTCCTCCTGGCCGAGCGCCTGGCCGAGGCCGTATCGGAGCACGCCCGGGGCGGCCGCGCCGTCGCGGCGATCTGCCTCGACCTCGACGACTTCAAGAGCGTGAACGACACGCTGGGCCACCCGGCGGGCGACGAGCTGCTCCGGCAGGTCGGGCGCCGGCTGGCGGCATCGAGCCCGCCCGGCAGCACCGTCGCCCGGCTCGGCGGCGACGAGTTCGCCGTGGTCCTGCCGGGGTCCGACCTGCCGGGATCCAGCTTGCCGGACGAGGCGCTCCGCCTGGCGCAGGAGGCCCTGCGCCAGCTCAAGCGCCCGTTCCTCATCGCCGATCAGCTCGTCTCCGCCGAGGCGAGCCTCGGCATCGCGGTCTCGGGCGCCCAAGATCCCCGGGACATCGACGACGGCGACCACCTGCTGCGCCGCGCCGATCTCGCGCTCTACGTTGCCAAGGCCGAGGGCGGCCGGCGCGTGCGCGTCTTCGAGCCGGACATGGAGGAGCGCCAGCACCAGCGCCGCTGGCTGGAGCGCGAATTGAAGCTCGCGATCGAGACCGGGCAGATCGCCCTGCACTACCAGCCCCTGTTCGACCTCGCGACGAACGCGGTGACCGGCTTCGAGGCGCTGGCGCGCTGGACCCATCCGGAACGCGGGCCGATCTCGCCGGGCGAGTTCGTCCCCGTCGCCGAGGCGACCGGCCTCATCGACGCCCTCGGCCTCACCGTCCTCAGGACGGCCTGCGCCGACGCGATGACATGGCCCGGAACCCTGCGCGTCGCGGTCAACATCTCGCCGCTGCAGTTCCGCAAGGGCGACCTCGACCGGGTCGTCGAGCAGGTCCTGCGCGCGACCCGACTGCCGAGCCAGCGCCTCGAACTCGAGATCACCGAATCGGTGATCCTGAGCCAGGACCGGGCGACCCACGCCATGCTGACCCAGCTGCGCCGCCTCGGCGTGCGGTTCTCGATGGACGATTTCGGCACCGGCTACTCGTCCCTGAGCTCGCTCAACAGCTTCCGCTTCGACAAGATCAAGCTCGACCAATCCTTCGTCCGCAACCTGACCGAGCGGGACGAATCCGCGGCCATCGTCCATGTCGTGGCCGAGCTCGGCCGCATCCTGAAGATCACCACGACGGCCGAGGGCGTCGAGACGGCCGACCAGCTCGCCCGGCTGCGGGCGAGCGGCTTCTCCGAGGTCCAGGGCTTCCTGCTGAGCCGGCCGATCCCCGCTGCCGGGGTGGCCGAGTTCCTGCGAGGGCGCAGCGGCCTGACGGCGGCGGCCTGAGGCGGGGATCAACGGCAGGGATGCACCCGCGCCCCGATCCTTGACAGGTTCGCGACAGGTTCGGCCGCTAGCGCGGGTCCCAACGAATCCTGGAGGAAACCGATGCAGGTGACGGACCCGCGCCTGCCCGCCTCACCCCGCCGCCTCACGGCCTGAACGCGGCGCCTGCTCACCGCGGAAAAGCCCCGCGCGAGCCCCCGGCAGCCGGAATGGCAGGCCCCTTATACCAACGGTCGCTGGAAACGACCTTTGGTTCCGCTCTCGAATTTTTGCCAAGCCTCTGGCTTGAAATCGAAAATTCGAGATGGATCAATGGCCCGATGCGTCAGCATCTTGGGCCATTGGTATTACATCGAGATCGCCACGCGCAAAGGCCCGTCCCGGGGGCGCATCGGCAAGACCGTTGCCCGACGAGGAAGGCCGGTCGACAAGAACACGAACCGTCAAAAATACGACTCAGCAACGACATTTTTGGGAGGAACCACCGATGACATCGGGGACTGCAGATCTCGCCAAGGCTCATGAGACGACACCGGCAGACCGGACGACCGTGCCGGGATCCAAGAAATTCTGGCCGCAGGGCTGGTGGCGGCTGATGGACATCAAGATCGGGATCATCCCGATCCCGGTCTACCTGATCCTGGTCGCGCTCCTGACGATCCTGACCTTCGAGCGCGAGATCAAGGCCGACGCGCCGACGATGATCGCCGTCCTGGTGCTGGGCGGCTTCACCTGCGCCGAGATCGGCAAGCGGCTGCCGATCCTGCGCAACATCGGTGCCGGTGCCATCTTCGCCACCTTCATCCCCTCGGCGCTCGCCTACTACAAGCTGATCCCGCCGCAGATCGAGAAGTCGATCATCGACTTCACCAAGTTCACGAACTTCCTCTACCTGTACATCGCGGCGATCATCGTCGGCAGCATCCTCGGCATGGACCGTGGCGTGCTGATCAAGGGCTTCCTGAAGATCTTCGTGCCGCTCGGCATCGGGTCGATCGCCGCCGGCCTCGTCGGCACGCTGGTCGGCACGGCGCTGGGCCTGGGCGCCTACCACACCTTCTTCTTCATCGTCGTGCCGATCATGGCCGGCGGCGTCGGCGAGGGCGCGATTCCGCTCTCGATCGGCTACGCGGCGATCCTCGGCGCGTCGCAAGGAGACCTGTTCGCCCAGGTGCTGCCCCCGGTCATGCTCGGCAGCCTCACGGCCATCGTGTTCTCGGGCATCCTGAACTTCGTCGGCAAGAAATACCCGCACCTGACCGGCGAGGGCCGGCTGCAACCGGGCGAGCACGACGACATGGATCCCAAGGACGAGGCGGTGACCGCCGAGAAGGGCGGCAGCGCCATGGACGTCTCCACCATCGCGGCGGCGGGGCTCACGGCGGTGACGCTCTACCTGCTCGGCGTGATGCTGCACCACGTGATCGGCCTGCCGGCTCCGGTCGCGATGCTGTTCCTGGCAGTGCTGGCCAAGCTGTCGAGCGCCGTTTCTCCCCACCTGCAGGCGGGCGGCTTCGTCGTCTACAAGTTCGTGCAGACGGGCATGACCTATCCGCTGCTCTTCGCCATCGGCGTCTCGCTGACCCCGTGGGACAAGCTGATGTCCGCCTTCACGGTCCCGAACCTGATCACCATCATCGCGACGGTGTTCACCCTGATGGCGACCGGCGCCTTCGTCGGCCGCCGCCTCGGCATGTACCCGATCGAGGCCGCGATCGTGAATGCCTGCCATTCGGGCCAGGGCGGCACCGGCGACGTCGCCATCCTCACCGCCGCCAACCGCATGCAGCTGATGCCGTTCGCCCAGATCGCGACCCGCATCGGCGGCGCCGTGACGGTCACGACGGTGCTGATCGTGATGCGCTGGATCGCCTGACCGGAAACGTCTGAGGATCGAGCGCCGGGATCAGCGGCCCGACCTCCGGCGCCCGCATCACCACCCCCATCACCGCGACGGCGGCGGCCCCCGCCTCGCGGCAGGATGCGGCCGTGCCGGGATCGATGCCGCCAAGCGCCACGACCGGCATCACGCCCGCCGCCTCCCGCAAGACCGCCAGTCCGAGCGCCGGCCCGTAGCCCGGCTTGCTGGCGGTCAGGAAAATCGGGCTCAGGGTCACGTAATCCGCCCCGGCCTCCCGGGCGGCCCGCACCTCGCCCAGGGAATGGGCCGAGACGCCGAGCAGGGCGCCGCGCCCGAGGCGGGCGCGAGCCGGCGCCACGGCGGCGGCCTCGCCGAGCTGGATGCCTGCCGCACCCACGCGCGCCGCCAGTTCCACGTCGCGCCCGATCGTCAGCGCCCCACCCACCCGCGCCACCTGGCCGGCCAGGATCTCGGCCAGGGTCGCGCGCTCCGGAGCTGGCAGGTCGCGATCGCGCAGCCAGATCCAGCGGGCGCCCGCGATGAGGCAGGCGGCGACGCGGGTCTCCATGGGCTCGGGGCAGCCGTGCCGGTCGGTGACGATCAGCAGGCGCGCGGGCAGGCTCACGAGCCGACGAGGCCGAGCTGCGGGCTCGACGGCTCGGCACGCGCCCGACGCGGGATGCGGCCGGCGAGATGCGCGAGGCGACCGGCTTCGACGGCATGGCGCATGGCGCGGGCCATCCGCACCGGATCGTCGGCCTTGGCGACGGCGGTGTTGAGGAGCACCGCGGCAGCCCCGAGTTCCATCGCGATCACCGCGTCCGAGGCGGTGCCGATACCGGCATCGACGATCACCGGCACGGGCGAGCGGCGGCAGATCAGTTCGAGATTGGCCGGGTTGGCGACCCCCATCCCGGAACCGATGAGCGAGCCCATCGGCATCACGGCGGCGGCGCCGAGATCGGCGAGCCGGCTGCACACGACCGGGTCGTCGTTGCAATAGGGCAGCACCGTGAAGCCGGATTCGACCAGCTGGCGGGTGGCCTCGATCGTCTCGGCGACGTCGGGATAGAGCGTCTCGCGGTCGCCGATCACCTCGACCTTGATCCAGCTGGTGCCGAGCGCCTCGCGGGCGAGTTCCGCCGTCATCACGGCATCGCGGGCGGTCTCGCAGCCGGCGGTGTTGGGCAGGAAGCGCGCCCCTTTGAGACGCGCCACGGTGTCGGAGCCGTGGCCGTGGAGCGAGATGCGGCGGATCGAGACCGTCACCACCTCGGCCGCGCTCGCCCGCACCGCCTCGCTCATGATGGCCTGCGTCGGATAGCCGGCGGTGCCGATGAGGAGGCGGGAGGACAGGGTCGTGCCGGCGATGACGAAGGGATCGTCGGGGGTGTCGGTCATGGAAATTCCTCAGCGTGTCTGAAAAAGTTAGTTCCGTCGCTTCACCGATTCCCACCCGCGACCTCATCCTGAGGTCGCGATTTGGATTCGACAACATTTTCGAGTTCTGTCGAGAAGCCCCGCACATCACTATTTTCGCGAATGAGCTTCTCCTGCACGCAATGCCGTCTGAACAGATGCTTGAGGCGACCCCAATCACTTCGGATCAGTGCTTCCTTCTTTGCACGTCCCCAGCCTTTGACTCGCCGCTCCATCGCGATCGCGTCCGTGATGCGCTCGAACATTTCGGCATAGACGAGTGTCACGGGTCGGCGCTCGCGCGTATAACCGGGATAGGTGCCGTCCTGGTGCTCGCCGAGACGCTTGTCGAGGGTCTCACCGCGTGCCGAGCCGACGTAGTAGCTGCCGTCGGCGCATCGAAGCATGTAGACGAAGGCGTTCATGAAGAATGGTCTCCGCCGACTGATCCGTTTCAAGGGATACCTGCAATCCAACACACAACCTCATCCTGAGGTGCGAACGAAGTGAGCCTCGAAGGAGGGCTCCAGGGATCGCAGCGATAGCTGGAGCCCTCCTTCGAGGTCAGTCGATCTTCGATCGACTGACACCTCAGGATGAGGTTCGTGGGTGGGATGAAGGAAAAGTCGGTGGTATCGCGCAACCCCATCGAACGACCTCACACTCACTACCCGCCCTGCATGGCGCGCACGATCTCGACGCGATCGTTCTCCGAGAGCGCCGTGCCCGCCCAGTCGCGCTGGCGCACCACCGCGCCGTTCAGCGCGATGGCGAAGCCCTGGGGGCCAGGCAGGTCGAGATCGGCGGTCTCCGCGCGCCAGAGGGCGTCGAGGGTGGCGGCCTCGCTGTCGCGGGGCTCGCCGTTCACGAGGAGCTTCATGCTGGGACTCCGGAAGCACGCGCGAACCGGGCGACGCCGAAGGGGGCGGCCACCGGCAGCGTCTCGCCGTGCAGGATCAGGGTGGAGACGGCCTCGGCGGTGACCGGCGCCAGGAGGTAGCCGTTACGGTGGTGGCCGGCAGCGAGCACCAGGCCGGGCAGGGCCTCGCCGAGGATCGGGGCGTCGTCGTCGGAGGTCGGGCGAAAGCCGCTCCAGATGCCTGAAACCTGCATCTCCTCCACCCCCGGCAAGGCACGGCGGGCGCCCTCCAGCAGGGCGAAGACACCGCCGGCGGTGAGGTGCGGATCGAAGCCGGTCTCCTCCACGGTGGCGCCGACGATGAGCGAACCGTCGCCCTTCGGCGCCATGTGGACCTGCTCGGTCCAGACCACATGCGCGAGGGAGCCGCTGCGCGGCGTCATCTGGAGCGCCATCGACTGGCCCTTGAGCGGGCGCACCGGGAGCGCGAGATCCGGCACCAGGCTCCCCTCCCCGGCCCAGGCGCCGGAGGCGAGCACGACGATACCGGCGCGCAGGGAACCCGCTTTCGTCTCGATGCCGGTGACCCGGCCGGCCTCGCGGACGAGCGCGGTGACGGCGGTCTCCTCGATCAGCCGGCCGCCGGCTCTACGAAACGCCTGGCGCAAGGCGGCCATCACCCGGGCAGGATCGACCTGGTGGTCGTCGGGACAGAACAGGCCGGCGGTGACGGTGGGGCGCAGGCCCGGCTCGCGGGTGCGCACCGCCGGTCCGGACAACCACTCGACGGCGAGGTGGTCGCGGCGCTGCAGGTCGTGGCGGAAGCGCAAGCGCTCGACCTCGTCGCGGCCCAGTGCGATGACGAGGGTGCCTTCGCGGCGGTAATCGATGGTCAGGCCGGATTCGGCTTCCAGCTCATCGCGAAAGGGATGCCAGAGGCGCTGGCTCTCGAGGCAGAGCGGCGACAGGATCTCGCCGCCCGGCTCGTGCTCGGCCGCGGCCGCCAGCATACCGGTGGCCGCGAGGCTGGCGCCGTCGCCAGCCCTGCCCCGCTCGATCACCGCGACGGCGAGACCGGCACACGCCAGACGCCACGCGATCGACAGGCCGATCAGCCCGGCGCCGATCACCGCCACGTCCGCGCGGTCCGGCAGCCGGTCGATGTCTGGGGTCTCGGACGGTCCGCCTCGCCGTCCGATCGTCTGCGCGTGCACCCTCGTCTCCACGGTGGCCCGAAGAGAGTGGACGGCGCCCGATTGCCGGATGATGCGCGCGCGGTCCTGACGGACCTGTCCAATCCCTACGCCGGTATGAGCCGGATCAGGTTCGAAGGATTTCCGCGCCGACCGGGCCAGAGGGGCCACAGGTCCAGCGGTGTCTCAGCCCCTTGCCGGGGATCTCCCTGGAACGGCCGGAATGTGGCGAGCCGGCTCGTGTTCGTCAACCGCCTTCGGTCAGGCCCCTTTCCCCGGACGATAGATCGCCATCTCCTCGGCGATGCCGTCGAGGGGGTGGGTGCCGAGGAGTTCCGGATCGCCCCACAGGAAGTCGACGAAGGGCTTCGACATCAGGAGCGGTTCGGACAGGACCTTGTTGAGCTTGGCGAGCCGGCTGGCGAGGTTCACGTCGCGGCCGATCACCGTGAAGTCGAGCCGCGCGCCGGAGCCGACATTGCCGTAGGCCGCCTCGCCGTGGTGGAGCGCGATGCCGATCTCGATGCGGGTGGGGAAGCGCCCGGCGCGGTTGGCCTCCTCGACCCGGCGGAGTGCGGCTTGCGCGGCCGAGAGCGCGCCTTGCGCCGCGCCGCCGAGATCGTCGCCGCTCTCGCGAAAGATCGCGAGAAGCCCGTCGCCCATGTATTTCAGCACCTCGCCGCCCTCGCTCTCGATCGGCGGGACGAGGCAGTCGAAATAGGTGTTCAGCAATTCCACCGAGGCCTCGGGGGTGAGCGCGTCGGTGAGGTGGGTGTAGCCGCGCATGTCGGCAAACAGGATCGCCGAGCGGATCCGCTCGACCTGGCCGCGGCGGATGAAGCCGGCCAGGATCGCCTGGTGCGGCCCGTCGCCGACATAGACCCGCAGCACGTGGTCGAGCCGGGCGTTGAGGCCGCGCATCTCCATCACCGCCGACAGGGTCGGGATGATGAATCGCATGATCGCCAGGTCGTCGTCGCCGAAGCCGCGCGGATCCCGGGTCGCGAAGGTGACGCCGTTCTTGGTCCCGTTGGTGAAGAACAGCGGCACGGTGATGTAATGGGTGTAGCCCGCCGCCTTGAGTTCGGGGATGATGCTGTAACGGTCGTCCGGCGTCTCGCGCAGGTCGAGGATCAGCCACTCGCCGGTGCCGTAGACATGGGCGAAGGGGCTGCGGGCGAGCGCCTGCTCGGTGACCTCGCCGTGCGGGAAGAGGCGGAAGCTGACGCCGTCCTCCCGGGTCCAGAACCGGCCGACGCCGGAATAGTCCGAGTGCAGCGCGTCGATGGCGGTGGTGGCCCGGTCGACCGGCACGCCGAGCGCGTTCAGCCGCTCGGCCATGCCGGCGAGGAGATCGCCGGATTCCGGCAGCCGCGCGCCTTCGCTGAGCAGCCAGTCGCGCAGGGCCACGCAATCGCGGAACAGGCCGATCGGGATGTCGCTCGCCTCCGATCCGTCCGCCGCGGCCGTGGGCATCGGAGCGGGGGCGGGGCGAGGCTGGTCGGACATGGCTCTGACATGGGCTCTGCGCCCTGCCAGGGCAAGGCTTGAGAGTAAGGCTTGGCAGCGGGCGACCGGCCCGCCGGATTGGCACTCGACCTTGGCACTCGACTTCGCGCCTGCTAAGGCTGATGTCGTCGCCGGGCTCCATCCCGGCAGGCCGTAAGCGTCTCACGTCAGGCAACGCACTCCCCGGGCGGTTTTATCGCCGGGCGGGTGCGCAATGCCTCGTCCGGGCCGATCGCCCGTTCCGAAAGACGTGCCATGCTGTCCTTTCCCGCTCCGCGCCGCTTGCCGGCCTCCGCCGCGCCGCTCCTCACCGCCCTGCTGCTGTCGGTGATGATGACGTGTATCGTCTCGGCAATCGCGACGTTGCTCAGCCTCGGGCCGACCCCCGACGCCTTGTGGCATTGGCCGCGGGCCTGGGGCGTCTCCTGGCTCGTCGCCTTCCCGACCCTGCTGCTCGTGCTGCCGCTGGTGCGGCGCGCCGTGGCGCGGCTCGTGGCGCCGTAACGAAGAAGGCCCGGGGGCGGTCGCCTCCCGGGCCTTCCTCGATCGATCATCGGGCCTTCAGTTGTCGAGGAAGCTCCGCAGCTTCCGCGACCGGCTCGGATGCTTGAGCTTGCGCAGGGCCTTGGCCTCGATCTGGCGGATGCGCTCGCGGGTCACCGAGAATTGTTGCCCGACCTCCTCCAGGGTGTGGTCGGTGTTCATGCCGATGCCGAAGCGCATGCGCAGCACGCGCTCCTCGCGGGGGGTGAGCGAGGCGAGCACCCGGGTGGTGGTCTCGCGCAGGTTCGACTGGATCGCCGCGTCGATCGGCAGGACGACGTTCTTGTCCTCGATGAAGTCGCCGAGGTGGGAATCCTCCTCGTCGCCGATCGGGGTTTCGAGCGAGATCGGCTCCTTGGCGATCTTGAGGACCTTGCGCACCTTTTCCAGCGGCATCGCCAGCTTCTCGGCCAGCTCCTCCGGGGTCGGCTCGCGGCCGATCTCGTGCAGCATCTGGCGCGAGGTCCGGACGATCTTGTTGATCGTCTCGATCATGTGCACCGGGATGCGGATCGTGCGGGCCTGGTCGGCGATCGAGCGGGTGATCGCCTGCCGGATCCACCAGGTCGCGTAGGTCGAGAACTTGTAGCCGCGGCGGTACTCGAACTTGTCGACCGCCTTCATCAGGCCGATATTGCCCTCCTGGATCAAGTCCAGGAATTGCAGGCCGCGGTTGGTGTACTTCTTGGCGATCGAGATCACCAGCCGCAGGTTGGCCTCGATCATCTCCTTCTTGGCCTGGCGGGCTTCGCGCTCGCCCTTCTGGACCATGTGGACGATCTTCCGGTATTCCTGGATCTCCAGGCCGGTCTCGGAGGCGAGCGAGATGATCTGCTCGCGCAGCGTCAGGATGTTGACCGCGCCGCGCTCGGTGAAGTTCTTCCAGCCCTTGCCGCCGAGCTTGGCCACCCGCTCGACCCAGTGCGGATCGAGCTCGTAGCCCTGGTAGTGGCGCAGGAACTCGTCGCGGGCGACGCCGTGATTCTCGGCGAGCCGCATCAGGCGGCCCTCATGCGAGATCAGCCGCTTGTTGATGTCGTAGAGCTGCTCGACCAGCGCCTCGATGCGGTTCGAGTTCAGCGACAGCGACTTCACGTCGGCGACGACGGTGTTCTTCAGCTCGGAGTAGCGCTGCCCTTGCGACTCGGAGGCCGCCGCGCCCTTCAGCCGGGTCTCGGCCTGCTCGGCCTGGACCTTGCGCAGCTTGCGGTAGTTCTCGGCGATCGCGTCGAAGGTCTCGAGCACGCGCGGCTTCAGCTCGGCTTCCATCGCCGAGAGCGACACGTTGTTCTCGAGGTCGTCCTCGTCGCCCTCGCCTTCCGGCGGGGTCTCGCCCTCGGCCTCCTCGTCGCCCTCAGCCTCGACCTCGCCCTCGGCGGGGCCGGCGCGGCCGTCGGGGCCGGCATAGGTGGCTTCGAGATCGATGATGTCGCGCAGGAGCACCCGGCCGTCGACGAGTTCGTCGCGCCAGATGATGATGGCCTGGAAGGTCAGCGGGCTCTCGCACAGGCCGGCGATCATCGCCTCGCGCCCGGCCTCGATCCGCTTGGCGATCGCGATCTCGCCCTCGCGGGAGAGAAGCTCGACCGAGCCCATCTCGCGCAGGTACATCCGGACCGGATCGTCGGTGCGGTCCGTCGGCTCCTTGGCGGTCTCGGCGCGCAGGGCCACGGGGCGCGCGGCGGCGACCTCGGCCACCTCGCCGCCCTCGCTCGCCTCTTCCTCCTCGGCGCCTTCCTGCGCCGGGGCCTCGCCCTGCTGCTCGTCGGCCTCCTCGGCCTCGACCACGTTCACGCCCAGCTCGGACAGCTGGCCGAGCACGTCCTCGATCTGCTCGGAGGTGAACTCCTCCTGGGGCAGCACCTCGTTCAGCTCGTCGTAGGTGACGTAGCCGCGCTTCTTGGCGAGCTTGATCATCCGCTTGACGGAGGCATCCGTCAGGTCGAGGAGCGGGCCGTCGGTCTGCTGCTCGGGGGCCGCCTCGGTCTCGTCTCGTTCCGTTGCCTTCGTCGCCATGCTCAGCCTATGCTTCCCGGTGTCGGCAGTGCCCGGGCGGGGGAGACTCCCGCCGTGCCGGCACCGTGATGTCTCGTCCGGCGGCGCACGAGCCGCCCCAGGATCTCACGCAAATGTGCAAGCCACTCGATCGACTTGCCGTTAACTAGTCCGGACGAAAGCTGCAAGCCGCGCGTGGCGTCAGGGCGATCCCGTCACGATTCCGCTTCCTGGGCCTCATCCGCCTCGGCTTCTGCGCCCGCCACTACGGAGAGGCGGGTCTTCACGTCGCGCAGCCAGGCGAAATTGGCTTCCGTCTCCTCGTCCGCCAGGGCGCGTTCGGCGGCCCGGAGTTCGCTATGTAGCGTTCCGGCCTTGCGGTGCAAGATCACGGCCTGCCGGAGCGCGTCCTCCAGCCGCACCGGATCGGCGTGCGGATCGAGCACCCAGCGGTCGCCGGGCCGCACCAGGCCGGCGATGCGGCCCGCTGCCGCCGTGAGGCCGGCCCGCTCCAGCCGCGCATCGAGGAACGTGGTGTCGCTCGCTCCCCCCTCCGCCGCGAAATCGAGGAGCACGCCGCGTAAGGAGCGGGCATCGGCGCCCTCGAACTCGATTTCGGCCAGTTCCTCGGCCTCGCGGGCCAGCAACTCGGGATGGACCAGAAGGGCAGCGACGATCAAGGCCTCTCGCGAGGACGAGCCGCCGGAGAACAGCGAGGAGCGGGCGAGCAGCGGGCTCGCCCGGGCGGTGAGCCGCGGCGAGACCGGCGCCGGCGGGGCGCCGCGGCCGCGCGGCACGAAAGGCGCGCGCTCGCGGTACTGGCGCTCGCCCCCGCCCTGCTGGCGGGCACCGCCATTGGGGCCCGTCCCCCGCAGGCGGGCCTCGATGTCGTCGCGGTAGTAGCGCTTCAGGGTCTCGTCGCGGATGCCGTTGACGATCTCGCGCAGGCGCTGGGCGAGGCCGGCCCGGCGCTCCGGCGTGTCGACCGGGCTCATCTCGGTCTCGCGCGACCACAGGACGTCGACCATCGGCCGGGCGCCGTCGAGCACCCGGTCGATGGCGCCCGGGCCCCCGGTGCGCAGGAGGTCGTCCGGGTCCTGGCCCTCCGGCATCAGGGCGAAGCGGAGCGATTTTCCCGGTTGCAGCGCCGGCAGGGCCACGTCGAGGGCGCGATAGGCGGCGCGGCGTCCGGCCCCGTCGCCGTCGAAGCACAGGATCGGCTCGTCGGCCATGCGCCAGAGCAGCGCGAGCTGATCCTCGGTGAGCGCGGTACCAAGGGACGCCACCACTTCCGGATGGCCGGCGAGCGTCATCGCGATGGCGTCGACATAGCCCTCGACCGCGATCACCCGGCCTGTGTCGTGCGCGGCTTTACGGGCGGCATGGTGGTTGTAGAGCATCCGCCCCTTGTGGAAGAGCGGCGTCTCGGAGGAGTTGAGGTATTTGGGCTTGGCATCCGGGCTCATGCCGCGGCCGCCGAAGGCCACGACCTTGCCCCGCACGTCGCGGATCGGGAAGATCACCCGGTCGCGGAACCGGTCGAACGGCACCTTGATGTCGTCGCCGGTGGTGAGCAGGTTCAATTCCACCATCATCTCGGCCGGCACGTCCCGGGCGGCGAGGTGATCGCGAAGGGCGTAGCGCTCCGGCGGGGCGTATCCGAGGCGGAAGGTGCGGCCGATCTCGCCGTCGAGCCCGCGGCCGGCGAGGTAGTCGCGGGCGCGGGCCCCCGCGCGACCGGCCAGCTGCTCCTCGAAGAAGGTGCAGGCGAGTTCCATCACCTCGAGCGCGCCGCGCCGCCGCGTCTCGCTCTCGCGCGAGGCCTCGCTCGGCGCCGGCAGGGCGACGCCGGCCTCGGAGGCCAGGCGCTCGACGGCCTCCGGGAACGAGACGCCTTCGGTCTCCATCAGGAACGTGAAGATGTCGCCGTGCTTGCCGGACGAGAAGCAGTGGTAGAACTGCTTCTGGTCGTTGACGTAGAACGACGGCGACTTCTCGGCGTTGAACGGCGACAGGCCGCGCCATTCCCGCCCCGCCTTCTTGAGGCGCACGCGCCGCCCGACGACCTCGGAGGCCGGCAGGCGGGAGCGGATCTCTTCGAGCAGGTGGGGGGGATAGCGCAAGGGTGGGATCCGATCGAGGGACCTGCCTTGTAGCGCGTCTTGGTCAGCGGAGTCCTAACGCGGTGGAATCGGGAATGACGGCGGCCATGAAGCCCCTCGCGCATGGGAAAGTCGTCTCGGGGCCGGATAGAGCTGTCCAGGTAACGGGAGAGGCGCGGGTCTCTCCTCTCCCCGCGGGCGGGGAGAGGGCTGTGTCTCCGTTCAGGAGACGAAGCAAGCGGAGGCGCAGCCGGAGCGAGGGTGAGGGGGTCTCGACAAGTGAGACTCTTCCGGAAACACCCCCTCACCCTCGCGCTTCGCGCTCCTTTCGCCCCCGGCAAGGGGGACGAAAGCCTCTCCCCGCCCGCGGGGAGAGGAGAGACCCGCGCCTGATTCTGAACGGGATTTTTTCCGGACGACCCTGGTATCCGCGGGCTCCGGGACGCCACCTCCTCGGCGTCCTCGCCCTCGCGGGCCTACTCCTCGGCGGGGCGGCAGCAGCTGAAATTCCCTCTGCCGAACGACGCTCCGGCTTCGACGAGATGGCGCCCGAGACCCGGGCGATGCAGGCCGACGACACCGCCAATCCCGGCATGCTCTGGGTGCAGGACGGAGCCGAGCTGTTCGCCCGGGCGCCCTCCCCCGGCGCGCCAGCCTGCGCCGGTTGCCACACCGAAGCGTCCCTGCAAGGCGTGACCGCCCGCTACCCGGCCTGGGACGCGGCAACCGGCCGGCCGATCGACATCGAGGGCCGGGTCGACCTCTGCCGCACCCGCCACCAAGGCGCGACGCCGCTGAAGCGGGAGGGCCGCGACCTCCTAGCGCTCACGGCGTATCTCGGCCATCTTTCCCGCGGCGCTGCCATCGCATCGCCGGACGATCCCCGCCTCGCGCCGGCCCGCGCCGAGGGGCAACGTCTGTTCACGACGCCGATGGGCCAGCTCGGCTTCTCCTGCGCCGCCTGCCACGATGAGAACCGCGGCCGGCGGCTCGGTGCCGCCACGATCCCGCAAGGGCATCCGACCGGCTATCCGCTCTACCGGCTCGAATGGCAGGATCTCGGCTCGCTGGAACGGCGTTTCCGCAATTGCCTCACCGGCATGCGGGCCGAGCCGTTCACGCCCGGCTCGGCGGAGGCGGTGGCGCTGACCCTCTACCTGATGCAGCGCGCCGCGCCCCTCCCCGTCGAGACCCCGGCCGTGCGTCCGTGACGGTGGCGGCGTGAGAGCCTCCCGCGTATCCTCGTGGCTTGCAGGAGGGCAGAGATGGCGCAAGACAACGACCACCAAGACCACGATCACGATCATCACGACCACCCTCACGGCAGCGAATTGTCGCCGCTGGACCTGCGAGTGCGCGCCCTCGAATCGATCCTGGTCGAGAAGGGCTACGTCGATCCGGCCGCCCTCGACACCCTGATCGAGACCTACGAGACCAAGGTCGGGCCGCATAACGGCGCCCGGGTGGTGGCACGGGCCTGGGTCGATCCCGCCTTCAAGGCCCGCCTCCTGGCCGACGGCAGTGCGGCGATGCGCGAGCTCGATGTCGGCGGGCGCGGCGGCGAGCACATGGTGGTGGTCGAGAACACGCCCGAGGAACACAACGTCGTCGTCTGCACGCTCTGCTCCTGCTATCCCTGGCCGGTGCTCGGCCTGCCGCCGGTCTGGTACAAGTCGCCGCCCTACCGCTCCCGCACCGTCATCGATCCGCGCGGGGTGCTCGCCGAATTCGGCACGGTGCTGCCGCCCGAGACCCGGATCCGGGTGTGGGACTCGACCGCGGAGCTGCGCTACATGGTGCTGCCGATGCGCCCGCCCGGCACCGACCGCCTCGACGAAGCGGCGCTGGCCGACCTCGTCACCCGCGATTCGATGATCGGCACCGGGCTTCCCTTGAGCCCCGACCAGGTGGTGCACGCATGAACGGCGGACAGGATCTGGGCGGCATGCAGGGCTTCGGCCCGCTGGGTCTCGAGGCGGACGAGCCCTGGTTCCACGCTCCTTGGGAGAAGCGGGTCTTCGCCATGGCGATGGCGATGGGGCTCACCGGCACCTGGAACCTCGATGCCAGCCGCGCCGCCCGCGAATCGCTGCCGCCCGGCGAGTACCTGACCTCCAGCTATTACCGGATCTGGTTCCGGGCCCTGGAGAAACAGGTCCAGCAGCACGGCCTCGTCGAGGCGGGCGAGCTGGCGGCCGGCGCCGCTCTGACGCCGCCGGCCCCGGTCGCCCGGGTGCTCAAGGCCGAGGAGGTGGCGCCGCTGTTTGCCCGCGGCTTTCCGAGCGACCGCCCGGTGACGAATCCCGCCCGCTTTTCCCCCGGCGACGAGGTGCGGGCGAAAATCGTCAACCCGAAAGGCCATACCCGCCTGCCGCGCTACGTCCGGGGCCGCACCGGCATCGTCGAGCGGGTCCATGGCGGCTTCGTCTTCCCGGATTCCAACGCCGCCTTCGCCGGCGAGGCGCCGCAATGGCTCTACACCGTGCGGTTCTCCGGCATCGAATTGTGGGGCGAGGACGCGGATCCGGGACTCGCCGTCTCGGTCAACGCCTTCGAGAGCTATCTCGAACCGGCCCGGGCGGCGACTGCATGAACCGTCCCCCCGAGCCCCCGGTCTTCGCCGCGCCCTGGGAGGCGCAGACCTTCGCCCTGGTGGTGTCGCTGCACGATGCCGGCCTGTTCACCTGGTCGGACTGGGCGCAGGCGCTGGGCCGGTCCGGCGACCGCCCGGCGGATTACGCCCTGTGGCTCGACACGATCGAGACCCTACTCGCCGAGCGCGGCCTGACCGATGCGGCGGCCCTGGCCGAGCGCCGCGCGGCCTTCGCCCGGGCGGCCGCCGCGACGCCGCACGGCCGGCCGATCCTGCTGGAGAACGATCCGGGAGCGTGACCGCGCGACCGGCCGCGCCCCATGTTGCAACGCAATCGGGCGCTGCCGTAAGCAGGAACGGACCGTAAGGGAACCGTTTCGCGATGATCGATCTCCGCCTCCGCCGCAGCGTGCTCTACATGCCGGGTTCCAACCTGCGCGCCCTCGAGAAGGCGCGCAGCCTCGCGGCCGATGCGCTGATCCTCGACCTCGAGGACGCGGTCGCCCCCGATGCCAAGGACGTGGCGCGCGAGCAGGTCTGCGCCGCGGTGCGCCAGGGCGGCTACGGCGACCGCGAGCTGATCATCCGGGTCAACGCGCCCCAGACCCCCTGGGGCGAGGCCGACCTGCGCGCCGCGATCGAGGCCGGGCCCGACGCGATCCTGATGCCGAAGGTCTCCTCCCCGGCGGTGCTCGAAAACATCGCCGACCGGCTGGAGGCCCTCGATGCGCCGCCCGGCATCAAGATCTGGGCGATGATCGAGACCCCGGCGGCGATCCTCAACATCCAGGCGATCGCGGCGGCGCGGCGCAACCCGGGCACCCGGCTTGCCTGCTTCGTGCTCGGCACCAACGACCTCGCCAAGGACACCTGGACGCAGATCGTGCCCGGCCGGGCCCCGATGATGCCCTGGCTGATGACCGCGCTCGCCGGCGCCCGCGCCGAGGGGCTGACCATCCTCGACGGCGTCTACAACAACTTCTCCGACCTCGACGGCTGCCGCGAGGAATGCGAGCAGGCCCGCATCCTCGGCTTCGACGGCAAGACGCTGATCCATCCGAGCCAGGTGGCTTTGGCCAACGCCGCCTTCGCGCCGACCGAGGACGAGGTCAGGATCGCCCGCACCGTCATCGAGATCTACGAGCGGCCCGAGAACGCCAAGCGCGGCGCGATCCAGATCAACGGCCGCATGTTCGAGCGCCAGCACGTCCCGATGGCCCGCCGCTCGGTGGCCTGGGCCGAGGCGATCGCCGCCAAGGGGCAGTGATCGACGCGCGGGTGACGACGAACCGTCCGGGCTTGACGCCCGGATGGTTGCAGCGCACAAATTGTTGAGGAATCATTAACGCGCGATCCTCGGGGTGATCCCCGAATCTGCACGATGTCCGGCGGCGGCCGGTCGTAGACGTGACGTTCGAAGACTTGACGTTCCGACTGGGCGCCCGTTCGCTTGCCGGCGCCGCTCCCTCGACACCCCGCGACGGAGATGACCCATGCGCTGCGCGCCGCCCGCCTTCGAGACCATCTTCCGCATTCCGGGCGAGCACCGTCTGGAGAGCGCCGGGATGCTCGGCCGCGGCGGCCGGGTGTTCGGGATCTGCTGGTTCCACCAGGAATACGACCGGCTCGACCGTCTGGTGGCGCGCTATGAGACCTACGACGAAATCGGGGCGGACGGCGCCCCGCGCTGCGGCTGGCGCCGTTACGACGAGGCTGGCCGCCTCACCCTCGGGCACGAGGTCGGCATGCGCTGGGCCGCCCTGGTCGAGCGCCTGTCGCGCCGCGAAGCCGAGACGGCGCTCCAGCATCCGCAGGAGCAGGGTGCGGACCTCGTGCCGGCGTAGGAAGCCCCGGCACTGGATCGAGTCTTCCAGAGCCCTGTTTGATGGGCCCACGCAGACATCTCACCCTCCTTGTCATCCCGGGGCCGCGAAAGCGGAACCCGGGATCCATGACCGCTGACGGTGCGGGACAAAGCGGGCTGCGTTCCGCTGCATCTTGGACGGTCAGCGGTTATGGATCCCGGGTTCTCGTCTTCGACGAGCCCCAGGATGACGTCGAGACGTATCGGCATCCATGCCAGATGACTGGCACGACACGTCAAACAGGCTCTCAGCGCGCCGGCTTCTTGGCCGCCTCTCCGGCAGCCGGCGTGATGCTGCCGGTCTGGGTCACCTTGTCCTTCGCCTGGTCGAGGCGCTTGTTGAGGGAGGCGAGATCGCGCTGGGTGGCGGTGAGCTGCGCCTTGGCCTTGTCGCGGGTCGCGCCGAGCTGGGCGATCTCGTCCCGGGTCGCGGCGATCTTGGCCTGGCGGTCGCGCAGCTCGGCGTCGACATCCTGGAACTGCTTGAAGCGCGCGGCGAGCGTGTCGCGCTGACCCTCGACCTCCGCCAGCTGGGCCCGGAGCGCGGCCTTGCCCGACGAGGAGACGGCGTAAGCGCCCCAGCCCGACAGGGTACCGAGGCCGAGGATGCCCGCCGCGACGGCGGCGGGATGGAGGCGAAACCGAAAGGTGCGCATCGGCAATCCTCGTCAGGTACTCGTAGGGCCGCCGCGGCGGCAGAGGATGTCCCGAACCCGGGAACACGATTGCCTGTGAGCATGACGGTTCTTCGTTAACACCGCCTTGCCGCAATTCGTCGTCGAAAACCTTAACGCATCGTGATCCGCCTTACCGCGCAGGCGAGGGTCCTGTCGCCGGACCATTGACTCCCCGTCGTGAGATCTTGTTTGTTAGAGCAAACGCGGCGGCACGGGGACGACACTCTGCGGGAGCACCGACAGGCAGAAATCCTGCACCTTCGAGGGCCGCGTCTGCTCCGACCTCGTCGCGGCGAAAGCCCGCGTGCCGGTCTCCCGGAGAATCGCCACCGCGATCGTGCCGTTCCGTCCCGCGCCGTAGCGCCTCATCACCGGCGGACAAGGCCGTCCCGCGCGCGACCCGTTGACTCTCGCATTGCGTTGCAGCATCGTAATTGCTGCGTCGCACAAATCCTCGCGGGCGGCGCGCGTAGCGACGAGCCTGAGGCCACGCCCATGAGCACCACCCAGAAGCCCTTCGAAATCCCGACCGAGATGCGCGACTTCGCCGAGAAGGGCGTGCAGAACGCCCGCACGGCGTTCGGCACCTTCCTGGGCACCGCCCGCAAGCTCGCCGAGACCGTGCAATCCTCGACCCAGACCTCGCAGACCGGCATGGGCACCGCCGTGGCCCGCGGCTTCGAGTATACCGAGCAGCACGCCTCCGCGACCTTCGACCTCGCCGAGAAGCTCGTGCGCACCCGCGACGTGAAGGAAGCCCTGGAGTTGCAGGGCGAGTACATGCGCAACCAGATGAGCGCGCTGCAGAGCCAGGCGAAGGAATTCGCCACCCTGTCCGAGTCGATCAAGGACGACCTGACCAAGACCCAGGCCAAGGCCTGATTCCCTCCGGGGTGAGGCTCGGCCTCGCCCCGAGACGGTCGAGGACGATCGCGACTGCCGGCCGCCGGAGCGGGGCCGCGCACCCTGCTGACGCTCCCCGGCCAAGGGGATGAGACGATCTCCGGAAATTCCTGTCCGGGCATCGTCTCGCCAGCCCGCGCGGCGTCTGAGCGAAGCCGAAATATGAGACCGGCGGCGCGTCACCTTGGCGCCGCCGACGGCCGCGCGGCCTTGCCCGCGCCGACCTGCCGGTGCCCCGGACGAGCCTGCCGGCGCTCCGGCTTTGCGCGTCCGCCCCCGCATCGGGTGAGGGCGGCCGCCCGCCGGGTGACGCGCCAGGGACGCGCCGCCCGCTATTCCGAGGAGGCCGAGCCTATGACCACGACGCGCCGCATCGACAAGACCCGCAAGCCGCCCCGCCGCCCTCCCGTCCGGACGGCGGCGCGGACGGACGATCCTGCCAAATCCAGCGAGACCACGGCCATGGACACGACACCCGCCGAGGTCGCCGCCGAGCCGCCGATGCCCGAGACCGCCGCTTCCGAGCCGCTCGTGTCCGAGATCCACGCGGCCGAGCCGCACTTGAGCGAGACCGCCGCGGCCGATCCGCTCTTGTCCGGAACCTCCACGGTCGCGATGCTCGCGGCTGAAGGTCCCGTGGCGGCTCCTGTCGTAGCCGACGCGCCCGAGGCCCCGTTCGACGCGGAAGAGCCCGATCAAACCGGCGATGCGCCGATGGCCGAATCCGAGGCGTCGCCGGAGCTTTCGACGGCCGAGACGGAGCCGGCGCCCGTGCACGAGGATCCCGCCGAGGCGCCGGCCGCATTCGCCGAGTTCGTGTCCGAGGAGCCCGAGATCGCAGCGCCGTCAACCGAGGACGCTTCGGTGGAAGCGCCCGCCTTCCAGGAATCGGCGACCTCGGAGCCGGCAGCCCTCGAGACCGAGGCCGCCGAGAGCGAGCCGACCCCGGGGGAGGCGTCGGGCGTCACGGCCCCTGCCTCTTCGGCCGCCGCCGAGCCGGCCGCGGCGCCTGGGCCGTCCGGCCAGGACGAGGTTCCCCTCGCTGCCATGCAGGGCTTCATCGAGATCAACGGACGGCTGGTGGCGTTCTTCCAGGGCGAGAGCCAGGCGGCCCTCGCCTTCTGGAAGGCCGCGCTCGCAGTTCGTTCGCCGAGCGACCTCGCGCAGCTCCAGGCCGCCGAGATGAGCCGCGCCGTCGATGCGGCGCTCGCCTGCTGGACCGACCTCGCCCGCCGGATGGGCCGTCTCCCGGCCTGCACGGCGCCCCGGGCCCGCGCCGCCTGACAACGTGTTACGGGCCGGCGCCCTCCGTGCCGGCCCGGGCTCGCGATTTTTGCAAAACGCAAAGGAGACCGGGATGTTGGACGCTTGGTACGCGACGGCGATGCTCGCCATGGAGTCCCAGAAGGTCATCGAACTGCGCATGGTCAAGATCGCCTGGGGCGGCCTCGCCGGCCAGGTCGAGGCGCAGCGGATGGTGAGCGAGAAGATCGGCGCGGCCCTCGAGGCGACCAGCACCCTGCTCGGCGGCGGCACGCCGGAAGCGGTGATCGACCGCTACCGCGAGCACGTCCGCAACAACGTCGAGCGCCTCTCCGCTCCGGTCAATTGATCGCGCAGAAGCCCGCGCCCGAGCCGAACACCCGGCCGGTCGCGCACCAGGGTCGCAAAGGTGCCGGCGCGGACGACGGCGCCGGAGCGGCCTCGCGAGTTGGGATCGGCGCGGTGGTGCCGGTCGTCATCGGCTCCGGCCCGCCGGCATCGGCCGCCGCCGTGCGCAGCCGCGGCTCCGGACCCAGGGCCGTGCGGGGCTCCGCCGTGACGGCGTGGCTCCGGCTTGTGACGAAGAACACGCCGCCACCGCCGCGCCGGCCCCTCGCCTCCGCGGGCGCCGCTGCCACCAGGATCCCGAGGGCGACCAGCCCGGCCATCAGACCCGCACGCATTCCTGTATCCCCCTCGCGGCCGCAAGCTCCGGCCGGATGCCAGAACCACGATGGGCGTCCGACGTTAACCCGGCATCGCACTCGATCGGTGGCATTCGAGGGATTGGCGCGAAGCGCTGCCGTTTTCCGGCCGGTGCCTCGAAGTGGGGTGAATCGTAGGCTGTCCGATTGATCGCTTGAGGCGATCCTGTCGGATCGCTTTCGCGATGCGGAAAGCGGGCTTCGCCCACGCGCCGCGCGGCATCTCGCGAAGACTTGGACGCCGAGACTTGGACGCCGAGCCTTGGACGCCGAGCCTTGGACGCCGAGCCTTGGACGCCGAGCCTTGGACGCCGAGACTTGGAATGAGCGGTGCTCCGACGCGACAGCAGAGCGGGCCTGGTCACGACCATCTCGTGGTCACGCGACAGCCGCGTTCCGCTCGCGCGCGACGGCGTCACGGACGAGCCCGACCGAGACGGCGCGCGCGCCGGCGAACCACTCGCCCTCGACCACGTCGTGGAACAGGCACCACACCCGACTCGCTCGCGCTGAATCGCAGCCCTCGCCTGTAGCCTCCAGCACGAGATGGGCGACTTCACGGCCGAGTCGGGCCTTGGCGGCGGCGTCGAGCGACCCTGCGGGGCTGGTCACCTCCAGGCGCCAGACAGCTTTGCGGGCGGGTTCGGCACCGACGATCAAGCGGCCCGCCGGGACTTCATGGATGTAGGTCCACGTCACGTTCGCGGCGAAGCGGCTCCCGGCATAGCCCTCCTCGGCATTGACCATGTCCGCGATCCGGCCGGCAAGGGCAGCGAGGTCCGCTTCCGGCAAGGCATCCTGGGGCGCGTACAAGTCGATCATCGGCATCGGCAATCTTCCTCCCACGGTGGCGAATCGACGCCCGCCGCGCTAGGTTCTGATTCGGAACCTAGACCGACCTATCTGAGTTCCCAAATGAAATCCAGCCGAGCGAGGCCATGACAGCGTGTTCATCGTCACCACCCGTCGCGCCCGAGGATTGCTCGCTGGTGCGCGCGCTCGGCGTCGTGGGCGAGCGCTGGACCATGCTGCTGCTGCGCCAGGCCTTTTACGGCGTGCGCCGCTTCGACGACATGCAGGCCCAGCTCGGCACCTCGCGGAAGGTCCTGGCCGACCGGCTCGCCCGCATGGTGGATGACGAGTTGCTCGCCCGCGTGCCCTATCGCGACGGCGCTCAGCGCACCCGTCACGAGTACCGGCTGACCGAGAAGGGGGAGGCCCTGGCGACCGTGCTCGTCGCGCTCATGCAATGGGGAGACCGGCACATGCCCCACCCGGACGGCAGACCGCTCCGGGTCGTGGACCGCGCCACGGGCCAAGAGGTGAGAGCGGCCCTGGTGCGCGAGGACGGCTGGCCCGTCGCGGGGCTGGCCACGCTGTCCGGCGAGGCGTGGCCGGACCGTCCGCGCGCCGCTGCGACGAGCCGCGATCAGGACGGCGCGGTCGAGCTGGCCGGGCGCTGACCCCGGGACCGGAGCGCCCCGTCGGTGATCAGGTCGTCGGCAGTTTCACGCCTTGCGCAGCCACAGGCTGGTTTCGAAGGCGCCGGGCGGCAGGGGGAGCCGCGCCAGGATTCCGTCGAGCGGCCAGCCGGTCCCAACCGCGACGTAGCGGCTGGCGAAGAGCGGGGCGTAGGCGCCGCCCTGAAGCAGCGCGCCGACCAGCAATTGCTCGTTGTAGCCGCGCCAGGCCCATTCGTCGGGATAGGCGTCCGGCAGGAACACGTCGTGCAGGTGCACGATCACGCCCGACCGCAGCCGCGGCAGCACGTCGAGGACGAGCCGGTCGACGTCGGTGCCCGGCATCGCGACGTGGCTCGAATCGATGAACAGCAGGTCGCCGGGTGCGAGCGCGGCCGCGGCCTCCGCATCAGCAGGCCCGAACAGGCGTGCCTCGTGGCGAATGCCGAGGCCGGCGAGCGGCGCGCGGGGCGCCGGGTCGATGCAGGTGATCGCGGTGGCGAGCGCGCCGTCACGGACGCCTTGCGCCAGGAAGCGGGTCGAATGGCCCGAGCCGATCTCGACGATGCGGCAGGGCCTCTCGCGGCGCACCAGGGCATAGGCCGCGGCCGCGTCGAGGCGCGGGAACCAGTCCTGGGTGAAGCGCGCCGGCCGCTCGCCGACGAGATCGGGACCTCCGGCGGCGATGCGGGCGAGGTCCGGTGCATGCGCCTCGATCGCCGCCAGGACCGCCCGGAATTCCGGCTCGGCCCCGGAAAAGATCGGGCGGAGGGCCGGGTAGCCCTCCGCCCGCGCCGCACCGGCATGCCGGTACGGGATCAGGAAACCGCCCGGCCGGATCCCGAGCAGGGTGCTGAGACCGAGCCCGGCGCGGCGCAGGCGGCTCATACCGCCTTGCGCACCTTCACGTCGTGCACCTGCACGTCGCGCAGGTCCGGGGTGATGCCGGGGCCGTCGACCGGCGGCGGCGGCACGGTGCCGGGGGACTTCGCCTTGTTGCGCAGGGCCTCGGCGAGGCGGCCGCGCTCGAACAGCAGAACCACGCCGATCGCCAGGGCGAAGGGCACGAGCAGGTAGAACAGGCGGAAGATCAGGACGGCGGCGAGCACGTCGGTCTTCGGCAGGTCCGGCATCGCCGTGATGAAGACGAGCTCGAACACCCCGATGCCGCCCGGCGCGTTGGAGACCAGGGCCACCGAGAACGAGGCGAGGAACACCGCCAGCACCACGAGGAAGCCCGGATTCCCGGCTTCCGGAAGGGCGAAATAGATGATGCCGGCGGCACCCAGCAGCTCGAGCGGGGCGGCGATCAGCTGGCGACCCATGATGTTGGGGCGCGGATACTCGATCTTGAACGACCGGATGTGCAGCGGCCGGAAGTGCAGGATCGAGCCGATGACGTAGAGGGCAACGAAGCCGAGGAGCCCGAAGCCGACGAGGCGGGCGGTGGTCGGGCTCGCGAGCACGGTCGGCAGGAGGCTCGCCACGCGCTGGAGCAGCTCGGGCTCGAGCACCAGCACCAGGCCGCCGAGGAACGCCGTGCCGAGGCCGAAGGTGAAGGAGCAGAGCGCCACCAGCACCGCCACCTGGGCGGGCGAGAGGCCCTTCGACGTGTAGGCGCGGTAGCGCACCACGGCGCCGGAGAACACCGAGGCGCCGATATTGTGCGACAGCGCGTAGGTGGTGAAGGAGCAGACCGAGACGAAGAGCCAGGAGATGCCCTTCACCCCGAGATGCAGGAGCGCGATCCGGTCGTACCAGGCCAGAGCGGCATAGGCCACGAGGGTCGAGCCGACGGCGAGCGCGTAGCGGTGCGGCGGGATCGCCGCCAGGCTCGCCTTCACGTCGGCGAAGGACAGGCCCTTCAGCAGGTGCCACAGCAGATAGACGGAGACCACGACGGCCCCGAGGCCGACGACCGGCCAGATGAAATCCTTGATCTTCTTCATCGCGGTCCCGTCGCGTCCCCGTTCTCGCGCGCGCTTCTGCCCGACCCTGCGGGCGACCGCAAGGACGGCCCCGCGCCGGCGGCCCCTCCTTTCATGAGATCGTGACGGTTTCGTGCCGAGTCCGCGGCGCAAGCGGCCTTCAGGCGCCGCGCCGGTCGAGCCAGTCGAGGAGAAGGCGGGTGACGCCCTCCGAGCCGAGATCGAGCTGGAGGAAATGGGCGATGTTCGGCACGGTGCGGTGCTCGGCGCCGTGGTAGAGCGCGGTGCGCCACGTCGTCGCCGGCCAGATCATGCGGTCGTCGGCGCCGCCGAGCACCAGGGCCGGCACGCCCGCGAAGGCCGCCGAGAGCGGCAGGGCCGGCCAATGCGCCTCGGCGAGGGCCACCGGGCTCTCGGCCGACATCCGGCCGGCATAGTTCTGCGCCCGCTCCAGCGGCAGGCCTTCCGAGAACAGCCAGTGCCGGGCGAGCGCCACCGCCGGCTCGCGGCCGGGCAGAAGCGAGCCCGCCAGCGCCTCGACCCAGAACCCCGCATCGGTCATCGCGATGCGCGGGCCGACGACGCCGAGGCCTTCCGGCGGCAGGGACGCCATCAGCACCAGGGCGCGCAACGGCACCCGGCCGAGGAGGCGCTGCGCCAGGAGCCCGCCGAGGGAATGCCCGATCAGCACCGGCGGCTCGCCCCACTGCGCGAGCGCCAGGGCCACGTCGGCGACGTAATCGGTCAGCGTGGCATTGCGCAGGTCGCGCCCGCCCTCGCTGCGGCCGTGGCCGCGCAGGCTCAAAGCCGCGGCGCGGCGGCCGCGCCGGGCGAGGTGGGGCAGAAAGATCTCCTCGAACATCCAGGCGCCGCCGAAGGCGCCGTGCACGAACAGGAGCGGCGCGCCGCGGGGCTCGCCGGCGGGCTGCGCCTCGATCCATTCGAGGGCCGGGCCGTCGCGGCGCTCGATCAGGCGGCGCGACACCTGGGCACGCGGCTCGGTGACGACGGTGAAGCGGCGCCGGTCCCGCGCATGGGCGTCGTGCATGATCGTGCCTCTCGAACGGTCCGGCGGGTCGCGACAGGACACGCGATCGGTGGAATCTAACGGTCACGCCCCGCCCGGACAGGTACCCGAACGGCGAAGACCCCGCATCGCGACAGAGTCGCATGGGAAAGCTTGACACAAGGGAAACGGGCCGGCCCCCTCGCGCTACGCTTGTGCCGACAGGAGGCGAAACCGCCGTGAGCGAACATCCGACCGACGAGCAGCCCTTGCGCCTCGACGGGCACACCCCGATCCCGCCGACCCATGTCGCCGCCGTCGTGACCTACCTGGAGATGCGGGAGCCCCCTCCCCCACGGTCGCGGGAGCCCGAGCCCGAGCCCTTGCCGCTCGCCGCGATCGGCACGGACATCGCCCGCTACCGGGCGCTCTACGCCGCCATCGGCACGCCCTGGCTGTGGTTCGGCCGCGCGGGGATGAGCGACGACGCGCTCCTGGCCATCCTGGGCGACCCGGAGGTCGAGGCCCTGGCCCTCGTCGAGGACGGGCGCGACATCGGCCTGCTCGAACTCGACCGGCGGCAGCCCGGCGAGGTGGAACTCGTCTATTTCGGCCTCGTGCCGGATTCGGTCGGGCAGGGTCGCGGGCGGCGCCTGATGGACGAGGCCCTGACCCGCGCCTTCGCGCGCCCGATCCGGCGGTTCTGGGTGCATACCTGCACCTTCGACCATCCGGGCGCGGTCGATTTCTACCGGCGCTCGGGCTTTCGCCCCTATGCGCGGGCAATCGAGGTGGCGCCGGATCCGCGGCTCACCGGTGCCCTGCCCCGCATGGCTGCCGGGCAGATCCCGTTGCTGGCGGAATGATGCGTCAGGCCCGGGCGCGGCCGAGCCCGATGGCGTCCATGCTGGCCTGGTCGCGGGCATTCTCGGCGGCGCGCTCGCCCGAGCGCTCGCGGTCGTCGAGGATCTCGACCTTCTTCAGTTCCTCGAACGCCTCGGCGAGAGCCGCCTTGGCCGCGGCGAGCTGGACGTCGAGCTCCTCGGCCGAGCGACGGATGTTGTCGCGGCGCTGGGCGGCGGCGCGGGCATAGGTCGGGTAGGCGAAATGGGCCGGATCGGAGATCCCGGCCCGCTGCTCCTCCTGGCCGATCTCACGGTCGAGATCGGCGGCCATACGGGCGAAATCGGCGATCATCGCCTCGATTTGCGCGACCTTGCGGCGCTTCTCGTCGGCCTGGAAGCGGCGCAGCCGGATGAGCGTGTCCCGCGACTTCATTGTACTCCACTCCAGCCAGCGGCATGCGGCCGAGCGTCCGACCGCCACGCGCCGTCACGCGGCCGCGGTAGCGGACCGCGCGACCGGCCCTCACGCCCCGCCGACGATCGCGGCGAGACGTTCGTAACCCTCGCGGATGGAGGTTGCTTCTTCCTTACCCTGCCCCAGAAAAGCCTCCAGATCCGGCATCAGGCCGATCGCCTCGTCGACCTCCGGCGAGCTGCCGGGCCGGTAGGCGCCCAGGCGGATCAGCTCCTCCATGTCCGCATAGGTCGAGAGGACCCGGCGGGCGCGGCGCACGGTGGGCAGGTAGTCGGGGTCGCAGGCCCGCGGCATGGTGCGGGAGACCGAGCGCAGCACGTTGATCGCCGGGTAGCGCCCGCGCTCGGCGATGGCGCGCTCCATCACGATGTGCCCGTCGAGGATGCCGCGGACCGCGTCGGCCACCGGCTCGTTGTGGTCGTCGCCCTCGACCAGCACGGTGAAGAGGCCGGTGATCGCCCCGTCCCCGGTCCCGGGTCCGGCCCGCTCCAGCAGGCGCGGCAATTCGGAGAAGACGGTGGGGGTGTAGCCCTTGGCGGTCGGCGGCTCCCCGGCGGCAAGGCCGATGTCGCGCTGGGCCATGGCGAAGCGGGTGATCGAATCGACCATGCACAGAACCTGCGCGCCCTCGTCGCGAAAATACTCGGCCAGCGCGAAGGTGACGTAGGCGGCGTTGCGGCGCATCAGCACCGGCTCGTCGGAGGTGGCCACCACCACCACCGAGCGGGCCAGCCCCTCCTCCCCGAGATCGTCCTGGAGGAATTCCTGCACCTCGCGGCCGCGCTCGCCGACGAGGCCGATCACCGCGACGTCGGCGGCGGTGTAGCGCGCCAGCATCGAGAGCAGCACCGACTTGCCGACGCCGGAGCCGGCGAAGATGCCCATGCGCTGGCCGGCGCACATCGTGAGAAACGTGTTGATGCAGCGCACCCCGAGATCGAGGGGCGGCCCGACCCGGCGCCTGGCATGGGCGGGCGGCGGATCGGCCTGGAGGCCGTAAGGAGCGGGTCCGGGCGGCAGCGGCCCCTTGCCGTCGATCGGGCGGCCGAGCGCGTCGACGACGCGGCCGAGCCAGGCCCGGCTCGGCCGGATCGCCCCCGCCCCTTCCGCCCGCACCCGGGCCGGGCAGCCCCGCCGCACCCCCTGGAGCGAGCCGAACGGCATGGCCAGCGCGTGGGCGCCGGAGAAGCCGATGATCTCGCAGGGCACGGCGGCGCCCGCGGCCTCGTTCACCACGACATCGAGCCGGCCGCCCAGCCGCATGGCGGCCACCGGGCCGGCGACCTCGATCAGGAGGCCGCGCACCGCCACGACCCGCCCGAAGGTTTCGACCTCCTCCACCCCGGCGAGCGCCGCGCGGGCGGCGTCGAAGCGCCCTCCCCCCGTCATACCCCCTCTCCCGGCACCATCCTGTTGATACGAGGCGGTTTCCCGAACCGTGACGCTGCCATTGCCGGATTCCATCAACGATCCATTTACCCCTCTCCTTAACACTGAGGCAGATGGGATCCGCGTCCGCTGCCCGGAGGTTCTCCGGTGGCGTGGCGCGGGGGCAACATCACGGGCAGGCCTCAATGATGCGAGTCATTTAGGCGGCTCGCCGGGAGCGGGATGCAGGTATGCTGCCGCGATTCGGCCGGAACGGAACGCCAACCCGCAAGGGGCCGGACCGTCAGCGGTTTCCTAACCGCTTGCGGGACCGGAGCAGGGTTTGTTAACCGTTCGGGCCTAGCGTCGCGGTTCGGAAGATAACGGGCGTCCCCCACGGGCCGGTGGGAGACGGGCGGCGGGGGCTTGCCTTAACCCTTGAGGGCCAGGGCTTGGGGACCTGAGATGCGGGTACTTCTGATCGAGGACGACAGCGCCACGGCGCAGAGCATCGAGTTGATGCTCAAGTCCGAGAACTTCAACACCTACACGACCGACCTCGGCGAGGAGGGTGTCGATCTCGGAAAGCTGTACGATTACGACATCATCCTGCTCGACCTGAACCTGCCCGACATGTCGGGCTACGAGGTTCTGCGCTCGCTGCGGGTGGCGAAGGTCAAGACCCCGATCCTGATCCTCTCCGGCATGGCCGGGATCGAGGACAAGGTGAAGGGCCTCGGCTTCGGTGCCGATGATTACCTCACCAAACCTTTCCACAAAGATGAACTGGTCGCGAGAATCCACGCGATCGTGCGCCGGTCGAAGGGCCACGCGCAGTCGGTGATCACCACCGGCGACCTGATCGTGAACCTCGACCAGAAGACGGTCGAGGTGTCGGGCGCCCGGGTGCATCTCACCGGCAAGGAGTACCAGATGCTGGAGCTCCTCAGCCTGCGCAAGGGCACCACCCTGACCAAGGAGATGTTCCTGAACCATCTCTACGGCGGCATGGACGAGCCCGAGCTGAAGATCATCGACGTGTTCATCTGCAAGCTTCGCAAGAAGCTCGCGAATGCCAGCCAGGGCAAGAACTACATCGAGACGGTCTGGGGCCGCGGCTACGTGCTGCGCGAGCCGGCCGAGGAAGAGGACCGCATCGCGGTCTGACGACCGGGCCCCTTTCGGGTCCGGACGGACGAAAGAACCCCGCTCCGGCGGGGTTTTTTCGTTGGCGGCGGAGAGGGGGAAACGAGGGCTGGATCGGCGGCCCTGAGCGTCATGGGCGCCCGGCAGGCACGATCCCTTTTTGAAGGCCGCCCGGCTTTACGCCCGGCGCGCGGAACGGCGCTCTGCCGGAGCGGAAAAACACAGCCACGACCGACAGGCGGCGCAGGATCGAGCACGGCCGGCCTTGCGCCTGGTTCATTCTTTCGGAGCCTGTCGGAGTGGCAAAGCCAGCATCTCGATAGGAATTCTTCGTCCCACCCTCGACCTCATCCTGAGGTGCAACTGAACGGAGCCTCGAAGGAGGGCTCCAGATGACACTGTATTCCCTGGAGCCCTCCTTCGAGGTCAATCGATTTTCAATCGACCAACACCTCAGGATGAGGTCGAGGGTGGGACAGAGCAGGTCCAACAGTCAAACAGCTACTCGGAGCCTGCTCGATCGGTCCCCACGCATTCTGAACCCACCGTGTCATACCAACGGCCCACGATGCTGACGCATCGATTCGATCTCGGGCAGGCCCGAGATCGACGGGACCGTCGACCCATCTCGAATTTTCGACACCAAGCCGAGAAGTCCGGGACCCCGGGCTTGGCGTTAATTCGAGACTTGGCGAAAATTCGAGACCGGAACCAAAGGTCGTTTTCAACGACCGTTGGTATCATTCCGGGCTCGGCTTGCGCGGCCCTCGAATGATGCGTTGAATGTGAGTTCAGGGCGAGTCAAACAGCTGCCGATGTCATTTTCGGGATGTCGGGCCCCGGGCAATGGGGGCGTTGCCCGGGATAGGCGGCATCTTCCCCTCCCCGCCTTGCGCAGGGCTGTGGCAGCGCTTGGGTCGGAGCCTTGCTCCACCTTTTTCATGGGGATGACAGAGCCGCCGTCCCGGGCGGCGGGACCGACGCCTCTCATGCGCCGATCAGCCGGGTCGTGGCACCCGCAAAGGCGGGCGCCGGAGCCTTCAGCGCGTCGCCCAGCGCAGGCCGGCCATCGCTGCGGCGGCCGTCGGCACGCTCGGGGTCGCAAGACTCGCGGTCGAAAGGCTCGGGGCCGCAACGCCCGGGCTCGCCGCCGCCTTGGCGTGGCGGTAGAGGCCGCGATGCTCGGGATCCGGCATCAGCGACTCGGTGATGCCGATCACCGTCTCGGCGGCGCCGAGCAGCACCGCGCCGTCGGGGGCGAGCTGGTCGGCGATGCGGCGCAGCACGTCGGCCTTGGTCGCCGTGTCGAAGTAGATCAGCACGTTGCGGCAATAGACGATGTCGAAGGTGCCGAGCTGTTCGAACGGCTGCAGCAGGTTGAGCGGCCGGAAATCGACCATCTGGCGCAACGGTTCGGCGATCCGCCACTGCTCGCCCACCTGGGTGAAGTGCTTGAGCATCAATTGCACGGGCAGGCCGCGCTGGACCTCGAACTGGTTGTAGAGGCCGAGCTTGGCCTTTTCCAGCACCTCGGTCGAGAGGTCGGTGGCGACGATCTCGACCCGCCAGCCGGCGAGCCGGGCGGCTGCCTCGGCGAGCATCATCGCCAGGGAATACGGCTCCTGGCCGGTCGAGGCGGCAGCGCACCAGATCCGCAGGCGGCGCTGGTTCGCCCGGGCCGTCAGCGCCCCGGGCAGCAGCACGTCGCGAAACAGGTCGAACGGCGTGCGGTCGCGGAAGAAGAAGGTCTCGTTGGTCGTCATCGCCTCGACGACCGCCCGTTCGATGGCAGAGTCGCGGGCAAGCCGCAGGCAGCCGACCAGCTCGGGGAGCCCCGCGAGGTTGAAGCGCCGGCAGACCGGCGACAGGCGGCTCTCGACCAGGTAGCGCTTCTCCGCCGTCAGGGCGAGGCCGGACCGCTGCTTGAGGTAGAGGCGGAGGAAATCGAACTCGGTTTCGGTCATCGGCGCGGCATCCTCCCCGGGATCCGTGGCAGGGTGCGCATCAGTGGCCACTCATTCCAGCACCTGGGCCACCGAGGGCGGTGCGCAGGGCCGGACCGATCGCCGCCAGCGGCAGGATCTCGTGGGCGTAGCCGGCCTTCACCAGGCTGCCGGGCATGCCCCAGACGGTCGAGCTCGCCTCGTCCTGGGCGAGCATGATGCCGCCGGCCTCGACGAGTGCCTTGGCGCCCTTGGTGCCGTCCGAGCCCATGCCGGTGAGGATCACCGACAGGGTGGCGGCGCCGTAGACCTCGGCCGCGTCGCGGAACATCACGTCGACCGCCGGGCGGCAGAAATTCACCGGCGGACCGTCGTTGAGCTGGATCACCGCATCGTTGGCGGTGCCGGACAGGCCCATGTGGCGCCCGCCGGGGGCGACGTAGACGATGCCGGGACGCACCGGCTCGCCGTGCTTGGCTTCCGCCGCCGGCAGGCCGATCCGGGCGCCGAGGTGCTCGGCGAAGACGGCGGTGAAGACCGGGGGCATGTGCTGGACGATGAGGATCGGGACGCGCCGCAGGGTCGCGGCGCCGATGCCCTCGAGCACCTCCCCCACCGCCCGCGGTCCGCCGGTCGAGGCGCCGACGAGCAGGCAGCGCGGCGGGCTGGTCCGCAGGGGACGCGGGCGCACGACCGCCGGGGCGGCGGCCGCAGCCGGGCGCGGCGCCGGAGCGGGCGCGGCGATCGCGGCCGGGCGCTCGGGCAGGCCCGCCGGGCCGGGCCGCTCGGAGAAGGCCGCCGGCCGGGCGCGGGGCCGGTTGCGCAGGTCGGCCCCGAGCATCCGGATCTTCTGGACCAGGTCCTCGCGGAAGCTCGCCTGGGTGGTGACGCCGCGGTTGCCCTCGGGCTTGGGCAGGTAGTCGATGGCGCCGAGCGCCAGGCAGCGGAGCGAGATCTCCGCGTTGCGCTGGGTCAGGGTCGACATCATCACGACCTGGAGCCCGGGCCGCTTGGCCAGCATCTTGGGCAGGGCCTGGGTGCCGTCGAGTTCCGGCATCTCGATGTCGAGGAGCACGATGTCGGGCTGGACCCGGTCGAGGGCGTCGAGCGCGATGCGGCCGTTCGAGGCGGTGCCGACGATCTCGCAGCCGGCCTCCTCGAGCCAACGCGAGACCAGGCCGCGGACCACGACGGAATCGTCGGCGACGAGGACGCGGATGCGCGGACCGGCGCTCGGGGACGGGGTGGAGGGCGCGGCGGATGCGGCCATGGCGTGTCTCGGTCGGCGCGCCGCGGGGCGGGCCAGGGGGATCGGGCCCCGGTGCAAGGCCGGGGCGTCTCGGGGCGTCGGATCGATGGCACGCGGAGCCTCGGGCGAGGCTCATGGGCGGTCGGCCTCGGGCGAGGCCGACGGCGCGGCCGGCCTCAGGCGAGGCCGACCGCCTGGAGCTTGGCGGTCATGATGTCCTTGTCGAAGGGCTTCATGATGTACTCGTCGGCGCCGGCATGCAGCGCCCGGGCGATCGACGCGACGTCGTTCTCGATGGTGCAGAACAGCACCTTCGGGCGGTCGCCCTCGGGCAGACGGCGCAGGGCGCGCAGGACGTCGTACCCGTCCATGTGCGGCATGTTCCAGTCGAGCAGGATGGCATCCGGCATGGCCGCCTGGCAGCTCTCGACCGCCTGGCGGCCGTCCTCGGCCTCCGCCACCCGGAAGCCGAGGCCCTCGATGATCCGGCGCGCCACCTTGCGGATCACCGCGGAGTCGTCGACGATCAGGAAGGTTCTCATCCGGCCGTCCTTACGTTCACGCCGCGCTGGCGGCTTGGCGCTCGTCGCCGAAGGCGAGGACCGCCTCGACGTCGAGGATCATCAGCAGGCGGCCGTCGAGGCGGTGCACCCCGCGCGAGACCGCGCGCCAGCGGTTGTGGAGATGGACCGGGTTCGGCTCGTAGGTGTCGGCCGAGAGCTTCATCACCTCCCCGACCTGGTCGACGAGCAGGCCGTAGGCCTCGCCGCCATGCTCCAGGCCCACCGCCATGTTGCGGCCGTCGCCGGTGCGGTCGGGCAGGCCGAGGCGCCGGCGCAGGCAGAGCGCCGTGACGACCCGGCCGCGCAGGTTGAGCAGGCCCTTGATCTCCGGCGGCGCCAGGGGGACGTCGGTCAGGTTGGTGGCGATGAAGACGTCGTGCACCCGGTCGATCGGCAGGCCGAACAGCTCGTCGCCGAGGAGCACGGTCACGTAGTCGGTGGTCTCGCCGGTGGAGGGCGCGGTCGTGCCGGCGGTGTTGGTGTTGGCGGCCATCATGGGCGGGACTCGATAATCCGTGCGAGGGCGTGGCGGGTGGTCTTCCTGGGCCCGGGCGCCGTCAGGCGTCCGGGCCGGGCCGGCAGGCCGTCAGGCCGCGGCGTCGAGGGGGCCGCTGGTGATCTCGTTCACCGCCGCCACCAGGCCGGTGCGGTCGAACTTCGCCACGCAATCGGCGACGCCGAGCGCCCGGGCGCGGGAGAGCGAGTCCGGCGCCATGGTGCCGGCGAGCGCCACCACCGGCATCGTGGCGAGCCGGCCGCCGACCTTGCGCATCGCCTCGATCAGGTCGAAGCCCGAGCGGCCCGGCATCTCGAGATCGCAGACCACGAGGTCGAAGCGGGCCTCGCCGCCGAGATGGCGCAGGGCCTCCTCGGCATCGCCGGCCTGCGTCACGCGGAAGCCGGCCGCCTTCAGCACCGGGGTCAGCATCTCGCGGAAGAAGGCCGAGTCGTCGACCAGCAGCAGGCTCGGTGCCTTCGGCACCGCGCGATGCGCCGCCTGGCCCCAATCGTCGTGGGCGAGCGGCAGGTAATGGGCGATGTTGACGATCTCGGTCGCCCGGTTGCGCACCACCGCCGAGCCGATCAGGTCGGAGCGCTCGGTGACGAGCTCGACGTCCAGCACCTCGTCGACGATGTCGACGATCTCGTCGACCACGAGGCCCATCGAGCGCTCGCCGTCCGAGAACACCACCAGGGCCTGGGCGCCCTCGCGCTTGAGCGCCTGGGCCGGATCGGCCGGGACGAGCGGCATCAGGCGGCCGCGATACTGGATCAGCGGACGCCCGCCGACCCACTCGATCTTGGCCGCGTCGATCTCCTCCAGGCGCGTGACGAGCGAGAGCGGCACGGCTTTCAGCGAGTCGCCGCCGCCCTTGAACACGAGCAGCGTCACAGCCTGATCGGCCCCGTTCTCGTCGCCCTCGGCCTCCGCCTCGATCTCGCCCTGCTGGCCGGTCGCCGTGCCGGAGCCGACCATCTTGGCGACGCCGTTCGGATCGATGATCAGCACCACCGCCCCGTCGCCCAGGATGGTGTTGCCCGAGAAGAGCGGGATGTGCCGCAGCTTCGAGGACATCGGCTTCACGACGATCTCTTCCGTGTGGAAGACGCCGTCGACCAGGATGCCGAAGCGCTGGCGCCCGACCTGGCTCACCACCACGAAGCCCTCGTCGGTCTTGGCCGGGGCGTCGGGGGCGTCGAGGCCGAGCATCGCCGCCACCGGCACGATCGGCAGCAGGCGGTCGCGCAGGCGCAGGACCGGCGATCCGTTGATGCGCTCGACGGTGTGATCGGTGCCGGGCTGCACCCGCACCAGTTCCAGCACCGAGACCTGCGGGATCGCGAAGCGCTGCTCGCGGGCCGAGACGATCAGCGCCGCCACGATGGCCAGCGTCAGCGGGATCTTGATCGTGAAGGTGGTGCCGCGGCCGAGCTGGGTCTGGATGTCGATCGTGCCGCCGATCAGCTCGATGTTGGTCTTCACCACGTCCATGCCGACGCCGCGGCCGGAGACCGAGGTGACCGCCTTGGCGGTGGAGAAGCCGGCATGGAAGATGAACTTCGCCACCTGGGCGTCGGTCATCCGCTCGACCTCGGCCTCGGTCGCGACGCCGCGCTCGACCGCCTTGCGGCGGATCGCCTGCAGGTCGAGGCCCTTGCCGTCGTCGGCGATCTCGATCGTGATCGTGCCGCCCTCGTGGAAGGCGTTGAGGCGGATCGTGCCCTTGTCGGGCTTGCCGGCGGCCTTGCGCTCCGCCCCCGACTCGATGCCGTGATCGGCCGAGTTGCGCACCATGTGGGTGAGCGGGTCCTTGATGACCTCGAGGACCTGGCGGTCCAGCTCGGTCTCGGCGCCCTGCATCACCAGGTCGATCTTCTTGCCGAGTTCCGACGAGAGGTCGCGCACCACCCGCGGCAGCTTCTGCCAGGCCGAGCCGATCGGCTGCATGCGGGTCTTCATCACCCCTTCCTGCAGCTCGGCGGTGACGTGGGAGAGCCGCTGCAGCGGCACCTTGTAGTTGCCGTCCTCGTGCCGGCGGGCGATCTCGAGCAACTGGTTGCGGGTCAGCACCAGCTCCGAGACCATGGTCATCAGGTGCTCAAGGGTGTCGACGTTCACCCGGATCGTCTGCACCTTGCTGACCGGACCGTTCTCGCTCTCGGCGGCGGGCTGTTCGGCCCGCGCCGGGTCGGCGCGGCGGGCCTCGACCGGCGCGGGCGCAGGCGCCGCGGGGGCAGGCTCCTGACGGACGGGCGCCGGCCGGACCGGCTCGGGCACTGGCAGCGGGGCGAGGGCCTCGGGCGCGGGCGCCTCGATCTCGACGGCGGTATCGCGGAACGCGCGCTCGAGGTCGTCGAGGGAGACCTCGCCGGGCTTCAGGGCCCGCTCCAGCCCCTGGAGCACCAGGGTGCCGGAGGCCGCCGGGGCGGCGACGGGCACCGGCTCGGGCGCCGGCATCGGCTCCTCCGACATGCGCTCGAGGGCGCCGATCAGGTCCTCGTCGACCCCGGCCGGCTCGCCGCCGGTGCGCTCGAGTTCGGCGAGGATCACCTTGATCCGGTCGAGGGTCTGCAGGATCAGGCTGACGGCCGGGCTCGTCACCGGCATGCCGTCGCGGAACTTGCCCATCAGGGTCTCGGCGGCGTGCGCCAGCGCCTCGAGGCGCGGCAGGCCGAGGAACCCGCAGGTGCCCTTGATGGTGTGAACCAGACGGAAGATGTTCCGCAGGATCGTCTGGTTGTTGGGATCCTGCTCGAACCGGACGAGTTCGAGGTCGACAGTGTCCAGATGCTCACCGGACTCCGTCAGGAACTCACGCAACAAATCGTCCATCGCGGCCACTCGTCGATCCACGCAGGATCTCTGCGCAGAGTCACGGTGCCACGCGAGCCTTTATGATCCGTTGCCGCAAATCCTCACAACGCTCCGACCCCGGTGACAATTCCGCCCGGGGCCGGGAAAAACCAGGGACGGCCAAGAGAAAACGCCCCGTCCCGACGGCCGATCGCAGGGTTAGATGCCGTTATCGTCGGCCTCGACGTCGGTCTCGGAGACGGTTTCGGCCGGGGCGGCGGGCTCGGCCCGGATCGTCACCGTGTCGCCCTCGATCGAGAACGTCACGCCCATCTCGGCGGCCCGGGCGACCAGGCCGGCATAGAACGGCTGGATCGCGTGGGCGTCGACGGTGCCGCTCGCCGGCGTGCCGGCGATCAGCGCTTCGACATGCGGCGGGATGCGGGCATAGGCGCCCTTGGCGGTGAGGATGAAGAGCGGCGCCTCGGCCTCGCCGGTGACCTTGACGTCGATGACGCCGCCACGGGGGATCGCCGTCACGGCGATGACCACCAGGTTCAGGAGCAGCTTGACCTTGTTCTTCGGGAACAGCGCCCGCGGCGCGCTCCAGGACAGCTGCGTCTTCTCGTCGCCGAACATGCCGCGGGAGACGTTCTCCGCATCGGCGAGGTCGATGCTGGCCCCCGCCGAGCCCGCCGCCCCGAAGGCGATGCGGGCGAATTGCAGCCGGGCCGAGGCCTGCCTGGCGCTCTTGCGGATCAGGTCGAGGGCGAAGTCGCGCATCTCGGCGCTGTCCTCGTCCTCCAGCACCTCCAGCCCGTTCACGATGGCGCCGACCGGGCTGATGACGTCGTGGCAGACCCGCGAGCAGAGCAGCGCCGAGAGGTCGAGGGCGTCGAGGGTGACGGTGGTCATGGGAGTGCTCCGCGGGGCCGGCAGATGATGTCGAGTCGCGGCGGCTCCCGCCACGGTTTGCCGGCACCGATAGCCGCCGCGGGCCGGTTTGAAAAGGCGATCGCGCGCCCGGCAGGGTCGGATCGCCTCGGCATGGTCGATCCGGCGGGGCCGATCAGGCGCGATCGATCGACAAACCTGCCGGCGCCGGGCATGACGGCGGCATGACACCCGCAACCAAACCCGTGCCCTCTCTGTCCCTCGACCGGCAGCCCGAACCCGCCGAGCGCGACGCCGTCGCCCTGCGGCTCGCCGAGATCGCGGCGGCCGCCGGCACGATCCTGCGGGCCTACGAACTCGGCGGCTGCCGCCATCACCTCAAGGCGGACGGCTCGCCGACGAGCCAGGCCGACCTCGCCGCCGAGGCGCAGATCGTCGCCGCCTTGGAAGAGGCCTGGCCCGGCATCCCGGTGATCGCCGAGGAGACCGCCGCCGAAGCCGCTCCGGCCGCCCTGTTCTTCCTGGTCGATCCCCTCGACGGTACCAAGGATTTTCTGAAAGGAACCGGCGAGTACACGGTCAACATCGCCCTCGTCGCCGGCGAGCGGCCGGTCGCGGCGGCGCTGGCCGCCCCCGCCCTCGGCCGGGTCTGGGCCGCCGGCACCCACGCCGTCGAGGCGCCGGTCGTCGAGGGGGTCCTGAGCGCCTTCCGGCCGGTCGCGGCCCGACCCGTCCCGCCGGAGGGGATGACGGCCTTGGTCAGCCGCAGCCACGGCGAGGCGGCGGACGAGGCGTTCCTCGCCGAATTGCCGATCGGCGCGCGGCGCGGAGTCTCCTCGGCCCTCAAGTTCGGGCTCCTCGCCTGCGGCGAGGGCGACGTCTACGTCCGCTGCGGCCCGACGATGGAATGGGACACGGCGGCCGGCGACCACATCCTCACCCAGGCCGGCGGCTGCCTCGTCGGCCCCGACGGCCGGCCCTTCGGCTACGGACGCCGGCCCGGCCAGTACCTCAACGGCCCGTTCGCGGCCTTCGGCGACCCGTCCCAGGCCGCCCGGGCCGTGCTGCCGGCGACGAGCCCGAAGCGAGCGACGTAGCGCCGGGCGACCCTGCTCAGCCGCCGATCGCGGCGTCGGGCCGCAGGAGCGGCCAGCGCGCCTCGGCGGCATCGATGAGCGTGGTGTCGGCGCGCGCCCGGCGCTCGGCGTCGCGGAACAGGTAGAGCCGGTCGTCGCCGAGAGCCGCCACCAGGGGATCGGTCTCGACGAGGCGGCCGGCGGCGATGCCCTCCGGATCGAAGCCGCCCAGGCGCGGGGCGTAGGCCTGGGGCGCCCGCGCGAAGGCGCCGCGATTCGCCGCGGATTCGAAGCGCCAGACCAGGCCCGACCAAGTGAATTCATGCGCCGCCGAGCCGGGCAAGGGCGCAGGCCCGAGCCGGTAGGAGACCGCGTCGAAGCCGCGCAAGGCCAGGCCGGTCAGGGGGTCGGCGGCGTAGAGATCGGGCACGCCGAGCGGCGTCTCGCCGCGGGCCGGCCGGATCGCTGCGGCGGGCAGGGTCACCGCTGCGGGAAGAAGCGACAGCACGCCGCGCCGCGTTAACCGGATCTTACCCATATTCGCAGCATCTGTGGCATCCCGCCGCCCGTCCGCGCCGGCTCCCGCTCGCCGGGACCGGCCAGGACCATCTAAAGCCGGGATGCCTAACGAATGCTCTCAGCCTCCTCCGCCCCGCCAGGTCGGCAGATCGCCGGCTCCGCCTCTCGGACCCGGCAGCCCCTCCGGATCTCGCGCCGGCGCGCCCTCGCGGCCCTCCTCGCCGCTCCCGCGATGCTGGCCGCCCTCCCCGCCGCGGCGCAGGGGCGCGGGCCCGGCGATCCCGGCACCTTCCAGCCGCGGGAGATCATCGATTCGGGCCACCAGTTCTTCGGCTCGGTCTCCCGCGGCCTCGCCCTGACGGTTCAGGAGGCGACGCGGCGCTGGGGCGAGCCCAACGGCTACATCCTCGGCCAGGAGGCCTCCGGCGCGATCATCGGCGGCGTGCGCTTCGGCGAGGGCACGCTGTTCACCCGCAATGCCGGCCAGCGCAAGATCTTCTGGCAGGGCCCGTCCCTCGGCTTCGACGTCGGCGGCGACGGCGCCCGCGCCATGATGCTGGTCTACAACCTGCCGCGGGTCGACGCGCTCTACCGGCGCTTCGTCGGCATGGACGGCTCGGCCTACGTGGTCGGCGGCTTCGGCATGTCGGCGGTCACCGCCGACAACATCGTGGTGGTGCCGATCCGCGCCGGGGTCGGCGCGCGGTTCGGGATCAATGTCGGCTATCTGAAGTTCACGGACTCGCCGACCTGGAACCCGTTCTGACGGGACCGGCCGCGCCGGTCCTGCGGGCAGGTCTCGCAGGCAGGCCTCGCAGGCGGGGCCTTGCAAGCTGGCCCTGGCGGCGTTCCCGTGGCAGGGTCCGGCCGCGCCACCCGTGCCCGGCTTCCGGCCGTGCGCGGGGCACGCCGATCGTATCAACCGTCCGTGCGGAGCCTCCCGCCCGGACGCCGAGAGAGTATCGCCCGGGTGATCGAATCCCTGATGTTCGCGGCGCTGGGGTTCCTCGCCGCCAGCCTGTGCGCCCTGC
The DNA here is from genome assembly GCF_019216885.1 of Methylobacterium sp. SyP6R. Lineage (NCBI taxonomy): Bacteria > Pseudomonadati > Pseudomonadota > Alphaproteobacteria > Hyphomicrobiales > Methylobacteriaceae > Methylobacterium > Methylobacterium synurae. The sequence goes on along the minus strand of NZ_JAAQRC020000001.1, from coordinate 5,487,545 downwards.
TGGTCCTGCCGGCGCTCAACGCCCGGGCCGAGCGCCTGACGCGCCGCCGGCTCGAGGCGCTGTACCCGATGTCGATCGTCGAGCTGACCGCCGAGAAGGACCACCTGCGGGCCGAGTTCGCCGTACGCGAGCGCCAGCTCGAGCGCCGGGTCGAGGAGGCGATGGCCGCCCGCCGGGCCGAAATGGAGGAGATGGGCCGCCGCACCGTGCGCATCGGCACGCTGACCCAGGAGATCGAGCGCCGGGACGCGCATCTCGCCGAGATCGAGCGCGACCTCGTCGAGGCGCGCGGCAGCCTCGCGCAGATCCAGGGCGAGCTGGCCGAGGCCCGCACCGCCCGGGCCGCCGCCGAGGAGGCGATGCGGGCGCTGGAAGGCCCCTACCAGCGGGCCCTGGCCGAGCTTGCCACCTTGCGGGCCGAGGTCGAGACGAGACGGAGCGGTCAGGCCGAGGCCGAGGCGGCAAGGGGCGTCGCCGAGGAGCGGGTCCGGGCGGCCCGCGGGCAGGTCGCCGCGGCGGGCGAGAGCGTCGCCAGCGCCGCCCGTGAGCAGATCCAGGCCCTCGAGGACGCGCTCGCCGACCTCGTCACCCGCCATGCCTCCGAGGCGGAAGGTGCGCGGGCCGAGATCGCGCGGCTGCAAGAAGCATTGCAAGAGGCGCGGCAAGAGGCGCGGCAAGCGGCGTCGAGCAAGGCCGCTCCCCCGCCGCCCGAGCGCATCGCCGCCGAGAACGCCGCCCTGGAGCGCCGGATCGCCGAGGTCGCCGATGCCCTGATGCAGGCGCAAGGCCGGCCGGAGCCGCGGTTGCCGCCGGCGACCCAGCTCGGACAATCGACCCAGCGGCCGACACCCGCCGCGGCGGGATGACCCGCCGGGAATCGGTGGGCTTTGTGCCCTGCGGCACATCGCGGCCGGCCCGATCCGCCCGTGGACGCGCCGCACCGAACCGGAAATACCCTGGAAACACTACCTAAACGATTGACATCATTCGGTTTTCTTTCCTAGTCGGCGAGTCTCGGCCGATCCCGGCCGTCGCCCTGGCGATTCCTGCATCGCGTCCCGACCCTTGTCAGGTGACGTGTTTCGGGCCATGTCGCTGCCACTTCCCACGCTCTGCAAGGCTTCGACAGACATGATGCTCAGGCCGATGTCGCTCGCTCTCCTGACTGCCGGCAGCCTGATGGTGCTCGCCGGACCGGCCCTGGCCCAGCGGGACGACCCCAACCTGAAGAAGTACTGCACCGGCGATTACATGACCTATTGCGGCAACCTGCCGCCGGACAGCCCCGAGGTCGATCGCTGCTTCGAGAAGAACATGAAGAAGATTTCGGTCAACTGCAAGAAGGCGATCGACTACTACGAGCAGACCCACAAGTAGGACGCCAAGCGGCCGGACACTCGGAGGCCTCGGTTCACGCCGAGGCCTCGGCCCGGCTCGCGGCCTCCAAGGCTTCGGCCAGGGCCTCGATGGTGAAGGGCTTGCGCAGGACCGTCTCGCCGGGCCCAGGGCGCGGGCCTTCCTGGCCGTCGTCGGCCGGATGGCCGGTGGCGAAGATCACCCGCAGGTCGGGCTGCCGCCGCCGCGCTTCCGCCGCGAGCGTAGGCCCGTCGATGCCCGGCATCACCACGTCGGTGAACAGCACCGCCACGTGCCGCTCGCTGTCGAGGACGGCGAGCGCCGCCGCCCCGTCCGGCGCCGTCACGGTGCGGTACCCGAGTTCGCCGATCGTCTCGGCGCTGGCGAGCCGCACCGCGGCGTCGTCCTCCACCACCAGCACCGTCTGCCGGGCCCGCCCGGGCACCGGCGGGGCGAGGCTCCCGCGCCCGGCGGTCTCGGCCGGCACGCCGTCGGCGCTCACCGGCAGGGTGAGTTCGATGGCGGTGCCCTGGCCGGGCTGGCTGTCGATCCGCACCCGCCCGCCCGACTGGGTGACGAAGCCGTAGACCTGGCTCAGGCCCAGGCCCGTCCCCCGCCCCTGCGGCTTGGTGGTGAAGAACGGCTCGAAGGCGCGGGCCACCACGTCCGGCGGCATGCCGGTGCCGCTATCCCGCACGGTGACCGACACCGCCTTCGTGCCGTCGTCGAGGGTGCCGTGCGCGGTCTCCAGCGCGAGCTTGCCGCCGCCCGGCATCGCGTCGCGGGCATTGACCGCGAGGTTCAGGATCGCATTCTCGAGCTGGTTCTGGTCGACGAAGATCGCCGGGGGATCGGCCATCAGCCGGGTCTCGACCCGGACGGTCTCGCCGAGGGTCCGGCGCAGGAGGTCGATCATCCCGCCGACGAGGCGGTTCGGGTCGGTCGGGCGCGGTTCGAGGGGCTGCTGGCGGGCGAAGGCCAGGAGCCGGTGGGTCAGCTTCGCCGCCCGGTCGGTGCCGTCGAGGGCGCCGGCGATGAAGCGGCCGACATCGGTGTCGCCCCGGGCGATGCGGCGCTGCACCAGTTCGAGCGAGCCGGTGATGACCGCCAGCAGGTTGTTGAAGTCGTGGGCGATGCCGCCGGTGAGCTGGCCCACCGCCTCCATCTTCTGCGACTGGCGCAGCTGGCTCTCGGCGGCGAGCCGCTGGGCGTGCTCGCGCTTGAGGTCGGAGAGCGCCTGCTGCTCGGCGCGCGCCCGGGCCAGCGCCAGCCAGGCCATCAGCACCAAGGTCAGGGCCGAGACGGTGGCGACGAGGCCGTAGACCCGCAGGTTGTCGTACCAGCGGTCCAGCGCGATCGCGGTCTCGACCGAGAAGGCGACCTCGACCGGGTAGTCGCCGATCCGTCGCCAGGCATAGAGCCGCTCGGCCTCGCCCGCCGGGGTGCCGGCGGCCGCGCCGCCCTGCGGCCGGGCGCGGATCGCCCGCAGCAGCGGGTCGGCCGGGGCCAGCCGCTCGTCGACTTCGGGGCCGGGCGGCTCGCGCACCAGGATCGCGCCGTCGGCGCGCAGCAGCATCGCCCGATGGTCGGTCGGGGCGGCGATCTCGGCGTAGAAGCGGGCGAAATACTCGGTACCGAGCAGGACCACGATCACGCCGTCGAAGCGCCCGTCATCGGTCGAGCGGCGGCGGCTGACCATGAAGGCGGTGGTGCCGTCGGACTCGCGCATGGCGGGGCTGACATAGATCCCGATGTCGCGCTGGCGATGGACCGAGAACACGTCGCGCCCGGCGATGTCGCGGCCGAGATCGGCCTCGCGGCTGGAGGCCTGGATCTTTCCCTGCGGGTCGACCACCCAGACCGCCCGGGCCTGGGCCAGAGGCGCCTTCAGGCTCGCCAGGAACCCGCCGGTGGCGGGCGCCGCGATCTGGCTCCAGCTGCGATCGAAGATGTAGTCGTCGACCCGGTCCATCGCCAGTTCGGCGGTGTCGAACACCTTCGAGGCGTGCTCGTGCATGACCGCCGCGGTGCGGACGACCGCGCTGTCCTCTTCCCGCAGCACCTCGGCCCGGTTCCACCACGCCGCGCCCACCAGGACGACGCACGGCACCAGGAAAGCCGCGGCGACGAGGAGCTGGTGCAGCCGCACCGTCGAAAGGCTCACGGGACACTCACAAACGCGACGGGAGCCGACGCGAGGATCGGCGATAAGCTTAACCGTTGATTAACGGATTGGCGAGCGAAACGATCGCCGTTCCGTCGTCCCATCGGGGCCTTTCGGCGTGGCTTTGTGTCGCCCGGGGCTCGAAGAGGCGCCCGGGACAGGTTCGTGCACTCTTCCGGTCCTCCTTCCAACACCGCCTTAACGGTCACGCTCGAATGCCGCGCAACCGGCGCGCAAAGGCTGTGAGTGCCGGGCTCGCCTCAAGGGGTGCAGACCGCTATGGTGCCGCGGCCACGCTTCGCGTTTTCCGGATCCCGCCCGTGTTCCGTCCCCATACCCTCGTTCTTCTCGGCCTGATCGCCCTCTCGGCCGCCGCCTGCGGCCGGCGCGGCCCGCTCGAGCCGCCGCCCGCGGCGGCGCCGGCCGGCCAGCCGCAGATCGGGGCCAATGCGGCCGGGGCCAATCCGAGCGTGACCCGGCCGAAGACCGGGGCGGCCGCGGTCAACACCCTGCCGGCCGGCGTCGGGCTCTCGGCGGGCGCCTCCGCGCCCGATCCCGAGGACGAACTGCCGTCGGCCGCCGTCGCGGCACCGACCGGGATCCCGGCCCCGACCGAATCGTCGTCGCGCCGCCGCAAGGGCTACGTGATCCCCAAGGGGCCCTTCCCCCTCGACCCGCTGCTCTGAGACGCGCGCGAGGGTGCAAAGGCCGGCCGGTTTCGTGTAGAGGGCGCGTCTCACGCGCTCGCAGCAGGCGCGGCAGCGCCCGGACGTCGGTCACCCTCATGCATCACTTCACCTACCGCGACGGCGTGCTCCACGCCGAGGATGTCGACCTGGCACGGCTCGCGGGCGCGGTCGGCACCCCGTTCTACTGCTACGCCTCCGCCACCCTGGAACGGCATTACCGGGTCTTCGCGGAGGCGTTCGCCGGTGACGACGCCCTGGTCTGCTACGCCATGAAGGCGAATTCGAACCAGGCGGTGCTCGCCACCCTGGCGCGGCTGGGCGCCGGCATGGACATCGTCTCGGAGGGCGAACTGCGCCGGGCGCTCGCCGCCGGCGTGCCGGGCGAGCGGATCGTGTTCTCGGGCGTCGGCAAGACCGAGGGCGAGATGGCGGCGGCCCTCGACGCCGGCATCCTGTGCTTCAACGTCGAGAGCGAGCCCGAGCTGGAGCAGCTGTCGCGGGTCGCCGCCGCCAAGGGCGCGACGGCGCCGGTCTCGATCCGGGTCAACCCGGACGTCGATGCCCGCACCCACGCCAAGATCTCGACCGGCAAGTCCGAGAACAAGTTCGGCATCCCGATCTCCCGCGCCCGCGAGGTCTACGACCGGGCGGCCTCCCTGCCGGGCCTGTCGCTCGTCGGCGTCGACATGCATATCGGCAGCCAGATCACCGATCTCGCGCCCTACGACAACGCCGCCGCCCTGCTCTGCGGCCTCGCCCGCGACCTGATGGCGGCGGGCCACCGGCTCCACCACGTCGATTTCGGCGGCGGGCTCGGCATCCCCTACCGGGACGACAACGCGCCCCCGCCCGACCCGGCCGCCTTCGCGGCGGTGCTGCGGCCCCATTTCAAGCCGCTCGGTCTCAGGCCCGTCTTCGAGATCGGCCGGATGATCGCCGGCAATGCCGGGGTGCTGGTCACCCGCGTGCTCTACGTCAAGCACGGCGAGGGCCGCACCTTCGTGATCGTCGATGCGGCGATGAACGACCTGATCCGCCCGACGCTCTACGAGGCCTACCACGGCTTGCGCCCGGTGGCCGAGCCGAAGCCCGAGGCGAACCGCCTCACCGCCGACGTGGTCGGCCCGGTCTGCGAGAGCGGCGACTACCTGGCGCTCGCCCGCGAGATGCCCGAGGTGAAGCCCGGCGACCTGATCGCCGTGATGTCGGCCGGCGCCTACGGCGCCGTGCAGGCCTGCACCTACAACACCCGGCCGCTGGTGCCCGAGGTGCTGGTGCGCGGAGCCGACCACGCGGTGATCCGCCCGCGGCTCTCCTACGAGGAGCTGATCGGGCTCGACCGGGTGCCGGACTGGCTCTCGGGACCGGCGGGCTGATCTCTTCTGATCTCTGCGGAGTTGGATGACGCCTCCGGGCCGTCGTCCGCCTCCACGGTACTCGACAGCTGCCTGAAGCCTGCCGGCTATGGGGCTCTCCCACCCGCAGCCCCACTACTCCTTCAGATGATCGAGCGGCAACGCGGTCGTATACTTCACTTGGTCGAGCGCGAAGCTCGACCGGATCTTCGCCACCCCGGGGATCCGGGTGAGGTGCTCGACGATCAGCCGCTGGTACTGGGCCAGGTCCTCGACCACGACGCGCAGCATGTAATCGGCCTCGCCGCTCATCAGGTAGCACTCCATCACCTCGGGCCGGTGGCGGATGGCGTCGGAGAAGGCCTGGAGGGCGGCCTGGGTCTGCTTCTCCAGCGAGACGTGGACGAAAACGTTGACTTGGAGGCCGAGCGCCTGCGGATCGGCCACCGCGACGCAGCGCCGGATGATGCCCCGGGCCTTGAGATCGGCGACCCGGCGCCAGCACGGCGAGGTCGAGAGGCCGACCGCCTCGGCGAGGTCGCCGATGCCGATCTCGCTGTCCTGCTGCAGGTGCTCGAGGATGCGGATCGAGGCCGGGTCGAGGTCGACGGGTCTGGCCGGCATGGTCTTGTCTCCCGACGGGCGAAAGCCGGTCGAAACGACCGCCTAGAGCATTTTCCGACGAAGTGGACACCGGTTCGTCGAAGAAAATACGATCAAACAAAGACTTAGAGAGCTTCGCGATTGCAACGCGATCGTGAAGCGCTCTAGCACGCCTCAGGCGGCGGATGTATCCTGTTCGTTCCACAGCCATGCCGCTCCGCGCACCCCCGAGGCGTCGCCGTGGCGGCTTGGCCGGATCGGCGTGGCGAAGCCGCCGAAGATGTGGGGGGCGACCCGCTCGGGGAGCGCGTCGTAGATCTCGGAAATCGTCGAGAGGCCGCCGCCGAGCACGATCACGTCCGGGTCGAGCACGTTGACGACGCCCGCGATGCCGCGCCCGAGCCGGTCGAGCCAGACCGCGAAGGTCTCGCGCGCCGCCACATCGCCGCCGCGCATCGCCGCGACGATCGCCTCCCCGGTCATCGCCAAGTTGGTCATCGCCAAGTCGGTCATCGCCAAGTCGGTGCGCCGCGCATGGTCGGCAGCCAATCCCGGCCCGGACAGCCATGTCTCGAGGCAGCCGTGCCGGCCGCAATAGCAGGCGGGGCCCGGCCGCTCGTCGTCGCGGGGGCTCGGCAGCGGGTTATGGCCCCATTCCCCGGCGATGCGCTGGCGCCCGGACAGGGCCCGGCCCGCGAGCGCGATGCCCGAGCCCACGCCGGTGCCGAGGATCACCGCCCAGACGACGGCGGCCCCCTGCCCCGCCCCGTCGACGGCCTCGGAGACCGCCAGGCAATTGGCGTCGTTCTCCAGCCGCACCGGGCGGGCGAGAACCCGCGAGAGGTCGTCGCCGAGCGGCCGGCCGTTGAGCCAGGTCGAGTTGGCGTTCTTGACCCGGCCGGTCTCGGGCACCAGCGCGCCGGGGATGCCCACCCCGACGGTGCCGGTGCCGCCGGACTCGGCTTCGAGGAAGCCGACCAGGGCGGCGATGGCCCGGAGCGAAGCATCGTACTCGCCGCGCGGGGTGGCGATCCGGCGCTCGGCCAGGACCCGGCCCGATGCGTCGAGGGCGATCCCGGCGATCTTGGTGCCGCCGAGATCGATGCCGATGCGAAGGACCGCCATCGCCGTCAGGGCGCGACCGGGACCGGCTTCTCGTCGGCGATCTCGGTGCCGATGGCGAGGGGATTGGCCATCACCTCGCGCAGCTTGACCGGGTCGAGCTCGCCCTCCCAGCGGCTCACCACCACGCAGGCGACGCCGTTGCCGACGAGGTTGGTGAGCGCGCGGCATTCCGACATGAACTTGTCGATGCCGAGGATCAGCGCCATCGCGGCGACCGGGACCGGGTTGCCGGGGATCGCCCCGAGGGTGGCGGCGAGCGTGATGAAGCCGGCGCCGGTGACGCCCGACGCCCCCTTCGAGGTCAGCATCGCGACCCCGATGATGGTGGCGTATTGCCCGAAGCTGAGATCCGCCCCCACGGCCTGGGCCAGGAACAGGGTCGCCAGCGTCATGTAGATGTTGGTGCCGTCGAGGTTGAACGAGTAGCCGGTCGGGATGACGAGGCCGACGACCGAATCCGAGGCGCCGAGCCGCTTCATCTTCTGCATCATGTGCGGCAGCACCGTCTCGGACGACGAGGTGCCGAGCACGATGAGGAGCTCGTCCTTGATGTAGGCCAGGAACTTGAGGATCGAGAAGCCGGAGAAGCGCGCGATCAGCCCGAGCACCACCAGCACGAAGAGCAGGCTGGTGAGGTAGAAGGTGGCGACGAGGCCCGCGAGGTTGCCGAGCTTGCCGATGCCGTACTGGCCGATCGTGTAGGCCATGGCGCCGAAGGCGCCGAGCGGCGCGAGCTTCACGATCATGCCGATGATGCGGAAGAAGATCTCGCCCGCTGCCTCGATGGCGTGGATCGCCGGCTTGCCGCGCTCGCCCAAGCCCGTGATGACCACGCCGGTCAGCACCGCGATCAGCAGGATCTGGAGCAGGTCGCCGCCCGCGAAGGCATCGAAGTAGCTTTTCGGAATGATCGCCATGATGTGGGCGACCGTCGAATCCGCCTGCGCCTTGCTGACGTAGCCGGCCACCGCCTTGGCGTCGAGCTGCGCCGGATTGGCGCCGAAACCGGCGCCCGGCTGCACGATCTCGCCGACGATCACGCCCACGAGCAGGGCGAGCGAGGACACCACCTCGAAATAGATCAGCGCCTTGAGGCCGACGCGGCCGACCTTCTTCAGGTCGCCGATCGACGCGATGCCGTGCACGATGGTGCAGAAGATGATCGGGGCGATCATCATCTTGATGAGCGCGATGAAGGCGTCGCCGAGCCACTTCATCGACTTGGCGGTGTCGGGCGCCACGTAGCCGAGCAGCACGCCGAGCGCGATGGCGATCAGAACCTGAATGTAGAGGACCCTGTACCAAGGCTGCGACGAGCCCGGGGCCGTCGCGGACGGCGTGGCGTGCTGCATGTTCGTTCTCTCCCCAGGGGGCCGGTCGCTTGTGATCGGCCGTCGCGGTGCGGCCTTCGCCGCGTGATGTCCTCTGGAACGGGACGCGGTCCGGACAGTGTAGGAAGTCCGGCCCGCCAATTCCAAGTCGAAAATCCGGGATAACCCTGCGGTCGCCCCGGCTCACGGCCCCGCTGTCTTTGCGACAAGGGGAGCCGATGGCGTCCGGTCGTTGCCGGAACCTCGAAAGCCGCCCTCGCACGGCCGGTCGTCAAACCGGGCACGGTCCAGCCGGAATGCGGCGTGCCGCTTGGGCGCGGCGACGTCAAGTGGCTGACGGATTACGGTGTGCCATTCAACCGTGCAACACGGATTCGTCGCGGTCGGATGCGCCCGCTCGACACGAAAAATCCCGGGTTCCGGCCAAGGCGGAACCCGGGATGGGTCGAGATCGGGGAAGGGGTGTCGGACGGGGTCCGTCCCTCAGGGCGTCGGCTGGGTCCGGCGCGGGCGCACGGTCCAGCGCTCGAAGGCGGGTGTACCGTCGTCGCGGGCGGCATCCCCGCCCGGCACCGCGGCGCCGAGCGCCTGGGACAGGCTCTCGATCACGTCGTCGATGCGGGCATCGGCGTGGGGCTCCGGGGCCGGCGGGGGCTGAGGAGGCTCTTGGGCGGCCTCGGCCTGGGGCGGCGGGGGCGGCGCCTCGTGGACATGCACGGGCTCGGGCTCCGGCGGCGGGGCCGGCGCCGGCTCGGGCGTAGGCGGCGTGGCGATGCGGCGGAGCGCATTGACCACCCCGCCCTCGTCGCCGTTGCGGCTCGGCGCGGCGTAGCGGCCGAAGCCGTAGCGCGGCTCGATCAGGTCGAGCACCGCGTCGAGGGCCGCATTGGACAAACCGATCTCGCCGGGCTGCGGCACGCCCTGGAGCGCGATGCTGCGGCCCTCGTAGGCGGCATCCGCGGTGACCTCGGGGCCGAACCACGGCGGGGCCGGGAAACCGTTCGCCTCGTCGGGATTGTCGAACACCACCGAGACGACGTCGACGTTGCCGGGGGCGACGTAGCGGTCGATCAGGGCGTCGCGGCCGTTGCCGAGAGCGACCTGCGTGCGGTCGTAGGCGGCGCGGCCGGCGCAGACGTCGAGGAGCGCGTCGCCATGGGCGCGCGGCACCTCGGTGCGCTCCTCGTGCGAGGTGCCGTTGTCGGAGGTGACCAGGACGAGGTGGCATTGGCCGCCATCGACGCGCACGAACGAGGTCCGGCCGGATTGGGGCGGGAAGTAACCTTCGGTGATGCGGGAGGAGCCGCGCTCCTTGCGGATCAGGCGGACCAGCGCCGGCGCAACCTGGAAACGTCGTACGAGGGTCATACGCTCAACTCCACGGGGGTCGCTGCCCAAAGGCCATTGAGAGGCGATGGGCCGCGATCGGCGTCAACTCTCGCGTATCGACCGATCACGGCGACGGAATCAAGGCCGTGCTGCGACTGCCCCCCGATTTATTGACGGAATTCTATCGTGCGGTGCGGGATGCTGGTTGCGCCCGGCTCGCCGCGATCAGGGCCTCGGCGGCTTGCCGGAGCGAGCGGTTCGGCCCCTCGGCCCCGAAGATCTGCCCGCAGGCGAAGGCGCCCTCGATCAGCAGCAGCAAGGCGTCGGCAAGGGTGTCGGGTGCCCGGGCGCCGAGGGTGCCGGCCACCTCGGCGAGGCGGGCGTGGAGCGCACGCTTGCCGTCGCAGGCCGCCGCGTGGACCGGGTGGTCCGCCTCCGGATACTCGATCACGGCGTTGGTGAGGCCGCAACCGCGAAAGCCCGGCCGGGCGCTGCGCCGGGCGATCCCGTCGAGGAAGGCGATGAGGCCCGCCCCCGGGTCGTCCGGATGGGCCGCCAGCGCCTCGTCGAGGCGCCCGCGCAGGCCCGCATCGTAATCTTCCAGGCAGGCGACCACGAGGGCGTCCTTCGAGGCGAAGCCGCGATAGAGGCTCGGCTTCGTCACCCCGGCCCGGGCCACGATCTCGTCGACCCCGACGCCCCGGAAGCCGCGCAAGTAGAACAGCTCGCGGGCCGCCGCCCGGATCCGGTCGCCGGCCCGGACGGGTGCGCTCCCGTCATGCCCCTCCGCCATGTTTGGTCCTTGACGATGTTACTGACCGGTACGTAACGTCCTAGCACGATTCGGGGAGGATGTCCCAGCATGAGTTCGACCGTGTCGCCGCGGGGCCTCGCCTCCCCGGCCCCGACTGCACCGAGACCCCGGCCCTTCGGCCAGAACTACGCCTTCGTGGTCATCGGCGTGATCTTCCTGTGCCTGCTCGCGGCGGCGGGCCTGCGCGCCTCGCCGGGCGTGCTGATCCTGCCGCTGGAGCAGGCCTTCGGCTGGAGCCGCTCCACCACCTCCTTTGCCGCCGGCCTCGGCATCTTCCTGTACGGGCTCGTCGGCCCCTTCGCGGCGGCGCTGATGCAGAGCTTCGGCATCCGCCGCACCCTGCTCTGCGCGCTGGCGCTCATGGCGACCTCGACGGCGTTGAGCGCGCTCATGAGCGAGCCCTGGCACCTGATCGCCACCTGGGGCGTGCTGTCGGGCCTCGGCAGCGGCTGCGTCGCCATCGTGCTCGGCGCCACGGTGGTGAACCGCTGGTTCGCCGTGCGCCGCGGCCTGTTCATGGGGCTTTTGACCGCCAGCACCGCCACCGGCACCCTGATCTTCCTGCCGGGCCTGGCGGCGATCGCGCAGGCCGGCGGCTGGCAGCCGGTGGTGCTCACCGTCGCCTGCGCCATCGCGGCCCTGATCCCGCTGGTCGCCTGGCTCCTGCCGGAGCGTCCCTCCGACATCGGCCTCACGCCCTACGGGGCTGCGCCGGGTACCGTCTCCGAGCCGCCGCGGCGCGCCAATCCGTTCAAGGCGGCGATCGACGGGCTGGTGCGGGCGAGCCGCAAAGGCGATTTCTGGCTGCTCTTCGGCACCTTCTTCATCTGCGGGCTCACCACCAACGGGCTGGTGGGCACCCACCTGATCTCGTTCTGCGCCGACCAGGGCATTCCGGAGGTGCGGGCCGCGGGACTCTTGGCGCTGATGGGCGTGTTCGACCTCATCGGCACCACCGGCTCGGGCTGGCTCACCGACCGCTACGACCCGAGGAAGCTGCTCTTCGTCTATTACGGCCTGCGCGGCCTGTCGCTGATGGCCCTGCCCTTCACCGATTTCTCGTTCTACAGCCTGTCGATCTTTGCCGTGTTCTACGGTCTCGACTGGATCGCCACGGTGCCGCCGACGGTGCGGCTCGCCAACGAGGCCTTCGGCGAGCGCGACGCCCCGATCGTGTTCGGCTGGATCGCCGCCGGCCACCAGCTCGGGGCCGCCACCGCCGCCTTCGGCGCCGGCCTGGTGCGGGCCTCCGAGGGGCGCTACCTCGAGGCGTTCCTGGCCGCGGGCCTCACCGCCGTGATGGCCGCCCTGATGTCGCTGATGATCGGCCGGATGCGCCAGGCGGCGCCGGCAACGGCGTGAGGGTTACGCCGGACGCGCCACCGCGGCGGGTCCGGCTCCTGTTTTTCCGGGCTTTTTCCGGCTTTGCGCGCCTTGCCCTGGCCGGGGCGGCCGGTCTACCCCATCTGTTCGGCGGGCCGGTGAGGCCCGTGACGTGAAGGCCGTTCTCCTGAGGTCATCGATGCTTACCGACACTCCCGCGGCCGGCCAGACTCCTGCGGGCGCCCTGATCAAGGACACCACCACCGCGACCTTCCGCCAGGACGTGATGCAGGAATCCCTGCAGCAGCCGGTCCTGGTCGATTTCTGGGCGCCGTGGTGCGGGCCGTGCAAGCAGCTCACCCCGATCATCGAGAAAGCCGTCAAGGATGCCGGCGGCAAGGTGAAGCTCGTCAAGATGAACATCGACGAGCATCCCCAGATCGCCGGGCAGCTCGGCATCCAGTCGATCCCGGCGGTGATCGCGTTCCAGCGCGGCCAGCCGGTCGACGGCTTCATGGGCGCCCTGCCCGAGGGCCAGGTGAAGGCCTTCATCGAGCGCCTGGTCGGCCCCCTCGGCCCGACCGCGGTCGAGGACCTGATGGCGGAGGCGCAAGCGGCCGGCGAGGCCGGCGACCCGGATGCCGCCGCCGAGATCTACGCCGCCGTGCTCGGCCAGGAGCCGGGCCATGCCGGCGCGATCGCGGCGCTCGCCCGCCTCCTCCTCGACCGCGACGACATCGAGGGTGCCCGCCGCTTCCTCGACGCCGCCCCGCCCGAGGCCGCCAAGGACCCGGCCATCGCGGCCGTGAAGGCGGCGATCGAGCTTGCCGAGCAGGCGGCCTCGCTCGGCGACCTCGCCGGGTTCCAGCGCCGGATCGAGGCGGATCCCGCCGATTACCAGGCCCGGTTCGACCTGGCGCTCGGCCTCAACGCCAAGGGCCAGCAGCAGGAGGCGGTCGACCAGCTGATCGAGATCGTCCGCCGCGATCGGACCTGGAACGACGACGGCGCCCGCAAGCAGCTGCTGCAGCTGTTCGAGGCCTGGGGCCCGATGGACCCGATGACCATCCGCGGCCGGCGCAAGCTCTCGACGCTGATGTTCTCCTGACGGCGTACCAAAGTGCATGTCCGGCGCGGCATTACGCCGGACAGGTATCCACGCCGGAGGGCAGCGCCCTAAGTGGTAGGCTTGCGATCCCGGGCCCGAGACGACGGGGCCCGGGAGCCCTGATCGATCCGCGCGGGAGCGACGCCGATGAGCATGAACGTCGCCTACAAGGGCCCGGCCGACTGCCCGACCGTGATCCCGGTCTTTCCGCTCCCCGGCGCGCTGCTGCTGCCGCGGGGCCAGATGCCGCTCAACATCTTCGAGCCGCGCTACCTGGCGATGGTGGACGATGCCTTGCGCACCGACCGGGTGATCGGCATGATCCAGCCGGATTCCGATTCCGGCGAAACCCCGCTGTCGCCCAAACTCTTCCGGGTCGGCTGCGCCGGCCGCGTCACCCAGTTCGCCGAGACCGGCGACGGCCGCTACCTGATCTCGCTCACCGGCATCGCCCGGTTCCGGATCGAGGAGGAGATGGCCACCACCACCGGCTATCGCCGCTGCAAGGTCACCTTCGCGCCCTTCGAGAGCGACTTCCATGCGCGGGCCGGCGAGGAGGCGGTGGACCGCGCCGGAGTGCTGAAGGCGCTTCGCGATTTCGTCGACGCCAACGACCTCAAGGTCGACTGGGCCGGGATCGAGGAGGCGCCGAACGAGGCCCTGGTCAACGCGCTCTGCATGATGAGCCCGTTCGGCCCACGCGAGAAGCAGGCGATGCTGGAGGCCCCCGACCTCAAGACCCGGGCCGAGGTTCTGATTGCCGTCACAGAGATGGAGCTGGTGCGCGGAGCGGGCGGCGAGCCGACGCTGCAATAAGCGGCGCTTTGGGGTATGGCCTCCCACGGATCATTCGGAAGGACCAACCGTGACCGACTCTCCCCTTTCCGCCGAGGCCACCCGCATCGACCCGAAGCTGCTCGAGCTGCTGGTCTGCCCCCTGACCAAGGAGCGGCTGGAGTATGATTCCGGGCGCCAGGAGCTGATCAGCCGCTCGGCCAAGCTCGCCTACCCGATCCGCGACGGCATCCCGATCATGCTGCCGGAAGAGGCCCGGCCGCTGGCGGATTGAGATCCGGCTCAGGACTTCGATCACGGGCGGGATGCGCGTCTGCGCTCCCGTCTCGCAAGGGAGGTGGGGAGATCCGGTATCGCCCCTTCCTCGGATCCATGCTTTGCGAGACCTCGCCGAGGGTGGGGCGCGGACCCTGCCCACTTTCCGGAAGCAGACGCTCCGCACCTGAGCCCTGCGAGGTATCCCGATGATCGATGGACCATTCCGAACGCAGTCTTGGCGTGATGAACAGTCGAAGCGGGCTCCGGGTAAAAAATCGTAGCCGCGACGCATAGGATTGAGCGCAGATTGTCTCATGTTCGAGGACGCTCATGAACGCCTTGTTGCTTACCGCCTCCGTCGCTGCGATATCGACTGCCTCCACATTGCCTAGCCACGCACAAGAAATCAGAACTCCATTCGGCATTCTGCACATGAGAATGAACACCTCTGAAGCAGAGACGGCACTTAAATCCAGTTATTACACCACTGAACATGGAGCTATTATTTTTATTTCTGATTTTAATGGCATTACTTACTATGTATCATTCCACTGCCCGGGCCGATCCTCTCAATGCGACAAAAACGATATGGAACCGACGGCAATATCAGCCATCTACACAAACGAGATCGGCTTCGATATACGGCCGAGAAAAGTAGATAAAATTCTTGAGAATTTTGGTCTTGATGACGCGAAAGCCAGATATGACACGGATTGTGCATTCTGGAACACAACAACGACTATCATGAACGTGGGCCGTGTGTGTGGCGGCTGGGGCATCCGCATGAGAGATAGGAAACTTGCCTGGGGCGTTCCCCTGGGAGGATTCACGCCATGCACAGAAGGCTGCTTCTGAAAACCCGCATAGGGCGCAATCGGCCGAACGGTGAGGTCCGCGTGGATGCGTTTGCTTCGCGCAAGCGAACGGCTTCACATTCACCCGACTTTGGCGTCGGTCTCCGCCTCAAAAGGCCGGAAGCGTGCCGTTCGAGGATCGGCAAGGAGCAGAATGCCGACATTCGTTATCCCTTATGGGGGATTGGCGCCCGCTTGACCTGAACACCGTCTTGAATCGCCCGAAGCCAGGCGCCGCGTAGAATGCCAGCCCATCCCATGCGCAAACTCATCCTGAAATGCCGGCGATCGGAGATCGACCGACCTCGAAGGAGGACTCTAGAAGTCTCAGGTCTATCTGGATTGCTCATTCGAGACTCAGAGCCTGTTTGAGCGGGGTCGTCTTTCATAAAGACGAACATAGCAGGGCCTATCCTGCTCACAGCCTCATCCTGAGGTGGGAGGGTAGGATGATCCGATCTACATCAAGTTTTGGTTCAAAAATATCATTCAAACGCGCACTGAGGTATCAGCCCATCATCGGTGTACTGATCACCGATCGCCAATACCTCCGGGAGAGGCCGCGCGTGGGACGGGCTGGCGTGCTGGTCACCGGCTCGTCCGTCATGGACGGCGGCCGCCCCCCCTACTTCACCCCCGGTCCATAAGGCGGTCGCGGGATCGCCCGATGCGCCGCACGGAGCGCCGCCGACCAGCGTTCGCGCAGGTCGTGGAAATACGGCTCGCCGGCCTCGATCCGGTGCAGCACCTCGGTGTCGCAGGTGTTGCGGCGGATCACCGTCAGGTCGATCGGCAGGCCGACGCCGAGATTCGACCGCATGGTCGAATCCATCGACACGAGGCCGACCTTGAGCGCGTCGTAGATGTCGGTCTTGTAGGTGACGGCGCGATCGAGGATCGGCTTGCCGTATTTGTGCTCGCCGATCTGCAGGAACGGGGCGTCCTGGCTGCAGGCGATGAAGTTGCCGGCCGAGTAGATCATGTAGAGCCGCATCGGCCCGTCGCCGATCTGGCCGCCGAACAGGAACGACACCTCGAAGCGCAGCTGCGCCGCCTCGAACCCGGCGCGCTCGATCGCCCGGACTTTCCGGATCGCGCGGCCGATGAGCTGGGCGGCGCGGAACATCGTCGGCGCGTCGTAGATCGTCTCCGGCTTGCCGGTATCGGGATCCTCGACGCCCTCGGTCAGGAGCGAGAGCACCGACTGCGTCACCGACAGGTTGCCGGCCGAGGCCAACGCCAGAACCCGCTCGCCGGGCTTGGTGAACATGTGCAGCTTGCGATAGGTCGAGATGTCGTCGAGCCCCGCATTGGTGCGGGTATCGGCGATCATGACGAGACCCTCTTCGACCAGGATCCCGACGCAATAGGTCATCGCACACCGCCCCCCGGCGAGCCGTCATGCGGGCGGTCCGGCACCGCGCGCGGGCGCCACCCTGGCGCAGCCCGTGCGGCGAATCCAGCCGAATTCGCTGCCCCCAGGTGAGGTGGCCCGCCCCTATCGCGGCGGTGCCACAGGCGGCGCGTCAGACCTGGGCCTGACTCTGCGCGGCCGGAGCCTGCTGCGCCTGCGCGTGAGCCTGCTCCGTCTCGGCCTGCTTGTTCTCGGCCCGGTCCTTCTCGGATTGTTGCGTGGCCTGGGCATCGTCGACCCGCACCCGGACCGTCATGGTCTCGGTGCCGCCGCCGGTGCGGCTGCCGCGGACCGGCGCGGCGTCGAGATAATCGAGGCCGATCGCCACCCGCAGATGGGCTTCCGTCACGGCGATGCCGTGGGCGGGATCGAACCCGACCCAGCCGAGATCCGGCACCCGGGCCTCGACCCAGGCGTGGCCGGCCTCCTGCTCCGCGGTGTCGGGCCGCCAGTAATAGCCCGTGACGTAGCGCACCGGGATCTCGAGGTGGCGCGCCGCCGCGATGAAGACGTGGGCGACGTCCGGCGCCACGCCCTTGCGCAGGGCGAAGACCTCCGCCGCGGTGGTGGTGGCCCCGGTCGGGCCGGGGGCGTAATCGACCGCCTGGTGGACGCCGGCGAGCAGCCGGTGCAGCCGGTCGAGGGGATCGGCGCTGTCGCCCACCGTCTCGTCGGCGAAGGCCCGGATCGCCTCGTCGGCGACGGCGAAGCGCGATTCGCGTAAGTAGAACGGGTCCGGCAGCCACTCGGAGATGCCGCGCATCACCCCATGGGTCTCGGTGGTCTCGACCTCGCCGGTGACCCGGATCGTCATCGCCTCCTCGAGGCCGTCGGCGCTGAAGACGTGGACGATGTTGCCGAAGCCGTCCTCGCGCCGGCTCAGGCGGCCGTCGACGGTCGGCTCGATGCGCCAGGCGCGCACGTGCTGGCCGTCATGGTCGCGCGGCGTCAGCCGCAGCATCTGGATCAGGCCCCGGGCCGGGCTGTCGTATCGATAAACCGTCTCGTGGACGACGCGGATGCGCATGGGGTCGCGATGCTCGCTGTCACGCTAAAGCTTCAAGCCGTGCGGGGCGGTCATACACCGTCCCGCTCGTGGGCGAAACCGTCCGGGCGTGGGGGGCTTCAGCCCAGATACTGCTCGACGATCGCCGCCCCGAGCCGGTTGTTCTCGGCGATGAACGCCTCGATGAACTCGTGCAGGCCGGAGGCGAAGATCTCGTCCACCGTGGTGTCGTCGAGCTTGGCGAGCATGCCGCGGGCGAGTCGCTGGCTCGGGCCCCGGCGGCCATAGGCGTCGGCGATGCGGTCGAGGTTGTTGACCAGCATCTCGTAGCAATTGGCGAGCGAGCGCGGCATCTCGCGGTTGAGGATCAAGAGGTCGGCGACCAGCCAGGGCTTGATGCTCTCGCGATAGACCCAGTGATAGGCAGTGAGCGCCGAGACCTCGCGCAGGATCGTGGTCCACTGGAAGTAGTCGAGGCTGCCGCCGACCCGCTCGGTCTCGGGGAGAAGCACGTGGTACTTCACGTCGAGGATGCGGGCGGTGTTGTCCGCCCGCTCGATGGCGACGCCGAGCCGGGTGAACCAGTAGGCGTCGTTGCGCAGCATCGTGCGGTAGGCCGAGCCGTCGAAGGCCAGCGACACGCCCTTCACCCAGTCGAGGAAGCGGGCGAATTCCTCCCGGGTCATGTCCCGGCCCTCGAAGCTGCGCAGGTGCAGGTAGGCCTCGTTGATCGCCTCCCACATCTCGCTGGTCAGCGCCGTGCGCACGCTGCGGGCATTCTCCCGTGCGGTCTGGAGGCAGGAGCGGATCGAGGACGGGTTGTTGGGGCTGAAGGCCAGGAAGTCGCGGACGGTGTGCTCGTTGACGCTGTCGTAGAGCGGCCGAAAGAGATCGATGTTGCCGGCCGAGGCCAGGGCCGATTCCCATTCGTTCGCGTCGCCGCCGCCGTAATTGGCCGGCAGGGCGGAGAGGCGCAGGGCGGCGTCGAGGATGCGGGCGACGAAGTCGGCGCGCTCGGCGTAGCGCGAGAGCCAGTACAGGTTGTCGGCGGTGCGGGAGAGCATGGCGGGCGGATGGCTCACGCTTTGGGTGGTGCGGGCGGACCGGGCGTCGGGCCCGGTCCCGTTCTCACGAGCGAAAGGGCCGCTCAGCCGTCGAGCACCCAGGTATCCTTGGTGCCGCCGCCCTGGCTCGAATTGACCACGAGCGAGCCCTCCTTGAGGGCGACCCGGGTCAGGCCGCCGGGCACGATGCGGATGTCGTCGGCGCCCGAGAGCACGAAGGGCCGCAGGTCGACGTGGCGGGGCGCGACGCCGGAGGCGACGAAGGTCGGGCAGGTCGAGAGTGCCAGGGTCGGCTGGGCGATGAATCCGTCCGGCGCGTGGCGCAGCTTGCGGCCGAATTCCTCGATCTCGCGCTTCGTGGCGTGGGGGCCGACCAGCATGCCGTAGCCGCCCGAGCCGTTGACCTCCTTGACCACCAGGTCGCCGAGATTGGCGAGCACGTAGGACAACGCCTCCTTCTCGCGGCAGCGGAAGGTCGGCACGTTGTGCAGGATCGGCTCCTCGCCGGTGAAGAAGCGCACGATTTCCGGCATGTAGCTGTAGACCGCCTTGTCGTCGGCGATGCCGGTGCCGACCGCGTTCGCGAGCGTGACGCTGCCGCTCTGGTAGGCGCTCATCAGGCCGGGCACGCCGAGGACCGAATCGGGCCGGAACACCAGCGGATCGAGGAAGTCGTCGTCGATGCGCCGGTAGATCACGTCGACGCGCCGCGGCCCCTCGGTGGTCCGCATGTAGACCACGTCGTCCTTGGTGAAGAGGTCGGAGGCCTCGACGAGGTCGACGCCGAGCTTGTCGGCCAGGAACGAGTGCTCGTAGAAGGCCGAGTTGAAGCGGCCGGGGGTCAGCAGCACCACGCTCGGGTCGCGGGCGGCGCGCATCGGCGCCAGGCTGCGCAGGGTCGCGAGCAGCGCGTCCGGATAGGCCTCGACCGGGGAGACCCGGTGCTTGGAGAACAGTTCGGGGAAGAGCCGCAGCATCACCTCGCGGTTCTCCAGCATGTAGGAGACCCCCGACGGCGTGCGGGCATTGTCCTCCAGCACGAAGAACTGGTCTTCGCCGGTGCGCACGATATCGATGCCGGCGATGTGGACGTACTTGCCGTGCGGTACCTCGAAATCCCGCATCTCCAGCCGGTAATGCGGGTTGCGGAAGACGAGGTCGCCCGGGATGATCCCGGCCTTGATGCAGTCCTGCGGGCCGTAGATGTCGGCCAGGAACATGTTGAGCGCGGTGACGCGCTGCTTCAGGCCGCGTTCGAGGAAACCCCATTCGGGCTTGGTCAGCACCCGCGGGATGATGTCGAACGGGATCAGCCGCTCCGTCGACTCGTTGTCGCCATAGACCGCGAAGGTGATCCCGATCCGGCGGAAGAACAATTCCGCCTGGCTGCGCCGCGTGTCGAAGTGCTCGGGCGGAGTATTTTCGAGCCAGGTTTTAAGCGCCGCGTACGCCTCGCGCACGGCGGCCGGGCTCAGTCCGCTCTCCTGAGTTCCCGTCATTTCGTCGAACGCGCTGAGCGGCATGGGCGTCCCTCTGTTTGACCCGAAGCTAGACGCAAGACGGGGGCCAAGGCAAAGGAAATGCGTCCTGTTCACAGAGGCGCCCCCCGACTTCGCGCTGGGTCAGGCCGGGTGGTGCGGATCACGCCGGGGCTGGGGCGGTTTTGCTCAAATTTTCGGCAACGCCGCGGAGGGCGGGGCCTCGGCCCGCGTCAGTCCGCGGCCGCCCGCCGCCCGATCAGCCTCGCCTTCCAGCCGAGCGCCGGCCGCTCGACGAAGTGCCAGGACAGGGCCGCCACCGCGAGGGTGAGGAGGAGCGAGGGCGGCAGCAGCCACCCGGCCGAGACCGCGGGAAACAGCGCGTGCAGGCTCTGCTGGATCGGCCAGCCGTAGAGATAGGTGCCGTAGGAGAGGTCGGCCCGCGGATCGAGGGCGGGGTGCCGCAGGGGGGGTCTGAGGCCGAGGCAGAGGACGGCATAGGCCTCGGCGAGGAAGAGCGCGGGCGGGTAGAGGGCGGTGCCGTGCAGGAGAGCCGCGAGCGCGAGCAGCGCGAAGGCGAGCGGCCAGCTCAGCCGGGCGCGATCGGCATGGAGGAAGAGCGCGGCGCCGGCGGCGAAGATCAGCGGCAGGCGCAAACTCGTCTCGAGGCCCTTCGGCATCTCGCCAGCCCGCAGGCCGGCGAGGCTAAGGGCCACGAAGAGTCCGGCGACCAGAAGCGGAGCGAGCCAGCGCTGGCGCAGAGCTCCGAAAAGTCCCGCCGCCAGCAGGCCGAGGTAGCACAGGACCTCGTATTTGAGCGTCCAGACCGTGCCCATCGGGAACCGGAACGGGTTGTCCGAGAAGACCCCCGGCAGGGCGGCATTGCTCTTGAAGGTGGTGAGCGTTCCTTGGATGAACCGCCACAGGCCCGGATCGCTCCAATAGGCCGGGAGGCTCGAGGTGGTCATCAGGCTGCCGAGGCCGAGGGCCACGACGAGGGTCGCCGCCACCAGCCCGGGGACGATGCGCAACGCCCGGGCGACGACGTAGTCGCGCGGGCCGCGGCGCATCAGGCTCATCGTGACGAGGAAGCCGGAGACGGCGAAGAAGCCGTTCACTGCGTGCTCGCCCAGCGTGTAGCCGGTGAGATGCATCAGCGGCTCGTCGAGGACGGCGCCGGTGGTGACGCTGAAGGCGTGCGAGACCACGACGAGGAGCGCCAGCGCCAGCCGGACCGCCCCGAAGGCGTTGTGCGGTCGGGCGAGACCGTCGGCGACCGTCACCACGGCGCAGCCTCCGGCGGCGCCTCGGCCAGGCCCTCCTGCGCCAGCGCCGTGCGGCCCTTGCGGGCCGCCCAGGCGCCGGCGACCGAGCCGCCGTAGCGCTCCAACCCGGAGCGCCGGAAGGCCAGGGCGGCGAGCAGCGCCTTGATCCCGTTCTTGACCAGCATCGCCCCGGTCGGGTCGGGCAGGCCGTATTTGCGCGAGACGTAGGCCCGCGACCAGGCCTGGTGCCAGCGCGAGCGGCGCACCCGGCCGGGCTCCGGCGCGCTCGATGCGCCGCGGCCGTGGAGCGCCACGGCGCCATGGACGTGGATCAGCGCCCTCCCCCCGTCGGCGATCCGGCGGCAGAGGTCGTCGTCCTCGTAGAACAGGAAGATGTTCGGATCGAACCCGCCGAGCGCCAGGAACAGGTCGCGGCGCACCATCAGGCAGGCGCCGGACAGGAACGGCGCGCAGGCATCGGCCTCGGGCGGATGGAGCTTACCGCCAGGATTGGTGAGATAGGGCGCGAGCAGCGAGCGCGGCTGGAAGAAGAAGCGCCCGTCCGGCTCGACGATGCGCGGCGCGAACAGCCCGGCATCGGGATAGGCCTCGGCCGCGGCGAGCAACGCGTCGGCCGCACCCGGCTGCAACTCCACGTCGGGGTTGACGATCAGCGCGTATTCCGCCCGCCCCGCCGCCCAGATGCCGGCATTGTTGGCCCGGCCGTAGCCCTCGTTGCGGGGCAGCCGCAGCACCCTCGCGCCGAGACGGGCGGCGAGGTCCGCCGAGCCGTCGCGGCTGGCATTGTCGACGACGAGGGCCGGCACGTGCTCGCGGGCGAGCGCCGCGAGACAGGCCGGCAGCACGCCGGCACTGTCATGCGCGACGACGACCGCGACGAGACCGGGCACGTCCGCCGATCAGCCCTGCTTCTGCGGCAGGTTGAGGCGGATATGCAGCTCGCGCAGCTGCTTGGTGGTCACCTCGGACGGCGCGTTCATCATCAGGTCCTCGGCGCGCTGGTTCATCGGGAACAGCACCACCTCGCGGATGTTCGGCTCGTTGCAGAGGAGCATCACGATGCGGTCGACACCCGGGGCGATGCCGCCGTGCGGGGGAGCGCCGAGCTTCAGCGCGTTCAGCATGCCGCCGAACTTCGCCTCCAGCACTTCCCGAGGGTAGCCGGCGAGGCCGAAGGCCTTCTCCATCACCTCGGGACGGTGGTTGCGGATCGCGCCCGACGACAACTCGATGCCGTTGCAGACGATGTCGTACTGGAACGCCTTGATGCCGAGGATCGTCGCGTGGTCCTCGGGGTCGAGGGCCATGAAGGCGTCGTGGTCGAAATTCGGCATCGAGAACGGGTTGTGCGAGAAATCGACCCGCTTCTCGTCCTCGTTCCACTCGTACATCGGGAAGTCGGTGATCCAGCAGAAGGCGAACTGGTCCTTGTCGGACAGGGCCAATTCGTCGCCGACGCGGATGCGGGCCTTGCCGGCGAGCCCCGCCGCCTTGGCCTCGGGCCCGGCGGAGAAGAACACCGCGTCGCCGGCCTTGATGCCGGCCTTGGCGGCGATCGCCGCTTGCGCCTCCGCCGGGATGAACTTGGCGATCGGGCCGCGGCCGGTGAGCTGGCCGCCCTCCTCCTCGAACACGATGTAGCCGAGGCCGGGCGCGCCCTCGGAGCGGGCCCAGTCGTTGAGCTTGTCGAAGAACGAGCGCGGCTGCGACGCGGCACCGGGGGCGGGAACCGCCCTGACCACGCCGCCGGCCTTGATGGCGTTCTTGAACGCGTTGAAGGTCACGTCCTCGCGCAGGAATTCCTGCGTCACGTCGGCGATGACGAGCGGGTTGCGCAGGTCCGGCTTGTCGACGCCGTATTTCAGCATCGCCTCGGCGTAGGGGATGCGCACGAAGCTCGGCGAGACCCGCTTGCCGTCGGCGAATTCCTCGAACACCGAGCGCAGGACCGGCTCCACCGCCTGGAACACGTCTTCCTGGGTGACGAAGCTCATCTCGATGTCGAGCTGGTAGAACTCGCCCGGCGAGCGGTCGGCGCGGGCGTCCTCGTCGCGAAAGCAGGGCGCGATCTGGAAGTACCGGTCGAAGCCGGCGATCATCGTGAGCTGCTTGAACTGCTGCGGGGCCTGCGGCAGGGCGTAGAACTTGCCCGGATGCAGGCGCGACGGCACCAGGAAGTCACGCGCTCCTTCCGGCGACGAGGCGGTGAGGATCGGGGTCTGGAACTCGAAGAACCCGCCCTCGCGCATCCGCCGGCGCAGCGAATCGATGATCGCGCCGCGGCGCATGATGTTGGCGTGCAGCTTCTCGCGGCGCAGGTCGAGGAAGCGGTACTTGAGCCGCGTCTCCTCGGGGTAATCCTGGTCGCCGAAGACCGGCATCGGCAGTTCGGCGGCGGCGCCCAGCACCTCGAGATCGGTGATGTAGACCTCGACCGCGCCGGTCGGCAGCTCCGCGTTCTCGGTGCCGGCCGGCCGCTGGCGCACCCGGCCGTCGATGCGGATCACCCACTCGGAGCGTACGGCTTCCGCCGCCTTGAAGGCCGCGGAATCGGCGTCGATCACGCATTGCGTGATGCCGTAATGGTCGCGCAGGTCGATGAACAGCACGCCGCCATGGTCGCGGACGCGGTGGCACCAGCCGGAGAGGCGGACGGTCGCGCCGATTTCGGACGGGCGGAGCGCCCCGCAGGTATGGGAACGATAGCGGTGCATGGGCGTGTCTTCGCTGTCCAGAGTCTGGGCTGTCTCGACTGGGCCGCTAGGCCGGGCGCGCGGGCATTTCACCCGCACGCGAAAACGTGCGGCACCCATTCGCGAAGGGGGGAGCGAAGTCAAGCGCGGGGGCCCGATGCGGGCGCGTTCGCACTTGTGGAACAAACAACGAACAATTATATTATCCCCATGGATCAGAACAGCTTTTTCGGCTCCTTCGAGCCGCCCGCCGGTACCCTGCCCGATCCGCCGTGGGACGCGCCCACGGCGCGCCACACGCCGCGACCGGAGGCCCGAGTCATGCCGACCGAGAGCAAGGACACGTTCATCGAGCGCCAATTCATCGAGCGCCAGGACGGGACCTGGCGGGTGCTGCCGATCGAGGGCCGGTTCGAACTCGTCTACGAGGACGGCAACGGCGCCTGGAGCGTGCGCCGGCTGCAGGCGCGCGAACTCAAGATCGGCCCGGGCCGCGTGCTGGTCGGCGGCACCGACCGGGACCGGGACGGCTACCGGGGCTTTCGCGCCGACCGCATCCACCGCCTGACCGACCGGGAGACCGGCGAGCGGGTGGAGCGCAACATCCTCGACTGGCTCACCCGCCGGGCGGAAGGGACACGGCGGGCCCGCGCCGCTGCCCTGCGCCGGAACAGGCCGCGCGCCGCGTGATTTTCGCGTGTCGCGCCGCCCAATCCCCATAACCCACGGTGCCGGTCTCTCGCCCTCGGCGGCGGGCTCCGCTATAGCCGGTCCTATGAAGCTGATTACTTCGACGGAAGAACTCGCCTCCGCCTGCGCGCGCTTCGCCACGCAACCCTTCGTGACCGTCGACACGGAGTTCATGCGCGAGACGACCTATTATCCGAAGCTGTGCCTGATCCAGATCGCGGCACCGGACGGGTCGACCGCGCTCGTCGATCCGCTGGCGCCCGAGATCGACCTCGCGCCGTTCTTCGCCCTGATGGGCGACGAGGGCGTGCTGAAGGTCTTCCACTCGGCGCGGCAGGATCTCGAGATCATCTGGCTGCTCGGCGGTCTGCTGCCGCAGCCGTTCTTCGACACCCAGGTCGCCGCGATGGTCTGCGGCTACGGCGACTCGGTCTCGTACGAGCAGCTGGTCAACGACGTCGCCAAGGCGAAGATCGACAAGTCGTCGCGCTTCACCGACTGGTCGCGCCGGCCGCTCTCGGACGCGCAGCTGAGCTACGCCCTGTCGGACGTCACCCACCTCATCAAGGTCTACGAGGCCTTGGGGCGGGAACTGGTCGCCACCGACCGCGGCGCCTGGCTCGACGAGGAGATGGCGGTCCTCACCTCCCCCGATACCTACAAGGCCGATCCGGACCAGGCCTGGAAGCGCCTGAGCTCCCGGATGCGCAAGGCGCGCGAGATCGCGGTGCTGATGGAGGTGGCGGCCTGGCGCGAGCGCGAGGCGCAGAGCCGCAACGTGCCGCGCGGGCGCATCCTGAAGGACGAGGCGGTGATCGACATCGCCACCTCGGCGCCGCGCAGCGTCGAGGCCCTGGGCCGCTTGCGCACCATCCCCGCCGGGTTCGAGCGCTCGCGCACCGGCGCCGACATCCTGGCGGCGGTCGAGCGCGGCCTGTCCCGCGAGCCCTCGACGGTGCCGACCCCTGAGCGCGGCCGCGCCCGCAGCGGCGGCAACGGGGCGCTCGTCGAGCTCCTCAAGGTGCTGCTGAAGGCGGTCTGCGAGGACGAGCGGGTGGCGCCCAAGATCATCGCGACCGTCGACGACCTCGAGGCGCTCGCCGAGGACGACGCGGCCGACGTGCCGGTGCTGCACGGCTGGCGCCGCGGGCTGTTCGGCGAGAAGGCGCTGGCGCTCAAGGCCGGGCGCCTGGCGCTCTCGGCACAGGGCGGGCGTGTGGTGGTGCGGGAGTTGCCGTGAGGGGTGGCGAGGCTTAACCGGGCTCACTCCCGGCAATACTCCGCCATCCCCTCCGCCAGGGCGTCGAACACCATCCGGCAGCGCCGCAAGGCGCGCAGGTCCTCGTGCATCACCACGAAGGTCGGCAACTCCCAAAAAATCTCCGGCAGCACCCGGATCAGCTCCGGGTCGCGGGCGGCGAGCGCCGTGTGGCAGGCGCCGAGGCCGAAGCCGGCCCGGAGCGCCGCGAGCTGGGCCAGCGTGCTGTCGCTGCGCCAGGCGAAGGAGGTCTCACCGAGCGCGGGCGTCACCCGCATCATCGCCCGCAGGAACGGCGTCTCGGCGTCGAAGCCGATCACGCTGTGCTGCGCCAGATCCGCCGGGACTTCCGGTACGCCGCGCCGCTCAAGGTAGCGGCGGTGGCCGTAGAGGCCCAAGGTCACGGTGCCGACCCGCCGCGCCACCAGCGCCTCTTGCGTCGGCGGAGCCATCCGCACGGCGATATCGGCATCCCGCCGCAGCAGGTCCTGCATCCGGTCGGACAGCACCACGTCGAGGGCGAGACCCGGATGGCGCGCGTGCAAGGCAGCCAGGATCGGCGGCAGCACCTCGGCGCCGACGACCTCGGACGCCGTGATCCGCACCCGGCCCGACAGTCCCTCCGCATCCGCCGCCACCGCCCGGCGTAGCGCCTCCGCGGTCGCCTTCAGGGAGCGCGCATAGGGGGCGAGGGTCAGGGCGGCCTCGGTCGGCACGAGGCCGGTGGGCGAGCGGGTGAACAGGGCCGTGCCCAAGGCCTGCTCCAGGGCCGCGACCTGCCGGCCGAGGGTCGGCTGCGTCAGGCCGAGCGCCCGGGCAGCGCCGGAAAGCGAGCCCTCCTCCAGCACGGCGAGCGCGGCGCGAAAATGGTCCCAGCTCGGTTCGGCCATACGAAATCGTATAGCGACTCGCCGTGCTTCGGCAATTCTCGTCGTACCCCTCCCCTGGCACATCTTTCGCCGACGGCGAACGAGGAGCGCGCGATGACGACGAGGACGGCCCTGGTGCTGGGCGCGACGGGCGGGGTGGGAGGCGCGGTGGCGCGGCGCCTCCTGACCGAGGGCTGGACGGTGCGGGCCCTGCACCGCGATCCGGCCCGCCTCGCCCGGGAGGGTGTCGCCCATGAGGCGGACGGCTTCGCCTGGATGCGGGGCGACGCGATGGTGCCCGGCGACGTGATCGCGGCGGCCTCGGGCGCGTCGCTGATCGTCCACGCGGTCAACCCGCCGGGCTACCGCGACTGGGACCGGCTGGTCCTGCCGATGCTCGACGCCTCGATCGCGGCCGCCCGGGCCGCCGAGGCCCGGTTGATCCTGCCCGGCAACGTCTACGTCTACGGACGCGACGCCGGCCCGAACCCGGGCGCCGATGCGCCCCGGACGCCCCGGACCGCGAAGGGCCGCATCCGCATCGCCATGGAGGACGGCCTGCGCGAGTCCGGCATACGCAGCCTGGTCCTGCGGGCCGGCGACTTCTTCGGCCCGCGCACCACCGCCAATTCCTGGTTCTCCGCCGCCCTGGTGCGGCCGGGCAAGCCGGTGCGAACCGTGCTCGATCCGGGTACCCCGGGGATCGGCCACCAATGGGCCTACCTGCCCGACGTCGCCGAGACGTTGGTGCGGCTGGCCGCGCGCGAGGCGGACCTGCCCCGCTTCGCGACGTTCAACATGGACGGCCACTGGGACCCGGACGGCCGGCAGATGATCGCCGCCATCGCCCGCGCGGCCGGCGGCAAAGTGAAGGTGCGGCGCTTCCCCTGGGGCCTCCTGCCGCTCGCCGCGCCGTTCTGGCCGCTGGCGCGGGAGATCCGCGAAATGCGCTACCTGTGGCGGGAACCGCTGCGGATGGACAATGCCGGGCTGATGGAATTTCTCGGGCACGAGCCGCATACCCCGCTCGACGTGGCGGCGCGGGAGACGCTGGCGGGGTTGGGGTGCCTCTCGGAAAGGCGCGCGGGCTGAGACGCGGTCCGGCCGCGTTGGCGGTCGCGCTGGCCGGGCGGTATGCAGGACGTGCTGCGGGGGTGCCCCCACCGATCGGTACCTCGCGCCGACCGGCGACCCCGGTCAGGATGACGGGCGGAACGGGAGTGTCGCGCCGGGATGGGATCGCTCAGGGTACGATTCGGGCTGCTGGTCGGGAGCGCGGCTTCCCTCGTGGTGCTGGCGGCGATCGGCCTCTACGGCGCCCTGCACACCGCCGAGCGCACCCTCGACGCGACGCTCGACGCGCAGGTGCGCCTGGAACTGATCGCCGAACTGTCCGGGCGTCTGACCGAGTTCGGCCTCGCCGCCGTCGAGGCGGTGAGCGACAATCCGGGCCGGCCCGAGCGGCTGGCCAATGCCCGCAACGAGGTCGACAAGGCGCTGAACGCCGTCGACGAGGGCGTGAGCCGGGCGGTCGCCGGGGCCGGCGGGGTCCTCGATCGCACGCAATATACGGCGCGAGCCCGTCCGCTCGCGCGCCTGCGCGCCGCCCGCGCCATGCTCGACCGGCAGGTGGCGCAGATCCAGCGCGAACCGGATTCGGCCCGGCGCGCCGACGCGATCCGGGGGGCGCTCAACGCCTTCGGGGCGGTGACGGGCCAGCCCCTCACCTTCCTGGTCGAGGCCGAGCGCCGGGCGGTCGAGGCCTCCGCGGCGGAGGTCCGGCGGCTCGCGGGCCGGATGCGCCTCGTCGCGGTGGCGGCGGCCGTGGTGATCGTGCTGCTCCTCGTCCTGCTGCACCAGGGCCTGACCCGTCCGATCCTGCGACGGATCGAGGCGATCCGGGCCGGGGCCGCGGCGATCGGCCGAGGCGAGCTCGACACCCGTCTGCCGGTAGCGAGCCACGACGAGCTGGGCCTGCTGGTGGCCAGCTTCAACCGCATGGCGGCGCGGCTGAAGCGACGCGAGATCCGGGTCGCCGCCGACCGGGCCGCCCTGGAGGAGACCGTCGCCCGGGCCACCGCCGACCTGCGCGGCGCCAATGCGCGGCTCGAGGAGATCGACCGCTCGCGCCGGCGCTTCTTCGCCGATGTCAGCCACGAGCTGCGCACGCCGCTCACCGTGATCCTCGGCGAATGCGACCTTGCCGCCCGCTCCCCCGACACGCCCGACCATCTCCGTCCGGTCATCGCCACCATCCGCAAGCGGGCCCTGCGGCTGCACCGCCGGGTCGGCGACATGCTGCGGGTCGCGCGCTCGGAATCCGGCGAGATCGCCCTGGAGCGCCGGCCGGTCGGCCTCGCCGCCATCCTGGCGGAAGCGGTGGAGAGCTGCGCGCCGGAGGCCGGGCGCCGCCGCATCGCGCTCGTGCTGGAGCCGAGCGCCGCCGACGTCGAGGTACTGGCCGATGCCGAGTGGCTGCGCCAGATCGTCGAGGGGCTGATCGACAACGCGCTCAGGCACGCGGTCGGCGCCACTCAGGTCCGGCTCGGCTTCGCGGCCCATGGCAGCGGCGCCACCGTGACGGTGAGCGACGACGGCCCGGGCTTCCCGCCGGAATCGGAGGGCCTGTTCGAGCGTTTCCGGCGGGGGAGCGGGCCGGGTCCGGCCGCCTCCGGCTTCGGCATCGGGCTCGCACTGGCGCGCTGGGTCGTTGAGCGCCATGATGGGGTGATCCGCCTGGAATCGGGCGGCCCGGGCGCGCGGGTGATCCTGGAGCTGCCCGGCGAGGACATGAGGGAGGACGCGGCATGAACCGGCGAGCGGGAGACCGCGCATGAACCACGTTCTCATCGTCGAGGATGACGGCGACATCCGTGCGATGCTGGCGCGGGGCCTCTCCGCCGAGGGCTTCGGCGTCGATCTCGCGGGCGGGGTCGACGAGGCGCTGACCGCCGCCCGCGAGCGGGTGCCCGAGGCGGTGCTGCTCGACAACATGCTGCCGGACGGCTCGGGCCACGACGTCTGCCGCTCGTTGCGCGAGGGCGGCTATCCGGGGGCGATTCTTTTCTTGAGCGCCAAGGACGAGGTCGGCGACCGGGTCGACGGCCTGGCGGTCGGGGCCGACGACTACATCGTCAAGCCGTTCGTGTTCGACGAATTGCTGGCGCGCCTGCGCGTCCACCTGCAAAGGCGGCGCGCGACCGGCGAATCCCGCACCCTGGTCAGCGCCGGGCGGCTCTCCCTCGACCTCGCCACACGGCAGGTCCGCTTCGGCGAGGTCACCGCCCGCCTGACCCAGCGCGAGGCGGAATTGCTGGCGATCCTGATGGAGCAGGCGAGCCGCCCGGTCACGCGGGGCGACATCTTCGACAGGCTCTGGGCCAGCCAGGGCGGCCTCTCCCTCAACGTGGTCGACGTCTATGTCGGCTACCTGCGCACCAAGCTCGCCGACATCGTCCGGGCCGGCGGCCCCAGCCTCGTCACCGTGCGCGGCCGCGGCTTCATGCTCGACATGCACGAGGCCGGGTTTCGCCAATGACTAACCATGCACGAAGCCGAGCTTCGTCAGGGACGAACCATGCACGAAGCCGAGCTTCGTTAGGGACGAAATTATTTTGGGCACAATCGATGCGGGCTAAGCCCATGACGATTCGGCACAATAAGACCGGTCTGAGAAACGCCGGCCTTAACCGTCTCGGCCTTTCGGCAAAATAGCGCTTGCACTCCGGGCAACGATTGCCGATATATCCCGAGGTGACGGAAAACCCTGTCATCTCAGAGTCTTAGGAACCTCTTAGAGGTTTCGCCGATCAGGAGAAACGCCATGAAGTGGTCGATGCCCGTCGTCGCCGAAGTCTGCGTCGGCATGGAAGTCACCAGCTACGAGTCGGCCGAGATCGATCCCTTCAACTAAGGGCTCACCGGTCTGCGCCTCCGGCGGTCCCCCGCCGGACGGCGCGCGACTTAACGATCGTCCAACCGGCCATTCGAGCCGGATCGTTCGCCGAAGTCCAAGGAGGAAAGCATGACCTGGTCGCTGCCCATCGTTGCCGAAATCTGCGTCGGCATGGAAGTCACGTCCTACGAATCCGCCGAGATCGATCCCTTCAACTAAAACCGGATCGGCCGTAAGATCATGCACGCCATCGTTCTGGGGTCCGGGGCGGGCGGGGGCGTGCCGCAGTGGAACTGCCGCTGCCCGATCTGCGCCATGGCCCGGGCCGGCGACCGCCGGGTCCTGCCCCGCACCCAGTCGAGCCTCGCCGTCTCCGCCGACGGCGATTCCTGGCTCCTGGTGAACGCCTCACCCGATATCCGCCAGCAGCTGTTCGACACGCCTTCCCTGCACCCGCGCGAGGGCCTGCGCCACTCGCCGATCCGGGCGGTGCTGCTGACCAACGGCGACGTCGACCACGTCGCGGGCCTGCTCACCCTGCGCGAAGGCCAGCCCTTCCGCCTTCACGCCACGCGGGGCATCCTCGATTCGATCGGGGCCAACCGCGTCTTCGACGTGATGGCGCAGGGCGTGGTGGAGCGCAGCGAGATCGCCCTGAACCAACCGTTCTCGCCGGTGCCGGGCCTCACCGTCACGCTGTTCCCGGTGCCCGGCAAGGTCCCGCTCTGGCTCGAGGACGGCACGCCGGAAATCGGCGCCGAGACCGAGACCACGGTGGGCGCGATGATCGAGGCCGGGGGCAGGCGCCTCGCCTACGTGCCGGGCTGCGCCCGCGTCACGGACGGGCTGAGGGCGCGGATTTCCGGGGTCGACGCGCTCCTGTTCGACGGCACCGTGCTGGCCGACGACGACATGATCCGCGCCGGCGTCGGCACCAAGACCGGCTGGCGCATGGGCCACGTGCCGATGATCGGCGAGGGCGGCTCGGTGGCGGCGCTCGCCGATCTCCCGATCGGCCGGCGGGTCTTCGTCCACATCAACAACACCAATCCGGTGCTGGTCGAGGACTCGGAGGAGCGCCGCGGCGTCGAGGCGGCGGGGTGGGTCGTGGCCCATGACGGGCTGACGCTGCGGGTGTGAGGCTTCGTTCTCGACGAGAGGAATGCGGGAGCCCCTCGCCCGTATGGGAAGGGCTATCCAGGGAAGGACGTGGCGCCGGTTTTCCCCTCTCCCCGCGCTTCAGCGTGAGAGGTTGGCTCTTTGAGCCCAATCCTACCGAGACATCGCAGCCCCCACGCACTTTGGTCGCCCTTGACCCCTCCTTGCGGCAGATCAAATTCCCGCCCACGGGACAACCGCTAACGAAGAAGCCGGACCCTTCAGGACGCCCGACGCCATGACTGCTTCCCTCGCCCTTGCCATCGGCCCGACCGAGCCCGCCGACCGTCTGCTCTCCCCGGCGGAGCTGGAAGCGGCGCTGCGCGACATCGGGGCGCGGCGCTACCACAACCTGCACCCGTTCCACCGCCTGCTGCACGACGGCAAGCTCGACAAGGACCAGGTGCGGGCCTGGGCGCTCAACCGCTACTATTACCAGGCGATGATCCCGGTGAAGGACGCCACCCTGCTGGCGCGCCTGCCGGACGCGAATCTCCGCCGGGTCTGGCGCCAACGCATCGTCGACCATGACGGCGACCACGAGGGCGACGGCGGCATCGAGCGCTGGCTGAAGCTCGCCGAGGGCGTCGGCTTCGATCGCGACTACGTGCTCTCGACCAGGGGCATCCTCTCCGCGACCCGCTTCTCGGTCGAGGCCTACGTGCATTTCGTCGCCGAGCGCTCGCTGCTCGAGGCCATCGCGTCCTCGCTCACCGAGATGTTCTCGCCGACCATCATCTCCGAGCGCGTCGCCGGGATGCTGAAGAACTACGACTTCATCACCCGCGAGACCCTGGCCTATTTCGACAAGCGCCTGACCCAGGCGCCGCGCGACGCCGATTTCGCCCTCGACTACGTGAAGCGCCACGCCGTCACACCGGAGCAGCAGGCTCGAGCCCTCGATGCGCTCCGCTTCAAGTGCAGCGTGCTGTGGACCCAGCTCGACGCGCTCTACTTCGCCTACGTGTCCCCCGGGATGATCCCGCCGGATGCCTGGCAGCCCGGTGAGGGGCTGCGCACGGGAGAGGGCGCATGAGCCTGACCCCCGACAGCGTGCCGCGCCTGCCCCGCGGGGTGCGGTTGCGCCACGACACGGTGCGCGATGCCCATGTGCTGCTCGCCCCCGAGCGCACCTTCGACCTCGACCAGAACGCCGTCGCGGTGCTGGGCCTCGTCGACGGGTCGCGCAGCATCCGGGCCATCGCCGAGGCCTTGAGCCGGCAATACGAAGTCGACGCCGCGATCATCGAGCCCGACGTGATCACCATGCTGGACGGCCTGCTGCTCAAGCGCGTGCTCGAGACCGTGCCGGCGGCGTAAGCAGATTTCGCAAAAGTGGCGGCCGGTTTTGCGACAAAAATCTGCGACGAAACAAAACTCCGAGCGGGCTTGCATCGCCAGGCCTGCTTAGAGCCCCGGGAGGGACAGTCATGAACGCCGTCACGCCCACTCTGCCGGCCCCGATCGGGCTCCTCGCCGAGCTGACGCATCGCTGCCCGCTGCGCTGCCCCTATTGCTCGAACCCGCTCGAACTCGACCGGCGCTCGGCCGAGCTCGACACGGCGACCTGGCAGCGGGTGCTCCGCGAGGCGGCGGCGTTGGGCGTGCTCCACGTCCACCTCTCCGGCGGCGAGCCGACGGCGCGGCAGGACATCGTCGACATCACCCGCGCCTGCGCCGAACTCGGGCTCTACTCGAACCTGATCACCTCCGGGGTGGCCGGCGCGCTCGACAAGCTCGACGCGCTCTCCGAGGCCGGGCTCGACCACGTGCAGCTCTCGGTCCAGGCGGTCGAGGCGGCCAATGCCGAGCGCATCGGCGGCCTCAAGAACGCGCAACCGCAGAAATTCGCCTTCGCCGAGCGGGTGACGGCGCTCGGCCTGCCGCTGACGCTGAACGCCGTGATCCACCGCGGCAACATCGCCGAGGTGCCGGCGCTGATCGATCTCGCGGTCCGTCTCGGCGCCAAGCGCCTGGAGGTGGCCCACACCCAGTATTACGGCTGGGCCTACGTCAACCGCGCCGCCCTGATGCCGGCGAAGGCCGATGTCGACCGCTCGATCCGCACCGTCGAGGAGGCGCGCGAGCGCCTCAAAGGTCAGCTCGTCATCGACCTCGTCGTGCCGGATTACTACGCCAAGTACCCCAAGGCCTGCGCCGGCGGCTGGGGAAGGCGGCTGATGAACGTCACGCCGACCGGCAAGGTGCTGCCCTGCCACGCCGCCGAGACGATTCCCGGCCTCGACTTCTGGCACGTCCAGGATCGTTCGCTGGCGGAGATCTGGGCCGACTCGCCGGCCTTCCGGGCCTATCGCGGCACCGAGTGGATGAAGGAGCCCTGCCGCTCCTGCGACCGGCGCGAGAAGGATTGGGGCGGCTGCCGCTGCCAGGCCCTGGCGCTGGCGGGCGATGCCGCGGCGACCGATCCGGCCTGCTCGCTGTCGCCGCTCCACGGCAAGGTCCAGGCCCTGGCGATCGCCGAATCGGCGCTGGAAACCGCGCCCGACTACCAGTACCGCACCATCGGCGGCGCACCCCGCGCCGCTGTGCCCGAGGGAGCACCCGTGTGAGCCGTCTCGTCCTGGTTGGTCTTCTGTCCGCCCTCCTCGGCGGCCGGGCTCTCGCGCAAGACACGCCCTCCCCGACCACGCCGCCGCAAAGCGCGCCAGCCCAAGCTATTCCGGTCCAAGCTATCCCGGTCCAAGCTGCCGCCCCGGTCCAAGCTGCCCCCGCTCAAGCCACGCCGCCGAACGCCACCACCCTGCTGTTCGAGACCAACCAGCTCGCCAATACCCGGCCGGGCCAGGTGCTCAGCTACCGCTACACCCGCTTCAGCGGCATCGACGGCGCGCCGTTCGGCCCCCCGGTCGAGGACCGCATCCGCGAGGAGGTGGCGCCGGGCGCGAGCGCGGAGAACCGCAATCTCAAGGTCGAGATGTTCTCCGGCGAGCGCCGGATGCCGACCGCGACCTACGAGGACATCCCGGGCAACCCCGTGATGGTGCGCTTCCTCGAGCATCACCTCGACGACCTCGCCAAGGTGCTCAAGGGCAATCCGCGCTACATCAAGAACGGCATCCGGCGCGCGTTGCGGGAGAATGCGACCGTGACTCCGACCGAGGTCGAGGTCGACGGCAGGACGGAGCCGGGCTGGCGCGTCGTGGCGCGGCCCTTCGTCGACGATCCGGTCCGCGACCGCCTGCGCGGCTTCGACAGCCTGACCTACACCTTCGTGGTCTCCCCGAAGGTGGCCGGCCAGATCGTCTCGATCGACGCCCGGGCGACGAGCCCCGACGGCGGAATTCTGCTTCAGGAAACGCTGACCTATGAACCGAATGCTTGAGCATTTTCCGACGAAGTGGACACCGGTTCGTCGCAGACAATGCGGCAAAAACAACAACCGAGAGCAGCGTCCGATCGCAACGCGATTGGGCGATGCTCTCGTTCAGGGATTCCTCGCGGGCGGCCTGCTGGTCGCGGCCGGCCTCGGCTCCGCGCGGGCCGACGACAACGATTACCCGACCGAGGCGCGGGCCGATTACGTGTTCGGCTGCATGGCGGCCAACGGCCAGACCCGCGAGGCGCTGACGAAATGCGCCTGCTCGATCGACGCCATCGCGGCGATCCTTCCCTACGACAAGTACGTCCAGGCCTCGACCATCTTGGGCATGCGCCAGGGTATCGGCCAGCGCGCCAACGAGTTCCGCTCGACCAAGATGTTCGACGACAAGATCGCCGAGCTGCGCCGGGCCCAGGCCGAGGCGGAGATCCGCTGCTACCGGCCGAGCGCGAACTGACGGCGTGCCTCCCCCGTGCGCGAGAGCGCCCGGGGCGGTTGCGGCTCCGCCCGCGGGCCGGCACTCTGGGTGCCTCTCGATCGGCGGGGATGCGCGATGAAGCGGCTCATGGGATGGGTGCTGGCGGCGGGACTTCTCGCCAGGCCGGCCATGGCGGACGACCTCTCCCTGTGGGCGCTCTACGACCAAAAACTCCGCTCGGCGAAGTATATCGACCTCACCCACGCCTTCGCGCCGGTGCAGCCGGTCTGGCCGGGCTTTGCCGGCGCCCGCTTCAAGCCGGCCCGGGCCGGGCGCACCCTCGACGGCTTTGCCAGGCAAGGCGACGTCTTCACCTACGAGACCCACGGTTTCGTCGCCACCGCCTACGAGCTGCCGACCGACCAGTACGGCACCCAGCTCGACCCGCCGGCGCATTGGAACCCGCGCGGCGCGACGATCAGCGACCTGCCGGCCACCTACACCCTGCGGCCGCTCGCGGCGATCGACATCTCGGCCAAGGTCGCCCGCGATGAGGGCTACCACCTTCAGGTCGCCGACATCGCGGCCTGGGAAGAGAAGCACGGCCGCATCCCGGCCGGGGCCGTGGTGATGGTGCGCTCCGACTGGTCGAAGCGCTGGGCGGAAGGAGAGCGGTTCCGGCAGAAGCCGTTCCCCGGCGTGAGCCTCGCGGCGCTGCAGTTCCTGCATCTCGAGCGCAAGATCCTGTTCCACGGCCACGAGCCGCTCGACACCGACACGACGCCGACCCTCGAAGGCGAGGCCTGGCTGATGCACAACAACTTCGCCCAAGCCGAGGGGGTGACGAATCTCGACCAGGTGCCGGAGGCCGGTGCCCTGATCGCCATCGGCTTCGCCAAGCCGCTAGGCGGCACCGGCGGCTATGCCCGCTACGTCGCCATCGCGCCGGCGGGCTGGCCGCACGGCGTCAGCGTCGATGCGGTGCCGGGCGCGCCGCTGCCGCAGCAACCCGCACCTCTGCGCCGCGACGCGGATGGGGTGATGCGGCCGACGGGGCCGTGAGGAGGCGGAGGAGGAGACGGGTATGACGATGCAGGGCCGTCTCTCCCCGGCGGCGTTCCGGTCCTTCCAGGACGGCCGGCCCGACGAGGAGCGCTGGGAGCCGATCGATGGGACGCCGGTCATGATGACGCCGCAGCCGATCGATCACCACCGGATCGCCATCCGCCTCGAACGCCTGCTGAACGAGGCCCTGGAGCGGCACGATCCCGACGGCGAGGCGGTGCAGCGCGTGGGGATCGAACTCGGGCTCGGCCCTGCCGCGCTGGCAGGTCTCGGGTTTGCCGGTGCCTACCGTCCGGAGCCGGACGTGGCAGTGATCGATTATGATCCGGTGCCCGGCCGCCGCTTCGTCGACCGCGCCTATCTCCTGGCGGAGGTGGTGTCGGGCACCGACGACGAGCCGATCCTGCCGCGTTTCGGTCTGCTCTGCCCGGTCGGCGCGCTCTATGCGGGCACGCATCTGCGGCCGCGACGACGCCCCGTGTGACGGCGAGCGCCCTCCGGCAGGAGGGTCACCCACCCATGGCGCTGCACAATTCCACCAGCACCCCATCCCCGTCCCGCACATAGGCGACGACCTGGCCCCAGGGCTTCGTCACCGGCTCCGCCACCGGCAGCGCTCCGGCCGCGACGGCCCGGGCGAAGGCGGCCGGGACATCCTCGGCGATCAGGCCGACCTCGAAGCCGGAAGGCGCCTCGGCGCGGCGGTTGAGGCGGAAGCCCGGGCAGGTCTCTGCGACGAACTTTTCCTCCGCGAAGGCCAGGGCCGTCGCACCGGTCTCCATCTCGGCATATTGCCCGCTCTCATGGACGAAGCGCGGCGCCAGCCCGAAGGCGCGCTCGTAGAACGCGACGCTTCCCGCCACGTCGGGGACGTACAGGATCACATAGCCGAGCCGCATCGCGAAACATCGTCCCTGCTGGAGCTTCCGCCGTCAGGTCCCATTGCCCGCCGGGAAGGTCCGGGTGAACACCCGCCCCTCGGTGTCCTTGGCCGCCACCGTCACCGGCTCGGCATTGCCCGTATAGGTGAAGCGGAAGGTCGGGTCCTCGCTGATCGAGATGCCGCCGCTCATCGAGAAGAGCGGCGTCTCGCCCTGGCGCACGCTCAAGGACTCGACGAACCAGGCCGGGGTGTAGAGCCGGGTCACCTGGTCCATCTGCAGGCCGGAATAGTTCGGGTGGCGGACCTGGACCTGGGCCTCGCCGCGATCCGCGAAGGCGCGGAAGCGCATCTCGCCGAGATGGGCCTTGGCCTCGGCCGGGTCCTTGACCGCCGGCGCCGAGCAGCCGCCCGCCGCCTTGACGTAGGCCTTGGTCATGTAGAGGCCGCCATCCTCGGTCTCGGCGATGGCGCGGACGTAGGAATAGGAATTCACCCGGATGCGGGTGGAGAGGTCGAAATGGCGCTGCCCTTGCGCGAACCGGATCGTGCCGACCACCGGCGAGGGGTTCTCGTCCACCACCAGGGTCAGGCTCTTCACCCGGCGGGCATCGCCCTCGGGGATCGCGATATGGAGCGTCACCGGCACGATGGCGGCGTCCTCGGCGCGCTTGGGCGCCTCCAGGCTCACCAGCCCGGCCCCGTCCTCGACCGGGTGCTCGCCCACGACGCTGGGGCGCAGCTCGCGCCAGGTGGTCTCGGGTCGGTCGTCCTGCGCCGCGGCCGGGCCGGCCAGAGCCGCCACCATCATCAAGGCCGGCAACACTCTCATGACGCTCTCCCGGATGCGGGCCTCTCGCCGCTTGCGACCAATGTAGAGGACGCCGCCGCCCGATGCCAGGATAAGTCCCTGAGCGAGCGCGGTTTCGGGCGTCCTCTCGCCGGATGGTGATCAGTTCGGGCACCGTTGCGCGCCGGCGCCCGCCGGCCTATCCCGGACTGGTCGCCCGTGAGGATTCTCGTCCCGTGTCTGCACTCGCCGCCCTGCTGCCGGATCTCGGCCGCCGCACCCTGGTGATGGGCATCCTGAACGTCACACCCGACTCGTTCTCGGATGGCGGCCGCTTCCAGGACCTCGATGCGGCGCGAGAGCAGGCGACCCGCCTGGTCGAGGAAGGCGCCGCCCTCCTCGACATCGGCGGCGAATCGACGAGGCCGGGCCATCAGCCCGTGCCGGCCGAGGAGGAGCAGGCCCGGGTGCTGCCGGCGATCCGGGCCCTTGCCCCCGCCCTCCCCGTCCCGATCTCGATCGACACCTACAAGGCCTCGACCGCCGAGGTCGCGTTGAAGGCGGGCGCCCGCATCGTCAACGACGTCTGGGGCCTGCAGCGGGAGCCGGAGATCGCCCGGGTCGCGGCCCATCACGGCGCGCCGGTGGTGGTGATGCACAACCGCGAGACCGTCGATCCGAGCCTCGACATCGTCGACGAGATGCGGGCCTTCTTCGAGCGCTCGCTCGATATCGCACGCCGGGCCGGCATCTCCGAGCGCGACATCGTGCTCGATCCCGGCATCGGCTTCGGCAAGAGCTGGGAACAGCATCTGGAGGCCTTGCGGCGCCTGCCGGAACTGAGGTCGCTCGGCTTGCCCATCCTCGTCGGCGTCTCGCGCAAATCGGTGCTCGGGCGCATCCACAACGCCGCCACCGCGCCGTCCGACCGCCTGTTCGGCTCGATCGCCGCCCACGTCGCCGCCGCGTCGCTCGGGGCCGACATCGTGCGGGTCCACGACGTGCGCCCGCATGTCGAGGCCTGCCAGGTGGTCGATGCGATCATGCGCCCCGCCTCCCGCGCCGGAGCCTGACCCTTTGGACCGCATCCTGATCCACCGCCTCGCGGTCTTCGCCCGTCACGGCGTGCTGCTGGAGGAGGAGGTGCTGGGCCAGCGCTTCTACCTCTCGCTGGAAGCTCGCCTCGATCTCGGCGAGGCCGGGCGCAGCGACGAGATCGGCGCCACGGTGAGCTATGCCGACCTCGCGGGCCTCGCCCACCGCATCGCCACCGAGCGCCGCTTCCGGCTGATCGAGGCCCTGGCGGAGACCATCGCCCAGGAGGCGCTCAAGGCCTTCCCGGCACTCCAGTCCCTGACGGTCCGGATCGACAAGCCGGGCGCGCCGGTGCCGCTGGTGCTCGACAACGTGGCCGTCGAGATCACGAGGATCCGGCGTGCCTGACGCGTTTCTCGGACTCGGCAGCAATCTCGGCGACAAGGCCGCGATGCTCGACGCGGCGATCGCGGCGCTCGCCGCCACGCCCGGCATCGCGGTGACGGCCCGCTCGCGCAACTACCGCACGCCGCCCTGGGGCGATACCGACCAGGACTGGTTCCTCAATGCCGCGATCGGGATCGCGACGACGCTGTCGCCCCACGCCCTGCTGGAGGCCTGCCTCTCCGCCGAGACCCGCATCGGCCGGGTGCGGGAGCGCCGCTGGGGCCCGCGGGTGATCGACATCGACGTGCTGCATTATGCCGGCGCCACGGTCAGCGACGAGCGGCTGGTGCTGCCCCACCGTTTCCTGCGCGAGCGCGCCTTCGTGCTGGTGCCCCTCGCCGAGATCGCCCCGGACCTGGCGATCGGCGGGGAGACGGTGAGGGAGGCGCTGGCGCGGCTCGACCGGAGCGGGATCGAGCCGGTGGACGGTTCCGCGCTGTCAGGAGAGCCTGCACCGCACGGCAGAGCCTGAATCGGGCGGAGGTCGAGCGCCTGGCTCACGCTTCCCGCGTCACGGCCTCGTCCCGACGCGCCGTCGCGGGCGGCAGCCTCGAAGGCGGGCTCCAGGGATCGCAGGGAAGTCTGGAGCCCACCTTCGGAATCGGCCGATCGTCGATCGGTTCATGCGAAATCCGGGTGTTTGCTTCGTGGTTGCTTCGGGCAATCCAGTCGAATCGCTTTCGCAATGCGGATTTCGGCTTCGCTCCTGCGCGCCCGGGCGCGATGCCCCCGACCAGGCCTCATCCCGTCCGGGTCGCTGCCGGCACCTTCGACGAGGACCTGACCCGAGGACATGCCCCATGCCGGCATCCAGGCGCCGCCGCAAGAGCCTCGATCGGGCGTCTATTTCCGGTTTGTGATCAGCCGATCGACGTTTTGATTGGCCTCCTTGTTCTCCTTGTGCTGCTGCTTGATCTGATTCTCGGTGTATTTCTGTGACATCTCATCCCGCCTGCCTTGCGGAATGGTGTTCTCGGCGGCGAAGACTGGCGTCACCGACAGCAGGCAGGCGGCGCACACGGCGGCGGAAATCAGCGGCTTGATCATGGCCTCTTCCTCTTGGTCAGAGACCGGTCAACACGCACGAAACGGCCGCGGTTTCATGACAAATTCTCCATCACGAGTACGGCTTGACCGAGCCGTTGCTTGCAAGGCAGACCGCCGCACGGCAAGGCTGCACGTCCTGCCGCCGGTTCGGGATGCCGGCACATCGATTCGGTCTCGGGTGAGCCCGAGATCGACGGGCCGTCGAGTCTCACAGGCGCCGCTCCATGAGGCCGCTTGAGCGGATCGTCCGCATGACCCGTGAACGGCCCCCACGGGGCATGAAGCCGGCGGGCTCGTAGAGGGCCCGGAGCAGACACCCATCTTGTCCCACGACACGCCCGCCGCTGTCGATCGCTCCCCTACTCCGCCGGTGCCGGCCGGTGGGCCGCCTCGTGCCCCGGCGGCTCGTCGACCGCGCCGACGAAGCGCCCGAACAGGCGGCCGGTCAGGCGCGACAGGTCGTCCATCAGGAGGAAGATCGCCGGGACGAAGACGAGGGAGAGCAGGGTCGAGACGATCAGGCCGGAGATCACCGCGATCGCCATCGGCGAGCGGAACTCGCCGCCGATGCCGAAGGCCATCGCGCTCGGCACCATGCCGGCCGCCATGGCGATGGTCGTCATCACGATCGGCCGGGCGCGCTTGGCACCGGCCTGGGTGATGGCGGTGACCCGGTCGACGCCGCGGGCCATCTCCTCGACGGCGAAAT
Organism: Methylobacterium sp. SyP6R; assembly: GCF_019216885.1. Classification (NCBI taxonomy): domain Bacteria; kingdom Pseudomonadati; phylum Pseudomonadota; class Alphaproteobacteria; order Hyphomicrobiales; family Methylobacteriaceae; genus Methylobacterium; species Methylobacterium synurae. Next base: position 5,445,899 of record NZ_JAAQRC020000001.1, on the reverse strand, counting down.
CCACCAGCATGATCGCGTTCTTGGTCACCACGCCCATCAGCATCAGGATGCCGATCACCACCGGCATCGAGATCGGCCGGTTGAAGATCAGGAGGCCGAGGATCGCCCCGCCGATCGAGAGCGGCAGCGAGAACAGGATGGTGAGGGGCTGGAAGAAGGAGGCGAAGAGCAGGATCAGCACGCCGAGCACCATCATCAGGCCGGCGCCCATCGCCATGGCGAAACCCTCGAACACCTCGCCCATCACCTCGGCGTCGCCGGTCTGGCGCAAGGAGATGCCGGGCGGCAGGTTGCGGGCGGTGGGGGTGTTCATCGCGAGCTTGATCTGCTCGCCGAGCGCGTCGGATCCCTGCATGTTCGCTTCCAGCGCCACGCGCACCGCCCGGTCGTAGCGGTCGATCGCGGTCGGCCCGCGGCCGAGGCTGATATCGGCCACCGCCGCGAGCGGCACGGAGGCGCCGTTCTTCGCCGGCACTTTCAGGCTCTCCAACGCCGAGAGGTCGCCGCGCAAGGCCATCGGCAATTGCACCCGGATCGGGATCTGCCGGTCGGTGGCGTTGAACTTGGCGAGGTTCTGGCCGATGTCGCCGATCGTGCCGACGCGGACCGTCTCCGCGATGGTGTCGGTCGAGACGCCGAGATCGGCGGCGACGCCGGGTTTGGGGCGGATGCGCACCTCGGTCCGGTCGAGGGGGGCGGTCGACATCACGTTGACGAGGTTCGGCAGGGCCGCGACCTCGCGCTGCATCCTCTCGGCGACGTCGGTCACCTGGGCGGTGTCGCCGCCGGCGACGATGAGGGTGAAGTCGCGCTGGCCGCCCTCGCGCAAGGACCAGTAGCGCACGTCCGGCTCGTCGCGCATCAGGTCCATGATCGCCGCTTCCACGTCGGCCTGCTTGCGCACGCGGGCGTTCTTCGGCGTCAGGTTGATGGTGAAGGTGGCAAGCCGCACCTCCTTCTTGCCCGGCAACTGGCGGCCGCCATCGACGAAGACCGAGCGGACCTCCGGCAGGGTACGGATGCGCTGGGCGATCCGGTCGGTGACGGCGATCGTGTCCTCCAGCCGCGCGCCCGGGGGCAGCTCGACCACCATCAGGGTGCGGGCGGCATCCTCCTTGGGCAGGAAGCCCGCCGGCAGGAGGCTCGTCGACATGATGGAAGCGGCAAACAGCGCGAGGCCGACGACCAGGGTCACGTATTTGTGCCGCACCGACCACAGCACGACGCGGTTGTAGACCCGCATCACCGGGCCCTCGCGCTCCTCGTGGTGGCCGTGGTCGCGCAGGAAATAGGCCGCCATCATCGGGGTGATGAGGCGGGCCACCAGCAGCGACATGAACACGGCCGCCGCGATAGTGAGGCCGAACTGCTTGAAGTACTGCCCGGCGATGCCGCCCATGAACGAGACGGGGGCGAAGATCGCGATCAGGGTGGCGGTGATGGCGATCACCGCCAGGCCGATCTCGTCGGCGCCCTCGATCGCCGCGCGGTAGGGCGACTTGCCGAGCCGCATGTGGCGGACGATGTTCTCGATCTCGACGATCGCGTCGTCGACGAGGATGCCGGTGACCAGCGTGATGGCGAGCAGGCTCACCGCATTGAGCGAGAAGCCCATCGCGCTCATCGCCCAGAAGGTCGGGAAGACCGAGAGCGGCAGGGCCACCGCGGCGATCAGCGTCGCGCGCCAGTCGCGCAGGAACAGGAACACCACCAGCACCGCCAGCCCCGCGCCCTCCATCAGGCTGTGCATGGCGGATTCGTAGTTGCCGATGGTGTTGGTGACCGACGAATCGATCCGGTCGAAGCGGACGCCCGGATACTCCTTGGCAAACTCCTCGATTTTCTTCGCCACCACCTCGCCGACCGAGGCGTCGCTGGCGCCGCTCGCCCGCGAGATCGCGAAGGCGACGACCGGCTCGCCGTTGAGGCGCGCGAAGGTGCGGGGCTCCTCGGCCCCGTCGGTCAAGGTCGCGAGGTCGTCGAGGCGGACCTTGCGCCCGCCCGGCAGCACGATCGAGGTCGCCGCCAGGGTGTCGAGGGTCGAGGAGGCGGCGAGCGTCCGGATCGACTGCTCCTGGCCGCCGACCTCGGCCCGGCCGCCGGCCATGTCGGCGGAGGTCAGGCGCAACTGCCGGTTCACGTCGGCCGCGGTGATGCCCAGCGCCAGCAGCCGGTCGGGCTTCAAGGTCACCCGGACCTCGCGGGCGACGCCGCCTAGGCGCTCGACGCCGCCGACGCCGCGCAGGCCCTGGATCTGGCGCGCCACCACGTCGTCGACGAACCAGGACAGGTCCTCGGGCGTCATCGCGGGCGCCGAGGCGCCGTAGACCATGATCGGCAGGCCGGCGATCTCGACGCGCGAGATGATCGGCTCGTCGATCGTCCGCGGCAGGTTCATCCGGATCTTGGCGATCGCGTCCTTGACGTCGTTGACGGCGCGGTCGGTGTTGACCTCCAGGCGGAACTCGACCGTCGTGGTCGAGGTGCCCTCGGTGATCGCCGAGATGATGTGCTTGACGCCCTTCACCCCCGCCACCGCGTCCTCGACCCATTTGGTGACCTGGGTCTGCAATTCGCTCGGCGCGGCGCCGGCCTGGGTCACCGTCACCGAGACGATCGGGATGTCGATGTTGGGGAAGCGGGTGATCGGCAGGCTGCGGAAGCTCACGAGGCCGAGCAGCCCGAGCACCAGGAAGAGCACGATCGAGGGGATCGGCTTGCGGATCGCCCAGGCGGAGACGTTCAGGCGCATCGCGCGGATCCGTTCAGGAATGAGAAGCGAGAGGTGTCAGGGACGCCGGCGAATCAGGATGGGGGCGTCAAGGACGCCCCGCCTCGGCGGTCGCGGGCATCGCGGGATAGATCGGCCGCACCCGGTCGCCGTCGCGCAGGAAGCTGCCGGCCCGGGCCACCACGGCCTCCCCGGCCTTGACCCCGTCGCGGACCTCGATGAAGCCGCCGGCCGAGAGGCCGGTGCGGATCGGGCGCAGCTCGACCCGCTCGCCGGAGACCACCAGCACGGTCGGGCCCGAAGCGCCGTAGACCACCGAGGCGAGCGGCACCGCGACGCCGGTGCGCCGCGCCGCCTCGACGGCGCCGCGGGCGAAGGCGCCGATGCGCAGGCGCGGATCGGCCTCGAGCTTGATGCGGACCTTGCCGAGGCGGGTCGCCCGGTCGACTTCCGGATAGACGACCCGGACGCGCCCTGAGACCGCGACCGGCCCGTCTGTGGTGTCGAGGTCGAGGCTTGCCGGGGCGCCGGCGCGCAGCCGCGCGAGCCCGGTCTCCGGCACCTCGCCCTCGAGCTCGATCTCGCCGCGGGCGATCAGGCGAAACAGCGGCTCGGCGGAGGCGCTCGCAGTGGCGCCGACCCGGGCGGTGCGGCGGCTGACGATGCCGCCTTCCGGCGCGCGGATCTCGGTGCGGGCGAGCTTCAGGTCGAGTTCGCTGCGTTGCGCCCGCGCCTGGGCGAGGTCGGCCTGCGCGATGGTCAGCCCGTTGCGGGCGGCCGACAGCCGGCCCTCGGCGCCCTTGGCGGCGGATTCCCGCTGCTCCAGCACCGCCGCGGTGCCGTTGCCGGTCTTCATCAGGCTCTGGGCGCGCTCGAGCGACAGGCTCGCCTCGACCTGCGCGGCCTCGGCCTGCACGATCGAGCTGCGCGCCTGCGCCACCGCGCCCTCGGCGCGGGCGATCGCGGCGGCATTCTGGGCGAGCTGGGTGTCGATCATCTCGCGGGAGAGGCGGGCCAGCACCGCCCCCTTGGCGACCCGGTCGCCCTCCTCCACCAGCAGCTCGGTGATGCGGCAGCCCTCGATCTCCGGCGAGACGAGGATCTCGTCGCGCGGCACAAGGTTGCCGGTGACGACGGCGTGCTCGACGACCTCGCGCTCGGCGGCCACCGCGACGGTGACGGCGGGCGCGGGCGCGGCGGTGACGACGGGGCCGGCGGCGGGCGCGGTCTCGGCGGCGATGGCGGGTGCAGCGGCGAGAGCGGCGAGAAGGGCGGCCGGAACGCCGGCGCGGCGACGGAGGCGGATCATCGGGCGGGTTCCGGAGTGGACGGCCCCGTCGGGACGGGGCCGGTCGGGTCGAAGCGGCCGTCGAGCGCCGCGCCGATCAGGGTCAGCATGGCGTCGATGACGGGGCCGGGGGCGAAATCGGGCGAGAGGGCACGGCGGACCATGATGCCGTCGGCCATCACCATGGCGAGGCGGGCGAGCGCCTCCGGGTCGGCGCCGGGGAGCGGCGGGTCGCGACGATCTTGTCGGTCGAGACGGTCTTGTCGGTCGAGACGGTCTTGTCGGTCGAGACGGTCTTGTCGGTCGAGACGGTCTTGCGCCCGGCGGTAGAGGCCGGAGAGGCGCGCCGAGATCTCGCGCTCGAAGTCCCGGCAGATCGCCGCCATGGCGGGGTTGCGGGTCGCCTCGGCCCACATCTCCAGGCAGAGCACCGCCTTCTCGGCCGGGGCCTCGGCGAGGTGGCGCCGCGCCAGGGAAGCGAAGGCCTGCATCAGGTCCGGGGCGGCCTCGATGCCCGAAAAATCCTCGGCCACCGCGGCGCGGTCGCGCTCGGCGAGGCCGGCGACGATCGCGTCCTTCGACGGGAAGTAGCGGTAGAGGTTGCCGGGGCTCATGCCGGCCTCCGCCGCCACGTCGTGCATCGTGGCGCGGTGGAAGCCGTGGCGGACGAAGCAGGCCTCCGCCGCATCGAGGATGCGGGAGCGGCGTCCCTCGGCCGAATCGAGGCGGGCAGGGCTGGCTTGAGGCGGCACGTGGGGAGGCCATGAGAATGAACGTTCATTCTCTACACCCGATTCGGGTGTTCCCGCAACGTTCGATGCCGTGCAACCTCCACCGAGCGGCGCGCGTTGACGGCCAGGATCTCAGTCTTCAGTGGGAGGACAGTGTTCATGGCCATCTTCCAGGTCAGGCAGACCGCGACCGGCGCCATTCTCTGGACCGGCGGCGCCGAGAACGAGCAGCAGGCCCTCGACGCGATGGCGCGCGAGGCGGGTTACGCCGATTTCGCGGCGATCCCGGAATCGTTGCGCGGGGCGGGCACGAAGGTGGACCGCCTGAACCTCGGCTGAGCCGGGCTTCACGCCCGATCGGTCGTCGACGGCGGGCCGGGGTTCGCGCCCCGGCTTTTTCGTGGCCCGTGACCTGCATGGTCTAGAATTTTGAGCGTTTTGTGGTTAAGAAATTCTTAGCGCGAGAGGCTCTTGGATCGGTCGATTCCGATCTCATAACCAACGGCCCAAGATGCTGACGCATCGCTTCGATCTCGGGCGAGCCCGAGATCGACGGGGCCATTGACCCATCTCGAATTTTCGACACCAAGCCCAGAAGTCCGGGATCTTGGGCTTGGCGGAAAATTCGAGAACGGAACCAAAGGTCGTTTTCAACGACAGTTGGTATCAGTTGTTCACCGGCTTCGCGGTCCCTAGCGGATGAAATTGTTTCGCGAGCCAAGGGTGGCAAATGCCACCCTGGGCTCGCGAATTTCTATTTGGATCGATCGACGCAACCGCTCGAACAGGCTCCCGGGATGAGCCGGGACCCTGTACCGCCCCGAATCGTCCGCGGTCCGGGGCGGCGGTCTTTCAGATCACGTCACGATCGCGCTGCAATCGCGAAGCTCTCTAAGTCCTTGTTTTGCCGCATTGTCTGCGACGAACCGGTTTCCACTTCGTCGGAAAATGCTCTAGTGGTTGTCGCGCGGCACCCCATGCGTCTGTGCGATGCGCTGGAAGGCCTCGGAGCCCTTGAGGATCATGCCCTCGGAGAGCTGGTCCACCATCGCGCGCTGGATCGCCTGCCAGGGGGTCTGGCTCGCCGGGTAGGGGTAGCCGCCCCGGGCGTTGAGGTCGTCGCGGCGCCGCTGGATCTCCTCCTCGGGGAGCAGGATGTCGGCGGTGCGCTTGTTGAGGTCGATCCGGACCCGGTCGCCGTTCTGGAGCAGCGCCAGACCGCCGCCGGCCGCCGCCTCCGGCGAGGCGTTGAGGATCGAGGGCGTGCCCGAGGTGCCGGACTGGCGCCCGTCGCCGATGCAGGGCAGCGACAGCACGCCCTTGCGGATCAGCTCGCCCGGGGGCTGCATGTTCACGACCTCGGCCGCGCCCGGATAGCCGATCGGCCCGGCGCCCCGCATGATCAGCACCGTGTGCTCGTCGATCTCGAGCGCCGGATCGTCGATGCGGTGGTGGTAATCCTCCGGCCCGTCGAACACCACGACACGCCCCTCGAAGGCGTAGGGATCGTCCGGGTTGGCGAGGTAGCGGTCGTAGAACTCCCGGCTGATCACGCTGGTCTTCATGATCGCGGAATCGAACAGCGAGCCCTTGAGGTTGAGGAACCCGGCGCGCTCCCGCATCGGCTCGCCATAGGGCTTGATGACGTCGCGATCCCAGGTCTGGGCGCCCGCGCAGTTCTCGGCAACGGTCTTGCCGTTGCAGGTGAGCGCGTCGGCATGGAGCTTGCCGGCCTCGATCAGCTCCGACATCACCGCCGGCAGGCCGCCGGCGCGATAATATTCCTCGCCGAGATATTGGCCGGCGGGCTGCATGTTGACGAGGAGCGGGATGTCGTAGCCGACGCGCTCCCAGTCGTCGCAGGAGAGCGGCACGCCGATCAGCTTGGCGATGGCGTTGATGTGGATCGGCGCGTTGGTCGAGCCGCCGATAGCGGTGTTGGCGACGATCGCGTTCTCGAACGCCTCGCGGGTCAGGATGTCGGAGGGCTTCAGGTCCTCCCACACCATGTCGACGATGCGCTGGCCGGTGGCGTAGGCGGCTTGTCCGCGCTCGCGGTAGGGCGCGGGGATCGCCGCCGAGCCCGGCAGCGCCATGCCGAGCGCTTCCGCCAGCGCGTTCATGGTCGAGGCGGTGCCCATCGTGTTGCAATGCCCGGTCGAGGGCGCCGAGGAGGCCACGATGTCGAGGAATTGCTGGTAGTCGATGTCGCCGGCGGCGTGGCGCTCGCGGGCCTTCCACACCACGGTGCCCGAGCCGGTGCGCTCGCCGCGGCTCCAGCCGTTCAGCATCGGGCCGACATTGAGCGAGATCGTCGGGATGTTCACGGTGGCGGCCGCCATCAGGCAGGCCGGCATGGTCTTGTCGCAGCCGGTGAGCAGCACGACGCCGTCGAGGGGATAGCCGTACAGCACCTCGACGAGGGACAAGTAGGCGAGGTTGCGGTCGAGGGACGCCGTCGGCCGCTTGCCGGTCTCCTGGATCGGGTGGCACGGGAACTCGAAGGCCACGCCGCCGGCCGCCGTGATGCCCTCGCGCACGCGCTTGGCCAGTTCGAGGTGGTGGCGGTTGCAGGGCGACAGGTCGGAGCCGGTCTGGGCGATGCCGATCAGCGGCTTGCCGCCGCGCAGCTCGCCGACGGTCAGGCCGAAATTGAGGTAGCGCTCGAGGTAGAGCGCGGTCATGCCCGGGTTGTCCGGGTTGTCGAACCAGAGGCGCGAACGCAGGCGGCTGGCGTCGATGCGGGGGCGCGGCGTCTGGGCCATGGCGGGGTCGTCCTTCCCGAATTCGTTCTTGTCGAGAACCGTTCCGGGGAACCTATGGACCCGGCCGGTGCAGGAAGGCAACACCGCCGCGCGCATGCCCGGGCCTCCGCCGCCTGCGACCCCGACGAGCCATAAGTTTATCGTCCGGGCGCTGTCGCAAGGCGGGCGAGCGGTGCTATGAGGCCGGCTGAACCATACAGCTCGATCGTTCGGGGGAGCCGCCCAATGAGCCAAGAGAAGACGACCAACCCGCTGGTGCCGATCGCCATCGTGGTGTCGATCCCGGTCCTCGTCTGCCTGATCATCATGCTGACCGACGAGGGCATCGAGCGCTCGCTGCTCTGGGCCGCGATCAAGACCGGCATCATCCTGATCGTGCTCGGCGGCGCGCTCTCGTTCGGCGTCAGCCGGCTCGCCGAGAAGAACTCGTCGCGCTGATCGAACCGTCCCGACGGCACCAGAAGGCCGCGGGACCGCTAAAGGCGGGGCACGCCCCGCCTCGACCGCATTCGAGGAAACGAGAGACCGCCATGCCCGTGATCGTCCCCGCCTTCTCGCGCATCGGGGAGGAGAACGCCTTCGCGGTCCTCGCCCGCGCGACCGCCCTCGCCCAGGCCGGCCGCGACGTGATCAATCTCGGCATCGGCCAGCCCGACATGCCGACCCCGCCCCACGTCGTCGAGGCGGCGGTGAAGGCCCTGCAGGACGGGCATCACGGCTACACCCCGGCGACCGGCATCCTGCCCTTGCGCGAGGCGGTGTCCCGCGACCTCGACCGGCGTCTCGGCGTCCAGGTCTCGCCCGACAGCGTGATGATCGTGCCGGGCGGCAAGGTCACCATGTTCATGGCGATCCTGATGTTCGGCGAGCCGGGGGCCGAGATCCTGTATCCGGATCCGGGTTTCCCGATCTACCGCTCGATGATCGAGTTCACCGGCGCCACGCCGGTGCCGGTGCCGATCCGCGAGGCGAACGGCTTCGCCTTCTCGGCCGAGGAGACGCTCGCGCTCATCACCCCGCGCACCCGCCTGCTGATCCTGAACTCTCCCGCCAACCCCACGGGGGGCGTGACCCCGAAGGCCGAGATCGACACGCTCGTCGCCGGCCTCGCCGCGCATCCCGACGTGACGATCATGTCGGACGAGATCTACGGCACGATGACCTATGACGGCGAGCGCCACCACACGCTGCTCGCCTATCCGGAGATCCGCGACCGACTGATCTACCTCGACGGCGCCTCCAAGACCTACGCGATGACCGGCTGGCGCCTCGGCTGGTCGGTCTGGCCGGCGCCGCTCTACGATGCCGCCCGCAAGCTCGCGGTGAACTCGTTCTCCTGCGTCAACGCCGCGACGCAATGGGCCGGCATCGCGGCGCTGGACGGGCCGCAGGATTGCGTCGCCGCCATGATGGCCGAGTTCGACCGCCGCCGCCTCCTGGTGGTCGAGGGGCTGAACCGCCTGCCGGGCGTGTCCTGCATCACCCCGAAGGGCGCGTTCTACGCGTTCCCGAACATCTCCGAGACCGGGTGGAAGGCCAAGGCGCTGGCATCCGCGCTGCTGGAAGAAGCCGGCGTCGCGACGATCGGCGGGCCGGATTTCGGCGTGCATGGCGAGGGGTATCTGCGCCTGTCCTACGCCAATTCTGCGGAGAATATTGCGCGGGCGCTGGAGCGGATCGGGGCGTTCCTGGAGGGGAATCGGCGCTGAGGCGCCGGCTCGGCGTTTGTCAGAGCGTCGTGGCCCGATCCTCTCCGTCCGAGCATAGAGTTGGACTGTGACGGATCGCGAGACGAGGCTGAAAACGATCGATGCCGCTCTTGTTCGCGGCATCGCCGATGCCGAGGCGGGACGACTCATGCCTGTCGCAGAAGCCTTCGCCCGCATGTGCGCGCAGCTGGCCTGTGATGAGGATGTCCGTTCTGCCACGTGCAGCACGGCCATATCCAGCACGTCAGACCGAGCCTGAGCGTCTGTCTGAGTGGATTGCTCTGCCGAAAACTGAGAGGGAGCACGAAATATCCCACCCTCCCACCTCATCCTGAGGTGTTAGTCGATCGCAGATCGACTGACCTCGAAGGAGGGCTCCAGCGATCGCAGCGACTTATGGAGTCTCCTTCGAGGTCAGTCCATCTCCGATGGCCTGACACCTCAGGATAAGGTTGTGTGTGGGATTAAGTCGTTGGATCGATCAACAGATCCCGAGAGCAGAACGAAAAATATCTTCACCGTATCGATCATTTTCCAACATGTCATTTCGAAGCCGGGCAGCGGAGTCTGGAATTCAGATAGTCAGGCTGAGAACGGCAACCCGGAACACGCCTCGGCTTCGTCTGCAAGACCTGCGGTTCTGGATCCCGGGCTCCGCTGCGCGGCCCCGGGATGACGCGGAGGGTGTCAATAATTGCTGCGGGAACTCAATACACGGTACCGGGAACAGCCGTGTCACCTCTACCGGCTTCAGCCGCATCACATCACGCCATACACATCATAAACCGGCCCCTGCGGCAATCGCTGCCCCACCCCCACGGCGACCACCCGGTTGAGCCAGGCCAGATCCTCCGCCCCGGTCTCGAAGCGCAACGCCGTGCGGAAGTAATACGCCTCCGGTGTCACCGCCTCGCCGCGGCCGAGGCGGGCCAGCACCTCCGGCGGGCCGGCGCGCAGGCCGGAATACTGGCAATAGACGAGGCCGCCGCCCGAAGCCCGAAACGTGAGCCGCACGTCGAGATGCGTCGTGCCGTCAGGCTCGACCCGCAGCCAGTCGCCGGCAGGAGCAGGCAGCACCTCGGCGTCGAGGCGCGGGCCTGAGACGGTGCCGCCGGTCACCGGCACGACCCGCAGGTCGGTGCCGCGGGAGGGGCCGATCGCTTGCGGCGCGCCGACCGTCAGGGCGATGCGGAACAGGAACTCGGTGCGAAGCGGCAGCGGCGTATCCAAAACCCTCTCCTCCGATCACTCTTATCGCGCGATATCTTCCACCGCCCGGCGCGCCGCGTCGAGGTCCGGCGGGTCGATGCGGCGGTAGCGGGCCTGGACGAGGCCGAACACCCCGAAGGCGGCGAGGCCGGCGGCGGTGAGGCCGAGCAGCACCCAGCCATAGGGCTCGCCCCGCAGGGTTTGCAGCGCGCCGCCGAGGCCCTTGACCTCGCTCGACCGGCTCGCGAGCGCCGCCGCGATCAGGAAGCCGCCGATCAGCCCGAAGGTGAGCGCCCGCGCGGCATAGCCGAAGCGGCCGAGATGGCGCACCCAGTCGCGGGCATCGTGAGGGACGGAGAGGCGCTTGCACACGTCGCCCTTCCAGGCCTTCCACGCGAAGGCGAGGCCGGCGCCGATGACGATCAGCCCGACCGCGCCGACGAGCCATTGGCCGAAGGGCTGCTGCAGGAGCCAGGCGGTCCAGTCCCGCGCGCCCTGGTCCTCGGCTTGGCGGGCGGTGCCGCGCCCCAGCGCCGCCAGCATCATCGAGGCGCCGAGGCCGCCATAGGTGACGCCGCTGACGAGGTGGCCGGCCCGGGTCGCCAGCCCCTTGGCCGAGCGGCCGTAGCCGTCGGCATCGGTGAGCGCCTCGACCACCCGCCAGAGTGCGAAGGCGGCGAGGCCGAAGGCGACGATCCCGAGCAGGATCCAGCCGAAGGGCCGCTCCAGCAGGATCAGGAGTGCGCTGCGGCTGCCCCCGGTCTGCCCGCCGACGCCGATCGTCGCCAGCAGGGCGAGGCCGCCGACGAGGCAGTAGGTGACCCCGCGGGCGCCGTAGCCGAGGCGGGCGAGCAGTTCGAGGGCTTGCCGGCCTGCGGCGTGCATGGAAGCCTCGCCCCGGTCAGGCCGCGAGGCCGGATTCGACCCGCGCGACCGCACCCTCGTCGAGGTCGAGGGCCTCCGCCAGCATCCGCAGGAAGGTGCGCTCCTGCATCGTATCGGGGTCGATGGCGAGGCGGGCCGCGGCGTAGACCCGGGCGCCCGATTCGGGATCCTGGACCCGGTCGGCGATCTCGTCGATCGTCGCCGGGTCCTCCAGCTCGCGGGCGAGCCATTGCCGGCCGGCGAGGTCGAGGCCGGATTCGGCAACCGCCGCGTCGAGCCGCTCGCGCTCGCGGGCATCGATCACCCCGTCGGCGGCCGAGGCCGCCACCATGATGCGCAGGCAGAGCGTCGCCTCGTCGTCGCTGAGCGCGCCGGCCTCGAAGGGGGTCGCGGGGGACTTCGACGACGGTTGCGCGGCCGGCGCCTCCGCTTGCGTCGCCCGCAGGGCAAGCCCGGCGATGAGCGCCAGCCCACCGAGGGCGGCGGAGGCCGCGAGCCCGCCGCGGCGACTGCGCACCAGGGCATCCAGCACCCGTTTCACCTCGGCCATCACGCCCTCCCGTACCCGTCACAGTTCATCTCTTTGCCGACAACGGTCTCGTGCGGCTCCGGTTCGCGGATGAACGGCGGATCGCCGCGCCGGTTGCGCGGCCACGCTCGCAGCGCCATCTTGCGGTCATGCTTCTCGCCCTGGCCTGGCTGGCGCGCACCCTGGTGCTCGCCCTCGTCATCCTGTTCCTGCTGCCGCTCGCCGCCCACGCCCTGTGGTGGTGGAGCCGCGACGACGTCGCTCCCGACTGGTCCACCGCCGACTGGTCGAGCGCCCGGCTCCTGCCCGCCGCAACGGCCGCTCCGGAGGCGAAGGTGCGGATCTACGCCGCCCGGGTCGGGCGCTGGCGGGGCATCTTCGCCCACCACACCTGGATCGTGGTCAAGGAGGCGGGCGCCCCGCGCTACACCCGCTACGATGTGGTCGGCTGGGGCCTGCCGGTGCGGACCGACGCCTACGCGGCCGATGCGCGCTGGTTCGGCAACCCGCCGCAGGTGGTGCTGGCCCTCGACGGCGAGGCGGCGGAGCGCGCCGTGCCGCGGATCCGCGCCGCGGTCGCGACCTATCCGCACCGGGCCGCCGGCAGCTACAGCGCCTGGCCGGGGCCGAACTCCAACACCTTCGTGACCCATGTGCTGCGGGCGGTGCCGGAGCTCGCCGTGGCGCTGCCGCCGACGGCCCTCGGCAAGGATTTTTCGGAGGACGTGGTCGCCTGGACCCCGAGCCGCACCGGATTGCAGCTCTCGGGCAGGGGCTATCTCGGGCTCACCCTCGGCTGGGTCGAGGGGATCGAGGTGAACGTCCTCGGGGCGGTGGCGGGGCTCGACCTGCGCCGCCCGGCCCTGAAGCTGCCGGGCTGGGGCCGCATCGGCATGGACCCGGCCGGTGCCACCGAGACGCTGATCGCCCCGACGGCACGGAACTGACACACGCCGTCGATCCCTGGCAGCGCCACGGGACGGGCGCCTCGCCGCCGACGGGTCGTGTCATGTCGCCCGCTCGCATCGCCGAAGGGGATCCGCACATCATCTGCACGCAGGTCGTGAACCAAACCATGGTGCAGCGCGTTGAGCCTGACCGCGGGGTTTGCACTGCACATGTCCAGCTCACGATTCGTCAAGGCCGATGCGGCCCCCTCCGCGCTCAACGGGACCTTCGCTCCTGTCCTCATCGGCGTCTCGCGCGGGCTGCACGACCTGTTCCCGCCGGTCGAGCTGGCACGGCCCGCGCGCAACACACGGGAGGAGACCGAGCGGGACGCCGTCGCCCCGGTGCTGCGGCAGCGTCAGACCCAGGCGCCGCGGCTGGCCTGATTCTCACCGCCGGATCGTGCTCTCCCGCAGGACGAGCCGGAACCCGAGATCGATCACCGCCGGAGCCGTAGCCCCCCCGTCGAGGAGCCCGAGCAGCAACCCACCGGTCCGCAAGCCGATCTCGGCGGCATCGACCGCGATGGTGGAGAGGCGCGGCACGCATTGGCGGCCGATCTCGAAATCGCCGAAGCCGAGGACCTGCACGTCCTCCGGCACCCGGATGCCGCGGCGCCGGCATTCCATCACGGCGCCGAAGGCCGAGATGTCGGAGACGAGGAACAAAGCCTCGGCGCCGCCGCGGCGCAGGAGCTCGGCCATCGCCTCGGCGCCGTGGGCGAAGGCGCCCGCCGCCCGTCCGTGATGCAGGATCAGATCGTCCGGGAGACCGGCCTCGGCGAGGCCGTCGCGCAGGCCCCTCAGGCGCTCCTCGCCGCGGAAGTCGCGGACCTCGCCGGTCCGATCCGGCCCGAGCCCGGCGATGCGGGTGGCACCGAGGTCCATCAGCGTCTTCGCCGCGAGCCGGCCGACCTCGTAGTTCGAGAAACCCACCGCCCGGTCGAGCGGCGCCTCGGGGCGGTCCCAGATCTCCACCACCGGCACCCCGGCGCGGGCCAGAAGGTCGCGGGTCGTGGGCGAATGCTGCATGCCCGACACCACGATCGCGTCCGGGCGGCGCGATAGCATCGCGCGTAAGACCACTTCCTCCTCGTCCAGCGAGTAGCCGGTGACGCCGATCAGGGGCTGGTAGCCGCGCGGGCGCATCGCCTGGGTGAGGCCGGCGGCGGTGTCGGCGAAGTTCGGGTTGGTCAGGCTGGGGACGATCAGGGCGACGAAGCCGGTGCGCCGCGACGACAATCCCCCCGCCCCGCGATCCGGCACGTAGCCGAGCCGCTCCACCGCCGCCAGCACCCGCGCCCGCGTCTCTTCCGAGACGAGGGCGGCCTGGCTGAGGGTGCGCGAGACCGTCATCGGCGAGACGCCGGCGAGGCGCGACACGTCGCGCATCGTCGGTGCCCGGCGCAAGGGCGCCCGGCGCAACGGTGCCTGGTCCTCGGCCATGGTCGTGCCCGCGCAGAGTCGGCCTAGAAGGCGAGGTGGACCTTGATCGCCTTGGTACGGTCGGCGGCGAGGGCAAAGGCCTCGTCGGCCCGCGACATCGGTATCTCGGCCGAGAGGATCGGCGCGACGTCGATCCGGCCGGCGGCCAGCAGCGCGATGGCGGTACGGTACTCCTCGTGGAAGCGGAAGGCGCCGACGAAGTCGATCTCGCGGGCCATCAGGAGGTTGGCCGGCACCGGGACGTCGCCCGGCGGCATCATGCCGAGCTGCACCACCCGGCCGCCGGGCCGCACCACCCGGAACAGCGAGGCCAGGGCCGCGGGCGCGCCGGTCGCCTCCAGCGCGACATCGAACGTGCCCTTGTCGGCCTCGTAAGATCCCAGCCGCTCGGGCTCGGCGGCGACGTTGATGGTCTCCGCGGCGCCGATCTCCCGGGCGATGGCGAGGGGCACGTCCGACAGGTCGGTGCAGACGATCCGGCGGGCGCCGGCGAGCTTCGCCGCCATCAGGCACAGGAGGCCGATCGGCCCGGCCCCGGCGATGAGGACGTGGCGGCCGAGCAGTTCGCCCGCGCGCCGGATTCCGTGCAGCGCCACCGCCAGCGGCTCGCCGCAGGCCGCGACCCGCATCGGCATCGCATCGGGGATCGGCACGCACTGGTCGGCACGCGCCAGGAACTGTTCGCTGAAGCCGCCCTGGACGTGCGGGAAGATCGCCGCCGAGCCGAAGAAACGCATGTTGCGGCACAGGTTCGAGCGGCCGGCACGGCAATAATCGCAGGAGAGGCAGGGCCGGCTCGGATCGACCGCGACCCGGTCGCCGGGCCTGACGCTTGCGACCGCCGCGCCGACCCGCGTCACCGTGCCGGCGACCTCGTGGCCGAGCACCATCGGCTCGCGTAAGGAAAAGTCCCCGACCCGGCCCTTGCCGTAATAGGACAGGTCCGAGCCGCAGATGCCGCCGGCGCCGAGCGCCACCACGACCTCGTCGGCTTCCGGCTCGCGCAGCGAGATCGGCTCGATCCGCAGGTCCTTGGCGGCGTGGATGCGCGCGGCGAGCGTCATGGCACCAATCTCCTCCCGGCGGGCTCTCTGGCTGCCGATTCTCCGGCGCCGCGATGCCGCTTGCGTTGGTATCGGTACCATGCTTCCCTTCGGGCATAAGCGCAACCGCGGGATCGGCCCCGAACGGCCGCCGGATGCGGGGCGCATCTGGGAGGGATTTGCCGGTGTCGACCGCCTTGTTCGATCTGTCGGGCCGCCGCGCCCTGGTGACCGGCTCCAGCCAGGGCATCGGCCTGTCGCTGGCGCTCGGCCTCGGCCGCGCGGGGGCGGCGATCGTGCTGAACGGGCGCGATGCGGCCAAGCTCGACGGCGCCGTGGCGGAGCTGCGCAACGAGGGCATCACGGCGCAAGCCGCGGCCTTCGACGTATCCGACGCAGTTGCGGTGAAGGTGGGCGTCGACCGGATCGAGGCCGAGATCGGCGCCCTCGATATTCTCGTCAACAATGCCGGCATCCAGCGCCGCGCGCCGCTCGAAGACTATCCCGTCGAGACCTGGCATGAACTGATGCGGGTCAATCTCGACAGCGTGTTCTATGTCGGTCAGGCGGTGGCCCGGCACATGATCACGCGCAAGCGCGGCAAGATCATCAACATCGCCAGCCTCCAGAGCGAGGCGGCGCGCTACTCGATCGCCCCCTACACCGCCTCGAAGGGCGCGGTGAAGAACCTGACCAAGGGCATGTGCACCGACTGGGCCCGCCACGGCCTTCAGGTGAACGGCATCGGCCCGGGTTATTTCGCGACGCCCCTGAACCAGGCTCTGATCGAGAATCCGGAATTCGATGCCTGGCTGAAGAACCGGACCCCGGCCGGGCGCTGGGGCCGGGTGGAGGAGTTGCAGGGCGCGGCGATCTTCCTGGCGTCGGCGGCGTCGGACTTCGTCAACGGACAGATTCTCTACGTGGATGGGGGCGTGCTGGCGACGTTGTGAGGTTGTTCCTTCCGACCGGGCGCTGCCGATAAGCCCTTACGCTGGCGCAGGAATCCCCTCTCCCCGCGAGCGGGGAGAGGGCTGCTGACCCCTTGTCGGGTCGGCAGCAAGCGGAGGCGCAGCCGAAGCGAGGGTGAGGGGGTCTCGACGAGTGAGGCTTCTCCGGAACCACCCCCTCACCCTCGCCCTGCGGGCTCGCTGCGAACCCAACAAGGGGTTCGCAGCCCTCTCCCCGCCCGCGGGGAGAGGAAAAGCTCGCGCCACACCTTTCCCCGGACAGCCCGCCTCAGCGATGCTGCCCGACCTCGTCGAGCCGAGCCGGTCGCGACGACTCAGAACACCCGCTTCTCCCGGATCTGCCCATCGAAGCCGACATGGAGCATCCGCTCCTTGCCGTCCTGCCCCTTCGCCGCCACGTCGAGGTGGCGCGGGCCGCGGCCGGCGACGCGCACGTCCGAGTAGCCGGCATCCGTGACCGCCTTGGTGAGGGCCGGGACGTCCACGTTCGGCCCGAGCCCGACCTTGTCCTTGGCCCAGTCGAGGCCGCCGGGGGGCGGGCCGACCGGCCGGAGGGCTTCGGTCTTGCCGTCGGCCCGGGTGAGCGCGCTGGCGTGGAGGAAGCCGTTCTCGAACCGGCCCTGCACCGTCACGCTCTCGCCCTTGGCCACCAGGGTGCCGCCCTCCCCGGACCGGCCGGTCTCGACCAGCGCCCGGCCGGTGCCGTCCTGAAGGATGAACTTGTTCCCGAAAATCTCGGCAACCTCGCCCTTGGCGGCGATGGCGCCGGAGGGCTGGAGCGCGCTCACCGCGACCGGGGCGACGGGGGTGAGCGGCGTCTGGGCGGGCTGGGCGAGGGAGAGCCCGACGGCGCCGAGGGCCAGCGGCACCGCGACGGCGCCGACGAGGAGGCCGCGGCGGGGCTTGGCGCGCGGGGTGACGGCGTCGGTCTTCGAGGTTTCGACCGTGCTGGTCTCGATCTCGGTGGCCTTGCCCTCGATGGTGGTGCGGTCGGTCATGTCTGTCGTTCCTGTGTGATGAGGCCCTGTCCGGGTTGGCGCTCTTCTACGTCAGGCCCCGGGAACCGGGCCTGAACCCGGCCGTTCAGGTTCGGTTAAACCGCCGGGACTACGGCGGAATCCGCTTGTGCCACCCGGGTTCGACCGCTCATGAAGCTCCTGCTCGTCGAGGACGATGCGGCGCTCGCCGCCGAGATCCTGCGGGTCCTGCGCGCCGAGAACTGTGCCGTCGACCACGCCCATGACGGCGAGGACGGCGCGCATCTCGGCGACACCGAGACCTACGACGCGGCGGTGCTCGATCTCGGCCTGCCGAAGCGCGAGGGGATTTCGGTGCTGCAGGGCTGGCGGGCCGCCGGCCGAACCCTGCCGGTGCTGATCCTCACCGCGCGGGACGCCTGGAGCGACAAGGTGGCGGGCTTCAAGGCCGGGGCCGACGACTACCTGGTGAAGCCGTTCCGGGTCGAGGAGCTGGTGATCCGCTTGCGCGCCCTGGTGCGCCGCGCCGCCGCCCATGGGGCGACCATCGTGACCTGCGGTCCCATCAGCTTCGATCCCGGCCTCGGCGCCTTCACCCGTGACGGGCTGCCGCTCAAGCTCACCGGGCTCGAATGGCGCGTGCTGTCCTGCCTGATCCTGCGCCGCGACGGAGTGGTGCCGCGGGGCGAGCTGATGGAACGGGTCTACGAGGGCGACGCGGAGGTCGATTCGAACTCGGTCGAGGTCATCATCACGCGGTTGCGCCGCAAGATCGCCCCGGCCCGGATCGAGACCGTACGCGGCCACGGCTACCGGCTCACCGCGGGCGAGGCGGCGTGATCGGGCTCGGCCAGATCGGTTCCCTGCGTCGGCGCCTGCTCCTCGGGGCGCTGGCGCTGGGCGCGACCGCGCTAATCGTGGCGGGAATCGCCATCGCGCTGATCCTCGCCCGGTTCGTGCGGGGGCAGATCGACTCCCGGCTCGATGCGCAGATCGTCGCCCTGGTCTCGGGGCTGGAGCCCGGCCCCGCTTTACATCTCTCCCGCGACCTCGACGCGCCGCCCTTCGACCGGCCGGGCTCGGGCTGGACCTGGCAGGTGCAGCGCGGCGGCACGGTCCTGCGCTCCGCCTCCCTCGGGGAGCGCAGCCTGACCGTTCCGGCGCTGCCTGAGGACGAGGAAGGACCCCGCCCGGCGGACGGCACCGGCCCGCAGGGACAGGCCCTGATCCTGCGCATCCTGACGCTGCCGGACGGGACCGTGGTGGCGGCGAGCGCCCCCCGCGCGGCCCTGAACGGCCCGCTCCGGGAGGCGGGCTTGAGCCTCGCCGCCTGCCTGGCGGTGCTGGGGCTGGTTCTGGCGGCCGCCGGCGTGGCGCAGGTTCGCCTGGGGCTTCGTCCCCTCGACCGGTTGCGGCAGGAGCTGGAGGCGGTGCGGGCAGGCCGGCGCGAGCGGGTGCCGGATTCCCAGCCCGTCGAGGTCCGGCCGCTCGCCGCCGAGATCAACGCCCTCCTGGACCAGAACGCGGCGCAGCTCGCCCAGGCCCGCACCCATGTGGCGAACCTCGCCCATGGCTTGAAGACGCCGCTCGCCACCTTGTCGCTCGCCCTGTCCGAGCCCGGCCGCGACCCGGACGGGCGGCTGTCGCAGTTGGCGGCCCACCTCGACCGCTCCGTGCGCCATCACCTGCGCCGGGCCCGCAGCGCCGCGCTGACCGGGGCGACGCGGCTGCGCACGGAACTCGCCGGCCCGGTTACCGATCTCGCCGGGGCCCTGGAGCGGCTGCACGCCGAGAAGGGCGTGCGGGTGACCTGCGCGGTCCCGCCCGGCCTCGCCGCGGCCTGCGACCCGCAGGACCTCGACGAGATGCTGGGCAACCTGGTCGACAATGCCTGCACCTGGTGTACCCGCGCGGTGCGGGTATCGGCGGAAGGCTCGGGCGGCGAGGTGGTGGTGGCGATCGAGGATGACGGCCCCGGCCTCGGACAGGCGGCGCTGGCGGCGGTGGCGCAGCGCGGCCGGCGCCTCGACGAGACCGTGCCGGGCCACGGCTTCGGCCTCGCCATCACGACGGAACTGGCGGAGCTCTATGGCGGCGGGCTGGAGCTCGACCGGTCGGCGATGGGGGGCTTGCGGGCAAGGCTGCGGCTGCCGGGGTGAGCTGCGGCCGCTGGAGCCGGAAGTTCGCTCACCTCAGCAGAAGAGACACCCTCCGCGTCATCTCAAGGGGCAGTCGGGCACAAGGATGGCGCAGGTCCTCTCCTCTCCCCGCGGGCGGGGAGAGGGCCGTGTCGACGTTCAGGAGACACGGCAAGCGGAGGCGAAGCCGGAGCGAGGGTGAGGGGGTCTCGACGAGGGAGGCTTCTCCGGAAATACCCCCTCACCCTCGCCCTACGGGCTCGCCGCTCCCCCTGAACGGGGGATCGGCCCTCTCCCCGCCCGCGGGGAGAGGAGAAAACCCGCGCCCCTATGGATTTCATGATCCCGACCGCGCCGACGAGCCCATGGATAACAGAAGAAATCCTGCTAGCTTGTACTCAATGCGAACAGGATCTCACCCCTGCATCTTCGCCAGCATCGCGTCGGAAACGGCAAAATTCACGAAGACGTTCTGCACGTCGTCCTGGTCCTCGATGGTCTCGACGAGGCGGATCAGCTTCTCGGCGGTCTCGTCGTCGACGTCGACGGTATTCTGGGCGCGCCAGATCAGGGCGGTGCGGCGGGGCTCGCCGAAGCGGGCCTCCAGGGTCTTGGCGACCTCGCCGAGGGACCCCTGCTCGCAGGTGACCTCATGGCCGCTCTCGTCGGACTTCACGTCGTCGGCGCCGGCCTCGATGGCGGCTTCCAGCATCGTGTCGGCATCGGCCACCTTGGCGTCGAAGGCGACGAGGCCGACATGGTCGAACATGAACGACACGGCGCCGGTCTCGGCGAGGCTGCCGCCGGACTTGGTGAAGGCCGAGCGCACGTCGCTCGCCGTGCGGTTGCGGTTGTCGGTCTGCGCCTCGACGATGAGCGCGGCGCCGCCGGGGCCGTAGCCCTCGTAGCGCACTTCCTCGTAATTCTCCGCGTCGCCCCCGGCCGCCTTCTTGATGGCGCGCTCGATGTTGTCCTTGGGCATGTTCTCGGCCCGGGCCGCGAGAATCGCGGCGCGCAGGCGCGGGTTCATCGACGGGTCGGGCGTGCCGAGCTTGGCCGCGACGGTGATCTCTCGGGCGAGCTTGGAAAACACCTTCGAGCGGACCGCGTCGACGCGGCCCTTGCGGTGCATGATGTTCTTGAACTGTGAATGCCCGGCCATGGTGCTCCCCGGCGGATTGGTTGATCCTTGCGCGCGGAGAGCGCCCGGCGGGGCTCTCGACGCCGCAAGGCCTTGCGTGAGACAGCCGGCTTATAGGCGCGCGCCCGGGGAGAAGACAATGCGGAAGACACTCGCGCCGCGCGAGGCTTTCGCAACCCTTCGCACTCGCGAAAACGCGGTGGAATCAGGCCTCTAACCCCGAAGGCTCAGTGCGCCGCGCCGCCGATGATCGCCCGGCGCAGGCGGGCCGAGACGAGGTCGATCAGCGCCACGGTGACGAGGATCATCAGCACCAGGAAGGCGACCTGCTGCATCTCCAGCACCCGGATCAGCTCGGTGAGGTACTGGCCGATGCCGCCCGCCCCGACGATGCCGATGATGGTGGCCGAGCGGGTGTTCGACTCGAAGAAGTACAGCACCTGGCTTGCCAGCACCGGCAGCACCGCCGGCACCAGGCCGAACCGCACCCGGTGCAGCCGGGAGCCGCCGGACGCGGTCACGCCCTCCGGCGCCTTGCGGTCGGCGGTCTCGATCGCTTCGGAGAACAGCTTGCCGAAGGCCCCGAAATCCGAGCAGGCGATGGCGAGCGCCCCGGCGAACGGCCCGAGGCCGACGACATTGATCCAGATCAGCGCCCAGATCAGCACGTCGACGGAGCGGATCACGTCGAAGCCGCGGCGCACCCCGAAGCGCAGGAAGGGATTGGGCACCACGTTGCGGGCGGCGAGGAAGGCGACCGGAAAGGCGAGGCAGGCCGCCGTCAGGGTGCCGAGGAAGGCGATCGCCAGGGTCTCGCCCAACGCGGTCAGGAACAGGCCGAACCGCCCTTCCGCGGAAGGCGGCAGCATCATGCCGGCGAACTCGCTTAAGCGATGCAGGCCGTGGAGGATGCGCAGCAGCGAGAAATCGAGCCGCATCATCGCGAACACCGCGAGGCCGACGACCAGGGCGAGGCTGCCGATGACGACCGCGCGGCGCGACCACGCGGCCCGGAAGACCGCCGGGTGGCGGGCGCGCAACCCGTCGAGGTCGGCGAGCGCGGCCTGGCGCAAGGCGGAGGGCGGGCGGTTTCTCACGCGTGGGCCTCCCGGCCGAGGAGGTGGTGGCGCAAGCGCTCGGTGGCGAGGTCGATCGCCACCACGGTGAGGATGATGAGGACGAGGATCGCGCTCACGTCCGAATAGTAGAAGTTGCGGATCGCCACCAGGAATTCCTGGCCGATGCCGCCGGCCCCGACGAAGCCCATCACGCCCGCGCCCCGCACGTTGATCTCGAAGCGCAGGAGCGCGTAGGAGGCGAAGTTGGAGAGCACCTGCGGCACCACCGCGAAGCGCACGGTCTCGAGGAAGCCCGCCCCGGTGCCGGTCAGCCCCTCGACCGGTTTCATGTCGATGTTCTCGACCACCTCGGAGAAGAGCTTGCCGAGCGCGCCGGTGGTGTGGATGGCGAGCGCCAGCACGCCGACCATCGGCCCGAGCCCGAAGGCGATGACGAAGATCAGTGCGAACACCACCTCGGGCACCGTGCGGCACACTTCCAGGAAGCGGCGGGCGCAGAAGCGGATTGCCGGGGACCGCACCAGGTTGGCCGAGGCGAGGAAGCACAGGCCAAACGCCGCGATGCCGCCGAACAGCGTGCCGAGATAGGCCATCAGGATCGTCTCGCCCAGGAGCGCGAGCCATTTCGGCAGGCCCCAGTACCAGGCCGCGACATCCGCCGGCAGGTTGGCGAGGGTCAGCGGCGGCAGGATCTGGCCGAGATAGGCGGTGAAGTTCTGGATGTTGTCGAGGAAGGTGAGCGGCCGCACCTCGGCCATCCAGCCGGCGAGCAGGTACAGGGCCACGATGACGACGAAGACCGCCAGGTTGCGTCGGCGCGCCGAGGCGACGGCGCCGGAATAGGCGGCGAGCAGGGTGTTCTCGCGCTCGGGCGGTAGTGTCTCGATGCGGACGGTCACGGGGTTTTGGGTCTCCGGTGCCGGATCGGCGCCCTCACGTCGGGAGGGCATCCAGCGAGACAGTCGAGCGCGGGTGTCCCCTCTCCCCGCGGGCGGGGAGAGGGCTCCGGCGACCTTGTCGTCGACGGAGCTAGCGGAGGCGCAGCCGAAGCGAGGGTGAGGGGGTGTTTCCGGAGGAGTCTCATCCGGAAACACCCCCTCACCCTCGCCCTGCGGGCTCGCCTCACCTCCTGAACGGAGGTTCGGCCCTCTCCCCGCCCGCGGGGAGAGGAGAAGACCCGTGCGTCACGACCGCTTGCGCTGCTCGTCGTTGTGGCGGAGCATCTCGATGATCGGCTGGTAGTCCTTCAGCGTCACCGGGGTGAGGCCGAGGTCCTTGCCGTCGGAGAGTTTGTCGAAGGCGGCCTTGTCCTTGGTCGGGAAGTCGATGAAGGCCTGGCGGATTGTCTGCTTCAGGTCGTCCGGCAGGCTGGCGAGGACCGCGAAGGGCCCCTCGGGCAGGAACTCGGACTTGAAGACGACGCGGAAATCCGACTGCTTCATCGGCGTGCCGTCGGCGTTCTTCACCATGCCCTTGGTGAGCATCCGGGTCAGGTTGCTGTCGGTGTCGGAGTTCCAGAAATTGGCGGCGGCGTCGGCCGTGCCCTGGGCCAGCGCCAGCACGGCGTTCTCGTGGCTGCCGGCGTAGAAGGTCTTGCCGAAGAACTTGTCGACGTCGTGACCGGCCTTGTGCAGGAAGAAGCGCGGGGCCTGGTTGCCGGAGGTCGAGTTCGGATCGACCAGCGCCAGGCTCTTGCCCTTCAGGTCCTCAATCGACTTGTACGGGCTGTCGGCCCGCACGTAGATCACCGAGTAATAGCCCGACACGCCGGTCTCGTGCTTCTGGTTGACCAGCGGCTCGAGCTTCACGCCGGTGATGGCGGCGCGGGCGAAGGAGGCCGGGCCGTAGAAGGCGATCTGGATGTTGCCGGCGCGCTGGCCCTCGATCACCGCGGCGTAATCATTCGCGACCCGCAGCTTCACCGGAACGCCGAGTTCCTTGGTGAGATAGGCGGTGAGCGGGGTCCAGCGGTCGACGGTGCCCGACGCGTTCTCGGCCGGGATCACGCCCAGCGTCAGCTCGGGATATTTCGCCTTCCAATCCTGCGCGAAGGCGGGGCCGGCGGCGAGCAGCAGGGCAGCGGCGCCCACGAGGGTGCGACGGTTCAGCATCGATCGAGTCCTTCTCGGAACGAAAAAAATCTCAGGCGCTCAGCGCCTCGGCATGGCGGACAGGCGCCCGCACCGGCATCGGCAGCGTCTCGGGCTCGCCGCGGTCCATCACCTCGCCGGCCTCGAGGCCGTAGAGAGTGCGGGCGACGTCCTCGGTGAGGTCGAAGCCGCGGCCGTCGAACACCACCCGGCCGGCCGAGAGGCCGATCAGCCGGTCGCAATAGGCGCGGGCGAGGTCGAGGGAGTGCAGGTTGCACAACACGGTGATGCCGTAGCGCTTGTTGGCGTCGGCGAGCGCGTCCATCACCAGGCGGGTGTTGCGCGGGTCGAGGGAAGCGACCGGCTCGTCGGCCAAAATAATCTCCGGCTCCTGCACCAGGGCCCGGGCGATGGCGACGCGCTGCTGCTGGCCGCCGGAGAGTTGGTCGGCCCGGTTGGCGGCGAAGGCCCCCATGTCGAAATTCTCGAGGGCGGCGAGGGCCAGCGCCCGGTCCTCCTCGCTCCACAATTTCAGGAGCGAGCGGTGGGCCGGCACCTGGTTGAGCCGGCCCATCAGCACGTTCGTCATCACGTCGAGCCGGCCGACGAGGTTGAATTGCTGGAAGATCATCGCGCAACGGGCGCGCCACGCGCGAAGGGCGCCGCCGCGCAAGGCCGTCACGTCGGTGCCGTCGTAGAGGATGCGCCCCGCCGTCGGGTCGGCGAGGCGGTTGAGCATCCGCAGCAGGGTCGACTTGCCGGCGCCCGAGCGCCCGATCACGCCGACGAAGCTGCCGCGCTCGATGGACAGGCTGACCCCGTCCACGGCCCGGCGGGCCCCGTATTGACGCGTGAGATTCTCGACAACCAGCATCCGTTCGCCCGACTCCACTGTTCGGCGAACGTAAACGCCCGTTAAGCGACAGCCGGATGACAGTTCGTCAGTGCTTAGCCGGCGTACTGATCAAGGAAGGCTTCGATCGGAAGCTGGCGAAAATCCGGGAGCGCGGCGCGCAACCGGTCGTGGTCCCAGTCCCACCAGGCGAGTTGCAACAGGCGCTCGGACACCGCCTCGCCGAAGCGGCGGCGCACGGGCCGGGCCGGGTTGCCGACCACGATGGTGTAGGGCGCGACGTCCCGGGTGACGATGGCGCCCGCGCCGACGACCGCCCCCGTCCCGATGGTCCGCCCCGGCAGAACCACGACGCCGTGGCCGATCCAGACGTCGTGGCCGATCGTGACGGGCAAGGCCCGGCGCCGGTCGAAGAAAGCCGGCTCGTTCTCTTCTTGCGGCCAGTACGAGGCGGCGCGGTAGGTGAAGTGGCTCTGCGAGGCCCGTTCCATCGGGTGGTTGCCCGGATTGATCCGCACCATCGCGGCGATCGAGCAGAACTTGCCGATCGTGGTGTAGATCACCTCACCGTCGTTGCCGATATAGGAATAGTCGTCGAGACTCGTCTCGGCGAGCTGGGTGCGCGGGCCGATTTCGGTGTAGCGGCCGAGACGGCAGTCCCGGACCTTGGCGGTCGGGTCGACGGTGGGCTCCAGGCCAAGCTGTCCGGCCATGGCATCAACCTCCGAAGGATAGGCGCTGCACCACCCGGAACCGGCCTGCCCCGCCGTCGGGCAGGACGTCTTGGCGCAGCACCGACAGGGCGTCGAGGGTGAGGGGCTCGGCCTCGCCATAGGCCGCCGCCAGGCGCTCGCGCCAGGGCGCACGGTCGGCCTCCGGCAGGGCGTCGGTCAGGGTCATGTGGAAGCGGAATTCCTCGAAGACGTGCGGGTAGCCCCAGGCCGCCAGCAGCGCCCGACCGCGGGGGCTCAGGCGCTCCGGCCTGCGGCGGACGATCTCCGCCTCGGTCAGGGGAGCGCGGAACGGCTCGAAGGCGGCGACACATTCGGCGGCGAACAGGCCGAGCTCCGGCGGTGCGGCCACCGGGATCAGGGCCGTGAAGGCGCCGAGCGTCGCGACCTGCAAGGGACCTACCGACACCAGCGGATGATCCGCCGCCAGGGTGGCGGCAGCCTCCAGAAGATCGGCCTCGGTGGCGCCAGCTCGCAAACGCATCGGCGCCTTCAGGGTGGCGTGGAAGCCGTAGACCCGCGGCGAGCCGGTCACGCCCGGAAGGTCGGCCAACCTACCCGGACGGGGGATCTCCGCGCCGGTATGGTTGTCATAGCCGAGGACGGCGCTGCCGAAGCGGGCGAGGTCCGAGCCGGGCCTCGGCGTGAAGTAGAGGGCGTAGCGGGGGCTGCCGGTCACGCGGTTCTCCTTGTGGAGCCCGATTCAGCACGCTGGCGTGACCGGATGGTGACGGCGGACAGAGCATCAACCTCCGCCGCCGGCCACTGAGCTGGCCTGACTCGCGGGAAGAGGAGCGGGATTGGCTTTTCTCTCCCACCCGCGACCTCATCCTGAGGTGTTAGTCGATCGCAGATCGACTGACCTCGAAGGAGGGCTCCATAAATCTCAGCGACCCCTGGAGCCCTCCTTCGAGGCTCGCTTTGCTCGCGCCTCAGGATGAGGTTGTGGGTGGGAGCAAGGGTCAGTCGAACAGGCGCTTACACCACCGCCTCCGCCCCCACCGCCGCCAGCGCGAAGGCGTAGATCAGCGCCACCTCCTCCAGCCGGTCGAACCGGCCGGCCGCGCCGCCGTGCCCCGCCTCCATGTTGGTGCGCAGCAGCACCGGCCCACCCCCGGTCATGGTGGCGCGCAGGCGCGCGACCCATTTCGCCGGCTCCCAGTAGGTCACCCGCGGGTCGGTGAGGCCGCCGAGCGCCAGGATCGCCGGATAGGTCTTCGCCCCGATATTATCGTAAGGCGAATACGACAGGATGGTCTCGAAGGCCTGGAGGTCGGCGCCCGGATTGCCCCATTCGGGCCATTCCGGCGGGGTCAGCGGCAAGTCGCCGTCGAGCATGGTGTTGAGCACGTCGACGAAGGGCACGTCGGCGACGATGCCGGCGAACAGCTCCGGCGCGAGGTTGGCCACCGCCCCCATCAGCATGCCGCCGGCACTGCCGCCGTGCGCCACGATGCGGCCGGCTCCCGTGTAGCGCGCCTCGATCAGGGCGCGGGCGCAGGCCACGAAGTCCGAGAAGGTGTTGGGCTTCTTCTCGCGCTTGCCGTCGAGGTACCAGCGCCAGCCCTTCTCGGTGCCGCCGCGGACATGCGCGATGGCGTAGACGAAGCCGCGATCGACGAGCGAGAGCGGGTTGGTGCGGAAGGCCGCCGACATCAGCGAGCCGTAGGAGCCGTAACCGTAGAGGAGGAGCGGCGCGGTCCCGTCGAGGGGGGTGTCGCGCCGGTGCAGCAGCGAGACCGGCACCTGCTCGCCGTCCGGCGCGGTCGCGAACAGGCGGCGGGTGACGTAGGAAGCCGGATCGTGGCCGCTCGGCACGTCCTGGCGCTTGCGCAAGGTCCGGTCGCGGGTCGTCGCGTGATAGTCGTAGGTCTCCGCCGGCGTCGTCATCGACGAGTAGGTGAAGCGGATCAGATCGGTGTCGAAGGCGTGGCCCGGCGAGAGACCGAGGGAATAGGCCTCCTCGGCGAAGGCCACGGTATGCTCGGCGCCGCTCGTCGCGTCGCGCACGATCAGGCGCGGCCGGGCATTCTCGAGTTCGAGCCGCACGAGGTGGCGGGCGAGCACGTGCTGGAAGCGGATCATCACCCCGGCGCGATGCGGGATCAGGTCGCGCCAATTCGCCCGGGCCGGGCTGTCGAGGGGCGCCACCGCGATCTTGAAGTCCTCGGCGCCGTCGGCATTGGTGAGCACGAACAATTCGTCGCCGCGATGCTCGACCGAGTAGATCAGCTTGTGCTCGCGCTTCGCCACCACCCGCAGGGGGGCGAAGGGCGTGGCGCGCTCGGCGAGATGGACCTCCGAGGTCTCGTGGTCGTTCGCCGTCACCACCAGATAGGCGCCGGATTGGGTCTCGCCGATGCCGACGAAGAATCCGGAATCGCTCTCCTCGTAGACCGTGTCGTCGTCGCTCTGCGGCGTGCCGAGGCGGTGCAGCATCACGGTCGCGGGGCGGTGGTTCTCGTCGACCGCGACGTACCAGAAGGCGCGTCCGTCGCCGCTCCACACCACGTCGCCGGTGGTGGCGAGGATCTGGTCCTCCAGGTCCCGCCCCGTCGCGAGGTCGCGGACCCGGATGGTGTAGAGTTCGGAGCCCTTGGTGTCGGCGCTCCAGGCGACCAGCCGATGGTCGTCGGAATGGCTGGCATCCTCCAGGCTGAAGAAGGCGTGCCCCTCCCCTTCCCGGTCGCCGTCGATCAGTATCTCCTCGCCTTCGCCGGCGAGATCGCCGACGAGGCCGGGGGTGACACGGTCGGCCGGGCGGCGGCAGACCAGCGGGTGCTGCCCGCCCTCGCGATAGCGGGTGTAATAGGCGAAGGGGCCATCGAGGTCCGGCACGCTGCCGTCATCCTCGCGGATGCGCCCACGCATCTCGGCGACCAGCGTCTCGCGCAGAGCCTTGGTGCCGGCGAGCGCGGCATCCGCGTACGTGTTCTCGGCGTCCAGGAGGGTGCGGATCTCCGCCGGCAGGGCAGCGGGGTCCTTCAGCACGTCCTTCCAGTTCTCCGCCTTGAGCCAGGCATAGGGGTCGGTCACCGCGCGGCCATGGACCGTGACGGTGACGGGCCGGACGGGCGCCGTCGGCGCGGCGGCAGGCGGGCTCAGGCGAAGGGTCATGCGGCTCCCCGGGATGTTGCACGTCGCATGGATGTGCCGTCCCGGGGGCGCCGCTGCAAGGGCGCGCCTACGCCGCGGCGGCCACTCCTTGAGCGTCGGCCCGGATGCGGTCCATCATCGCCCGGGCGCCGTTCGAGCGCTGCGCCGTCAGGTGCTCGGAAAGGCCGAGCGTCTGGAACAGGCCGAGGGCGTCGGCGCGGGCGGCGTCCGAGGCCGTGCGGCCGTCGAAGAACGCGATCAGGACGGCCACCACGCCCTTGGTGATGTGGGCGTCGCTGTCGCCGAGGAAGTGCAGGCGCGGCTCGGGGCCGGAGCGGTCCACCTTCGTCTCGAGCCAGACCTGGCTGACGCAGCCGCGCACCCGGTTGGCCTCATTGTGGGCTTCCTCCGGCAGGGGCGGCAGCTTGCGGCCGAGCTCCATCAGGTACTGATGGCGGTCGTCCCACTCGTCCAGGAACTCGAAGTTGGAGACGATCTCGTCGATGGGCGGCAGCATGGGACCTGAACGGGGATGAAGGAGATGAGACCCGGCATATAGGCGGGCGGCGCCCCGCCCGCCACCATCTCAGGCCAGGCGGGCGGGCGGGCCGCCACCGTGTCACGGCGGCAGGGTCAGTTCCAGCGGCGCCTCCGGGGTGCCTTTGCCCGAGACCGCGATCTCGGCCTGGGCCGCATAGGCGGCGATCAACCGGGGACCGATCCGCGGCACGCCCTCCGGCGGTTCGCCGGCGACGCCGCCCGAGGTGATCCGCACCCGCACCGGATCGGACGGCTTATCCCCCGGCACCTCGACCCGGGTGACGCAGGCAGAGCCCTCGTCGGTGCCGTCGAGGCATTCGGCGACGATCTCGGCCAGGATCATGCCGAGCGCGTTGACCCGGCGCGGCTCCAGGAGAGCGGTGCGCCCGGTCTCGACCGTCACGGCGATCCGTCCGGCCCGGCGCAGCTGGCCCAACCCTTCCGCGAGGCGGGTCAGGTATTCGGCGAGGTCGACGCTGGCGATCTGCGGCGCCTCGTGCAGGTGCTGCTGCACGAGCGCGATCGCCCGCACCCGTTGGCCGAGGGCATCGAAGGCCGGGCGGCAGGGGCCGGCCGCGGCGCGGCCATAGAGGCCGATCAGGCTGACCGTGACCTGGAGGTTGTTGCGCACCCGGTGATAGATCTCGGCCAAGAGCGCGTCCTGCTCGGCCATCGCCCGGGCGGCGTGCTCCTCGGCCTCCTTGCGCTCGGTGATGTCGAAGCAGGAGCCGGCAAAACCGGTGAAATCGTCGCCCTCGTGCAGCGGGTAGGCGTGGCCGTGGACCCACCGGAAGGCGCCGTCGTGGCGGCGCAGGCGGTACTCGGCGCTGTGGGGCCGGCGCTTGGCGTAGGCCGCCGCGAGAGCGGCCTCGTGCCCGGCCCGGTCCTCGGGATGGAGCCCGTCCTTCCAGCCGTGGCCGAGTTCGTCATCGGCCGCCCGGCCGCGGAATTCCGTCCAGGCCGGATTGACGTAGATGAGGCGCGCCTGGGGATCGGCGCGCCAGATCATGAGCCCGGCGCCTTCGGCGAAGCTGCGGAAGGCCGCGTCCGGCAGTGTCGTGTCCGCGGCCATGTCCCTCGCCTGCTCCTGTCGCCGATCGCGCTCCTTCAGGGCCGGTCAACGTACCGGGGGCGCCGCCGTTCCGGCGCCGTCCTTCGGACAAAAAGCGTCATGCTCAGCGACGGTTGAGAGCGAAGCGGCCCGGACCGGCGGCGGCGATCATCAGGAGGCCGCCGATGATCGAGAGGTTCTTCATCGCCTGGATCTGGTTCATGCGGACGGCGTCTCCCGTCATCGCCCAGAAATTGTGGAAAAACACGATCGTCGTCAGGGTGAAGACGGCGAGCAGCACCGAGGCCGCCCGGGCGTAGAAGCCCAGCGCGATCAGCAGGCCGAGGCCGAGTTCGGCCGCGATGGTGAGCCAGGCCAGCACCTCCGGGTAGGGCAGCCCCTTGCTCGAGACCGCGGCGACGACGCCGGCCGGGTTCATCAGCTTCTGGGCGCCGGAGACGCAGAACAGCACGACGACGAGGATGCGGGCGAGACTGAAGACGGCTTGGCTCATCGGACACTCCGGGATCTGATGGAGCCCGTTGGAAGACCTTGCCGCCGAACAGTCAAGCTGTCGTCAGCGCCCCCCGGTCCAGTCCGCCGGATGAGGGCGGTTCCCCGCCGGCATCGCCTCGCCGGGCTCGAAACGGGCGAGCTCGGCGGCTCGCGCGTTGATCCAGCCGGCATGCAGGCCGATCGGCGTGACGGCGGTGAAGCCGCCGCAGGCGGTGCGGACCCGGCCCTGCTGGGCGGCACCGCTCGACCAGCTCACCACGCCGACGAGCTGGTAGCCGCCGGGGCCGGCGCGCAGGATCGGCCCGCCGGAATCGCCGAGGCAGGCGCCGGCGCCGGCGGTCTCGGCGAGGGTGTGGCGGTCGGCCACCACCGTGACGGTGTTGGCGACCTGGAGTTCGCCCAGCGAGACGAGGCGGGCCTGGCGCAGCACGCGGGCGGTGCCGCGGCGGTTCTCCGCCACCACGCCGTAGCCGGCGATCGCGACGTTGTCCCCTTGCGCGATGTCGCCGCCGGAGCGGGTGTCGAGGGGGCGGAAATCGGGGCCGAGGCGCTGGTCGAGCTTCAGGATGGCGAGGTCGGTGCCGGGCTGGGTCTCGGGCGTGGTGCCGGGCACGAAATCCGGATGCATCGCCGCCGCGATCGCCCGCAGGCGGCGCTGGCGGAAATTGCGGTCGACGGCCACGACCCAGTAGCCGGCCTTGCGCATCACGCAATGGGCCGCCGTCAGCACGAGGTCGGGGGCGATGAGCGAGCCGGAGCACATCTCGCCGGTGGTGCTCTCGATCCGCACCACCGAGCCGCGCAGGCCGTCGGGATCGCGGGTCACCTCGCCCCGGACCACGGCGCCGGCGGAGCCGCTCCACAGGCCGAGGGGCGCGGCCACCGCGAGGGCAGCGAGAGCGGGGCGGAGGCGGAAGGGAGAGACGCGCATGGAACCACCCTAGAAGCGTGCGGCCACGCTCGACAAGTGAAGTCTGGCGGAAGGGGTGTGGTTCCGCACCGGCAGAGAACCGCGGCAGGAACGAAACCGTGAGCGTGACGGTGGCAGGAGGCTCACTCCCAGCGCGGCGCGGCGCCCCAGCCCGCCGTCGTGCGGTCGATCCAGGCCCGCTGCGGCGCGACCAGCACGCCCTGCGAGACGCCGCCGCACGGCGACTTTTCCGATCCCTTGCCGGCCCCGCTCGCCCAGGTGGTCACCGCGAGCACGGCCCCGCCGGCGCCGGCGATCGGCCCGCCGGAATCGCCCTCGCAGGCGCCGGAGGCGCTCGCGCCCTTCAGCCAGACCAGGATCCGGCTCGGGCCGTAGGGCTCGACCAGCGGCAGGGTGGCGGTGCGGAAGGTGCCGGTGCTGCGATGGTCGCCGGGCCGCGCCACGCCGTATCCGCCGAGCGTCAGCGGCGTGCCGGCGGCGACCGGCGCCTCGGCGAGGGCGGCCGGGACGAAGCGGGCCGGCAGGGCGGTGTCGGTGCGCAGGAGCGCGAGGTCGATCGAGCGCCGCCGCCCGGCGATGGCGCCGGCATCGTAGCCCGGATGCACCGCCCGGGCGGCGACCCCGAGAAGTACCGGCTCCCCTTGCTCATCGCGAAAATGCACCCGGTGCTCGGCCCCGGGCGCGGCGCAATGGGCCGCGGTGAGCACCACGTCGCGGGCCAGCACGATGCCGGTGCAGACCCCGCCGCGGGAGGACAGCACCATCACGCTGGAGCGCGCGAGCGCCGCACCGGGCGCCTCGCTCCCGCCGACCACGGCCTGGGCGGGGGTGGCGAGGGTGAGGAGGGCGGCGAGGAATGGGAGGGTTGGGCGGATCACGTCGCTCTCGGGTCGGCGGGTCTGGCGCCCTGCCCTGCCCGATCGGGCGTGGGAGGTCCAGGGTGGTGGGCTGCGATGATCGACGGAGGTGCGGAGATCGGCAGTCGGTCGGATTCGGATGATCGCGGCGGCAGTTTCGAGGCGATCGGCAGACCCGGGCAGATTGTTGGGCGGAGACAGGGACCGAGCCGACATTTTTTGTACGCACGAAAATCTTGCGTGCGAGGCCTCCGCATGGAACGGTGAGACCTGCGGATGGTCTGGGACGAGTTCAAGCGCGAGGGCAACATCCGCAAGCATCGGATGGATTTTGCCGATGCGCGCGACCGGTTCGAATGGATGGACGCCGTGGTCGAGGCGGCCAGGCCCGCGTCGGACGGCCGCCCGCGCTTCCTTGCGATCGGTTTCCTCGATGGGAAGCTCGCGTCCCTGGTCTTTGCCCTCGTCGGCAGCGAGGCCATCTCAGCCATCAGCCTATGGCGGGCAAGCCGCAGTGAGAGGAGTCGCAATGACCACGCGTAAGGCGAGCCTACCCCCCTGACTGACGCCGAGGAGGCGGAGATCCAGGCCGGCATCGCGCAGGATCCCGACAATCCGGAGATCACGGCGGAGCGATTTGCGAGGATGCGGCCAGCCGCCGAGGTGCTGCCGCCCGCACCCTATACAGCATTGACGCGCCCGCGCGGCCGGCCCAGGGCCGACGTGACAAAGGTGCCGGTGACCATCCGCCTGGATCGCGACGTGGTCGAAGCGTTCAAGGCAACGGGCGATGGTTGGCAAACCCGGATGAACGGCACCCTGAAGCGAGCGGGGAGGCGGCTCGGCACGCGTTGAGACGATTGACGCCTATCAGATCAGCAATCCTACACATCCATTCCCCGCGCCGCGAGGTCCCGGCGCAAGGCGTCGACCGACGTGAAATGATGGGCGTGGAGCCCCGCCTCCCGCGCGCCCGCGACGTTCTCGGGCAGATCGTCGGTGAACAGCACCGCCGACGGCCTCACCCCGAGGCCCGCGAGGCAGCGCTGGTAGCAGGCGACATCGGGCTTGGCCGTGCGGAACGAGGCCGAGGCGTGGATCCGATTCCCGAACAGGGGCCGCAGTTCCGGGCACAGCACGTCGATGTGTCCCGTCAGCAATTCCGAGTTGTTCGTCAGGATGGCGACGGCCGTCGCGGCCCTCACCCGCTCGACCAGCGCGAGGACCTCCGTGTCGGGCGCCATCGCGGCGCGGCGCGCCTCCAGCCAGTCCGTCAGGCTGACCGGATATCCGATCCGCTCGCCGAAGGCCTGGAGATAGGCCCGGGGCGAAAGAGCGCCGCTATCGCCCTGGAACTCCAGGCCGCTGTCCCAGATCGCGGCGTAGATGGCGTCGGCCGGGATGCCGGTGATGCCTGAAAGATAGTCGACGCGCCGGCGGCGGTCGTAGTGGTACAGGACGTTGTCGAGGTCGAACAACACGAGTTCGATGTCAGCGGCCATGCTCGCCGATGCCCCCTGCTCCGAGTCGACCGGGACGGACACAGCTCCGCCGCGTCCGCCGATGACAGCGGAAGCCGACTCGGACCTTTCGTCAACCCCGTCGATCACCGCTCCGTCTCAGGGCTCCGTCATGGCGACCGACGCCGGCACCAGCCGCGGCGGCGCGGGCACCGCATCCGGTGGCGCCAGCGCCACCGAGGGCGGCACCGGCCCGAGACACCCGGTGCAGACCGAGGCGATCGCCCGGTTGGCCCGGGCGGTGATCCGCGCCTCGAACGCCTCCCGGGCCGCCGCGGCACGGGCGACGGCCGCCTGGCGCGAGGCCTCCGCCTCCCGGGCGGCCTCGGCCGCGTCGGCGCCCGGACCGTCCTCCGGCATCTCGTCCCGCGGACGGATGCGCAGCAGCAAGGGCGCGCTCCCCAGATCGGCGATGGCGGCCGCCGGCGTCATCACGGGGGTAGCGTCCTGGGCGAAAGCCGCTCCGGCGCAGCACCAGGCGGCGGCGAGGAACGGGAAAGCGGCGGAGCGCATGGCCTCTCCCTGGATGGTGGCCGGCAGGGTCGGCCGGCGCGGTGAACGCAGCCTTAACCATAACCGCCATGCCGCCGGATCGGTTCACCCGCGCCAGGAA
Organism: Methylobacterium sp. SyP6R; assembly: GCF_019216885.1. Taxonomy (NCBI): domain Bacteria; kingdom Pseudomonadati; phylum Pseudomonadota; class Alphaproteobacteria; order Hyphomicrobiales; family Methylobacteriaceae; genus Methylobacterium; species Methylobacterium synurae. The sequence goes on along the minus strand of NZ_JAAQRC020000001.1, from coordinate 5,411,512 downwards.
AACCACAGTGCCAAGACACAGACCCAAGACACCGACCCACGACACCGACCCACGACACCGACCCACGACACAGCCTCAAGCCACGGCCGGCCCCCGCCGGACCTCGCGGCACACGAGGATGTGACCGCCCCGACGCTCCCGACCCAGGCACTTTCGCATTCAGGGTGCATTCAGTGCCCGGCGACGATGGTCCCCGGCATGCGCCAGCTCGTTCTTCTCCTGCTCCCCGCCGTCGTCGGCCTCGCCGGCGCCTCGGGCTGGCTCGCGGCCGCGGAGGAGCGGGACGAGACCCCCACCGGGGCGGTGCCGGCCCGGCCGGTCAAGGCCGCCGAGACCGCCCAGACCTGCCTCTCCTCCGGCGACCTGCGCGAGGCGGTGGCGGAGAAGCGGGTGGTCGAGCCGGTGGCGGCGATCCGGGCGGCGCGGGCCGCCGTGCCGCGGGCCGACATCGTGCGGGCCAATCTCTGCCGCCGGGACGAGGTGCTGGTCTACATGCTGACGGCCTTGCGCAAGGACGGGCAGTTCGTGCACGTGATGGTGGATGCCCGGTCGGGGAAAGTGGCCGGCCAGTGGTGAAACGCGGGTTTGCCGCGGATTTGCTGTGAGCGAAGGGGTTCGGGTCGTGCGTCTGCTCGTGGTCGAGGATGACCGGGATCTCAACCGCCAGGTCGTGAGCGCCCTGGAGGAGGCGGGCTACGCCGTCGACAAGGCGTTCGACGGCGAGGAGGGCGCTTTCCTCGGCGAGACCGAGCCCTACGACTGCATCATCCTCGACATGGGCCTGCCGAAGGCCGACGGCGTCTCGGTCCTGTCGGGCTGGCGCCGGGCGCAGGTGAAGACCCCGGTCATCATCCTCACCGCCCGCGACCGCTGGAGCGACAAGGTCAACGGCTTCGATGCCGGCGCCGACGACTACGTGACGAAGCCCTTCCACATGGAGGAGCTGCTGGCGCGGGTCCGCGCGCTCCTGCGCCGCACCGCCGGCCACGCCACGAGCCAGATCAGCGTCGGCCCCGTGGTGCTCGACACGCGGTCGGGCCGCGTCTTCGTCGACGGCAGCCCGGTCAAGCTCACCTCGCACGAGTACCGGCTGCTCTCCTACCTGATGCACCATACCGGCCGGGTCGTCTCCCGGGCCGAACTGACCGAGCACCTCTACGACCAGGATTTCGACCGCGACTCGAACACCATCGAGGTCTTCGTCGGGCGCCTGCGCAAGAAGCTCGCGGTCGACCTGATCCAGACCGTGCGCGGCCTCGGCTACCTGATCGACGCGGGCGCCGGCGGAAAGCAGCCGTGACCGGCCCCGGCCGGGCCGCGGCCGAGGCAAAGCCGGAAACGGGGCTCGCCGGCGGCGTCGCCCCCGCCACGCCGCGCCGCTGGTTCGGCTGGCGGCCGTGGCGCAAGCGCTCGATCGCGGTGCGCCTGGCGGTCTCGTCGCTGATCTCGAGCGCGCTGATCCTGCTGATCGCCGGGCTGATCCTCTCGACTCTCTACCGCGAGACCACCGAGCGGGCCTTCGACAGCCGGCTCCTCGTCTACGCCAACGATCTCGCCACCAACCTCGTCTCCCCGTCCGATTCCGAGGCGCGCAGCTTCGGGGCGCTCGGCGATCCGCGCTTCGACCTGCCCCTGTCGGGCTGGTACTGGCAGGTCGGCCGGCCCAATGCCCGGCCGCGGGACCTGCGCACCTCGCGTTCCCTCGTCGGCGTGCCGCTCCAGCCCCCCGACAACGCCGTCGGCGAGGCCGGGGCCGGGCAATTGCGCAAGGGCTACGGCAAGGCGCAGGACGACCGGCCGTTGCGCATCATCGAGCGCACCGTCGATCTCGGCGAGGAGGGCCGCTACATCGTGCGGGTCGCCGGCCCGTCGGACGAGATCGCCGCCGACATGCGGCGCTTCACGCTGGCGCTCACCACCACCTTCTCGCTGCTCGGCCTCTCGCTCGGCCTCACCACCCTGCTGCAGATCCGCTTCGGCCTCGCGCCCCTGATCAAGCTGCGGGCGGCCCTCGGCGCGATCCGCCGCGGCGAGGCCGACCGCATCTCGGGCGAGTATCCGCGGGACATCGCGCCGCTGGCCGGCGAGGTGAACCTGCTGCTGGAGACCAACCGCGAGATCCTGGAGCGGGCCCGCACCCAGGTCGGCAACCTGGCGCATGCGCTGAAGACCCCGTTGAGCATCATCGTCAACGAAGCCTCGGCGGGGGACGCCAACAGCGAACTCGCCGTGAAGGTGCGCGAGCAGGCCGCGGTGATGCGCGACCAGGTGAACTACCACCTCGACCGGGCCCGGGCCGCGGCTTTGGCCGGCGCGCTCGGCACCTTCACCGACGTCGAGCCGGTGGTGGCGGCTCTGGTGCGCACCTTCGGCAAGATCTTCTACGACAAGGACCTGACCTTCGACACCAGCGTCACCCCGGGCTTGCGCTTCCGCGGCGAGCGCCAGGATTTCGAGGAGATGATCGGCAACCTCGTCGACAACGCCGCCAAATGGGCCCATGCCCGGGTCTCGATCCGCGCCGAGGTGATCGGCCAGGGCGAGTACCCGCACCTGATCGTCACGGTGGAGGATGACGGGCCCGGCCTGCCGCCGGAGGCAAGGGCCGCGGTGCTGGAGCGCGGCCGGCGGCTCGACGAGACCAAGCCCGGTTCGGGCCTCGGCCTCTCCATCGTCTCCGACCTCGCCGCCCTGTATCGCGGGCGCCTGCGTCTCGACGCGGCCGCCCTCGGCGGCTTAAGGGCAGTGATCGAAGTGCCGGGGGATGCGAGCCCGGCGGCGCAGCCCTGAGGCTTCGCGGGCGACGGGAACTCAAGTTCGGCATGATCCTGCAGCGGAGCGAAGCGTTCTACGGCCGTGCCGACGTGCGGCAGGGCCGGCCGGCCCTGCGCCTGGTCGAGGATGCCCACTACCTCATGCGGGTGCCCGACCTCGACAAGGTGCCGGTGATCTTCGATGCCGCGCGCCGGATGGTGCCCGAATCCCTCGACCACCACAGCGGCGACCGCACCCCGACCTGGCAGACGACCGAGTGGCCCGCGCATCAGGGCCCGGTGACCGACGAGGCGCCGGAGGGCACCTATCTCTATGTCGGGGCGATCCACCCGCATTACGGCCACTTCGTCATCAACACCCTGGCGCGGTTCTGGCCGCTCCTCGACCTCGACGGGAGGGGCCTGCGCCCGACCCTGCTCTGCCACGGGCCGGGACTCGACGCCGACTGGAGCGGCACCCCGTTCATCCCGGAGATCCTCGGCCGCTTGGGCCTCACCGTGATGGATCTCGCCAGTTTCGGCCGGCCGGTCCGGATCCCGACCCTCCTGGCGCCGCAGGCCGCCCTGCAGCAGGACGATTACGCCTTCCCGGTCATGGCCGATCTGTGTCGGGAGATCGGGCGCGGCTACTACGCGCCCGAGGAGGTCGATGCCGACCCGCAGCCGGTCTACCTCTCGAAGACCCGCCTGACCGGCGGCGTGCGGCGCTTTTCCAACGAGGAGGCGGTGACGCACGTCTTGGAGCGCGAGGGGGTGCGGATCGTCCACCCGGAGCTCCTGAGCTTTCCCGAGCAGGTGCGCCTCTTCGCCCGCCACCGGGTGATCCTCGGGGCCAACGGCTCGGCCTTCCACACCCTGCTCTTCGCGCCGCCGGGCCGGCGGGTGATCGCGCTCGCCGACCGGCTCAAGCTGAGCGGGACCTACCGGCTGATCGACCTCATCACCGGCACGCAGGCGCATTACTACTACCCGGTCGGAACCAGCAGCCACGCCGGCGACGGCTTCACCGTCAACTTCGTGCTGCGGGAGCCCGAGACCGTGGCGGCGGAACTCCTCGACAAGATCGCCCGGATCGACTCCCTGCGGGAGAGCGACCTGCGCGCCGATCCGGGCTCCTGGCACCTCTCGCCGACGATCCCGCCCCTGCCCCGCCGGCCCGGCGGGCTGCTGGGACGCCTGCGCGGGATGTGGCCGGGGACCGGCTGACGCCTGGTGCTTCCCGGGGGCGTTCCCCTCGGGCAGGGACTGCGCTAAGTCCGGCTTCTGCTCCGGAGCGACCTGACCGATGCCCGACCTCGACGCGATCGCCGCCCGCCACGGCGTCGGCCCTGATGCCGTCCGCCACCTCCTCGACGCGCTCGCCCGCGGCCACGGCCGGATGGCGCAGTTCAACCATCCCGATCTCGGCGGCATGGGTCAGTGGTCCGCCGGCGGGATGACGATGATCGGCGACATGTTCAATTCCGGTCTCAAGGCCAGGGTCGTCGCGCTCTGCGACGAGCTGGCGCCGCTCGCCACCGGGGAGAACCAGGGATCGGGCTGGGGATCGAGCCAGAGCCAGGGTTCCGGCTCGGGCGGATCCTGGAATCAGTCGGGGGGTGGATCCTGGGGCGGCTCCTGGTGGCCGGACGGTCTCGGCCAGCCGGCGACCTCCGGCTCGCAGAACGACACGCGTTACGCCTTCTTCCCCGAATCCCGCCGCCTGGCGATCGAGACCGGCGGCCGGGTGACGCTCTACGACACCGGCGACCACCAGATCGGCGGCGTCTCGCAGCAGCAGGGCTCTTCGTACTCCTTGAGCTTCACCAGCCAGCACGGCCCGGTGCGGCTGGAGGAACTGCCGGTGGTGGGGGAGCCTGCGCAAAACGAGGGCAGGCAGGAGGCGGGCCCCGCGCCCCAGGCCGCGTCCTATGCTGCGCCCGAGCCGGAGGCTTATTCGCCGCCGGCCCCCTCGAAGCCGGCCGATGCCCCGACCGCCCCGACCGGTGACGTCTTCGGAATGATCGAGCGCTTATCGGAGCTGCACCGCAAGGGCGTGCTGACCGAGGCCGAGTTCGCCGCGAAGAAGACGGAGCTGCTGGCGCGGTTGTGAGGAATGTCGGGCCGGGCGTGCCCTACGGCGCATCGTCCGCGTCGAAAGCAGCCTCGACGTTCCGGCCCGCGCAGAGGATTCAGTCGATCACCACTTGGTCGACCGTGCAATGAAACGCGATCGTGACCCTGCGCTCGAATCCCGTCACCCGTAAACCCGGGCGAAGGTCGTCACGTCTTCGCCCGCGCTCCGGAAAGGTCGCGAACCCTTCGCAATGGGCCAGGATCCGCTCGACATAGCCGAGGGCGCGCGTCGTCCCGGCCCTCTCAGCAACATGGTCGTCGATGCCCTGCAGATCGGTTTCGGCCTCCGGTGAGAGGACGACCGTCGGGCTCACCGATTGGCGCCCGCAGCCGGGCAGCATGACGGGCGCGGAGGCCGGCGCGCACATCGTCCACGGATCGTCCGCGTCCCGGGTCGCTCGCCATCTCGTCGTAGGTCTTCACGACCTCGTCGCGCAGCCAGGTTTCGACCGCCGCGTCGCGCTCCTGCAGAGCCCTCAGACCGGCTCGCACCACCTCGCTGCCGGTCGCATAGGTGCCGGAGGCGACCAGGCTGTCGATATAGTGCGATTGCTCGTCGGGCAGGCTGAAGGTCCGCTTGGTCGTGGCAGACATGATCGCAGCTCCCCGGACGGTGGGCGGAATGGGTATGATTCTTTCATACCATTCTCAACCGGGGAAGGGCCGCTCGTCACCCGGCCACCGCGCTCCACCCATACTCCTCCGCCGCCGCGACCTTGCGGTGGAAGGCGAGCCTGCGGTCGTATTCGAGCGGGTCCTTCGGCTTCACCAGGGCGCCGGGGGGCACGTTGAGCCAGTCGACGAGGCGGGTCAGCATGAAGCGGAGCGCCGCGCCGCGGGCGAGCAGCGGGAGCGCCGCGACCTCGCGCGGGTCGAGGGGGCGCACGGCCTGGTAGGCGGCGATCATCGCCTGGCCCTTGGTGCGGTTGAACGCGTAATCCGCCTCGAAGCACCAGGCATTGAGGCAGATCGCCAGATCGTACGCGAAAGAATCGGTGCACGCGAAGTAGAAGTCGATCAGGCCCGACACCTCGTCGCCGAGGAAGAACACGTTGTCGGTGAAGAGATCGGCGTGGATGACGCCGCCGGGCAAACCCTGCGGCCAGGATTCTTCGAGGAGCGCCAGGTCCGCGCGGGTGCGGGCGGCAAGTCCCGGGGCGACGCGGTCGGCTTGCGGCTCGGCCGCCTCGAAGAGCGGGCGCCAGCCCGCGACCGAGAGGGCGTTCGGCCGCTGCATCGGGAAATCGGCCCCGGCGGCGTGCAGGCCGGCGAGCGCCGCGCCCAGCGCCCGGCAATGCTTGACCCCCGGCCGGCGTACCGAGACGCCCTCGAGGAACGACACGATCACGGCCGGCCGGCCGCAGAGCCGCCCCAGGGTGGCACCGTCGCGGGTGCGGATCGGCTGTGGGCAGGCCAGGCCGTTCGCCGCCAGGTGCTGCATCAGCCCGAGGAAGAACGGCAGGTCGCCCTCCTTCACCCGCTTCTCGTACAGCGTCAGGATATAGGCGCCGGTGGTGGTGTGCAGGATGAAGTTGGTGTTCTCCACCCCCTCGGCGATGCCCTTGTAGGACAGGAGATCGCCGATCTCGTAGGCGGCGAGAAAGGCGGCCAGCGCCTCGTCCGGAACCTCGGTGTAGACCGCCACGGCCGTTCTGCTTTGCTCGAAGAGATGGGATGGAGACGCAGCGTCGCGCGTCGCTGCCGGAACCGCAAAAGGTTCGCGCCTCCCTTCCCCTTGTGGGGAGGGGAGGCGCGAACCTTGTAACCGGTCGTGTGATGTTACTCAGCCGCCTCGCTGCGCAGCTCGCGCGGCAGCGGGAAGACCATGTCCTCGGTCGTGGTCGAGACGGTGTCGACCGTGACCTCGTAGCGGGTCGCGAAAGCGTCGATGATCTCTTCCACCAGCACCTCGGGGGCCGAGGCGCCGGCGGTGAGGCCGAGCCGGCGGATGTTGGAGAAGGCGTCCCAGTCCAGATCCTCGGCGCGGTTGACGAGCCGGGTGATCGGGCAGCCGACCCGCTCGGCGACCTCGCGCAGGCGCTGCGAGTTCGAGGAGTTCGAGGAGCCGACGACGATCAGCGCGTCGACGAGGGGGGCGACCTGCTTCACCGCCTCCTGGCGGTTGGTTGTGGCGTAGCAGATATCGTCCTTGTGCGGGCCGACGATCTTGGGGAACTTCTGCTTGAGCGCCTCGACGATGTGGTGGGTGTCGTCGACGGACAGCGTCGTCTGGGTCACCCAGGCGAGGTTGTCGCGGCTCTCGGGCTCCAGCGCCTCGATCTGCTCGATATCCTCCACCAGGGTGATCGAGCCCTTGGGCAGCTGGCCCATGGTGCCGACGACCTCCGGGTGGCCGGAATGGCCGACCAGCAGCACGTGGCGGCCGCGCTTGTGGTGGATCTCGGCCTCGCGGTGGACCTTGGTCACCAGCGGGCAGGTCGCGTCGATGGTGGTCAGCCCGCGGGAATTCGCGTTCTGCGGCACGGTCTTGGCCACGCCGTGGGCGGAGAAGATCACCGGGGCCTTGCCGTCCGGCACCTCGTCGAGCTCGGCGACGAAGACCGCGCCTTTGCGCTTCAGGCTCTCGACCACGTACTTGTTGTGCACGATCTCGTGCCGCACGTAGACGGGCGGGCCGTAGAGGGCCAGGGCGCGCTCGACGACGTCGATGGCCCGCACCACGCCGGCGCAGAACCCGCGCGGCGCGCAGAGGAGGATCTCGAGGGGCGGCTTCGCGGGCGCGGCGGCACCGGCGTCGGTCTGGTTCACGGAGGCGCTCATGATCCGGGATGTGGCGAGGCGGGACGGTCCCTGTCAACCTCTTGTGCCACGCAATCGTGGCGATCAATAGGTCGCGCGCGTGACGGGTCCCCTGCGGCACGCGCGCGACGGTCGGCACGGGACACGCACACGGGATACGCGAAACGGGGTGAAGACCGGGTTAGCCCGGCGGCCCGGTTCGGGGTAAGGGGAGGCTTGAGCCGACCTCGAACCCGGGAGAATCCCGCGCGATGGCGACCGCCGCCGACCACGCCAGCTTCCTGCCGCCGGTCCTGACCTTCCTGTCCGCCGCGGTGATCGGCGTGCCGATCTTCCGCCTGCTCGGGCAGAGCGCGGTGCTCGGCTACCTCGTGGCCGGCGTCGTCATCGGCCCGTCGGGCCTCTCGCTCATCACCGAGCCGGAGACCGCCCGCAGCGTCTCGGAACTCGGGGTGGTGCTGCTCCTGTTCATCGTCGGGCTGGAGCTCGAGATCTCGCGCCTGATCTCGCTGCGACGCGACATCCTGGGCCTCGGCACGCTCCAGCTCGGGCTCTGCGCCCTGGCGCTCGGCGGCCTCGGCTTCCTGTCCGGCCTGTCGGGCGGCGCCGCGACGGTGATCGGCATCGCGCTCGCCCTCTCGGCGACCGCGGTCGCGCTCCAGCTCCTGGAGGAGCGCCGCGACCTCGCGGCCCCTTACGGCCAGCGCGCCTTCGCGGTGCTGCTGTTCCAGGACCTGTCGATCGTCGGCATCCTGGCGCTGCTGCCGCTCGTCGCCCAGACCGGGACGGGCGAGGGCGGCGAGGCCTGGCTCGGCACGGCTTTGCAATCGGCCGGCACGGCGGTCGCGGCGGTGATCGGCGTGGTGCTGGTCGGGCGCTACGGCCTCAACCCGTTCTTCCGGCTGCTCGCCGCCAGCGGCGCCCGCGAGGTGATGACGGCGGCCGCCCTCCTCGTCGTGCTCGGCACCGCCCTCGTCATGGAGGAGGTCGGGCTGTCGATGGCGATGGGGGCGTTCCTCGCCGGGCTGCTGCTGGCCGAATCGAATTTCCGCCACCAGCTGGAAGCCGATATCGAGCCGTTCCGCGGCATGCTGCTCGGCCTGTTCTTCATGAGCGTCGGCATGTCGATCGACCTCGGCCTCGTCGGCCAGAACTGGCTCGGCCTCACCGTCGCCACCGTCGGGGCGATCCTCATCAAGGTCGCGCTGGTGGCAGGCCTCTTTCGGCTGTTCGGCTCGTCCTGGCTCGACGGCCTGCGCGGCGCCGCCGTGCTGGCGCCGGCGGGCGAGTTCGCCTTCGTGCTGCTGCCGGTGGGCCAGGAACTCGGCCTCGTCGACGGGCAGTCCGGGCGCCTCGCCATCGCGCTCGCCGCCATCACCATGCTGATCGGCCCGATCGGCGCCAAGGTCCTCGACGGGGTGCTGGCGCGGCGCACCACCGCCCCGCTCGAACCCGAGCCCGAGGCGATCGAGGGCGCGGAGGCCCGCGTCCTGGTGATCGGCTTCGGCCGCTTCGGCCACATCCTCAACCAGGTGCTGCTGGCGCAAGGCCTCAGTGTCACGGTGATCGACAAGGACGTGGAGCAGATCCGCAGCGCCGCCCGCTTCGGCTTCCGGGTCTATTACGGCGACGGCACCCGCCTCGACGTGCTGCGCTCCTCGGGTGCCGGCAAGGCCGAGGTGGTCTGCATCTGCATCGACGATCCGGAAGCGACCCTCAAGATCGTCGATCTCGTCCATGCCGAGTTCCCGGCCGCCCGCACCTATGTCCGGGTGTTCGACCGGGTGCAGGCGATCGAGGCGATGGGCCGCGACGTCGATTACCAGATCCGCGAGACCTTCGAATCGGCCCTCGCCTTCGGGCGGGCCACCCTGGAGGCGCTGGGCCTCCCCCCCGAGGAGGCGGCCCGCACGGTCGACGACGTGCGCAAGCGCGACCTCGCCCGGCTGGTGCTGCAGCAGGCCGGCGATCCCCTCGACCGGACCGACCCCCTGCGCAGCCTGGTGCGGATCAAGCCCGAGCCCCTGACCGCGCCGCTCCACGCCTCGCACGGCCTCAACCCCGAGACCGAGGACATCATCGCCCGCGAGCGGGCCGGCGCCGATGGGTGAGGTGCGCCCGCCGGAGACCGGCCCCGCTCCCCCGCCCGCCCGCTTCGTCACCGGCTCGACCTTCCGCCACGTCGTGGTGATGGGGGCGACCGGCTCGGTCGGCCTGATGGCGATCTTCGTCGTCGATCTGTTGTCGCTGCTCTACATCGCGCGGCTCGGCGATCCGGTCCTGACGGCGGCGGTGGGCTTTGCCACCATCGTCCAGATCTTCGCGGTATCGATCAATATCGGGATGATGATCGCCGTCGGCGCCCTGGTCTCGCGGGCGCTCGGCAGCGGCGACGTCGCGCGGGCGCGCCGCCTCGCCGCCTCGTCCCTGGTGCTGGCGGTCGTCGCCTCGGGCCTCGTCACGGCGCTGATGCTGCCGCTGCTCACGCCGTTCCTGACGCTGATCGGCGCTGGCCCCGAGACCGTGCCGGCGGCCCGGACCTTCCTGTGGATCGCCCTGCCCTCGACCCTGCTGATGGCCGTGGGCATGGGGTTCTCCGGCGTGCTGCGGGCGGTCGGCGACGCAAGGCGCGGCATGAACGTCACGCTCGCCGGCGCCGCGGTCACGGTGATGCTCGACCCGCTGCTGATCTTCGGCCTGCATCTCGGGATCGAGGGGGCGGCGACCACCATCGTCATCGCCCGCCTCGCCTTTGCCTGGGTGGGCTATGCGGGCGCGGTGCGCGTCCACCGGATGGTGGCGAAACCGACCCTCGCGGCAGTGATGGCCGATGCCGGGCCGATCCTGCGCGTCGCGTTGCCCACCGTGCTCACCAACCTGGCGCCACCGGTGGCGAGCGCCTTCCTCGCCCACGTCATGGCGGGGTTCGGCACCGCGACGGTCGCCGGCAACGCGGTGGTCGACCGGGTGGTGCCGGTGGCCTTCGGCGGCCTGTTCGCGCTCTCGGGCGCCGTCGGCCCGATCCTCGGCCAGAACTGGGGCGCCGGCCGCTTCGACCGGATGCGCGCGACATTGCGCGACGCCGCCCTGGTCACCGGCCTCTACGTCGCGGCGGTCTGGCTCGCGCTCGTCTTCGCCCGCGGGCCGCTCACCGCCCTGTTCGGGCTCGACGGAGCGGGCGCCGACCTGCTGGCCTTCTTCTGCCTCGCCGGCGGGGCGATCTGGTTCTTCAACGGACTGCTCTTCCTCGGCAACGCCTCGTTCAACAATCTCGGCTTCCCGCTCGCCGCGAGCGCCCTCAACTGGGGCCGGGCGACTTTGGGCACGATGCCGACCGCCTGGCTCGGCGCGCATCTCGCCGGGCCGGAGGGAGCGATGGCCGGGATGGGGATCGGGTCGGCCCTGTTCGGTGTGGTGGGGCTGGCCCTGGCGTTCCGGACGGTGGGGGTGCTGGAGCGGCGGGAGGTCGCGAGCCGTTAGGCGATGGGGGAACGGCTGCCCCCGTGATGTCCCACCCCTCGCGATGTCACCAAGCAGGGGCCGTCCCATCACCGTGCCCCGCTGAAATCCGGCTTGTTCCGGTTCATGGTATCGGCCAGGGCAATTTCAGGAAGGCGACGATGGCCACAAACACGCACGCGGCCGCCCCGGACGGCTCGCCAACGGACCTCGTCCTCGTCCCCCGTGCCGTCCTGGAGGCCGATCCGCACGCCGTCCTCGCGCAATACCGCGCCGCCGTCCCCTGCATCCGCACCGACGACGGCGCGGTCATGGTGCTGCGCGCCCGTGACGTCCATGGCCTCGTCACCGATCCGCGCACGCGGCAGGTGGAGACCGAATTCGCGCGGCTGCGCGGCATCACATCGGGGCCGCTGTTCGAGTTCTTCCGGCAGACGGTGCTCCTCTCCAACGGCGAGGTCCACCAGCGTCGCCGCGCGCCGATCGCCCGCACCTTCGCGTTTCAGGTCGTGGCGGCCCTGCGCCCGCGCATCCGGGCCCTCGCAGAAGGCCTAGTGGCCGAGCATGCGGCCCGCGGCCGGATGGACCTGCTCGACGACTACGCCGCCCCCCTCCCCGCCCGGGCGATCGCGCTGATCCTGGGCCTCCCCGAGCGCGACGTGCCGGACTTCACCGCTTGGGTCTACGCGGTGTCCCGCGCCCTGACCTCGGTCTGGAGACCTGAGGATTTCCCCGAGAGCGACGAGGCGGCGCGCCGGCTCATCGCTTACGTCGAGGACCTGGTGGCGGAGCGCCGCAGCAGCCCGCGGGACGACCTGATCTCCGCCCTGCTGCCGTCCATCGCCGAGGACGATCCGGAATCGGCTGCGGAGACGCGCATGCAGATCGTCTCCCTGATCCTCGCCGGCAGCGACACCACGCGGGCGGCGCTGGCGATCCAGACCGGCCTGCTGCTCGCGCACCGGGACCAATGGGAGGCGGTCTGCCGCGACGAGGCGCTGATCCCGGGCGCCGTGGCCGAGGCGTTGCGCTTCGAGCCGGCGGTCGGGTCGTTCCCGCGCTTCGCGCTGGCCGACATCCCGCTGGAGGGCGCCGTGCTGCCGGCGGGCGCGCTGTTGTCGGTCTCGACGCTGTCGGCGATGCGCGATCCGGCCCTCTACGCCGATCCGGACGTCTTCGACATTCGCCGGAGCGACCACCCGCGCTGGCACCCGGTCTTCGGCGGCGGCGCGCATCGCTGCCTCGGCGAGGCGCTGGCCCGCATCGAGCTGGAGGAGGGCCTGCGGGCGCTCACTCGCCGGCTGCCCGGCCTGCGCCTCGATCGACCGCTGACCGTGCGCGGTTCGTCCGCGATCCGCCGGGTGGACGCGCTGCCGGTGTCGTGGTCCATGGCACAGAACACGTAAGATCCTGGAAAAACATAAAAAATCCTCTCTCCCGGGCGGGAGAGAGGATCCGTCGTCCGCTCAGCGGGTCGACCGGGGACAGCGCGAGCCCGTCAGGCCTCCCGCGCCTTCCCCTCCACCGCCCGCCCGTCCCGGGCGGCCAGCCGCACGGTCATGGCCGGCGGCGGGGGCTGGCGCCGCGCGCGACGTCGATGCACCAGGGGCAGGGTCGGGTCTTGCGCGAAGGGCAGGTCGAGGGCGCCGAGCACGTCGCTGCGGGTGAGGCCGATGTCTTTCAGCGCCCGGTCGTCGAGTTCGGCGAGGCGGTAGGCGGCGCGGCGGTTGATCCACAGGGTGACGATCCGGGCCGCGATCTGCACGGCCTTGCGGCCGAAGCCGAAAGCCATCGTGAGGGCACCGTACAGGGGGGCGTAGCTGATCGTCATCGTGGTCTCCCGCGAAGAGCATGCGGCGAACCTCGTCATGCGCCGGCCATCGCTCTTTCCGCTGCACCCGTCATAGCCGCGCTTCGCCGATGCGTTGAGCGAATGATTGAGATATGTCACATCACAAGGATTGATGCGAGAATCGACGACGGAGCGGCCCGGTGCATCCCCTCGACATCGACCAGCTCCGGACCCTGGTGGCGATCGCCGAGAGCGGCTCGTTCACCCGGGCGGCGGACCTCGTGCACAAGACCCAGTCCGCCGTCTCGATGCAGATGAAGCGGCTGGAGGAGCGGATCGGGCGCGAGATCTTCGCCAAGGCCGGCCGCGGCGTGCGGCTGACCGACGACGGCGAGCGCTTGCTCGATTATGCGCGGCGCATCGTGCGGCTGCAGACCGAGTGCCTGGCGACCTTCGACGAGGGCGACCTCGCCGGGCGGGTGCGCCTCGGCCTGCCGGACGATTACGTCGACCGCTACCTGCCGGAGATCCTCGGGCGCTTCGCCCGGACCCATCCCCGGGCCGAGGTCACGGTGATCTGCGAACCCACCGACATGCTGGCCGAGCGGATCGCCGACGGCGACATCGACCTCGCCATCGTGACGGAGGCCAAGGGGTCTGCGAAGGAGAAGGGACGACGCACCGTCGAGACGATCCGCACCGAGGCCCTGCTCTGGGTCACGTCGAGCCGCCACGCCGTCCATACCGCGCAGCCGGTGCCCCTCGCCCTCGGGCGGCCGGCCTGCAACTGGCGCCGGGCGGCCATCGAGGCGCTGGAGCGCGGCGGGCGCCAGAGCCGGATCCTGTTCGTCAGCTGGAACTCCACCGCGGTCGGGGCCGCGGTGCTGGCGGGGCTCGCGGTCTCAGTGCTGCCCGAAAGCGCCTTGCGCCCCGGCATGCGGGTGCTCGGGCCGCAGGACGGCTTCGCGGCCCTGCCGGCCTGCCGTATCGGACTGATGCGCCACCGCGCGGAGGAGCCCAATCCGCTGGCGGACATCCTGGCCGGTCAGATCCGGCAATGCCTGGACAATCTCGGGATGGCGGCGGAGTGAAGCCGCTTTCCGCATCGCGAAGCGATCAATCGGAAAGCGTATGACGACGGAAAAGCGGCCTCAGCGCAGGGCCGCGACGAACCGGTTGCTGAGGTTCCCGAACAGGCCGCCGGCCGAATCGCCGTAGACCGCGAGTGCGGTCGTCAGAGCGAGGAAGATCAGGCCCGCGATCAGGGCGTACTCGATCGCCGTCGCGCCGGATTGGTCACGTCGGAAGCACCGCGGCGCCGCCGTCCCCCGTGATCTGCCACGCACGTCGCCTTCTCCCGGTCCGTCGCCCGGGACATTACGGCAGATCCCCTCACCGGGGGTTAACCCGATGGGCTAATCCGCCGCTGCGGTGTCCCTCTGCCGGGCGAGACCCCGTTCGTCGTTCCGGGAGGGGGGAGCGCCCCCCTGTCCCGGCCCCCGCTTGCGTCGTCCGCGCGGCGAACCTCGCCGTCAGGCCTTGCCGGTCTCCTTGCGCAGGGCGTCGATGCGCTGCGAGGCCTCGGCCTTGTCGAGATCGGGGTCGTACGCATCGTCGTCCTTGGCCTGCTCGGCCAGGGTCTTGAGGTAGGAGGCCTGGGCCCCGGTCATCGGCTCGGAGCCGGTGGTCCAGTCCTTCGGGTCCTTGATGCGGTTCGAGGTATCCTTCGGGTCCTGCTTCGGGTTCTCGGTCTCGTGGTGGTCGGCGGTCTTGGCGGCGGCGGTCTTGGCGGTCATGAGAGCCTCATGTTCTCTGAATGTTCCGCCCAGATAACGGGGAAGCCCCGGCCCGCGTTCCCGGGTCGACCGTCGCAGCGGCGGCTTGTCCCCGGGAAATCGCAGATCCGGACGCGCGAAGGCCCCGGGCGGTCTCCCGCCCGGGGCCTTCGGTTCAGGCGATCGTCGCGAGGTTCAGGCCGCCTTCGTTCAGGCCGCCTTCGTTCAGGCCGCCTTGGCCCGCGGCTGCACCTCGGCGGTGTAGTCGTCCATCAGGGTCTGGGTCATCGCCGCCGGGGTGAAGCGGTACTGGGCGATCTCCGAGACCGGGGTGACCTCGGCGGCCGAGCCGGTGATGAAGCACTCGGAGAAGCCCGCCATCTCCTCGGGGCGGATGCGCCGCTCGACCACCTCGTAGCCGCGGCGCTTCGCCAGGTCGATCACGGTCTGGCGGGTGATGCCGTTGAGGAAGCGGTCGGCCTGGGGCGTGTGGATCACCCCGTCCTGGATGAAGAACACGTTGGCGCCGGTGCACTCGGCGACGTTGTCCTCCCAGTCGAGCATCAGGGCATCGGCATAGCCCTTGTTCTCGGCCCGGTGCTTGGAGATCGTGCAGATCATGTACAGACCCGCCGCCTTCGAGGCGGAGGGGGCGGTGCGCGGATCGGGCCGGCGGTACTCCGCCAGGTCCATTCGGATGCCCTTCATCTTGGTCGCCGGGTCGAAGTAGCTCGGCCACTCCCACGCCGCGATGGCAAGGTGGATGGTGTTGTGTTGCGCCGAGACGCCCATCATCTCCGAGCCGCGCCAGGCGACCGGGCGGAGATAGGCGTCCTTAAGGCCGCTCTCCTTCAGCACCAGCTTCTTGGCGGCATCGATCTCGGCCACCGAGTACGGGACCTCGAAGTCGAGGAGCTCGGCCGAGCGGCGCAGGCGCTGCGAATGCTCGGTGCACTTGAAGATCTGGCCGCCATAGGCGCGCTCGCCCTCGAACACGCTGGAGCCGTAGTGCAGGCCGTGGCTGAGTACGTGAATCTTCGCGTCCGCCCACGGCACCATGCGGCCGTCGAACCAGATGTGGCCTTCACGCTGGTCGAAGGGAATGACGGACATGACGATGATCCTCGTATGCGTTCGTTTCCGCCAGGCTCGTTCTCGCGCAACGTTCGTGCTTGAGCGGGGCGCGGGGCGTACGTTCGTTTCGCCGGCGGGGTTGACGGGTATCAATGGGGCTGAGATATGTCAACAAGACTGACATAAATGACGAGGGCCCGCGAAGGCCGCAAATCCCGTCGACTTGTCCCGCAAAAGAGGTGCGACCCGTGACCCAGGCCGCCCGGACCCGTCCGGCCCCCATCCCGGACGTCGCCGACGAGGACCTGCCGGATGCAGGCTACTCCCCCGCGCAGGCGGCGCAAGAGTCCGGTCTGCAAGAGTCCGCCCGGCAAGAGTCCGCCCGGCACGAGTCCGTCCTGCCCGACGACGCACAGCCGCATTACGACCTGATCGAGCTCTTGTTCTTCGCCTATCGCGACTTCGTCGCCGATCCGGACCGCATCCTGGCCGAGTACGGCTTCGGCCGCGCCCATCACCGGGTGCTGCATTTCGTCGACCGCCATCCCGGCCTCACCATCGCCGAACTCCTGGATATCCTGCGGATCACCAAGCAGAGCCTGAACCGGGTGCTGAAGGAATTGATCGAGCAGGGCTACATCGCGCAGCGGACGGGCACGAGCGACCGCCGCCACCGCCTCCTCAGCTGCACGCCGGAAGGCCGGCAGCTGGCCCAGCGCCTCGCCGGGGTCCAGGGCCGCCGCGTCCGCCGGGCACTGGCCGAGATGGGTCCGGACTTGCGCGAACCGGCGAGCCGGTTCCTGCTCGCCATGATCGAGCCGGAGGAGCGCGCGGCGGTGAGCCGGCTCATCGCGGGCGGCGAGCCGGCGGCGGAGAGCGAGGCCCGCCCGTGAGCGCCGGCCCCGCCATCGCCCCCCGGGCGGAACTCCCGGACCACGCCCCCCACATCCTGGTGGTCGACGACGACCGGCGCTTGCGCGACCTGCTCGCCCGCTTCCTCGGCGAGAACGGCTACCGGGTCACGGCGGCAGCCAGCGCCGCCGAGGCCCGGGCGCGCGGCCGCAGCCTGGTCTTCGACGCGGTGGTGCTCGACGTGATGATGCCGGGCGAGACCGGCTTCGACTATGCCCGCCAGATCCGCCTGACCTCGAGCGTGCCGATCCTGATGCTCACCGCCCGCTCGAACCCGAACGACCGGGTCACCGGGCTCGAGATCGGTGCCGACGACTATCTCCCAAAGCCCTTCGAGCCGCGGGAATTGATCCTGCGCCTCAACAACATCCTGCGCCGCAACGCCCGGGGACCCGCCGACGGGACGGCCGCCCCCCTCGACGCGGTGCGGTTCGGGCCGTTCCAGTTCCGCATCGAGCGCGGCGAGCTGACCCGCGACGACGAGGCGATCCGCCTCTCCGAGCGCGAGCGCGAGATCCTGACCATCCTGGCGCTGGCGCGCGGCGGCAATGTCGAGCGCGAGGCGCTGACCGGCACCAACGGGGCGGCCAACGAGCGCACCGTCGACGTGCAGATGAACCGCCTGCGCCGGCGCATCGAGGACGACCCGGCCAACCCGCGCTACGTGCAGACCGTGCGCGGCGTCGGCTACCGGCTGGTCCTGGACTGAAGGACGTGCCCGCCCCCACCCTCGCCGGGACGCTCCCGACGCCCCGGCGGGCCTGGCGCCGCCTCGGCCGCGTCATCGGCGACCGGCTGCCGAAGGGGCTCTACGCCCGCTCGCTCATCATCATCATCGCCCCGATGGTGCTGCTGCAATCGGTGATCGCCTACACCTTCATGGAGCGGCACTGGCAGCTGGTGACCCGGCGCCTCTCGGCGGCCGTGACCGCCGACGTGGCGGCCCTCATCGACATCTACGAGAGCTACCCCCAGGACAAGGGCTCCGAGACCCTGGAGCGGATCGCCAGCGAGCGCCTGAACCTCGACGTCGACATCCTGGAGGGCGCCAAGCTCCCGACCCCCGGCCCGCGGCCGTTCTTCTCGCTCCTCGACGAGGCCCTGTCCGACGAGATCCGCCGCCAGATCGCGCGGCCGTTCTGGATCGACACGGTCGGGCGCTCCAGCCTGATCGAGATCCGGGTCGAGATCCCCGGCGGGGTGATGCGGGTGATCGCCCGGCGCAGCCAGGCCTATGCCTCGAACTCGCACATCTTCCTGCTCTGGATGGGCGGCTCCTCGATGGTGCTGCTCGGCGTCGCGATCCTGTTCCTGCGCAACCAGATCCGGCCGATCCTGCGGCTCGCCGACGTGGCGGAGAGCTTCGGCAAGGGCCGGGAGCTGGATTTCCGCCCCCGCGGCGCCCGCGAGGTGCGCAAGGCCGGCCACGCCTTCATCGAGATGAAAAGGCGCATCGAGCGGGCGATGGAGCAGCGCACCACGATGCTCAACGGGGTGAGCCACGACCTGCGCACCATCATCACGCGCTTCCGGCTCTCCCTGGTGCTGCTGCCCCAGACCCCCGAGATCGACGACCTGCAACGCGACGTCGACGAGATGAGCCGGATGCTCGAGGCCTATCTCGCCTTCGCCAAGGGCGATTCCGGCGAGCCGGCCGCCGCCATCGACCTCCGGGCCCTGCTCGAGGACGTCCGCACCGACGTCGAGCGATTGGGCGGCCACGTCTCCGAGGTGACGCTGGAGGGCCAGGCGACCGTGACGGTGCGGCCCGACGCGTTCCGGCGCTGCCTGTTCAACCTCGCGGCCAACGCCGCCCGCTACGGCGACACCATCGCGATCACCGCCCGCCAGGAGGCGCGCTGGCTCGCCGTCTCGATCGACGACGACGGCCCGGGCATCCCGCCCGAGCAGCGCGAGGAGGTGTTCAAGCCCTTCGTGCGCCTCGACGACGCCCGCCAGGATGCCGGGGGATCGGGCCTCGGCCTCGCCATCGCCCTCGACATCGCCCGGGCGCATGGCGGCGACGTGGCGCTCCACGATTCCCCGCTCGGGGGCCTGCGGGCGACGGTGCGGGTCCCGGCGTGAGGACCGGCGCAACCCACCGTTAAGACCGGCATCCTTACCCTCTCGGCCGGAGGCAGGCCGCATGCGGGCGCCGACCGGACCCGACGCGCCTCCCGGAGACGGGCGCCGGCCGCGGGCACGCGACGTACGCTGCGGCCGGCCGGACGCGCCCCGATGCGAGAGGTCACGCGATGCCCCTGAATTCCGCACCCAGGCGGTCGATCGCGCCGAGTACGTTGCTGATCCTCCTGGGGGTCCTGAGCGCGCTGCCCATCCTCGTGCGCTACTATTGGCCGGCCGAGGGTGGGCTCGACGTCACCGGGCACCCGATCGGACGCGACTTCATCAACGCCTGGGCCGGGCCGCGCCTCGCCTTCGCGGGACAGCTCGACACCCTGTTCGACCTCCGGGCCTATCACGCGGCGATCGGCACCCTGTTCGGCACCCCGCTGCCGTTCCACAACTGGAGCTATCCGCCCTTCACGCTGCTGCTGCTCGGGCCGCTCGGGCAGCTGCCCTATTTCGTGGCGCTCGCGATCTGGACGATCGGGCTGTTCGCCGCCTTCGCGGGCGTGACGCTGTCCTGTGTGCCCCCCGGGCGGCGCCTGCACGCCCTGCTGCTCCTCTGCCTGGCGCCGGCCTGCCTCATCAACGCCGCCGGCGGCCAGAACGGCTTCCTCACCGGCGCCCTGCTGCTCGGCGGCCTGCTCGCCCTGGATCGCCGGCCGGTGCTCGCCGGCCTCCTGTTCGGCCTGCTCACCTACAAGCCGCAGCTCGGCCTCGTGCTGCCGCCGGTCCTGATCGCGCTGGGCGCCTGGCGGACCATCGCGGCGGCCTGCGCCACCACCGTGGCGCTGGTCGGCGCCTCGGTCCTGGCCTTCGGGGTGGATCCCTGGCGGCACAATCTCGGCGAGACGAGCGCCTTCCTGTACGGCCTCCTCGACTCCTTCGAGGGGTTCTACCCCTACATGATGGCGTCGGTCTTCGCGGGTGCGCGCACCTTCGGGCTGTCGATGGGCGCGTCCTGGACCGCGCAGATCCTCGTCGCCGTCCCGGTCCTCGCGGCGACGGTCTGGGCCGTGCGCCGCACCCGCGACCCGGTGCAGCGCGCGGGCCTCGTCGCGACGGCCGTCCCGCTCCTGACGCCCTATGCCTTCAACTACGACCTGACCCTCGTGGCGGCCGTGCTGGTCTGGCGGATTTCGGCCGCGGAGCCGGGGGCACAGACGGACAGGATCACGCTCTTCGCCTGGATCAGCCCCACTCTGATGATGCCGTTGCAGATGCTGGGCTTCGGCGGCATGCCGGCGGTGCTGGTGGCGCTGTTCTGGATCCTGGTGTGGGAGGTGGCGCAGCCCCAGCCCGGCCCGGCCCGGGAGCCGGTCCCGGCCCTGCCGTGAGCGAGGGGCGCCGCTCCTGACGGTGCAGCGCCCTTCTCAAATGCCTGCGGCGCCTTGCTTGAACGCCCGCGTCGTCCGGCTCAATGCGCCTCCTGCCAGTTCAGGGCCGCCTTGGCCTCGACGGCGAGCGGCACCCGTAAGGAGACGGCCGGGTGCGGCGCCTCCTCCATCACCCGGGCGATGATCGGCAGCGCCCGCTCGACCTCCTCGTCGGGCGCCTCGAAGACCAGCTCGTCGTGGACCTGGAGCAGCATCCGGGTCGTGAGGCCGGCCTCGGACAAGGCCCCCTCCATCCGGACCATCGCCCGGCGGATGATGTCGGCGGCCGTGCCCTGGATCGGCGCGTTGATCGCCTGGCGCTCGACCGAGGCGCGCTCCTGCGGGTTGTTGGAGCGGATCTGCGGATAGTGGCAGACCCGGCCGAACAGGGTCGTGACGTAGCCCTTGTCGCGGCAGATCTTCTTGGTGTCGTCGATATAGGCGCGGATGCCGGGGAAGCGCTCGAAATACTGCTTGATGAAGGCCGAGGCCTCGCCCTGCGGGATGCCGAGCCGGTCGGCGAGGCCGAAGGCCGAGATGCCGTAGATGATGCCGAAATTGATCGTCTTGGCGCGCCGGCGCAGGTCCGGGGTCATCTGGTCGAGGGGCACGCCGAACATCGCCGAGGCGGTGGCCGCGTGGATGTCGATGCCCTCCTCGAAGGCCTGGCGCAGCTGCGGGATGTCGGCGATGTGGGCGAGCAGCCGCAGCTCGATCTGGCTGTAATCGGCCGAGATCAGCTTGTGCCCGGCATCGGCCACGAAGGCCTGGCGGATGCGCCGGCCCTCCTCCGTGCGGATCGGGATGTTCTGGAGGTTCGGGTCGGAGGAGGAGAGCCGCCCGGTCGTGGTGGCGGCGAGCGCGAAGGACGTGTGGACCCGGTCGGTCGCCCGGTCGGCATGCTCCTGCAGGCTGTCGGTATAGGTCGATTTCAGCTTCGAGAGCTGGCGCCATTCCAGGATCCGGCGCGGCAGGTCGTGGCCCTGGCCGGCCAGTTCCTCCAGCAGGGTCGCGGGCGTCGCCCACTGGCCGGACGGGGTCTTCTTGGCGCCGGGCAGGCCCATCTTGCCGAACAGGATGTCGCCGATCTGCTTCGGCGACGAGACCGAGAACTTCTCCCCCGCCATCTCCTGGATCTCGTCCTCCAGCCGCGCGAGCGACTGGGCGAAATCGCCCGAGAGCCGGCTCAGCATCTGGCGGTCGACCTTGATGCCCTCGCGCTCCATCCGCGCCAGCACCGGGACGAGGGGCCGCTCCAGGGTCTCGTAGACCGAGGCGCGGCGCTCGGCGGCGAGCCGCGGCTTCATCAGCCGCCACAGCCGCAGGGTCACGTCGGCGTCTTCCGCGGCGTAGGCCGTGGCCTTGTCGAGGGCGACGCGGTCGAAGGTGATCTTCTGGCGCCCGGTTCCGGCGACGTCCGCGAAGGTGATCGGCTGGTGGCCGAGATGGCGCCGCGCCAGTTCGTCCATGCCGTGCGAGCCCTTGCCGGCATCGAGCACGTAGGAGATCAGCATCGTGTCGTCGAAGGGCCGGACCTCGATGCCGTGACGGGCGAGCACCAGCCAGTCGTACTTGACGTTCTGGCCGACCTTGAGCACCGCCGGATTCTCCAAGAGCGGCTTCAGGCGGGTCTGCACGGCCTCCCAGGACAATTGCCCCGGCAGCAGGCCGCCGCCGAACAGGTCCTCGCCGCCGCGATGGCTGAGCGGGATGTAGCAGGCGCGGCCCGGCGCGGTGGCGAGCGAGACGCCGACGAGGTCGGCCTTGTTGGCGTCGAGCGCGGTCGTCTCGGTATCGACCGCGACGACGCCCGCCTCGATCGCCTCGGCGATCCAGGCTTCCAGGCTCTCGACCGTGGTGACGGTCTCGTAAGCACCCGTGTCGAAGGGCTTGACCGCTTCCGCCGCGCGCGCCGCCACGAGGGTCGTCGGCGTCGCCTCGGCGGGCGCCTTCGGCTTCGGGGGCGCATCCGGCAGGGCGAGATCGGCGAAGGGATCGACCTCCGCCGCGGCTGAAGCCGGAGCGCCGTCGGGCGTGTCGCCGAAGAACGGCGTGACGTCGCTGCCGCCCTTCTCGTTCGAGAAGCCGGCCTCGGCGCCCTCCGGCAGCAGGGAGGGATCAGCCCGCACGGCCTCGGGGTCGACATGCAGCATCTGGGCGATGCGGCGCGTCAGGGTGTTGAACTCCATCGCCTTGAGGAAGCCGACGAGGCGCTCGGGATCGGGCTTCGGCAGGGCGAGAGCGTCGAGGGGCACCGGGACCGGCACGGCTTCGTCGAGGGCGACGAGGCGGCGCGACAGCCGGGCCTGGTCGATGTGACTCAGCAGGGTCTCGCGGCGCTTGGGCTGCTTGATCGTGGAGGCCTTCTCCAGGAGCGCCTCCAGGCTGCCGAATTCCTTGATGAGCGCCGCGGCGGTCTTGAGCCCGATGCCCGGCACGCCCGGCACGTTGTCGGAGGTGTCGCCGATCAGCGCCAGGGCGTCGCCGATCTGCTCCGGGTTCAGGCCCTCCCAGCGCTCGATGATCGCGGCGCGGTCGAGGTTGCGCTCGGGGCGGTAGCCCGGCTTGCCCTTCTGGCCCGATTCGAAATCGTAGAACCGCACGAGATCGCCGACGAGCTGCATCAGGTCCTTGTCGGACGAGACGATGATGACGCCGGCCCCCCGGCCTTCCGCCTGGCGGGAATAGGTCGCGATCAGGTCGTCGGCCTCGTAGCGCTGCAACTCGATCGGATGCAGGCCGAAGGCGCGGACCGCGTCGCGCATCAAGGGCATCTGGCGCTTGAGGTCGTCGGGCGCGTCGGGCCGGTGGCCCTTGTAGTCCGGAAAGATTTCCTTCCGGAACGAGCCCTCGGACTTGTCGAACACGATGGCGAGGTGGGTCGGCATCACCCCGGCCGCGCCCTCCTGCACGAACTGGGCGAGCTTGGCGCAGAACAGCCGCACCGCCCCGGTCGGCAGGCCGTCGGAGGGCCGGAAGTTGTAGCGCTCGGGCTGGTTGATCGACTGGAAATAGGCCCGGAAGATGAACGACGAACCGTCGACCAGGAGCACCTGATCGCCGGGGCCGACGGGCTTCGTCTCGGGGGCGGTCTCGGTGCTCATGCGGGCTGACATCTTTTCGGCGGGCGTGTGATCCCCGTCTTAGTGCGTCGCGTAGGCGAGGCAAACCGCGGCGCGGGCGCGCTCCCCGGGGAATGGGTGCGCTCCCGACACACATCAAGGCAAGGGAGTGTGCCTCCCGCACACCAGGCGCCCGCGAAAGCGCCATGGGCCTAGCCCGGAAGCTTGACTTGGCGCATGCGGAGGCTTGGTGTCAGGTTCGAGAGAGCAACCGTCATTCGCCCGGGGACCAGGGTGCCGCCTTCGCGCGGGCGCCGCCCGGGCCCAGGGACCGGCCCATGCGCAAGACACCCCCTCGCAAGACACCCCTTCTCGCCGCCCTCCTGCTGGGGCTCACCGCCGCCGGCCTGTCCGCCGCGCAGGCCCGCTCGGCCCGCCAGGAGATCGCCCCGGCCGAGGAGCGCGAGTTCCCGTTCGACGCCCAGATCCCCGGCTGCCAGGATGCCGGCGTGCTGGAGAAGATCACCTACCAGTTCGCCGAGAAGGAGGCGAAGTTCTGGAACTCGACGCTGACGATCGCGGCCTACGACAGCATCGAGCGCACCGCCTGGCGGCCCTGGGGCCTCGACTTCTACCCGCGCCGCTTCTGCACCGCGGTCGCCACCACCTCGGACGGAATCCGCCGGCGGGTGGATTACTCGGTGCGTGAGAGCCTCGGCATCATCGGGGCGACCTACGGCGTCGAGTTCTGCGTCCACGGCCTCGACCGCAACCTCGCCTATGCCTACGCCTCGGCGTCGTCCTGCCGCGAGGCCCGGCCCTGATGCGCGCCCTCGCCGGTCTTCTCCTCGCGGCGAGCGTCGCGGGCTCTCTCGCCGCCGGCCCCGCCGCCGCGCAGGGGCGCGGGGGCGAGCCGGGCTCGTTCGACTTCTACGTCCTGGCGCTGTCCTGGTCGCCGACCTATTGCGCGCTGACCGGCGAGCGGCGGAACGACCGGCAATGCGACACCGGCCGCAACCCGGGCTTCGTGGTCCACGGCCTGTGGCCGCAATACGACCGCGGCTTCCCGAGCGAGTGCGGCGCATTTTCCCGCAGCCCGAGCCGCCCGGCGCTCGCCGAGGCCGAGGGCGTCTTCCCGAGCGAGGGCCTGGCCCGGCACGAATGGCGCCAGCACGGCACCTGCTCGGGCCTCGACCCGGCCGCCTATTTCCGCGCGACCGCCAAGGCCCGCGCGGCGGTGACGATTCCCGCCGCCCTGTCGGCCCCCAGGGAAGACCTGCGCGCCGCCCCCATCGACATCGCCCGCCAGTTCGTCGCCGCCAATCCGGGCCTGCGCCCGGACATGATGTCGGTCACCTGCAAGGCGGGCCGGCTCGAGGAGGTGCGGATCTGCTTCACCAAGGACCTGCGCGGCTTCACCGCCTGCCCCGAGGTGGCGCGCCAGAACTGCCGCGCCGGGGAGGTGACGGTGGGGGCGGGGCGGTGAGGGGCGCTGCCGATCCAATTCACCACCTCATCCTGAGAGCCTGTTTGAGCAGCAATTTCTGAAAAATACTTGAGATTATTGGGGGGATATCCTACCCACCACCTCATCCTGAGGTGCGACTGAAAGGAGCCTCGAAGGAGGGCTCCAGAAGCCTCCGCGATCCCTGGAGCCCTCCTTCGAGGTCAGCCGATCCCCGACCGGCTAGAGCACTTCACGATCGCGTTGCAATCGCGAAGCTCTCTCGGTCTTTGATTGTGCCGCATTTTCTGCGACGAACCGGCATCCACTTCGTCGGAAAATGCTCTGACACCTCAGGATGAGGTTGTGGCGGGATATGCCCTGTCGGGCGTCCGAAGACCATCGGAACACCCTGACCGCATCCCGCTCGATCTGCGGGCGCAAACCCGGATGTAGGCCGCTGGGCGTGCCGTAATCGACCCGACCGCCGCCTCGATCGCCTCGTAGGCTGCCATGACAGGCAGGAAGCCGAACGCGACACCGGGCGCAGGATCGACGAACGCGTCGATATCCGAATCCTCCTGGGCCTCGTCCCGGGCATGGGAGCCGAACAGGTAGAGTGCGGCAACCCCGATCGCCCGCAACACGGGCTCGGTGGACTTCAAGCCGGCAAGGACCTCGTCGCGGCGCATGCGATGATGATAGGGCTTCCCGTGCCGATTCTCATGCGGGACGGCGAGACGAGGACCGTAGGACCCGTGAATTACCGCCACGCCTTCCACGCCGGCAACCACGCCGACGTGCTCAAGCACTGGGTGCTGACCCGGGTGCTGGCGCATCTCCAGCGCAAGGCGACGCCGTTCCGGGCGATCGACACCCATGCCGGCCTCGGCTTCTACGACCTCACCGCCGACGAGGCCGGGCGCACCGGGGAGTGGCACGATGGCATCGGCCGGCTCGATGCGCCCTTCCCCGGCGCGGCCGAGGCGCTGCTCGCCCCCTATCGCGCGGCGGTGGCGTCCGTCCGGGCGCGCCACGGCGCCACGATCTATCCGGGCTCGCCGGCCCTGATCCGCGAGTTCCTGCGCCCCGGCGACCAGGGCGTGTTCGTGGAATTGCACCCGGCCGACGGCGCGGTGCTGCATGCCCGCTACAACCAGGATTCCCGCACCAAGGTGCTGGCCCTGGACGGCTGGACCGCGCTCCCCGCCCTCATCCCCCCGAAGGAGCGCCGCGGCCTGGTGCTCATCGACCCACCCTACGAGGTGCCGGGCGAGGTCGAGCGGCTGGGCCGCGAGCTGCTGAAGGCGGTGGGGAAATGGGCGACCGGCACCTACCTCGCCTGGTACCCGATCAAGGACGTGGCCGTGATCGACCGGCTGGCCGCCACCCTCGACGCGGCGCTGCCCCGACCCGCCTTACGCCTCGACCTCCTGATCCACCGGCCCGACCCGACCCGTTTGAGCGGCAGCGGGCTCATCGTGGTCAACCCGCCCTGGACCCTGCGCGAGGAGGCCGACACCGTCCTGCCGGCGCTCGCCGAACGCCTGGCACAATCCGGCTACGGCGCCTTCCGCTGCGCAGCCCTGGGGCCGCCGGCCTGACGAGCGTCCCGTCTCGACATGGTGCGCCCCTCGGGTCGGTTTCCTGCCGTCATGCGGTCCGCGTCGTAGCCCTCCTCCTCCTGCGCTAATCGCATTCATACGATTTCCGATTGATCGCTTCGCGATGCGGAAATCGGCTTCGCTCACGCGCCGCGCGGGCTGGTGATACGGCGTCCGGAAGGAATCTTCCGGAAGCCGTATCACACGTCTCGGTCCGAGCGCTCTTCCCTTCGAGGGCGGCCTGCCCTCCCCCCGGGACATGCGGGCCGGGGACGAGGGCGACAGGTGTTCGATGCCATGGGTGACGGGCTGCCCCCGGTCGAGGGGTCGGGTCAGCTCGATGTGATCCAATCCGTGATCGATGAACACGCGCCCATTCGTGCGGGTGGGACGCAGCCCCATCGGGCGGTTCGCTGCGTCCGAAAATAGCCCAGGTCCGACCGATCCGCCGCATGCATCGTACAGGGGCACCCGTTCAGGCGAGGGGGAGAGACGCCGGGCTCCGTCCGCGCCGGCCGCCAGTGCCTGCGCGTCGAGGATGGCGCGTGCGAGTGCGATGACCTGCCTCCGGAGCGGATGGGAGGGTTCCGGATGAGCGTACAGGAAGCCGATGGCGGTCCACGCCGCGTCGGCGGGGGTCAGGCGAGGCCGCGCGGGAGCGCGCCATGCCGGATCGCCGGGTTGAAGCGGATCGCCGCGGTGTCGCGGCGCTCTCCGAATCGATCACCACGAAGTCGGGGGTTATTGCGCCCGAAACGGTTGCGCGTCCGCCGGAACCCGTCGTGCGTCTTGCGACGCAGTGGCTGCCGGTTCGTCGCGGAAATTGCGGTAAAATCTCGCGGCTCGAACGCCGCTGCGGCGTCAGGAGAGACCCGGCGGGACACGCGATGCGCCGGCAGCGCCCACCGCAAGGGGTCGCGGATCTCGGTCTCGGCCCGCTTTACCGTCTTGCTTGTCTCGGCGCGCCGCTTCCCGTTCCGATGCTTGTGTGTACAAGCATCTAATGCTATTATCGATGTTTAAGCTATCGGAGAGTCGGTTTTTATGGGTGGGAAGCATGAGAAATGGGAACGCTTGACGCGCTCGATATCCGACATCGAGGCCGCTCTCGCACACAATCTAGAGTTTCGTCACGGGCTCGGATTGAATGAGTACCGCGCGCTCAAGCATCTATCAGATGCAAGCAATTCCGAGTTACGCATGCAAGACCTTGCGCAAAAGCTAGGATTAAAACAAAGTTCTATTTCCCGAATGACCGATAAGTTAGAAAAAATGGGCCTAACGGTACGCGATACATGCCCGAGCGACAAAAGGGGGGTGTACTGCGTTATTACAAAATTAGGTCGAGAGAAATTAATAATAGCCTCGACACTCTATGAAAGCGATCTTTCAAAAAATCTGAAAAAATACAATCTCGATCGACTGCTAGATATGATTTGAGCGCCCTCAAAAAATCGTCTTTGAAACCGGCATGGCGATAGAATTTTATTCGTAGGCCGTCATTCGGCGATACTGTCGTCCAGTTTTCATAATTCTCGCCGTTTGCAGTGTTGACACGCAGGTCACCGTCCATGTATGTGATTGCGCATGCAAATATCTGCTGGGTTCCGGTGGGTCGAGGGTGGTGCATGACGGACGGCATACTTTCGCATCGCTTGCGCCATTGGGCCTGCGTGCAACCGGGCACAACGGCACTGATCTACCGGGACTGCCGCATCAGCTTCGAGACGTTGCAAGACATGACCGTTCGCGCGGAACGTCACCTCGCAACCTCAGGTCTTCCCCCGGGAAGCGTGGTCGCGCTTCGATCCGGAAAGGAACCGGAACGACTTTCGGCTGTCATCGCGCTCAATCGCCTCGGGCATACGACTCTCATCGCCCCCGACAACCTGGGTTCGACGGCGAAATTCGCGGTCTATCGAGAGGCGAACGTCGTTGCAGAGGCTCATGTCGACGCCGAGCGTCTCGCCCTCGAGGCTTGCGGCGGGGCGGCGATGTCGGACTCCGGCCGTGTTCCCCCGAGCGGGGCGGGACCTCTCATCCTCACGACTTCGGGAAGCACGGGTGTTCCGAAGGGCGTTCTCCTGTCCGACGCAGGGTTGTCCCGCTTCTTCGCATGGGGGGAGACGCAGTTCGCGCTGAGCACGGGACGTCGTGTTTTCAGCTACGCGCCGTTGAACTTCGACTTGAGCCTGCTCGAGATCTGGGCGGCCCTCCACGCCGGGGCGACCGTGATCGCGGTCTCCGCCCGGGAGGCGGTAGACGGGCGCCTGCTCCGGGACATGATACGGGAGCATCGCCCTCATCTGCTGGAGGGGGTTCCGCTTCTCTATTGCTTGCTCCTCCAGGGCGCGGACTGCCCTCTTCCCGCTCCATCGGATCTGATCGTCACCGGCGAGGCGTTGAGCGGGGATCTGAGACGGTTGATCGCCGAGCACTTCCCCCGGTCGCGCTGCCACAACGTCTACGGATCCACGGAAACGAACGACAGCTTCATATTCAGCACAAGCTCTGCTGATTTCGGCACGATTGACAGATTTCCGATAGGTCGTCCGATCGAAGGAACCCGTTATCGCATCGTCACGGATGAAGGATACGACCTCGAGGGGGCGGGCGTCGGCGAATTGCATACTTCGACGCCCTTCGCTGCCCTGGGATACACGAATAAGGAAAGGACCGGCGCTTCGTTTTATCGACACGACGATTGCTCGTTCTATCGCACCGGCGACGTGGTTCGGCGAGACGAGGACGGAGCCCTCGTCCTGCTCGGACGGAAGGATCTCAACATCAAGGTGCGGGGTGTCCGCACGAACCTGAGGGATATCGAGATCGCTCTCGAGCGGCATCCATCCGTGCGGGCCGCCGTCGTCAGTCCCCTGCGGGATTCTGCCGGCGACGGGTCCATCCTCCATGCGTCGGTGCAAATCGACGAGGATGCGCCCGTCACGGCCCTCGCCCTCCGTCGCCATTGTGCCGATCACTTGCCGCGCACGGCGCTGCCGCATCGCTTCACGGTCGATGCGGCTCCCATTCCCCGAACCCCGAACCCCGAACCCCGACGGGAAAGCCGGATCGGCGTGCGATCAGGTTCAACTCGAAGCAGGAAATTTGCATGAGCAAGCATCTTGATGCGATATGAAGCGCGAAATCCTGTTCGCCTTCGCCATCACGGTCGGGGAGATGCGACGGCGGCTGGACACATGCGTCGCCTACGCCAACCACCGCAGACAGTTCGGTGCCAACATCGGAAGCTTCCAGTCGGTCTCCAATCGCCTTGCCGACATGAAGATCAGGTATGAATTGAGCCAGAAATGGCTCTACTATGTTGCCGACAAGATCCGAAGCAACGACGACATCACGAGCGATATCGCGATCGCCAAGATCTTCGTCAGCGAGTCCGCCGTTGCGAGCGCTCTCGACGCGATACAGATCCATGGCGGCAGGGGCATCCTGTCGGAGACCAAGCTCGATGCCGACCTGGCGAGTGCAGTCGCCGGTCCGATCTACTCCGGAACGAACGATATACAACGCGGACGCATTGCAGCCTTGCTGGGGGTCAATCTATGATAGGCAGCCGCTACTCGCCTCTTGCCTCGCACGCATTCCCGGTTCCCTCGATCGAACCCTTCGCACCCTGCGCGGTCCTCGATTGCGACGACGAGGCGGTCCAGGCCTTCGTCGACCGGGCGCTGAGGGGGGTGCGCCTCGACGATCGATCGATCGCCGTGGCTCTGTACTACGCCGTCAGGGACGAGATCTTCTACGAGATCTTCGGCACCTATCTCGGCAGTCGCATCTCCGCCAGCCTGGCGATTGCCGCCGGCCGGGGCTTCTGCCTCCATAAGGCCCTCATCTATGCCGCGGCGTGCCGGACGGCCGGCATCCCTTGCCGGGTTCTCGCCGCGACGGTCCGGAACCACGTCACCTCGTCGGCGATCGAGGCCCTCGTCGGCGGAGATGTCTTCCTGCATTGGTACAACGAGGTCAACGTGGGTGGGGAGTGGCTCAAGGCAGCGCCGGTCTTCAACAAGCTGACCTGCAAGATGTACGGGATCCAGCCGCTCGAGTTCGACGGTCGACGCGCAGCGATCGCGCAGCCCTACCACGAGGGCGGAACGATGCGATTCCTGTCGGACCCGATCCGGTTCGACAACCCGACGGCGGACGCCATCCTCCGGCTGGTGGCTCAGCATCATCCCAAGATGATCTCGCCGGACGGATACATCCCGCGGGAGCGATCGGCGAGAGGCCGGCCGGCGCGCCACACGGCCGGCGAGGTCGCGGCGGCTTGCGCGAGCACGAGGCGGGTCGATGCATAAGATCGCGATCTACACCGATTACGTTTGCCCTTACTGCCTGCTGGCGGAGAAGGTCGTCCAGGACGCGATCGGTGACCTGCCGGTCGAGATCGAGTGGCGCGCCTTCGAACTCCGTCCCGAACCCGTTCCGACCTTGCGGGTCGAAGATCCCTACCTTCCGGCGATCTGGCAGCGATCCGTCTATCCGATCGCGGCGCGACTCGGCATTCCGATCCGGCTGCCGTCATGGTCGCCGCAGCCGCGGACCGCCAAGGCGTTCGAGGTTCTGGCGCTCGCCAAGGAGCGGGGTGCCGGGCACGCCTACTCTCTGGGCGTCCTCCGCGCCTTCTTCCAGGAAGACCGCAACATCGGCGATCCGGACGTCCTCGTCGAACTCGCCGCGGAGGCCGGGCTCGATCGGAACGAGGTGAGGAAGGCCCTCGACGAGGGCACGTATGAGCAGAGCCATCGGGAGGCCCTGCGGCACGCCCGCGAGGACATGGCCATCACGTCCGTACCGACCATCGTCGTCGGCGAGCAGGTGTTCCGTGGGATGCCGACGGTCGATGAATTGAAGTCGGCGATTTTGCTTGCAAAACATTCCTGATAAGTTTTCATCATAGTACAATTTATAAAACAAAAGACTAACATTCATCATGGCATACGTAAAGCATGGATATATCGATGTCGCTGCACCCGCAGCGACAAGCAGGAGAGACATCATGAGCTGGTTATACCTCGCCATCGCCGTCATCTTCGAGATCGCCGTCGGTATCGCCGCCGGCAAGGCCAAAGGCTTCACCGATCTGCGCTGGACCATCGCGACACTGGTGAGTGGCGCGATCGCCACCTTCTTCCTCAGCCTCGCGCTGCTGACGTTCGACGTCGGAGTGGGATATGCGATCTGGACCTCGGTTGCAGGCGTCGGGATCACCGTACTGGGCGCGATCTTCTTCGGGCAAAAGCTCGGCGTGATGAAGATCGTCGGCATCGCTCTCGTCATCGGGGGCGTGGTCGGCCTGCGGCTCAGCGGCGCCGCCTGACCCACCCCGGCCGGCCTCTTGAAGGTCGGCACCGGAGTATCGCGCGGTCGCGCCGCAGTCGAACGATGCTCCTGATCTCTGTTTCTGCAACTTGTTGCATGACGAGCCGTGATCGGCTTCCTCAACACACGCTCGTACATTGGAGGATTCAGATGTCGACAACCACCGAGAACCCGAGCCCCGGCCGGAGCTGGGCGATGCTCCTGCTCGCCGGCGCCTTCGAAGTCGGGTACGCCTTGAGCGTCGGCGGCAGCAAAGCCTTCACCGTCCTGCCGTGGTCGATATCGGCTTTCGTCTTCTTCCTGCTGACGCTGTACTGCCTCAGCGTCGCCCTGCGGACGATCGATGTCGGGATCGGCTATGCGGTGTGGGCGGGGATCGGCTCCGTCGGAGCTGCGATCCTGGGCGCCTTCATCCTGGATCAGCCGTTGACGCTGGTTCAGGCGTTCTGGCTTGGCGTCATCATCTTCGGCGTCGTCTGGCTGAAGCTCGCCGACAGCGCGAGCCTGAAAACAAAAAATTTCAAGATGTCATAGCATTTTAAATGATCGGATAAATTCCATGCAAAATCTCCCACCTTCACGGCTGACAGAGCGCATGAAGGAGACCGTCGCTTATTCGATCGAGCATGTCGACAAGGGCGGCATCCCATTCACGGCTTTCGTTCTCGATCGGCACGGAACCGTTCTCGGGCGCGGCGTCAATCGTGTTCGACTGCACTGTGATCCGACAGCCCATGCCGAGGTCGAGGCCATCAGGGATGCCTGTCGTACCCACGGCATCCAGTGCACCTCGGGCGCCACGCTCCTGGCATCCGGCGAGCCCTGCGCCATGTGCTATATGAGCTCTCTCTTCTCGGGTATCTCGAAGGTGTATTTCGCCGCGAGCCGGGACGAGGCCGCGTCGTACGGCTTCGACTATCGGTCGAGTTACGATCTCTACGCGGCAGACCCGACAACCTGGGGAAACCTTCGCCCCGAGGCGCTTCGCGTCGATGACGGTCTGGTCCCGTTTCAGAAGTTTGCGCAACGGAGCGTCCGATGAGCCGTCACGACGCCCTCACCGCTCGCGCCTCGCTCGAGCCTCGCCGGTGGCGCAGGGACGGTTGGGATGCCGGCCTGCGCTTCGGCGCCATCGTGCCCCATGCGGATATCGGTCCGGAATGCGAACTCGGAGCGATGGCGTGGCCGAATGTGTCGGTGCATGCCGGCAGGCTGTACTTCTCCGCGATGCGCGCGGGCGGCGAGATGGACGAGACGATCCCCCATGCCCCGGTCGCATCCTTCGCCGATGCTCCTTATCTGGACGATGCGGTCGAGCACCTCGCGGCCTCGCCTCTCGACGTGATCGGGCTTGCCTTCACCAGCTCGGCGTACAAGCATGGCAGCAGCGGCGAGCAGCAACTCGTCGAGCGGCTGGCACCACGTGCCCGAGGCATCCCGTTGACGACGACCTGCCTCGCGGCGGCAGCGGCCTTCGACGCGCTCGGTTCCAGACGAATCGCGCTTGTCAATCCGCCCTGGTTCGATGCCGATCTGGATCAGGCCGGGGCCCGCTATTTCGAGGAGCAGAGCTTCAACATCGTCCACCATGGCCCCTGCGGCCTGCCGAGCGGGCAGCGCCACATCACGCCGGACGGCCTGTTCAGCTGGATCCGCAAGATCGTCTCCGATCATCGTGTCGATACCGTCTTCATCGCGGGGAACGGTCAGCGAGCGGTAGGTATCATAGACGAGGTAGAGTCGACACTCGGCATCAGAATGGTCACCGCCAACCAGCTTATCTTCTGGCATGGCCTCAAGCTGACAGGAAAAAGCGTCGAAATCAGGAGCTATGGCAGATTGTTTCAAACACGATTTTGATAAATCGGACTAAATTACACTGTGATATGGTGGAATATAACATTATTATTTGAATATTATTTGAAGTATTATAATTATAAAAAATATTTTACGAGTGCGGCATGCACAAAATCCGCCTGGAGCAGCGCTCGATTGCAACGCGGTCGGGCGCTGCCCTCGCATGGGGAAGGCTTGGCGGGGACAAACCGAGAGCCCCAGGAACCGGTGCACGGTCCATGGCTGGCTCCAAAGACGGCCCGCAGGGGACGCCTGTCGACCCGCCCCCTGCTTGCAGGCAGGTGAGCAGTTGCCGGGCCCGCTCCCGAGCTGCAGTATGGCGCTTCTGCACGCCGACGCCGCACGCGAATATCGATAGGATCCGGCTCGTCGCCCGCTGGATCGTCGCCGCCGGTGGTGAAACCGGCCCTTCCGCGTGTGTGGTGCAGGCGTCGCGGTTATGACGCCCGCACCCGGGCCGCAGCAGGCCGAGCCGTCCTTCGCCCGCTTCAGCGTCGGCACGCGGCAGCGGGTAGGCGCTTTGCTCTCGAAGGTCAGCGTCGGCCGCCCCTGTTTTCGCACATCGCATCAATCCGACAGGGTCGGCTGCATGAATTCTGCGGCGAAGGTTGGTGCGCCGTGAGATCGGCTCGGCCCATGCCGGAAAAACACCTGTCTTTCGTACAGTCGAGCCTCAAGCGCCGCATCAGGCCGGGAGCCGACGTTCGACGATTGCGCGCACGTTGTCTGAAACGTCACGCAAGTCGACATAGGCGGGATGCCCGAAAGCAGACCCTCAAAACCGACGGAAGCTAAAATCTCAACCTGCATAGACACATCTTGAAATCAAAAAATATGCAGACGATCCTGTTTTGTCAATTGATTTTGTGCCGGAACGATATCTAAAATTTGCGACTTCGCGTCGTCCGGCGCGCCGCAGACGAGGGAGCTTGCGGTGAAAAACACCGACGTGTTCGATCAGTACGACATGGTCGTCTCGCTGACGCAAAAGACGATCAACGATCAACTCCTCAGCTTGACCAAATCTGGTATCGTTCATCAAAATTTAATTATATATCAATCTTGGGATATCAACGGCAATTCAATTAGCAAGATTGCCGAAAGTCTTGATGAAATTCCGAGGACGGATGGAAAAATATCGGCATCCTATATTGATGGAGAACTTATACCGTCGATTGAGATTACAAGCAGTGGATCGACCGTTCAGTTCAATCTCCGATTTCGTGGCGGGACGGCTCACTTCTGGAGTGGGTTCGGACCAGCCGCGACACTGAAATCCTATCCCATGGCGGGCTGGATCTGCCCGATCGACGTCAACCTCGACCTTGCCGCGCTCAAAAAGATCGACGGGGCCAACGTGCCTCGGATCGTTCAAGACCAGCTCGCGCATTTCGATCCGAGCATGTTCAGCGTCAATCACCTTTTCATGGATTTCGACTCCGCCAACCTCTACGCGGATGCAGCGGCATGTTCCGTGAACGGGCAGCCTGATGAGATAAAGCAGCAGTTCAGCGAATTCATGGGAGATTACCTTTCGATCTTCACGACCGAAGGAACCGCCGCGGGGAAAGCCGCGAACCCGTTCATCTTGGGCTACGTCCCGACGGCGACGTCGAGCGCGTCCATCGCCGATTCCAAGGTTCCGCCCCTGCTCCGCCCGATCGGTACGACGTTCACGGTCTATCACGACCCGAACCATGCCGACCTGAGCAACATCAACTTCGTTCTCGCGACGCGGGGCGGCGTCGACGGCATCCAGGCATCACCGGGCATCTTCGACAGCAACTGGATCGGTCCCAGCGACCAATGCGACGGCAAGATGATCTACTCACATAAGGTGCTTGTCGAACCGCTCCTGCTGAAACCGCTCTACGACACGATCAAAGACGATCTTTACAACGCGGTCTCCGGCAAACTTTCCGTTTCACAGAATAACAGCTATGATCAGGGGAGAAGCCTGTCGGACGGAATCTTCACGTTCCGAATCTCGAACGTCGACACGGGCGACGACCAGTATGTCAACACGTTCCAAGCCGACCTCCCGGCGCGTGGTGCAGCACCGACGATCGCGATCACGAACGGCTCCATCTACATCTACAAACACGTCTCGAAATCCGAGTGGCCCGAAGACGCAACGGCGTGGGCCAACGCCACGACGAAATGGCATGGCAGCATCTCGATCACGGCCAGCAAGGACAAAAGCGGAAATCCGACACTGCTGCCACAGATGTCCTACACCCTCGACAGCCAACATACCGATCATGGAGAAAATGGTGAAGCAAAATTTCTGGAAATCATAGGCAAGATATTGGGAGGATTTCTCGACTCGCTGGTGCCGTTCGATAATAATTTTTTCTCGAATCTTTTCAAATCCCTGCTTTCGATCGATGTGCCCGATCTTGGATCGCCCGCTCAGGCGATGAGCAATATCGGGAAATCGATCGACGGGGCGCTGATCCTGCCGGGCGGACAGACGTTCTTCTTCAAGGATCCCGCGATCGATCAGGACGCCAACCTGTCCCTGCTGCTCACCTACAAAACGGAGAACTGACATGCCGGTGTCCGACATCGATCGGGTCAGTGTCGCCGGGGCGGGATCGTTCGCCGGTACGAATCTGGAACTGACCGTCTCCTGCGAATTGATGCACAACCAGTTGCCGGGCTCCCCCATCTCGCCCACGGCGACGAAGCTCGCCGTGGTGCAGGACGGGAGCGGCAATCCGGTCGTCTTCAGCATCGGCACGGACGGCCGCCTCCGCCTGATCAAGGTGAGGGCGGGCCTCTCCAACGGCTTCGCGGAGATCGACCTCAGCGCGCAGTTCGCCGGCTACGGGGTCGCGACGGCCTTCGACGTCGTCGAGGACCTCGAAGGGCGCATCAGCATCGCGGTGGCGATCGCCCGCGCCGACACGTCGGCGACCGACGTCTTCCTGGCGACCAAGTTGCCGAACGATTTCGGCGACGCGACCTGGTCCGCCTTCGTCGCGCTGATGGGGCCGCCGCTCGGCGGCATCGACCCGCGCTTCGCGGCCGAGGACGTCCTGCTCGGGACGTCCGACGGCGACATGGACCCGCTCCTCACCGTGGTGGGTCCGCTGAACGGCAAGCGCATCTACTATCAGGCGACCTCGAAGGCGACGGGGGCGACAGCTTTCGGCTTCCCCGAGACGGTGACGAAGCCGGCCGCGATGGCCAACGCCTTCAAGGAGGGCGGCCAGGGCGTCTGGTTCCTGTACGACGAGGGCGACGGTTGCACGCTCGAATGCACCACGCTTGCGACCTCGTCCGGGCCGAGCCTCACCTTCGATCTCAGCCCGGGGGGCGGCTCGTCGATCCCGGCCATGATGTATCGCTGCATCGCCACGGCGACCGGAACCGACACGGACCCCTTCTCGATCTCCTCGGACGTCTACGTGGGAGCCGACACGGGCATCTACGTTTTCCGGAGCGGCGTGTCGGAGAAGATGCAGCGCATCTCGGACGGCATCACCGATTGCCGGCAGATCATCGTGCGTCAGGACAGCCGGGGAATCGCCGTCTGGGCCCTGAGCGCCGGCGCCGACCGTCTCCACTACATCCTCGGCGCGAAGGACCCGAACGATCCGGATGCGGACTACACGTGGAACACGCCCATCGTCTTCAGCGAGTCCGCGGTCCGGCTCGCACCGCTGCGCCTCCGGACCCGCAACGCCAACGAGATCTTCCTCGTCGATACCGCGCTGAACGTCTCCCACCACTGGCAGGACCCGAAATCGACGCTGTGGCAGAGGCGCGTCATCACGGCGCCGGCCGGCGACTACCTGTTCGACGTCGCGACGTTCACTTCGCGGCTCCACCTGGACGACGCGGCGGGGAACCCGGTCCGCGATGTCGAGATGGACATCACGGCCTCGGAATGGACCTACGTCACGATCAACGGCATGGTCTACAGCCTCGACTCCGAGACGCCCTGCCGGATCAAGACGGACGCGCTCGGCAGCCTGACGATCGTCGCGACCGCCGGCGACATCGCGACGCCGATCATCCACATCGCGTCGGCGGCCCTCGACAAGGTCGTGAACCTGTATCCCAACGGGAAGGTGCAGAAGGGCCTGAGGGCGATCGAGACCGGCGACGACCTCAAGAATGCGAAGGCGCCGGACGGCACGGCGATCGTCCCGCCGATCTCCTCCGACAAGCTCGCGGCCGTGGCCGCCAACGTCAACCGGCTGGCGGGCATCGGCACCAAGGACATGTCGGCGCCCCTGTCGGGCACGACGTTCGTCGCGATCGCGGACGTCAAGCACGACGGCTCGGTCGACGCGACGCCGCTCGCGGACGGCTTCTCCGTCGGGATGCACCGCGCCGGCGGAGTCTGGCACCCCACGCCCCATCCGGCCATGGAGATGGCGAGCCTCGGTGGCGTCCTCACCGAGTTCGAGGCCCTCGCCGGCGACGCCCTGCACTACCTCGAAACCGCCGTCGACGAGGCGATCGGCGCGATCGAGGGGGCCTCGACGGAACTCGAAGGCGGCATCAGCTTCGTCATCCAGAAGGTGAAGGACGGCGTCGAGGACGCCCTGCAATTCGTCGTTCGGCTGCCCGGCAAGGTTCTGACGGTGGCGCTGACGACGCTGAGCTCGGTCTACAAAGCGTTGAGCTGGGTGCTCAAGCTCATCAAGGTCGCCCTGATCGACGTGATGAAGTGGCTGGGCCACCTCTTCGGATGGGACGACATCTGGACCGTCCACAAGGTGATCACCAGGATGGTCGATAACGGCATCGAGGCCGCCGTGGCCTTCGTCGACAAGGAGATCGACTGGCTGATCGGGAAGGTGGACGCCGCCTTCGACGGCCTGGAGGAGCGCATCGAGAAGGCCGTCCTGCCGTCCGGCAGTCCCGGTGCCATCGGCGCGGCGGTGACGAAGACGCCGCAGGGCCTGGCGTCGCGATCCGCGCCGAGCGGATTCGCGCAGTATCAGATCCACCACGGCGGCATGCTCAACAGCACGGCCGCCGATCCGGTGACCTCGACCCTCGATCTGGCACGCGACTTCGTCGAGGACGTCATGATCCCGACGATGAAGTCCCTCGGCGGCGACCTCCTCAAGGACATCGACGACATCCGCGCGCTCGCCGAGAAGCCGGATCTCGGCGGCCTGCTCCGCTTCGTGGTCGACACGATCAAGACCATCATCGATCCTCTGAAGACACTGATGAAAGGCGCACTGAAGTTCGCCAAGGACGTTCTGAACTTCATCAAGAGCGCCCTGGTCGATCCGGTCGACATCCCGTTCCTGTCAGGGTTCTACCGGTTCGTGACGACCTTGTGCGGCAACGGCGAGACGCTGACCACGGTGAACGGGATGGCCCTGCTCCTGGCCGTCCCGATCGTCGAGTCCGCCCGGCTGACGGGCGTGTCGCTCGACCTCGTGCATCAGGCGGACCGGTTCACATCGCCCGACGTGTTCACCCATTTCCTGTCCAAGGCGGGAGGCGGGGGGCAGAGCCCCGCGCCGCTCGCGCGGATCACCGGGGAGACGACGGAGCAGATCGGAAGATCGCAGGACGGCGCCGCCCTCGCCCGGGAGCCCCGCGCCGTGGAGCGCTACGCCTTGGCGGCGCAAGGGCCGTCGGACGCGGCCGACGCGAGCGTCGCCGACGCTTTCGCGGAGTTCAGGAAGCAGTATGTCATCTGGGGTACGACGGTCGCGGCGACCGCCGGCCTGTACAAGAACATCGCACAAGCCCTCAAGGTTCAGGCGCCGAAGACCGGCATCATGAGCTACCTGCGCAGCGACAGGCTGATGATCGCTCTCAACGTCATCCGCAACGTGTCCAGCGTGCCACTCACCTTCGACACGACGTCGCCGATGACCGAAGCGTCGGGCGCGTTGAAGATCTTCGCCTATTCCGGATCGGTCTTCTACACGGTTGCGAGCGGACTCGTGTATGCGGGTAGCGGCTGGATCGATACGGTGCAGGTCAATCCTCAGGTCAAGACATCGGCAGCGCTCGGCGGCACGCTACAGGCGATGACCGGTTTCTGCGCCGCCGCCGTGCTGTTCCCCGCCGATCTCTTGGCGTCCAAGTTACAGCATGTGCCGTTGAATTTGCTCGCCGACGAACTCAGCAACGGCTACGCTGCGCTTGGCGGATTGTGCAAGCCGATGGCTCTCGCGGACGAGGAGCCGATCACCGACCGCGGCATTCTTTTCTCCGGGAGCGCGCTCTACGCCGCGGCAGCCCTCGGATCGACCATAGGGGCCATCAATCCATTCATAGCCGACATCGAAGAGGTGGAGACTTTGGTCCACTACATCTCGGTCTGATCCGGCGGCCCGCCCGGGTCGCCACTGTCCGGGTGGACGTCGATGGGGGCGTGACCTAACGCAACGCCTCCAAGAGCGGCTTCAGCTTGTAGCGCCGCTTGTGCTCGGCGATCAGGTCACCGATCCGGACGGTCCACGCCGTCTGCCGGCCCTGCGCCGAGCAGCCCTGCTTCGCGCGGCCGAGCCAGGCGGAGGCCTGCTCGTAGGCGTGGGGTCCCCGGGTCATACGCTTTCCGATTGATCGCTTCGCGATGCGGAAAGCGGCTTCGCTCAGGCGCCGCGCGGGCTGATGATACGAAATCCGGAAGTGATCTTCCGGATTTCGTATCAGTTCGTCACCGGCTTCGCGGTCCCTTGCGGATGAAACATATGGCAGAGTGGACTTGCCGTCGGCGGAGAGATCGGTTCGTCTTTGGTGTGCCAGACCCCGCGTATCAGTTGGATCCGGGCTCCTCTTCAGTCCCCTCGCTTGCGTCACGGGCCGGTCCTCGGGCCAGCCCCGGAGCGCGTCATTTAGATTTGATCTCACGGGAGCCTGCGCCGGCGGCCTGACGGCAAGGAGATCGTGATGAAGGTCCTCTACCCCCGCTGCGCCGCCCTCGATGTTCACAAGGACACCGTCGTCGCAGCCATCCGTCTGGCCGAGAGCAGCGAGGTTCAGCGTGAGGTGCGTACGTTTGCCACCACCACGCCCGCTCTGCTCGACCTCTCCGCCTGGCTCGACGAGCACGCCTGCACCCATGTCGCCATGGAGGCGACCGGCATCTACTGGCGCCCGGTCTGGCAGGTCCTCGACGCCGACAGCCGCACCCTGATCCTGGCCAATGCCGCCCATGTCAAGAACGTGCCCGGCCGCAAGACCGACGTCGCCGACGCGGTCTGGCTCTCCGACCTGCTCGCCCACGGCCTGATCCGCGCCAGCTTCGTGCCCGAGGCTCAGACCCAGGCGATGCGCGACCTGCTGCGCACCCGCAAGCAACTGGTCCGCGAGCAGGCCAGCCACGTCCAGCGCATCCAGAAGACCCTCGAGGAGGCCAACCTCAAGCTCGCCTCGGTGCTCACCGACATCATGGGCCAGTCCGGTCGCGCCGTGCTCGACGCGCTGGTCAAGGGCGAGCGCGATCCGGCTGGGCTGCAGGCGCTGGTCAGCCCGCGGGTGAAGGCGGCGCCCGAGGCGATCCGGGCCGCGCTCACGGGCCGGATCGGGGATCACCACCGTTTCCTGCTCGGTGTGCATCTACGCCAGTACGACGGGTTGGGGCGAGCGATCGCGGAGATCGACGCGCAGGTGGAGCGCGACCTCGGCCCTTTCCGGGAAGCGGTGAAGCTGCTGGTGACGATCCCGGGCATCAGTGACCTCACCGCGCAGGTGATCCTCTCCGAGATCGGCCCCGACATGAGCCGCTTCCCGACCGCCGGCCATCTGATCTCCTGGGCCGGGCTGTGCCCGAGAAACGACGAGAGCGCGGGCAAGCGGCGCTCGACGCGACTGCGCAAGGGCGCGCCCTGGCTCAAGACGGCCTTGGTGCAGGCCGCCTGGGCCGGAGTGCGCAAGAAGGCGAGCTACATCAGGGCGCAGTTCCAGCGCTTGCGCGGCCGGCGCGGCCCCAAGAAGGCGATCTGCGCGGTCGCCGCTTCGATGTTGACCGCGATCTATCACATGCTCAAGGCCGGCACGGCTTACGTCGATCCCGGGCCTGATCACGGCCGCAAGGCGGCCCCGACCATCCGCGCCAAGGCGCTCGTGCGGCAGATCGAGCGCCTTGGATTTGCGTGCGAAATCAAACCCGTAGAGCCAGTTTCTATTTAGGAGGGGCTTCGCCTTCGCCTCGGCGAAGCGGATCACCCAGGCCGGGTCGCGCTCCAGGGCTGCTTCGGCGAGACGCATCAGCACGGCCTCGTCGATCCGGCCGAGGCGCACCAGCACATCCCGGCGAGGGCGGCCTCGTCCCCGGCAGCGCGGGCGAGGTTGAGGTATTCGTCGGTGCGCGCCGCGGCCGCGAGCACCCGCAGGCGCACGGCGATCGGCTCCGGGTTCTCCTCCTCGCTCTCCGGTAGGGCCGCTCCCGTCTTGCCGGCGAGCACCGCCCGCAGGGCCGGATCGTCCCAAGCCGTCCTCAAGGCCGCGGTGACGAGGAAGAAGCCATCCTCGGGCGCGTAGTCGTTGAGGTCGTCCTCCCAGCCCCCGATCGTCTCGCGCAGGGACCCGCGCTCATCGGCGCTGAGGTCGCTCATCAGCGCCGCCTCGGCCATCATCCGGTCGAGACCCGTGAACAGGCGGTACATGTCCTCGTCGGTCTCGACGTAGTAGCCGAGCCATTGCTCGATGAACGGCTCGGCCACCGCCACCGGGATCTTGAGCGCGTTGCGTCCGTCGCCGGCCTCCAGGAACGGCACCGCCTTGTCCACCAGCTGCTTCAGCGCGTCGGCCGGGCCGTGGGCCTCGTAATCGTCCCGGTAATCGCGCTTGATCTGCCGGCCGAGAAGCGTACGGGCCTGCGCGGCGATCGGCGCCGGATCGACGGGGCCGCGGCCGGGCAGCGCAGCAAGCTCGGCCTCGATCCGGCCGGCGAGGTCGGGATCGGCCTCGGCCCGGCGCACCAGCAGGTCGGCCAGGGCCTCGCGCGGCAGGTCGTCGCGGAGCCGGCGCAGGGTCGACCGCTCGGCCACCGCCCCCGGGCTCGGCCGCGGCGAGCAGGGTCGCGACGACGTGCTTGCAGGCCCCGCCCCACTCGTAGGGGCAGGTGCAGCGGTCATCCGCCACGCCGCGATCCGTCAGCCGGACCCTGACCCGTTAGGGCGCGTTCTCGCTGCCCGCGACCGCGGCGACGAGCTGGTCGCCGCGGCACACGAGGTCGGAGACGGCGCCCGAGCGCGCCACCACGCGGCCGCGCTCGACCACCTCCGGGTCGGCGAGCGCCTTGATCGCCGCCTCGCCCGGCAGGGAAGACTCGGCCTTCGCCTCGCGAGTAGCAGGCTTGCCGGGGGCCTTCTTGCAGGGGGCTTTCTTGCCGCCCCGTTTCCCGCTCACGCGGCGATCCGCCCCTCCAGCGGGAAGACCTTGGCCGGGTTCATCAGCCAGGCCGGATCGAACACCGCCCGCACCCGCATCTGCTGGTGCAGATCCTCGGGGTTGTACTGGACATTCATCAGGTCGCGCTTCTCGATGCCGACGCCGTGCTCGCCGGTGAGGCAGCCGCCGACCTCGACGCAGAGCTTCAGCATCTCCTCGCCGGCGGCCTCGGCCTTCTCCATCTCGCCGGGC
This sequence comes from Methylobacterium sp. SyP6R, assembly GCF_019216885.1. Taxonomy (NCBI): domain Bacteria; kingdom Pseudomonadati; phylum Pseudomonadota; class Alphaproteobacteria; order Hyphomicrobiales; family Methylobacteriaceae; genus Methylobacterium; species Methylobacterium synurae. Next base: position 5,368,462 of record NZ_JAAQRC020000001.1, on the reverse strand, counting down.
GTGTTGATGTCGAACAGGATCAGGGGGTGCAGGTTGCCGTCGCCGGCATGGAAGACGTTGGCGCAACGAAGACCATAGGATTGGGTGATCTCGCCGATCCGCTCCAGCACGCGCGGCAATTGCCCGGTCGGGATGGTGCCGTCCATGCAGATGTAGTCGGAGATGCGCCCCGTCGCGCCGAAGGCCGACTTGCGGCCCTTCCAGATCGCGGCGCTCTCGGCCTCCGATTGCGACACCTTCAGGCTCGTCGGGTTGAAGGGCTTGGCGATCTCGACGATGCGGGCGAGCATCGCGTCGCATTCCTCCTTGCAGCCTTCGACCTCGATGATCAGCATCGCCTCGGCATCGAGCGGGTAGCCGGCATGGGCGAAGGCCTCACAGATCGTGATCGCCTCGCGGTCCATGTATTCGATCGCCACCGGGATGATGCCGGCGCCGATGATCGCCGCCGTGCAGGCGCCCGCATCCTCGACCGTGCCGAAGCCCATCAGCGCCGGGCGCGCGCCCTCCGCCGCCCGCAGGATCCGCACGCTTGCCTCGGTGACGATGCCGAGCTGGCCCTCCGAGCCGCAGATCAGGCCGAGCAGGTCGTAGCCGGCGGCGTCGAGGTGGTCGCCGCCGATCTCCACCACGGTGCCGTCGACCATGACGAGCGTCACGCCCATCAGGTTGTTGGTGGTGACGCCGTATTTGAGGCAATGCGCCCCGCCCGAATTCATCGCGATGTTGCCCGCGATGGTGCAGGCGAGCTGGCTCGACGGGTCGGGGGCGTAGAAGAAGCCCTCGTGGGCCACCGCCGCGCTGATGGCGAGGTTGGTGATGCCGGCCTGGACCCGGGCGGTGCGGTTCGAAAAATCGACGTCGAGCACCCGGTTCATCTTGGCCACACCCAGGATCACCGCATCCTCCTGCGCGATGGCGCCGCCGGCGAGCGAGGTGCCGGCGCCGCGGGGCACCACCTTGACCCCGGCCTCGTGGCAGTAGCGCATCACCGCCGACACTTCGGCGGTGGTCGAAGGCAGCACCACGGCGAGCGGCATCTTGCGGTAGGCGGTGAGGCCGTCGGTCTCGAAGGCGCGGCGCTCGTCCTCGCTCGTCACCAGCGCCTCCGGCGCCACCAGGCCGCGCAGGCCCTCCACGATCGCGTCGCGGCGGGCGAGGATCGCGGGATCGGGCAACGGGAAGGCGATGGTCATGGCGTATCCTCGGAATCTTGCGGGGAGTCTCGCGGAATTTCATCCGACCGGTCGGGCGGTCGCTCGTGCGCCATCATAATGCAGGCGAGGGACCGCGCCCATCCATCCGTTCGCCCCGCACCTTCGTCCGATTGCGTTGAGCCGCGGCACAGCTTCTTTTCGCCGCACGGGACCCGTCGCGAACCGTCGGCGTTTTTAACTGGTCCAAATTGCAGGCTGGGCCATATCCCGGGTGGCCGGTCGCGAACGACGTCCGTTGGAGGGAACCTCATGCGTCAGCTCATCCTCGGTGCCGCCCTTGCGGCCCTTCTCCCCTTCGCCGCCCAGGCCCAGGACGCCGCCGCCGGCGAGAAGGTCTTCACCCAGTGCAAGGCCTGCCATGCCTTCGGCAAGAACGGCGTCGGTCCGGACCTCAAGGGCCTCATCGGCCGCAAGGCCGGCACCCACGAGGGCTACAACTACTCGGCCGCGATGAAGAATTCCGGCCTGACCTGGGATTCGGCCACCTTCATGGAATACATCAAGGACCCGAAGGCCAAGGTCCCCGGCAACAAGATGATCTTCGCCGGCGTCAAGGACGACAAGAAGATCAAGGACCTGGAAGCCTACCTCGAGACCCAGAAGTAAGCGCCGACCCGGCCCCGGCGGCGCCCGCCGGGGCCGGGTCGTCAATCGCCGATGCCGTCCCGGCCCTGGACGGCCATCAGGGTGGCGGTCAGCATCGCGACGAGCCGCTCGCGGCCGTCATTCTCCGCAAACACCTCCGCCTGGGCCAGGGTCAGGGTCCGGCCGGCCTTCACCACTCGCCCCCGCGCCACGATGCGGTTGCCTGCGGCCGGGGCCAGCAGGTTGATCTTGAACTCCGCCGTCAGCACCCCGGCGCCGGGCGGCATCACGGTGAGGGCGGCGTAGCCCGCGGCGCTGTCGGCGATGGCGCTCACAGCACCGGCATGGACGAAGCCATGCTGCTGCGACACTGCCGGGCCGGGAACGAGCGCGATCTCGACTTCACCGGGCGACACCGCCCCGAGGCTGGCGCCGAGGGTCCGCATCAGGCCCTGCCGGTCGAAGCTGGCGCGCACGCGCGCGTCGGGTGTCTGGTCGGTCAAAGGACCCCTCCCTGTGGATTTTCTTGGTAAGGCACGTTGAGGCACGGCCGCGGCCGCGCTGTCCAGCGCCCTCAACACCCGAGTCCGCCCATGACCACCCCCGATTCCGACCCGGCCGGCTGGCGCCCCTTCGACGATCCGGGCTTCCTCTCCCTGGTCGGCCCGGTTCTGCTGCGCGAGGAGGGCGAGACGATCAGCTTCGCGTTCCGGGCCGAGCCCAAGCACGCCAACCTGATCGGCGTGGTCCAGGGCGGCATGATGATGACCTTCGCCGACCGGGCGCTGGGCTTTGCCGCCATGCGGGCCGCCGGCGGGGCGAACTGCGTCACGGTGCAGTTCGAGATGCAGTTCGTCTCGGCGGGCCGGATCGGCGAGACGATCACGATGACGCCCGAGGTGGTGCAGCGCACCCAGAGCCTGGTCTTCCTGCGCGGCGACGCGCGCAGCGCGGGGCGCATCGTCGCCACCGCCACCGGGGTGTGGAAGATCCTGCGCCGCCGGCCGGAGACTCAACCGACGTGAGACTCGCCCGGCCTGCCGCGGCCGGCCTCCCAGGCGGTGACGAACTTGGTCATGATGGCGCGCTTGCGCTGCGACAGGGTCACCCTCACGCCCGTGGGCGGCTGGTCCCGGTCGTTGGCCAGGGCCACCGTGAAGGAATCGTCCGGGTTCGCCGCGGGCTTGCGGGTGACCGGCTCGGTCGCGACCGTGATCGGGTCTCCACCGAGCTTGTCCGCCGCCAGGCTGCGCACCTGGCCTTCCGCCACGGCCTGCGCCCGGCCCCGGTCGTAGCCGGCGACCTGCATGTCGGAGACGACGGCGAGCGCCGTCGCATCGGCGATGGCCTGGAGCTGCTGCTTGCGGACCAGCCACGTCGCATAATCGACGCCGAATCCGACGCTGCCCATCACGATGGGAAACAGGATCGCGAAGACGAAGGCGACGCCTCCTCCCTGCTGACGAGCGAAGGAGACGACTTTAGCCATGACGTCCCAATTCATCAGCATCTTTTTCCGTTACCTCGTTACGCTATGAAACTTTTTGTAAAGACGCAATTAATACGACTTAAGAAATCTCGAATTTGAATCTTCGGGCGATTCAACCGCCAGTTCTTGACGATTTGCGGGTGTTTTATTTTTATCGATCCGTTTCGGTCGATCGCGACCGCTTCAGGAGCCGGGATAAGGGTTGCCTGGCTCGCCAGTGGCGATCTCTTCCGCCACGGCTGCGCCCCCGGGAGCCCCTGTCCCGCTCGTCCGTCGCGCCCGCGCCGGACGGCATGGCGAGTGGAGGCCCCCGAAAGGGACCGATGGCGACTTCCCCGTGGCGACGCCTGCACAAGCCGCCCCGATCCGCTATGTAGAGGCGGATGACGCACGATCCGAACGGCGCCCCGCCCGGCGGGGTCCTCGAACGACTGACCGCGGCGCTGGGCGCCGAGGGGAGCCGGCGCGGCCCGCCGCCGGTGGATCGCTGGAATCCCGATTATTGCGGCGAGATCCCGATGCGGATCGCCGGAGACGGGACCTGGCACTACAACGGCAGCCCGATCACCCGGCCGGCCCTGGTCAAGCTCTTCTCGACGATCCTGCGGCGCGACCCCGACGGGCGCACGGTGCTGGTGACGCCGGTGGAGCGGGTCGGGATCGAGGTCGAGGACGCGGCCTTCCTGGCGGTCGAGATGGCGGTGGAGGGCGAGGGCGAGACCCGCGCCATCGCCTTCCGCACCAACCTCGACGATGTCGTGCCCCTCGACGAATCCCACCCCTTGCGGGTCGAGCGCGACCCGGAGGGCGGGTTCAAGCCCTACATCGCCGTGCGGCACGGCCTCTGGGCCCGCCTCACCCGGGCGCTCGCTTACGACCTCGTGGACCTCTGCGAGGAGCGCGAGGAGGCGGGCGAAAGCTGGTTCGGGCTCGCCGCCGGGGGGCGCTTCCACCGCATCGCCCAATCGACCGAGCTGTCGTGACCGATCTCACCGCGCCGCAAATCCTGGGTTCTTCTGCCCTCGATCTCTTCCTGGAGCGCGCCCGCGACCGGCTGCGGCCCGAGCCACCGGGTCCGCACGACGACACCTCGAACCCCCGGGGCGACCACGACCTCGAGCCCGACGTGCTGGAGGCCGCGCTGTCGCGCCCGGCCCGGCTCGCCGCGGTGCTGGTGCCGGTGATCCCGCGCGACGACGGCGTCGCGGTGCTGTTCACCCTGCGCTCGGCGCACTTGCGCGACCATTCGGGCCAGATCGCCTTCCCGGGCGGCAAGATCGATCCCGGCGACCCTTCAGCCCTCGCGGCGGCCCTGCGGGAGGCGCAAGAAGAGATCGGCCTCGATCCTGCGGCGGTGACGCCGCTCGGCTACCTCGATCCCTACCTGTCGGGCACCGGCTTCCTGGTGACCCCGGTGGTCGGCCTGGTGGCGCCGGACGCCCGGTTGAGCCTCAATCCGCAGGAGGTGGCCGAAGCGTTCGAGGTGCCGCTCGACTTCCTGATGAACGTCGCCAACCACGCCCTGCACAGCCGGGAATGGCGCGGGCGCCAGCGGCGCTACTACGCGATCCCCTTCGGCGAGCGCTACATCTGGGGGGTGACCGCCGGCATCGTGCGCAACCTCTACGAACGGCTCCGCGACGCGGACGCGTGAAGACATCGAGTCGGAATTCATGGCCCGCGCGCTGATCGACGACATCCTGCTGTTCCTGCTCCCCTTCGCGGCCTTCGGGGTGTGGCTGGTCTTGCGCCAGCGCAGCCCGCTGCGCTGGATCCACTGGAGCGACCAGGCCGCGCGGCTCGCCATCGCGGGGGCCGCCCTGGTCATCCTCTCCTTCGTGGCGGTTGCGCTGACCTCCGAGCGGCACCGGGACGGCTTCGTGCCGACCCATCTCGAGAACGGCCGGGTGGTGCCGGGGCAGTTCCGGTGAGCCCCTCCTTCGAGCATCCCGCCCTCGACGAGCGCTCTTTACGGGCGGTGCTGGCGCGGCCGCGCCTGACCACGGTGCTCGCCGCCCTCGACGCTCCGGGCGAGGAGACCCGCCTCGTCGGCGGCGCGGTGCGCGACGCGCTGCTCGGCCGCCCGGTCGCCGATATCGACCTCGCCACCACGCTCCTGCCCGAGGCGGTGGTGGCGCGGGCGAACGCGGCGGGCCTCAAGCCCGTGCCGACCGGCATCGCCCACGGCACCGTGACGGTGGTGGCGGAGGGCGAACCGTTCGAGGTCACGACCCTGCGCGAGGACATCGAGACCGACGGGCGCCACGCCGTGGTGCGCTTCGGCCGCGACTTCGGCCACGATGCCGCCCGGCGCGACTTCACCGTCAACGCCCTCTCGGTCACGCCCGACGCCTACGTGCACGACACGGTCGGAGGCCTCGCGGATCTGGCGGCGGCCCGGGTGCGCTTCATCGGCGAGGCGCGCCAGCGCATCCGCGAGGATTACCTGCGGGTCTTGCGCTTCTTTCGCTTCCACGCCCGCTACGGCGCCGGCGACCCCGATCCGGAGGGGCTCGCCGCGTCGATCGAGGCGCGGGACGGGCTGGCGCTGCTCTCCCGCGAGCGGGTGCGGGGGGAACTCCTGAAGCTCCTCGTCGCTCCGGGCGCGCCCGCCGTCACCGCCATCCTGTCGCAGACGGGACTGCTGCAGCGCCTGATCGGCGGCGTCGGCGATCTCGGCCGGCTTGCCCGCCTCGCCGCCGCGGAGGCCGAGCCGGATGCCGTGCGCCGCCTCGCCGCCCTGGCGGTACGCTCGCAGGCCGATGCCGAGCGCCTGCGGGAGGATTTGCGCCTGTCGAAGGCCGAGCACGGGCGGCTCTCCGCTTACGCCGGGGCCGAGGCCGCCCTGCACGGCAAGCGCGATCCCCTAACGGTCGTGGATGTGCGGCGCCTCGTGGCCGTGCACGGGGCGGGGGCGGCGACGGATGCCGCCCTGGTGCTGAGGGGAGAGCCGCGGCCCGAACTGACCCCGGAGGCCGCCGATGCGCTCGCGCGCTTCGGAGCCGGGGCCGAGCCGGCGCCGGCCCTGCCGATCACAGGCGCCGCGCTCGTGGCGGCGGGCGCCCCGCCCGGCCGCGGCCTCGGCCGGGGCCTGGCGGCGGCCCGCAGGGCCTGGCTGGCGGAAGGCTGCCCGACCGACCCGGCCGCCAAGGCACGGCTGCGCGCCCTGGCGCTCGAGGCGGCCGGCGGAACCGGCGAAGAGGCGGGCCGTTCACCCCAGGTCAAGAGATAACATCGCCGGACCTGCCCGGAGAGAGGACCGGGATGGCGCGGATCGCGACGATGATCGGGGCGGCGGCAGCTTTGATGGCCGGGGCGATGGACCTGTCCACCCTGGGGAGCGGGGCGCGCCAGGGGCAGCAGGCCAAGCCGACCTGAGCACGCCGACCTGAGACACGCCGGCCTGAGACACGCCGACTTGAGGGATTGTCGATCCGAGGACGCGCCCGGGGGATCGCGACCTCGATGCCGGGGGATCGGTTTGCCGCCGGATGGGTTATGATGCCTTGCTGCCGCGGGCCCGCTTCGTGCCTCGCCCCACCCGCGCGAGGCGCTTGTCCGGCGCCGCCCGATGGAGACCGACGATCGATGCTGCCCCTGCTCCGCACCGCCCTGGCCGCCGCCCTCGTCCTCGGTGCCGTGCGGCCCGGCAGCGCGCACGAGCTGTGGCTGACGCTCAGCACCGCCGACCAGGCGCCGCAGGTCCGGGTCAATTACGGCCACGCCTCGAAGCGCCAGGCGCCGCGCGCGCCCCAGCTCATCCAGCTCGTCGCCCTGACGCAGGACGGCGGGAGCACGGACCTGCGCGGGAGCCTCAAGCCCGCCCCGCCGGACGTGCCCCCCGCCCTGCTGGCCCCCCTCGGCACCAAGCCCGGCCGCACGCTGGTCGCGGCGACCTACGATGCCGGCTTCTGGACGATTCTTCGCGACGGCACCCGCCTCCATGCCAGCCGGCGCCTGGTGCCGGAGGCCCGCGAGGGCCGCTGGTCGGTGAAATACGCCAAGGCCGCCTTCGGCCCCGGAGCGCCCTGGCTGCGGGTGGTCGGCCACACCCTGGAGATCGTGCCGGTCGAGGTACCGGGGCCCACCGCCGGGGCGATCCGGGTGCGGGTGCTGTTTCGCGGCGCGCCCCTGCCGGGGGCCGACCTCTATTACGGCGAGAGCGGCATGGAGCCGGAGCGGGCCGGGGTACCGGCCTACACCACCGATCCGGAGGGCATCGCCACGGTGCCGATCCGCAAGGCCGGCAGCCAGGTGCTCACGGTGAGCCAGACGGTGAGCCCGTCGGCCACCCCGACGCTGGCCGACGAGGACATCTACACCGCGACCTTCGCATTCCGGCTCGACGAGCCGTCGGTGAATTGAGCGAGCCTTACGCCGCCGGTTCGACCGGAGCGATCGACGCGAACACGCAATCCTCCGCGCTGCCGTCCTCGTGCACCAGCATGGCGAAGGTGCCGGGCGCCGACAGCGTCGTCATGTGGGCGTGCCAGGCGCCGCTGCGATAGACGATCCAGGTGTCCCCCGGCACCCGGAAGGCGCGCAAACCCGCCTCGTCCGGCCGCCCATCGGCGTCGGGCGCCACCACCACCAGATACTCGCCGACGGCGAGCGGCAGGAAGGCTTGCGCCGAGTGCGGGTGCCGTTCGAGCCGCCGCAGCGGCATCGTCCCGGCGAAGGGCTCGCTGCGGACCAGCGCGAGATTGAGGGGTACACCCGGGCGCCCGTTCTCGATCTCGGCCGCCCGGTCCTGCCGCGGGCCGGCCGCCGGGCCGACCAGCAGCGTGCCGTACGGCGCGAAGGCCTCGGCGGTGATCGGCTCGATCGGAAGGGTGCGCATCGCGTCGGGTCCTCTCAGCGGCGATCCTCCCGTATCAGATCCACGCCCTTCTCGGCGATCATCATCACGGCGGCCTGGGTGTTGGCCGAGACCTCGGTCGGCATCACGCTGGCGTCGATCACCCGCAGGCCCTGAAGGCCGCGCACCCGCAGGCGCTCGTCCACCACCGCCTCCGGACCCGGCCCCATGCTGCACGTCCCGACCGGATGGTAGATGGTCTGGCCGTTGCGGCGGGCGAAATCGAGCCACTCGTCGTCGGTCTGCACGCCCGGGCCGGGATTCAGCTCGTGGGCGCGGTAGGGGTCCATGGCGGGCTGATCGATCACCCGGCGGGCGAGGCGCATGCCCTCGATCAGGGCCTCCTGGTCGCCGCGCACGCTCAGGAAGTTCGGGCGGATCGCCGGGGGGCGCATCGGATCGCCCGAGACCGCGTGGATGGTGCCGCGGGATTCCGGCCGCAGCTGCGTCACGCCGATCGTCATGCCGGGCTCGCGGTCGAGGGTGCGGTCGGCGGCGTTGGCGTAGCTCGCATGCATGAAGAAGTACTGCACGTCGGGCCCGGCGAGGTCGGCCCTCGTGCGCACGAAGCCGTGGGCGAGGCCGGTGCCGAGGGTCAGGATGCCCCGGCGGGTCAGGACATATTGCCCGACCGCGAGGCCGAGGCGCCAGCCGCGGGTCGCCTCGTTGAGGGTCACCGGCACCTTCACGCGCCAGTTCATCCGCGTGGCGTAGTGATCGCGATAATTCTCGCCCACCCCCTTCAGGGCGTGGCGGACCGGGATTCCGGCCTGCGCCAGCACCTCCGGCCGGCCGATGCCGGAGAGTTCGAGGAGGTGCGGCGACTGCACGGCGCCGGCCGCCAGGACCACCTGGCCTCTCGCGCTCACCCGCTCCTCGCGCCCGTCGCGGCGGTAGGTGACGCCGGTCACGCGGGTGCCGTCGAGGTCGAGGCGCAGGACGTGGGCGTCGGTGCGCACGATCAGGTTCGGGCGCTTGCGGGCCGGCTGCAGGTAGGCGTTCCGGGCGCTCCAGCGCCGGCCGTGGCGCTGGTTGGCCTGGTAATATCCGAAGCCCTCCTGCGAGGCGCCGTTATAGTCCGGGTTCTCCGGGTACCCGGCCTCGGTCCCGGCGCGGATGAAGGCGTCGGCGAGCGGGTTCCGCACCCCCACCCGGGTGACGTGGAGCGGCCCGCCCCGGCCGCGCAGGGCGGGGTCTCCGTCCTCGAAATGCTCGAGCTTGCGGAAATAGGGCAGCACGTCGTCCCAGGCCCAGCCGCGGTTGCCGCTCTGGGCCCAGGTGTCGAAATCCTGGGGCTGCCCGCGCACGAAGATCATGCCGTTGATGAGCGTCGAGCCGCCGAGCCCCTTGCCGCGGGGAACCACGATGGCGCGCTCGTGGGTGTTCGGCTCCGGCTCGGTGGAGAAGCGCCAGTTGAAGGCGCCGCCGGTGAGGAGTTTCGGGAAGCCCGCCGGGATGCCGACCCAGAAACCGGTCCCCTCCCCGCCCGCCTCGAGCAGCAGCACGCGGGTGTGCGGGTCCTCGCTCAGGCGGTTGGCCAGCACGCAGCCCGCCGTGCCCCCGCCGACGATGACGACGTCGAACGCGTCCATGGTTCCTCCCCGTATTTGTTGGTTCTTAGCGTTGCGGCTCGCCCCTGAACCCTCCCCCGTCCCAAGTCGGGCATGCCCGACTTGGGCTCGTGGATGCGGAACTCGGACTTGCCCGAGTTCCGTCGGGGGAGGGTTCGCCCGCGTGTCCCGTCCAGAGCGCTTCACGATCGCGCTGCAATCGCGAAGCTCTCTAAGTCTATGTTTTACTGCATTTTCTTCGACGAACCGGTGTCCACTTCGTCGGAAAATGCTCTAGCCCCGCGCCAGCACCTTTCCCGGATTGAGCATTCCCTCCGGATCCAACGCCGCCTTGATCCGCCGCGCCAGCGCCATCTCGTCGGGATGCCGGTGACGGGCGAGCTCGGCGACGCGGTACTGGCCGATGCCGTGCTCGGCCGAGATGCTGCCGCTGAAGCGGTCCACCACCCCGTGGACGAGGCCGTTGATCGCCTCGGACGAATGGTCCGGCCCGATCAGCACGTTGTAGTGGATGTTGCCGTCGCCCATGTGGCCGAAGGCGTTCACGCGGGTGCCCGGGGCGCCTGCCGCCAGCACCCGGCCGGCCTCGTCGAGGAAGGCGGGGATCGCGGTGATCGGCACCGAGACGTCGTGCTTGACGCTTCTACCCTCGCGGGCCTCGCACTCGGTCACGTGCTCGCGGAGCGCCCACAGCTCGGCGGCCTGGCGGCCGGATTCGGCCAGCACGCCGTCGAGGGCGTCCTCGCGCTCCAGAGCGGAGCCGAGCACGCCCTCCATCGCCTCGCGAAGCCCCGAGAGCGACGAGGCCGCCTCGATCAGCACGCTCCAGCCCGCCTGCCCGACCGGGCTCTTCAGGCCCGCATGCTTCTCCACCAGGCCGAGCGAGGTGCCGGAGATCAGCTCGAAGGCCTGGATGCTGTCGCCGATCTCCTCCTGCGCCAGGGTGAACAGGCGGAGCGCCGCCGCCGGATCGGGCACCGACAGCAACGCCGTCGCGCTGTGGCGCGGCTTGGGCACGAGGCGCAGCACGGCGGCCGTGACGATGCCGAGGGTGCCCTCGGTGCCGATGAAGAGCTGCTTCCAGTCGTAGCCGGCATTGTCCTTGCGCAGCGCCCGCAGACCATCGACGACGCTGCCGTCGGCGAGCACCACTTCGAGGCCGAGGACGAGGCCGCGGGTCATGCCGTAGCGCACCACGTTGATCCCGCCGGCATTGGTGGCGATCACGCCGCCGATGAGCGCCGAGCCCTCCGCCGCGAAGCTCACCGGCAGGAGCCGCCCGGCCGCCTCGGCGGCCTCCTGCGCGACCTTCAGGACGCAGCCGGCCTCGGCGGTCAGAGTCAGGCCGACGGGATCGACCGCCCGGATCGCAGTCATGCGCGCGAGCGACAGCACCACCTGCGTCCCGGAGCCGTCCGGCACGCCGCCGCCGGCAAGCCCCGTATTGCCGCCCTGCGGCACCAGGGCGGCGCCGGCCTCGGCGCAGAGCCGCACCACGTCGGCCACCTCGGCGGTGGAGGACGGACGCACCACGCAGGCCGGCCGCCCCGGGAAGAGCCGCCGCCAGTCGATCGCGAAGGGGGCCATGTCGGCCTCGTCGGTGAGGAGGCCGGCGGGACCGAGGCGTGCCCCGAGGCGGTGGATCAGGTCGTCGTGAAGGGGCTGGTGGGCCGGAAGGGTCATCGGCGTCCTCCGGGGGTCGCGCGGGCGGGATCGGGAATCGCGCCGGCCTCGCCCGGATGGCCGCCGGGGTCAAGCCCGCGCGGGCAGCGGCGGCGTCATCGCGCGCCACCGATGGGAAAGACCATTTCAGCCGCGCCGGCCGGATCGGGGCTTTCATCCAAGTTTTCGGCGAAGGCGTGCGCCTCTGTCGGCGGAAAGTACTTGCAATACATTCAAACGTATATAAAACCCCGCACAATGCCCGAATGGAGATGACGATGCCCGACCGGCGCGTGATTCTCGTCCTGCCGACGCAGGAGGCGCTGCACGATTCGGCCATGATGAGGCTGAATGGTGGCGGCGGAATCCAACGGCGGCTCACCGGATTGCCAGTCCGAGCGGACATAGACACACGCTTTTCTGCCGTCCCGCTCGGGGATAGTCAGTCCGGCTCGCCCGTCTCGGTGTCGTCACCCGACGGCGCCTCGCACTACGCCGTCCGGGCGACGATCGACGCCGCGGCCGAGCCGGCGGCGCTGACGACGGAGGGCGCGGCGATCTTCTCCGATCCGCCGATCGCGCATTTCACGGCGCCGGCCAGCGTCCCGGGCGGCACGGCGGCCGAGGTGGCGCAGCGCCTCGGCGTGTCCGGGCTCGCCGCGCGCCGGCTCGACGGCGCGGGCGTGGCGATCGCGGTGGTGGATGGGGGGATCAACCTCGCGCACCTGGCGTCGCGAGACGTCGCAGCCTCGCTCGACGCCGCGGTGACCTGGCCGCCCCATCCGGTGGAGGCCGGCCACCACCCGGTCGGCCCCGGCACGCTCTGCGCCTATGGCGCCCTGATCGCCGCCCCGCGGGCGACGCTGCTCGACCTGCCCATCCTGCCGGCGACGGGGCCCGGCCTCCTCAGCGACGCGCTCCAGGCCTATGCCCGCCTGCTCGCGGCGGTGCGGGCGGACAAGCCGCGCTTCAAGGCGCTCGTCGTCACCAATTCCTGGGGGCTGGGCCACGAGAGCTGGGATTTTCCGGCCGGGCATCCCGGACGCTACGTCGACAATCCGGGCCATCCCTTCAACCGGATCGTCGGAACGCTGTCGCGCTACGGCGTCGACATCCTGTTCGCGGCCGGCCATGGCGGCCAAGATGGCTCCGGCGCCCGGAGCCGGTCCGCCATCATGGGGGCGAACGCTCATCCGGACGTCATCACGGTGACCGGCGCGACCCTGCGGGGCCGGCGGACGGCCTACGCCTCGGAGGGGCCCGGCATCCCCGGCATGGTCTACGCCAAGCCCGACCTCGCGAGCTATACGGACTTCCTCGGCTCGGAGGCGGGCGGGCCCGGCGAGGCCGATGCCGGGACCTCCGCCGCCTGCCCGGTCGCCGCCGGCTGCGTCGCCGCGCTTCGGACCCGGGTGCCGCACCGGGTCCTCAATCCCCGCGACCTCACCGTCGCGCTCCGGGCCGACGCTCTCCGCCGCGGCCCGTCGAGCTGGCACCAGAGCCTCGGCTACGGGGTGATCGCGCCGTTGCGCACCGCCATGCGCCTCGGGCTGTGACCCGGGTCACGGCTGCATCCGCAAGAAATCCGCCATCAGGGCGAGCTGGCCATCCAGCATCGGCAGGCCCGGATGGGTGCGGCAGCCCCGCGCCGCCGCCGCCGCGAGCAGCGGGGTCTCGGCCGGCTGCATGATGATCTCGGCCACGAGCTGGTCCGGCGTGAGCCCGGCGGGATCGAGGGGCAGGGCATCGTCGGGGCGCAGACCCAGCGAGGTGGCGTTGACCACGAGGTCGTGGCCCGCCGGATCGGGGCCGCCGAGGGCCAGCGTCAGGTCGGGGACGAGCCGGCGCAGGCGAGAGACCAGGTCCTCCACCCGCGCGGGCGTGCGGTTGTGCACGGTGAGACGGCTCACCCCGGCCTCGGCGAGGGCGAAGGCGATGGCGTTCGCCGCCCCGCCGGCCCCGGCGAGGTAGACGCTGCGGCCCCGCGGGTCGTGGCCCGCCGCCCTCAAGCCGGCGACGAAGCCGGCCCCGTCCAGGATCTCGCCGACGAGGCGGCCGTCGGGCTCGCGCCGCACGGCGTTGACGGCGCCGACCAGCCCGGCCGCGTCGCTGACGGAATCGAGGAGCGGCACGATCGCGGTCTTGTGCGGCACGGTGACGATCGCGCCGCCGAAGCTCCGCACCGCCCGCAGGCCCGCCAGCACCGTCGCGAGATCGGCCGCCGCGACGTGGAGCGGGACCATCACCCCGTCGACCCCGCGCTCGGCCATGATGCGGTTGAGCCCCTGCGGCGCCTTCACCTGGGCGATCGGGTCGGCGAGGATCGCGAAGACGCGGGTGCGGCCGGTAATCTCTGTCATTGCGCCGTCTCTCCTCCGAAGCGCGCGGTGCGGATCATGCGTGCCGGCGCACGAACGGGACCGGCTTGCAGGCTCATACGACTTCCGATTGATCGCTTCGCGATGCGGAAGTCGGCTTCGCTCAAGCGCCGCGCGGGCTGGTGATACTAAATCCGGAAGGGATCTTCCGGATTTAGTATCAGGCTCTTGTTCGACCGCAGATTGTCGTTGCGAACCCGACCGCCGCCCCTGCGACATCCGCTGGGCCCCGGCGGGCCGGGACATCACTCCGCCTCACCATCGATGATCCGCCCGATGGCGTCGAGGAGGGAGGTATCCTCGCCGGCCATCCTGTCCATCCCGGCCATGCGGGCGATCACCGTGGCGGCGACCCGCTCCTCCACGGTGCCCTCCGCATAGGCGAACAGGATCGCGGCGCACTCGCCGTCGCGGTGGCAGCGGCCCTCGATCTGGCTCAGCTGGATCGCGCTGTGGCGCATGTCGTGGACGATCAGGCTGCGCGGGCGCTCGCCGCCGGGCAATTCGTTGCGGTGGAGCGAGATCGATTCGGTGACGGTGAACACCACCGCGTCGAGCTCGCCGCGCTGGAAGGCGACCCGGACCGCCTCGTTGGTCTCCGATTTTTGCGTGCCGTCGATGGTGCCGGCGCGCCAGCCGCGGCCGGTCAGCCCGGCCGCGAGCGCCGCGCCGGTCTCCAGGAACGCCACCGAGACCGCCACCTGCTCGCCGGCCTGCAACAGATCCTCGGCGAGGTCGAGCGTCCCGTTGACCCGGATCAGGCTCGCCTTCTGGCGGAAACGCAGATCGGCCGCCCAGCCGGCGGCGCGCCGGTTCGAGCCCCCGGCCAGGCCCCATTCGCGGCGGAACTCGCGCCAGGTCGCGTCGTAGAGGCGCTTGGCCGGTGCATCGAGGGCGGTGGGGGCGAGGTCGCGCTGCACCTCGGGCCAGCCGGCGATGTCGGCCGGCCGCCGCCGGAGCCCGATCGCGTTCCGGCCGCGATAGAGGAGGCCGGCCATCGTCTCCTGGTCGCGGGCATTCGGCTCCCACGACCAGTTCTGCCAGCGCCCCTTGGCCCGGCCGATCGTCAGGTGCTGCATCAGGGCGCGGAAATCGGCCAGGGTCTCGACCGGGCGGCCGACGGCGTGGCCGAGCAGGGCGCCGAGATAGGACAATTCGTGCGGCGCCTGGCCCGCGGTGGCGCTGGCATAGACCGTGAAGGCCGCGGCCTCGGCGACCCGGCGGCAGGCCTGGCCCTGCTGCGAGTTCGGGTTGCGCAGGCGGTGGGCCTCGTCGAACACCACGATCGGCCAGACGCGCTTGGGGAGGCCGAGCTTGGCGAGCTCGTTGTTCTTCGCCCGCACCGAGCGGCGGGCGCTGGCAGCGGGGAGCGCCAGCAGGGACTTGGTGCGCTCGTAGTTCGTGAGCGTCACGTCCTTCTCGGCCAGCCCCGAATCCCGGATCGTGCGCCGCCATTGCGGCATCGCTCCCTTCGGGCAGACGATCAGCACGGCGCGCTCCGGCATCGCCGCCACCGCACCCCAGACCGACAGCGTCTTGCCGAGCCCCGTCATGTCGCCGAGGAGGAAGCCCGGACGGCCCTCGGCCCGGGCGGCCAGGATGGCGCGGGTCGCCTCGACCTGATGCGGGCGGGGGATCAGGCGGGGCGGCGCGGAGAGGGAGGACATCGGCCCCGTATGCCGGGGGGCGGGACCGCGCTCAAGGGCGCCCCTGAACTCTCCATCCTCTGCGCAGGGCTGTCCGGGGATAAGGAATGGCGCGGGAACCCTCCTCTCCCCGCCCGCGGGGAGAGGGGAAACCCACGCCCTTATTCTTTCCCCGGACAGCCCTGCCCTCCGCAAGGAGGGCTCCCCGCCGCGCGTGGGACCGATCGCTACCCCGCCCCCGGATCGACCTCGTCGCCTTGCCGGTCCCCGGCATGGGCACCGGATTTGTTGCTCTCGCCGTCGCCGTCCTTCGGCACCGCCGCGACGCCCTTCAGGTCGTCGGCGGTGATCCTGTCGTCGCGGGCCGGCTTGCCGTCCCGGTCGTCCTTGCGTTCCGCCATGCCGTGCTCCCCTCTCGCCGCCTCGATCACCGATCGACCTCGCCGCCTGTCTTCTCGGTCCGGTATTCGCCGTCCGCGACCTTCTCGCCTTCGCGGGGACCCTGCGCGGCGATCTGGTCGGAATGGCCGCCGGAGCTGCCGCCGACCGAGACCGGCGGCCGGCCAGGGGTGCCGGCCGAGGACCATTCGCGCTTCAGCTCGGCCTCGTCGCGGCCGCCCCCCTCCTGCCGGGTGATCGCCGCCTGCTCGGGGGTCTGGTGGCCGCCGCCGACCGCCGGCTCGCCCCGGCTGCCCACGACGTCGTCGGGCTTGCGCGTCATCGCGTCACTCTCCCTCGTCCTGGCCGACCGCCGCCGTCGCCCGGTCGATCGCTTCCTTGGTGGCGGAGTTCCGGGTGGCCGGCGTCTGCGCGGCGGGGCCGCCGGTCGAGGGATCGCTGATCCGGCGCAGGTTCTCCGGCGGCGTCTCGTCCTCGGTGGCCTGGCTGCCGTCGGTGGCGCCGATCGCATCGAGACGATTGAAGTCCGAGGCGGTCCGGGCATCCTGCGCCTGGCCCATCGGGTCGTGGGTCATGTCCTCTTGCGTTCGCGGCGGCACCCCGACATCCAGGGGCGAATCCTGACCGAGATCCTGGCCGTTGCGGTCGGTATAGGGATCGAAGTCGCGCAAGCTGGGCCGCGCCTGATTCGTCTTGTCCATGAGGGTCTCCTGTCGCGGCCGCCTCGTCCGTGTCGGGGACAACACCGGGGACGGTATGATGTTTCCGCGGGTCAGCCGCGCCCGAGGCCCCATGCCCCGGCCCGTGACAACCGCCGCGCTTGCTGGCAGGACGGCGCGACATCCACGGAGAACCTGACGCCCGTGACCACCGCCAATTCCCGTCAAGCCGACCATCCGATCGACGCCCGGTTCCTCGAGCGCTGGTCGCCCCGCGCCTTCACCGGCGAGGCGGTGCCTCTGCCCGACCTGATGACGATGATCGAGGCGGCGCGCTGGGCCCCCTCGGGCTACAACTCGCAGCCCTGGCGCTTCGTCTACGCCCTTCGCGACACCCCCGCCTGGGAGACGCTGTTCGGGCTCCTCGTGCCGTTCAACCAGGGCTGGGTGAAGAATGCCGGCGCGCTGGTGTTCCTGGCCTCGAACGGCATGATGCAGACGCCGGACGGGCTGAAGCCGTCCTACAGCGCCTCCTTCGATGCCGGCACGGCCTCGGCCCTGTTCCAGCTCCAGGCGGTGACGATGGGCTGGCACGCCCACGGCATGACCGGCTTCGACCACGAGCGGGCGCCGGCCGCGCTCAACCTGCCGCCCCACCACCGGGTCGAGGCCGCCTTCGCGGTCGGCCGCAAGGCGGATCCCGCGACCCTGCCGGAGGAGACCCGCGCCCGCGAGACCCCGAACAGCCGCCACCCCCTGGCCGACTTCACGTTCGAGGGCGGGTTCCCGCCGCGCGAGGCGTGATCCCGACTGCTTACGAGGAGTGGCGCTCCGGGTTCCGCTGGCGCATCCCGGAGCGCTACAACATCGCGGTCGACGTCTGCGACCGCTGGGCCGCGACCGATCCGGAACGCACCGCGATCCTCGACGTGTCGGCGAGCGGCCGGGTGGAATCCTGGAGCTTTGCCGCCTTGCGCGAGGCGTCGAACCGCTTCGCCAATGCCCTGCGGGCTCACGGCATCCAGGCCGGCGACCGGGTGGCGGTGCTGCTGCCGCAATCCCCCGCCGTGGTGGTGGCCCATCTCGCGATCTACAAGCTCGGCGCCGTGGCCCTGCCGCTCGCGGTGGTGTTCGGGCCGGAAAGCCTGCTCCACCGCCTCGGCGATGCCGGGGCGCGGGCCGTCGTGACCCATGCCGGCGGCGTGGCCAAGCTCGATCCTTTGCGCGACGTGCTGCCGGACCTCGACCTCGTCGTCTCGACCGACGGCGTCGGCGATCGCGCGCTCGGCTATGCCGACCTTCTGGCGGCGGCCTCGCCCGACCTCGTCCCGGTCGACACGCGGGCCGACGACCCGGCCCTGATGATCTACACCTCCGGCACCACCGGCCCGCCGAAGGGAGCCCTGCACGGCCACCGGGTGCTGCTCGGCCACCTGCCGGGATTTGCCATGATGCACGACTTCATGCCGAAGCCCGGCGACCGGATGTGGACCCCGGCCGACTGGGCCTGGGCCGGGGGCCTGCTCAACGCGCTGCTGCCGAGCCTGCATCACGGCGTCGCCGTGGTGGCGCGCAAGGCGGAAAAGTTCGAGCCCGAGGAGACGTTCCGGCTGATGGCCGACCTTTCGGTCGCCAACGCCTTCGTGCCGCCGACGGCGCTGAGGATGCTGCGCACCGTCGCCGATCCGAACGGGCGCTTCGACCTGCGCCGCCTTCGCACCCTGGCCTCCGCCGGCGAGATGCTGGGGCCGGAGACCTTCCACTGGGCGCGCGAGGCGCTCGGGCTCACCATCAACGAGGCCTATGGCCAGACCGAGTGCAACCTGGTGCTCGCCTCCTGTGCGGGCTTGGGCGTGGCGCGCGCAGGCTCGACCGGTCGACCGGTGCCGGGCCACAGCGTCGCGGTGATCCGCCCGGACGGCAGCCCGGCGGCTCCCAACGAGACCGGCCAGATCGCCGTCGCCCGGCCCGATCCGGTGATGTTCCTGCGCTACTGGAACGACCCGGAGGCGACGAAGCGCAAGTTTCTCGGCGACTGGATGACCACCGGCGACCAGGGCCGGATGGACGCGGACGGCTACGTCCACTTCGTCGGCCGCGACGACGACGTCATCACCTCGTCGGGATACCGGATCGGCCCCGGCGAGATCGAGGATTGCCTCCTGCGCCACCCGGCCGTCGCGCTCGCCGCCGCGGTGGGCAAGCCCGATCCGGTCCGCACCGAGATCGTCAAGGCCTTCGTGGTCCTGCGCCCCGGATACGCGGCGTCCGAGGCCTTGGCCGCCGAGATCCAGGCCTTCGTACGCAAGCAGCTCTCGGCCCACGAATATCCGCGCGAGATCGCGTTCCGGTCGAGCCTGCCGCTCACCACCACCGGCAAGATCATCCGGCGGGTCTTGCGCGACGAGGCATAGGAGACGGTATCCGATTCCAGACGCCGGGCTGCGCCGCTGGGTCATCCTTTTCTCTTCATCGCATGGCGGCAGCGCCGGATGACGGGAATGGCTACCGCCGAACGTCGCTCCCAAATGTATCGCGGCCAATGCAACGGCGGTTAACTCGCCAAGCGTCCGACGATATAACCCGAATGGGCAGCTGTTAGACTTAAGCTCTGACCGGATCTGAAGCGCGAATTAACTCGCGGCGGGCTAGGAAGCCGGCATGTACCAGCGTCATGGCTCTGCAGCCCGCGCCGCGATCGGGCGTTTCGTTCGCTGCCTTCCGGCCTTCTTCATGCCGGATCGCCCTTGCCTGCTCCTGCTGGTCGGCGGCCTCGTGCTGCCGAACGTCCTGGCGCTGGCCATCGACACCGTCGCGGGCGTGCCGCCGCGGACGAGCGCCATCGCGCTCTACGCGGTGATCGCCCTCATGGCCGGCAGGCTGCCGGGCTACGCCCTGGTGCTGCTCGGCCTGTCGACGATGGTGTTCGATCTCGTTTTCGCCGTCGCCCGGATGTTCTTCCTCGATCCCGACGGGCTGATGCACCTGATCGACCTCGACGTGCTGGCGACGCTCCTGGCGACACCGGTCTACGCGGCCGGCGCCGTCGCGGTCGTCGGGGTCACGCTCGCCTACCTGGCCTTCCTGGTGCGGGCCGGCCCGGCAATGCGCCGGGGCAACCGCCCCGTCTTCGCGGCGGCGGTCGCCGCGCTGCTGATCGGCGACGGCCTCGTCAACGGCTCCACGGCCTACGATTTCGGAACCCTGGCGAGCACCGGCAAGGCGTTCGAGTCGGGGAGCACCCGGTCCGGGTTCGATGCTCTGCCCGACCAGAAGCGGCCGCCCCGCCGGGTCCTGATGGTCCTGGTCGAGGGCCTGGGCGTCCTGCGCGACGGCAACCAGCGTGCGATCCTGACGGCGCCGTTCGACGATCCGGCCCTGCGCCGGCTCTACACAATGACGACCGGCACGAGCGCCTTCTTCGGTGCCACCGCGTCGGGCGAGATGCGCGAGCTGTGCCGCACCTACCGCGCGCACCGCGAGGTCTTCGCCGGGGAAGATCCGACCTGCCTGCCCGACCGGTTCGCTGCCCTCGGCTACCGGACGGTCTCGGTGCACGGCTACCATGCCGGCTTCTACGGCCGCGCGCACTGGTACCCGTTGGCCGGCTTCCAGAGGAGCCTGTTCGGCGAGACCTTGGGAGCTCTCTTCCCGAAGACCTGCGGCGGCCCGTTCCCGGGACCTTGCGACACCGATCTGGCGCACGTCGTCGGCGCCGAGCTGGACGCGCCCGGGCCGTCCTTCGTCTACTGGCTCACCCTGAACTCGCACGTGCCGGTGCCGCGGCACGAGGCGACCCCGCGGCAGGATTGCGGACAGCCGGGCAGCCGATTTCCCGATCCGGAGGTCTGCGCCATGGTGGAGATCTGGCAGGACCTGTTCGCGGCGGTCTCGCACCTCGCGCTCACCCATCCGGGGACCGAGATCCTGATGGTCGGCGACCACGCCCCGCCGCTGTGGCGCCGGGCCGCCCGCGACGCGTTCAAGCCCGGCCGGGTGCCGTGGATCCGGCTCGCGCCGATCCCGGTCGCCACCGCGGGGCTCGCCGCGGCCAAGCCCTGAAAAGTAAGCGCCTGAAGACCGGCCTGAACGCGAGGAAGGCGGCGGAGCCGTGCCCCGCCGCCTCCGATACGGTCTCGCTGGTCGCTGTGCCGTGCGCGGATCAGAAGCTCAGCGCCACCTTGGCCTCGCGCAGCTGCGCGATCTGGCCTTCGATCTCGAGCTTGCGGTCGTAATCGTCGGTGGCATCGTAGAGCATCTCGGCCGCCGCGATGTCGGCATCGATGATCGCCGGGGTCAGTTCCTCGAGGGGGGTGGCGCGCTCGGCGATCACGGTCAGCGAGGTCGCGTTGATCTCGGCGAAGCCTCCGCGCACCAGCACCCGCTTGCCGTGCTGCGGGCTCTCGGTGATGACCAGCATGCCGGTCTTGAGGGTGGTGAGCACGGGCGCGTGGCCGGGCAGCACCGTCATCTCGCCCTCGGAACCCGGAAGCTGCACGGCGTCGACCGGGCCGGAATACAGGATCCGCTCGGGGCCGACGAGGTCGAACTGGAAGGTGGCCATGGGGTCAGGTCGTTTCCGGTTTCGTCAGACGCACGAAAGGGCCCGGTCGTGAGACCGGGCCCGTCTTAAGTCGCTGCCGATCAGGCCGCGGCGGCGAGGCGCTGGGCCTTCTCCTTGGCCTCCTCGATCGAGCCGACCATGTAGAAGGCGGCCTCGGGGAGGTTGTCGTACTCGCCGTCCACCAGGCCCTTGAAGCCCTTGATGGTGTCCTCGAGGGCCACGAGCTTGCCCGGCGAGCCGGTGAAGATCTCGGCGACGTGGAACGGCTGGCTCAGGAAGCGCTCGATCTTGCGGGCACGGGCGACGGTGAGCTTGTCCTCCTCGGACAGCTCGTCCATGCCCAGGATCGCGATGATGTCCTGGAGCGCCTTGTAGCGCTGCAGCACCTGCTGGACGCGGCGGGCGACGTTGTAGTGCTCCTCGCCGAGGATCGCCGGCGACAGCATGCGCGAGGTCGAGTCGAGCGGATCCACCGCCGGGTAGATGCCCTTCTCGGCGATCGAGCGCGACAGCACGGTCGTGGCGTCGAGGTGGGCGAACGAGGCGGCGGGCGCCGGGTCGGTCAGGTCGTCCGCCGGCACGTAGATCGCCTGCACCGAGGTGATCGAGCCCTTGGTGGTGGTGGTGATGCGCTCCTGCAGGGCGCCCATGTCGGTGGCGAGCGTCGGCTGGTAGCCCACCGCCGAGGGGATGCGGCCGAGCAGCGCCGACACTTCCGAACCCGCCTGCGTGAAGCGGAAGATGTTGTCGACGAAGAACAGCACGTCCTGGCCCTCGTCGCGGAAATGCTCGGCGACGGTGAGGCCGGTCAGGGCGACGCGGGCGCGGGCGCCCGGGGGCTCGTTCATCTGGCCGTAGACCAGGGCGCACTTGGAGCCTTCCGCGGAGCCGTGCTCCTTGGGGTCCATGTTCACCTTGGACTCGATCATCTCGTGGTAGAGATCGTTGCCCTCGCGGGTCCGCTCACCGACGCCGGCGAACACCGAGTAGCCCGAGTGGGCCTTCGCGATGTTGTTGATGAGCTCCATGATCAGCACGGTCTTGCCGACGCCGGCGCCGCCGAACAGGCCGATCTTGCCGCCCTTGGCGTAGGGCGCCAGCAGGTCCACCACCTTGATGCCGGTGACGAGGATCTGCGCCTCGGTCGACTGCTCGGCGTAGGACGGGGCCGGCTGGTGGATGGCGCGGAGCGACTCGGTCTTGATCTCGCCGGCCTCGTCGATCGGCTCGCCGATGACGTTCATGATGCGGCCGAGCGTGTTGGCGCCGACGGGCACGCGGATCGGCGAGCCGGTATCGGTGACTTCCTGGCCGCGGACCAGGCCCTCGGAGGTGTCCATGGCGATGCAGCGCACGGTGTTCTCGCCGAGCTGCATGGCGACCTCGAGGACGAGGCGGTTGCCGTTGTTCTTGGTCTCGAGGGCGTTCAGGATCTCGGGCAGGTGACCCTCGAACTGCACGTCGACGACCGCGCCGATGACCTGGGTGATGCGGCCGGCCTTGGTCGAGCCGGCGACGGGGGTGGCAGTGTTCGCCATGATGCTAATCCCTGATTGCGTGCGGTCAGAGCGCCTCGGCGCCCGAGATGATCTCGATCAACTCCTTGGTGATCATCGCCTGGCGCGTCCGGTTGTAGATCAAGGTCTGCTTCTTGATCATCTCGCCGGCGTTGCGCGTGGCGCTGTCCATGGCACCCATGCGCGCGCCCTGCTCGGAGGCGGCGTTTTCCAGGAGCGCCCGGAGGATCTGGACGGTGAGGTTCTTCGGGAGAAGGGCGGCGAGGATCTCGCCCTCGCCGGGCTCGTACTCGTAGACCGCGTCGGCCGAGGCGCCGGTGGTGGCGGCCTCCGTCGGGGCGATCTCCGCCGGGATGATCTGCTGCGCCGTCGGGATCTGGGCGATCACCGAGCGGAAGCGCGAGTAGAACAGGGTCGCGACGTCGAACTCGCCCGCGTCGTAGCGGCCGAGCAGGTTGCGGGCGATGCCTTCCGCGTTCTCGAAGCCGAGCTGGCGCACGCCGCGCAGCTCGATCAGCTCGACGATCTGGTCGCGGAACTCGCGACGCAGGACGTCGTAGCCCTTCTTGCCGACGCAGATGATCTTGACCGTCTTGCCCTGCGCCATCAGCCGCCGGGCATGGTCACGGGCGAGCCGCGAGATCGAGGAGTTGAACGCGCCGCACAGGCCCCGTTCCGCCGTGCAGACGACGAGCAGGTGGGTGCGGTCCTGGCCGGTGCCGGAGAGCAGCCGGGGCGTCTCCGCCCCGGGGGTCAGGTTGGCGGCGAGGTTGCCGAGCACCTGCGCCATGCGCTCGGCATAGGGCCGGGCGCTCTCCGCCGCCATCTGCGCCCGGCGCAGCTTGGCGGCGGCGACCATCTGCATCGCCTTGGTGATCTTCTGGGTCGCCTTCACCGAGGTGATGCGATTGCGCAGGTCCTTCAGACTCGCCATCGGAGCGTCCTTTGGTGTCGAGCCGGAGGCTTACTGGAAGGACTTGGCGAAGGACTCGACCACGCCCTTCAGCTTGGCGCCGCTGTCGGCCGACAGCTCCTTGGAGGAGCGGATCGTGTCGAGCAGGTCGGCGTGGCGGGTGCGCAGGGTCGAGAGCAGGCCGTCCTCGAAGGCGCGGACCCGGTTGACGGGAATCGCGTCGAGGTAGCCGTTCACGCCGGCATAGATCACCGCCACCTGCTCTTCCATCTTCAGCGGCGAGAATTGCGGCTGCTTCAGGAGCTCGGTCAGGCGGGCGCCGCGGTTGAGCAGCTTCTGGGTCGAGGCGTCGAGGTCCGAACCGAACTGCGCGAAGGCCGCCATCTCGCGGTACTGCGCCAGCTCGCCCTTGATCTTGCCGGCGACCGACTTCATCGCCTTGGTCTGGGCGGCGGAGCCGACGCGGGACACCGAGAGGCCGACGTTCACCGCCGGGCGCACGCCCTGGTAGAACAGGTCGGTCTCGAGGAAGATCTGGCCATCGGTGATCGAGATCACGTTGGTCGGGATGTAGGCCGAGACGTCGTTGGCCTGGGTCTCGATGACCGGGAGCGCGGTCAGCGAGCCGTTGCCGGCGGCGTCGCCCATCTTGGCGGCGCGCTCCAGCAGGCGGGAATGCAGGTAGAACACGTCGCCCGGATAGGCCTCGCGGCCCGGCGGGCGGCGCAGCAGCAGCGACATCTGGCGGTAGGCTACGGCCTGCTTCGACAGGTCGTCGTACACGATCACGGCGTGCATGCCGTTATCGCGGAAGTACTCGCCCATGGCGCAGCCGGCGAAGGGCGCCAGGAACTGCATCGGGGCGGCGTCGGAGGCGGTGGCGGCGATAACGATGGAGTACTCCATCGCGCCGTTATCCTCGAGCACCTTCACGAACTGCGCGACGGTGGAACGCTTCTGGCCGACCGCGACGTAGACGCAGTACAGCTTGGCCTTCTCATCGGTGCCGGCATGGGCCGGCTTCTGGTTCAGGATGGTGTCGAGCGCGACGGCGGTCTTGCCGGTCTGGCGGTCGCCGATGATCAGCTCGCGCTGGCCGCGGCCGATCGGGATCAGGGCGTCGATCGCCTTGAGGCCGGTCGCCATCGGCTCGTGCACCGACTTGCGCGGGATGATACCCGGGGCCTTCACGTCGACCCGGCTGCGCTTCTCGGCGACGATCGGGCCCTTGCCGTCGATCGGGTTGCCGAGCGCGTCGACGACGCGGCCGAGCAGGCCCTTGCCGACCGGCACGTCCACGATGGCGCCGGTGCGCTTGACGGTCTGGCCTTCCTTGATCTCGCGGTCGGAGCCGAAGATCACGACGCCGACATTGTCCTGCTCGAGGTTCAGGGCCATGCCGCGCACGCCCGACTCGAACTCGACCATCTCACCGGCCTGGACGTTGTCGAGGCCGTAGACGCGGGCGATGCCGTCGCCGACCGACAGGACCTGACCGACCTCGGTGACCTCGGCCTCCTGGCCGAAGTTCTTGATCTGCTCCTTCAGGATGGCGGAGATCTCGGCGGCACGGATGTCCATCTGGACCTTCCCTCGTTCGTTCGTGTCGGGCGTTGTTCTGGGTCGGCGGGTGCGTCGGGGCCCTTAGCGGGCGCCCTGCATCGCCAGGCGGATGCTGTTGAGCTTGGTGCGCAAGCTAGCGTCGACCATGCGCGAGCCGAGCTTGACGACGATGCCGCCGATCAGGCTCGGATCGATGCGGAGATCGAGATCGACCTCGGCCTTCGCGACGTCCTTGAGGGACGCCTTGATGTCCTGGAGCACCGCGTCGGAAGGCTGCTCGGCGAGCCGCACCTCGGCGCGGACGATGCCCTTCGATTCGCGCACCAGCTCGCGATAGGCGCGGATCATGTCCGGCAGGGCGAACAGGCGGCGGTTGGCGGCCGACAGGCGGATGAAGTTGCCGGCCAGCCCCCCGATGCCGGCCTTGGCCAGCACGGCCTCGATCGCCTTGACCTGATCCTCGGCCGAGAAGGCCGGGCTGCGCACGAGGCGCCGCAGGTCGGCGCTCTCGGTCAGCAGGGCGTCGAACCGGTCGAGCCCCTCGGCCACCGCGTCGACGGCCCGCTCGTCGCGCGCGAGCTCGAACAACGCCGAGGCGTACCGCCCGGCGACGCCCGCCAGGGGGGAACCCGATTCCGATGCGTTCTGAGCCACCAGCGCTCTCTCTTCATGTCCTGGCCCGACGGGTCCGGCCGATCGCGCCGGTCTGGAAAAGAGCGGCGGCGGCGCGCGGCCCGTCGATGATGGGAAAGGCTCCGGCGCGAGAAGACTGCCCCCTCCCCCGGCGCGGCGCCGGCCTAGCATGGGTTTTTAAGGGGCGCAAGGCGAGCGGAGGCGCGGCAATCGCGAGGCGGGCCGTAGGCTTAAACCCATCCGGCGCCTCGCGGTTGCGTCAACGGGGCGGCACTTCGACGATGGTCGGATTGCGCTCGCGCGAAGCGCCTCCTGCCGGACGCGGCAGGGATTCTTCCTCCGCGGCGCCGGGCCGAGGAGGTTTCGTCACGGTTTCCGAATGATTTCGCAGGTCGGCCATCGTCAGCTCCCGCAGGCGATCTCGTCGCATTCGGCCACGCTGGCGAGGACCCGGGCGAGGCTCTTCGGTCCCGGATAGCCGAGAAGCGCCGAGGTGCCGACGACGTAGGACGGGGTCGCGTGCAGGCCGAGATTAGCGGCGAGCCGCATCTGGCTCTTCAGGGCCTCGCGCACCTCGTCCGAATCCGCCCCCTGCTCGATCGCCGCCCGGTCGAGGCCGAGGCGGGCGGCTGCGTCGAGCGCCCGGAGCCCGTCGATCCGTCCGGAGGTGCCGGGTCCGAGCAGCGCCGTGTAGAGCTTGGCGGTCGCGGCCGAGCCGCCGGTGCGCTGCACGGCCATCGCCACCTTGGCGGCCTGGGCCGACTGCACCGACAGGATCGGGTTGTTGATCAAGCCGATGCGCAGGTCCGGATTGGCCTTGACGAGGTCGTCGAGGTCGCGCGCCGCCGCCCGGCACCACGGGCAATTGTAGTCGAAGAATTCGTAGAGGGTGACCGAGGCCTCCCGCGGCCCGAGCCAGGTCACGCCGCGCAAGGTCCCGATCTCGGAGGCGAGTTCGCCCGGCAGGCGGGTGTTGGGGATCGGCTGGCCGTTGTCGCCGGTCACCGCGCGCCACTGGCCCTCCGTCTGCGCCAGGGCCCCGGTGGCGAGGGCGGGGATGGCCGC
Source organism: Methylobacterium sp. SyP6R (assembly GCF_019216885.1). Taxonomy (NCBI): domain Bacteria; kingdom Pseudomonadati; phylum Pseudomonadota; class Alphaproteobacteria; order Hyphomicrobiales; family Methylobacteriaceae; genus Methylobacterium; species Methylobacterium synurae. The sequence goes on along the minus strand of NZ_JAAQRC020000001.1, from coordinate 5,341,743 downwards.
CAGGGAGGCGGCCAGGAGGGAGCGGCGGGACAGGGACATGGGCGGATTTCCGGGGCGACGGGACCTCGTCACGCCTCAAGGTCTAGCTCGGCCATTTTGGCCGGATGATGGCCTCACACCAGGCTCGGCTGTTCAGGGCGATGCCCAATCCCCGATCTGCCCATCCGGGCCATGTACGTGATGGCGCGTGTGACGGCATCGGCCAAAGGCAAGGATAAAGCGCGATTCCCCTCTCCCGAGTGGGAGAGGGGTCAGGGGTGAGGGTGGCTCGGTGTCCGCAATGACCCTGAACCGTCGAGCTGTGCGGCTAGACACTCAGCGCTCTACGCGGAAGCGTGCCACCCTGCGCGATCTTCGATCGCCCCTACCCCTCTCCCACTCGGGCTAGCGGATTCACACTTCTCCTCAGAGAGCTAAACCACTGTAACTGTGCGCGTTTTCCCCTCCCCCTTGTGGGGAGGGGTCAGGGGTGGGGGTGGTGCAGGAGGCACCGCAGCGCTCTATCCGGCACCACCCCCACCTCCAACTCCTCCCCACAAGCTTGAGCGATCTCGGGCAAGCCCGGGATCGCCTGGGGAGGAGAGGCGCGCGACTTTCAAATGGAGAAGCGCTCGAACCGAGATGTGTGAATACGCTAGCCCACTCGGGAGAGGGGATCCCGCGACTTATTCTTCAAGCGCACTTGAAGTGACGATATCACATCGTCTCGGCCAAAGCCTTCTCCACCGCGGCCTCCAGCGCCTCCGGCTTCACCCGCGGGGCGAAGCGTTCGATCACCCGCCCGTCGCGGCCGATCAGGAACTTGGTGAAGTTCCACTTGATCGCCTGGGTGCCGAGCAGACCCGGCTTTTCCTGCTTCAGATGGGAGAACAGCGGCTCGGCCTTCGCCCCGTTCACCTCGACCTTGGCGAGGAGCGGGAAGGTCACGTCGTATTTGAGCGTGCAGAACCGGGCGATCTCGGCGGCGTCGCCCGGCTCCTGGGCGCCGAACTGGTTGCAGGGAAAGCCCAGGACCACGAGGCCGGCGTCGCGGTGGCGCCGCCACAGCTCTTCGAGCCCGGCATATTGCGGGGTGAAGCCGCAGGCCGAGGCGGTGTTGACGACGAGCAGCACCTTGCCCCGGTACTGCGCGAGCGGGTGGGGCGTACCGTCCGGGGCGGCGGGGGCGAAGTCGTGGATTGTGGTCATGACGGCCTTATGGCGGAGCCCGCCCCTGCCGTCAGCCTCCGAGCCTGGTTGAGCACGATTTTCCAACCAAGACTTGAGGTGATCGGGGCAATCCCAAACATTCACCTCATCCTGAAGTGCGACCGCAGGGAGCCTCGAAGGAGGGCTCCAGAAACCACCGAGACTTCTGGAGCCCTCCTTCGAGGTCAGTCGATCTTCGATCGACTAACACCTCAGAATGAGGTAAATAGGCAGGATATTTCGATGCTCACTGTCAGATTTCGACAGTCGAAGCTGCTTGGACAAGCGCTCAGAACCGGGCCGCCACCCCACCCATGATCGTGCGCGGGAGGCCCGGCGTCGCGTAGCGGTTCTGCCACGAGCGGTCGAAGTAGCGCTCGTCGAACAGGTTGTCGACGTTCAGGTACACCCGCACGTCGGGCGTGATCGTGTAATACGAGATCAGGTTGGCGAGGGTGTAGTCCGGCAGCTTGAAGGTCGGGCGGGCTTCGCCGGCCAGGCGCGAGCCGACATAGGTGATCCCGCCGCCGAGCCCGAGGCCGCGCAAAGGCCCGTCCTGGAACTCGTAGACGCTCTGCACCGCAAGACTGTTCTGCGGGATATTGGCGAGCCGGGCGCCGACCGGGGCGGTGGTAGCCTCGGTGAGCGCGGCATCGACGAAGGCGTAGGTGCCGATCACCCGCCAGCCCGGGGCGAGGAAACCCACCACGCTCATGTCGAAGCCGCGGCTCCGCGCCGCCCCGGCCGCGGTGTTGAAGCCCTGGTCGACCGGATCGGTGACGAGCTGGTTGGTGCGCCGGATGTCGAAGAAGGCGGCGGTGGCATCCAGCCGGCCGTCGAGGAGGCTGAGCTTGACCCCGGTCTCGACGCTCTCGGCCTGCTGGAACGGGAAGGGCCGGCCAGTGCGGTCGGTGCCGGGATTGGGCCGGAACGACTGGGAGTAGTTGCCGTAGATCGAGGCAATCTCGGTCACGTCGTAGACCAGGCCGATGCGCGGCGTCGCCGCATTGCCCTGCTGCCGCGTGATCGTCTTGTTGATATAGTTCGCCGTATCGAGGGCGATGTCCTCGACCCGCACGCCGACGAGGGCATGGAGCTTCGGCGTCAGGTCGATCTGGTCCTGGACGTAAGCAGCATAGCTTGTGGTGTTCTGCAGGAAGTCGCTGAACGGCCGCGTGGGGACGGGAAGCGGCTGGCCGTAGACCGGCGCCAGCAGGTTCAGAGCGAAAGGATTGATGGCGGGGTTCGAGATGAGGGGGATGGCCTCGCGGTAGCGCAAGGCGTCGCGCTCGAGGCCGACGAGCAGGGTGTGGCGGAAGGCACCGGTCTCGAACTTGCCGGCGAGGTTGATCTGCAGGTCGAGGTCCGACCAGGTCAGTTCGCGCCGGTCGTAGGTGCGCGAGAACACGCCATTGTTCCCGACGGTCCCGGTGGCCTGGACCGCCTGGCCGGCGAGGTTGCCGGCCAGGAGCTGTGCGCCGGCATTGATGACCCAGTCCGCGTCGAGCTTATGCTCGACGCGCAACTGGCCGAGCGCGTTGTCGTTGCGGAACGGCGGCAGGCCCGGCTCGCCGATGTAGCGGCTGCGCGGCACCGCCCGCAGGTCGCCGCGCAACGGCACGATGCCGCGGTCGAAGATCTGGCCGGCGCTGATGAACTCGCCTTCCAGCGTCACCGTGGTGTCGGCATTCGGCTTCCAAGCGATGACGGGGGCGAGGTAGGTGCGGTCGCCGTGGACGAAATCGCGGAAGCTGCCGTTGTCCTCGACCGCGCCGGTGAGGCGGGCGAGCACCGTGCCGCCCTCGTCGAGGGCGCCGGTGGCGTCGAAGGTGCTGCGCTTGGCGTTGAAGCTGCCGAATTGCGTGCCGATCGTGAGCGAGCGCTCAGGCGTCGGCTGCTTCGTCACGATGTTGAAGGTGCCGCCGGGATCGCCGCGGCCATAGAGGAAGGCCGAGGGGCCTTTCAGCACCTCGATCCGCTCGATCGACACGATGTCGGGCGAGTTCGGGTAGCCGCGGTTGATCGGGAAGCCGTTGCGATAATACTCGCCGGTGGCAAAGCCCCGGATGGTGAACTCGGTGAGGCCGAGACCGCCGAAATTGTTCGCGCGGCCGACGCCGGCGAGATCGAGCGCGGTGTCGATCCGCGTCGCCGCCGCATCCTCGAGAACCTGCCGCGGCACCGGCACGACGGTCTGGGGCACCTCGCGCAGCGGCGTGTCGGTGCGGGTCGCGCTGACCGTGTTGCGGGCGAGATACCCGTCGGTCTTCAAGGGGTTGCCGCTGCTGCCGGCGACCGAGATCTCGTCGAGCTGGATTTCGGGCGAGACATCGGCGGCAGCCTGTGCCCGCGCCGCCTGCGGCATCAGGGCCAGGCTCGGCACGGCACAGGTCATCGACAGGGCGGCCGCAACGGCGGCACCGCCCCGGAAAGTTTTCACAGTCACGGTCGGGATCTACACGAATAGCTACGCTTGGGCTGGCCCTACGGCATGAGACACCGACCGTCAACGTTCAGACACGATGAGACAGACACTCTACTTGTGGAGAAACAAATCTTCATTTGAATAAATACAAACACATCCGGGCACCCGGTCAGGCGAGCGCCCGCTCCGCCGCCGCGGCCAGCGCCTGCACGCCGAGCACCAGGTCCTCTTCCTTCGTGTCCTCGGCCCAATGATGGCTGATGCCGCCGATCGAGGGCACGAACAGCATCGCGGCGGGCATCATCTTGGCGACGTTCTGGGCGTCGTGGCCGGCCCCCGAGGGCATCGTCTGCCAGTTGCCCGGGCACAGGGCCTCGGCCGCCCCCGAGAGAGCGGCCATCAGGCCGGGATCGCACAGGGCCGGGCTGTTGCGGGAGATCGCGTGCAGGGTCGCGGTGCAGCGCTCGCGCCGGTTGCTCTCGCGGATCAGCGCCCGCAGGGTCGCCTCCATCCGCTCCAGCACCGGCATCGAGACGTCGCGGAACTGGAACAGGATCTCGGCCCGGCCCGGGATGATGCTCGGCGCGCCGGGATCGAGGATGATCCGGCCGGTGGTCCAGGTGCTGCGCTCGCCGCAGACCTGCGGGAAGGCGTCGTCGATGGCGGCGAGCAGGCGCACGGCGGTGAGCCCCGCATCCCGGCGCTCCGCCATGGTCGTGCCGCCGGCATGGTCCTGCGCGCCCTCGATCACGATCCGCCATTGCCAGATCGCCACGATGCCGGTGACGATGCCGAGGCGCCGGCCCGCCGCTTCGAGCTGCGTGCCCTGCTCGATATGCATCTCCAGGAAGCCGCGGTAACGTCCCGGCTCCAGTTGCATCCGTGGCAGGCCGGCGAGACCGGCCGCTTCAAGCGCCTCGCGCAAGGGGGTACCGTCGGTGCGGTTGCGGCTGCCGTCGATCTCGGCCTCGGTGACCTCGCCGATGGCGGAGCGGCTGCCGAGAAAGCCGACGTCGAAATGCCCCTCCTCGTCGGCGAAGGCGCAGACATCGACCGGCAGCCCGGCCCGGGCCAGCGCGATCCCCGCCACCACGCCGAGCGCCCCGTCGAGCCAGCCGGCCTCGTTCTGGCTCTCGATGTGGCTGCCGACGAGGAGATGCGGCCCCGCCCCCGGATGACGGCCGAGCACGGTGCCGACGCCGTCGATCGCGGGTCGAAGGCCGCATTCCTCCAGGCGCCGCATCAGCCAGCGCCGGGATTCCATGTCCTGCGGGGAATAGGTCGGACGGTGCACGCCGGTGCGGAAGCGGCCGATGGCCCGCAGGTCGTGGAGATCCGTGAGGAAGGCCTGCGTGTCGATCGTCCGCATGTGTCTCGCAGCCATGGGTTACCGCGCCAGAGGCCCGGGGCTCTGCACGGATCGCGTGAGGCACGATCCGTACCATGACACCGGCGAGCCAAGCCATAACAAGCAGGACGGTCCGGTGCGCGCCTCCCTCGCCACCCGTCGGGCCCGGGGATCGGCGTGCCTGCACGGCCGATGAACGAGGCGGAGCCTCGCCATTCAGCCGTCCTCCGTCATGGGGACGCGGGGGGACTTCTCGAGAGGTCCAAACGCGATGAACACGTCTTTCGGTCTCGTAGCGGCGACAGCCCTCGTGCTCGGCGCCATCTCGATCTCGCCGGCATCGGCTCATGGCGGGCATCATCATGGCGGGCATCATCATGGCGGGCATCATCATGGCGGCCCGCACGGCCACCACCATCGCGGCCATGGTGGGCATCACCATCATGGCGGAGGCGGTCACCACCCTCACCGCGGCGGCGGCTGGCACGGTTCGCACTGGCATGGACCGCACTGGAGCGGGCGCCCGATCATCGCGCGGGGTGGTCCCCGGCGCGTCCTTGTGGCGGGGTCCTATCCCGTCTACGGCCGGCCCGTGGGCTATGGACCCGGCTGCACGACCACCCGGCGCGTCGGGCCGACACCGTGGGGATGGCACAAGGTCGTGACAACCCGGACCTGCCTCGTCCCGTAGGGCAGCGTCCGATCGCAGCGCGATCGGACGAGGCTCACGCCGCGCCGATCACGGCAAAAAGAAGGCCCGCCGAGGCGGACCTTGGTCTCAGTTCACGCCCGGGAACCACGCGGCAGCGGACCGGGTTTGTCCTGTGCAGGGCGGTGGCGATGCCGCTGCGCTGCTCGCGCCCTCCTCGGGCGTTTCCTCCCTAGACTCGGGCCGCCTTCTCGCAGGGCGGCCTTTTTTTCGTCCAGGATTGTTAACCTAACTCGAATCAGAGCCTTGGGTTGCATCCTCCATTGGCGGCCTGCCCTCAGCCGAAAGGCGTTCCGCCCGGGAAGCGCGAGGCCTTACGCCGTCGCCCACTCGTCCTTCGCCTCGGCCTTCGTGCGGTTGAGGCGCACCTGCCCATCCTCGATGCCGGCGATCGAATCCACATGGATGAAGTGGTGGTGGCCGCCGGCCTCCGGGTCGGTCTTCGTCAGCTTGATCCGCTGCCCGTCGAGGTGATCGATGGTGCCGACATGACCGCCGTCGGAACCGACGACCGGCATGTGCTCCTTGATGCGGCTCGTATCGATCATCGCGGCTTTCCTTCTGGTGCGGCGATCAACGAGGATACAGGGGGCGGGTTCCGGCCGTCCCGGGAGGCGGCGAGGCCTCCCGGGACGGCGCGGGATCAGGCGCCCGGCGCCACGGCCTTCCCGTCCTGCCGCCGCCACAGCTTGAGCGGGTTGGCATCCTTCAGGGCGGCGGGCAGCAGGGACTCGGGCAGGTCCTGGTAGCTCACCGGGCGCAGGAAGCGATGGATCGCCAGGCTGCCGACCGAGGTGGTGCGGCCGTCCGAGGTCGCCGGGTACGGCCCGCCATGCACCATGGCATGGCCGACCTCGACGCCGGTGCCGAAGCCGTTGACCAGGATGCGCCCGACCCGGCGCTCCAGCACCGGCAGCAGCGCCCGGGCCGCGTCGTGGTCGGCCTCGTCGAGGTGGATTGCCGCCGTCAGCTGGCCCTCCAGCCGCTCCAGGACCGCCTTGATCGTCGCGAGGTCGGGGCAGCGCACCACCAGCGAGGCGGCGCCGAACACCTCCTCGGCCAGGGTATGGTCGGCGAGGAAGGCGTCCGCGGTCGTCGAGAACAAGGCCGCCTGGCCCTGGTGGGTGCCTCCGGCAAGCCCCCGGGCGAGCGTGGCCACGGCCGGGTTGGCCTCGAGCGCCGCGACGCCGGCGCAATAGGCCTTGTGGATGCCGGGCGTCAGCATCGTGGCGGCCTGGACTTCCTTGAGGGCGGCGGAGGCCGCCTCGACGAAGCCGTCGAGACCGGCACCCTCGACCGCCAGGATCAGGCCCGGATTGGTGCAGAACTGGCCCGAACCGAGGGTGAGCGAGCCGACGAAGGCGCGGCCGATGTCGCGGCCCCGTGCCTCCAGAGCCGCCGGCAGCAGGACGACCGGGTTGATGCTGCTCATCTCGGCATAGACCGGGATCGGCACCGGGCGAGCGGCGGCGGCCTGCATCAGCGCGACGCCGCCGCGGCGCGAGCCGGTGAAGCCGACCGCCGCGATGCGCGGATCGGCGACCAGCGCCTGGCCGACCGCGATGCCGGCATCGAGGAGAAGCGAGAACACGCCCTCGGGCAACCCGCATTGCTTGACCGCCGCCTGCACCGCGCGGCCGACCAGCTCCGAGGTGCCCGGATGGGCCGGATGGGCCTTGGCCACCACCGGGCAGCCGGCGGCGAGCGCGGAGGCCGTGTCGCCGCCCGCGACCGAGAAGGCGAGCGGGAAGTTCGAGGCGCCGAACACCGCGACCGGGCCGACGGCGATCTGGCGCAGGCGCAGGTCCGGGCGCGGCAGCGGCTTGCGCTCGGGTTGCGCCGGGTCGACCCTGGCCTCCAGGAAGCCGCCGTCGCGCACCACGCCGGCGAACATCTTCAGCTGCCCGACGGTGCGCCCGCGCTCGCCCTCCAACCGGGCGCGGGGCAGGCCGCTCTCGGCCATGCAGCGCACGATCAAGTCGTCGCCGACGCCCAGGATGGCCTCGGCCACCGCTTCGAGGAAGCGGGCGCGGTCCTCCAGCGACGTCTCGCGGTAGGTGTCGAAGGCCGCGGCGGCGAGTACGCAGGCCCGCTCCACGTCGGCCGGGGTCGCCGAGGCGAAGGCCGGCTCCAGGCTGTTGCCGGTGGCGGCCTCGACGGCCCGGAAGGTCTCGCCCTCGCCCCGGCGGGCGGCGGCGCCGATCAGGTTCTCTCCGGTGATGGGCATGGGTCGCGTCCTCTCCTGTATTTGCGGTGTTGAGCGGGCTTATGCCCCGGCGGGCGGCGGGTGATCCACCGGGCAGGCTGGAAAAACCGGTCTCGTGAGGAGATTCCGCGAGAAAAATCCGCGTCGTCCGCGCTGCGACCGTCTGTCCGGGGCGCTTGCCGTCGGCCCCTGCGGGCCGATGTGCCCCCGACCGGCATCCGGTCGATGCCGGGACGAAGGACGCGATGCAGATTCATCTCGACGCCGTCGGCGGAGTGGCCGGCGACATGTTCGCGGCGGCGCTCCTCGACGCCTTTCCGGAGCACGAGGCGGGGGTGCGCGAGAGCGTGGCGCGGGCAAGCCGCGGCCGCACGACTTGCGCGCTCCTCGCCCATGGCGACGGCGTGCTCCAGGGCCGGCGCTTCGCGGTCACCGTCCCCGAGGGCGAGGCGCCCGACCGGCCGGCGGACGCGGACGATCACGGCCATCGTCACGGCGACCATCACCACGATCACCCTCATCACCCCGACGACCATCACGGCCATCACCATCACGGCGGCCACCCCGCGCACCGGCACTGGTCCGCGATCCGCCGCGACCTGGAGGCGAGCGGGCTGTCTCCGGCATCACTCGCCCACGCTCTCGCGATCTTCGGGCACCTGGCCGAGGCCGAGGCGCGGGTGCATGGCATCCCGGTCGAGGACGTGGCGTTCCACGAGGTCGGGGCCTGGGATTCGATCGCCGACATCGTGGCGGCGGCGCACCTGATCGACGCGATCGGCGCCACCCGCTGGTCGGTCTCGGCGCTGCCGCTCGGCTCCGGCCGGGTGCGGACCCAGCACGGGCCCCTGCCGGTCCCGGCGCCCGCCACCGCGCTCCTGCTCGAAGGCTTCCTCACCCTCGACGACGGCGTGCCGGGCGAGCGCGTGACCCCGACGGGGGCGGCGATCCTGCGCCATCTCTGCGAAGGCCAGCCCAGGACGAGCGGCCCGCGCCGGCTCCTGCGCAGCGGGCTCGGCTTCGGCACCAAGGTGCTGCCGGGCCTGAGCAACGTGCTGCGGGTGCTCGCCTTCGAGGAACAGGGCGAGACGGGTTCTCCCGGTCACCGGGAGCTCGGCATCATCGAGTTCGAGGTCGACGACCAGTCGGCGGAAGACCTCGCCATGGGACTCGACCGGCTGCGGGCGCACGACAAAATCTTCGACGTCGTGCAGATGCCGGTCTTCGGCAAGAAGGGCCGGATGATGACCCATGTCCGGGCGCTCGTCCGGGCCGACGCGATCGAGGAGGCGATCGAGGCCTGCTTTCGCGAGACCACGACGATCGGGCTACGCCATCACACCGTCTCGGGCACCGCGCTCAGGCGGCGCCTCGACACCGTCGAGGTTGGGGGCAAGACGGTCAGGGTGAAGAGCGTCGCGCGGCCGGGCGGGCGCACCGCCAAGGCGGAATCCGACGATGCCTTGGCGACGGAGGGCCACGCCGCCCGCCAGTCCCTGCGCCGCGAGGCCGAGCGTCGGGCCTTGTCGCTGCCGGAGGACGAGCGATGAGCCCGCCCCTCGAAACCGTCCTGTCCGGCCTCGGGCCCATCGCCGTCGCGGTGAGCGGCGGGGTCGACAGCCTGACGCTGGCGACGATCGCGCATCGCACCAGCCCTGAGCCGCCCCTGATGGTCCACGCCGTCTCCCCCGCCGTGCCGGGCGAGGCGACCGCGCGGGTGCGGGCGGAGGCCGCCCGCGAGGGCTGGGCCTTGCGGGTGATCGAGGCCGGCGAATTCGCCGACCCGGCCTATCGCGAGAATCCGGTCAACCGCTGCTTCTTCTGCAAGACCAACCTCTACGGGGCGATCCGGCAGGTGACCGACCGCCAGATGGTATCCGGCGCCAATCTCGACGATCTCGGCGAGTACCGCCCCGGCCTCGACGCCGCCCGGGAGCACGGGGTGCGCCACCCCTTCGTCGAAGCCGGGTTCAGCAAGGCGATGGTGCGGGCGCTCGCCCGCGACCTGGGCCTCGGCGCGGTGGCGGAACTGCCCGCCGCCCCCTGCCTGTCGAGCCGGGTCGAGACCGGCATCCGCATCGAACCCGAGACCCTGGCCTTCATCCACGCCGTCGAGCGGCTGGTGGGCGAAGACCTGACGGTCACGGGGGCGAAGAGCGCCGTGCGCTGCCGGGTGCGCGCCGCGGGCATCGTGGTGGAACTCGACGCGCAGAGCCTCGCCGGCCTGACCGAGCCGGCACGAAGCGATCTCGGCCGCCGCATCGCCGCCCGCGCCCCGGCTCGGCTCGCCGCGGCGCCGATCTCCTTCGCACCCTACCGCACCGGCAGCGCCTTTCTGGTCGGAGGGCCGGCGCGGTGAACTTGAGCGACGAATTCACCCTCGACTTCGCCCGCAACGAACGGATCGGCCTCGACGAGGCGGTCTTCGCCGCCGGCAAGTCGCCGGCCCAGATCGACGCCATCCTGGCCGCCGCCGACGAGCGCGGCGCGCGCTTTCTCGTCACCCGCCTCGACCCGGAGCGCCATGTGGCGCTGACCTACCGCGACCGGCTCGATTACTGCCCGGTCTCGCGCACCGCCTTCTTCGGCGCGGCGAGGCCCGTCGTGGGCCCTTCCCGCATCGCCATCGTGGCGGCCGGCACCTCGGACGTGCCGGTGGCCCGCGAGGCCGAGCGGACGCTGGCCTATCAGGGCCATGCCACCACGCTGATCGCCGATGTCGGCGTCGCCGGCTTGTGGCGGCTGACCCGGCGGATCGAGGAGATCCGGGCCCATCCGGTCGTCATCTGCGCCGCCGGCATGGATGCGGCCCTGCCGAGCGTGCTCGGCGGCCTCGTCGCCGGGGCGGTGATCGCGGTGCCGACCTCGGTCGGCTACGGCGTGGCGCAAGGCGGGCGCGCCGCCCTCGACGCGGTGCTGGCGAGCTGCGCCCCCGGCATCGCGGTCGTCAACATCGACAACGGCTACGGCGCGGCCTGCGCGGCGATGCGCCTGCTCCACGCGGCACACCGGCTCGCGGAGGCCTCCCGATGACCCTTATCTCAGGAGAATCGCCATGGAACGTCGCAGCTTCCTGCAAGGCGCCGCCCTCGGGGCCGGTCTCGCCGTCTCCGGCAGCGCGGGGGCGGCTGTGAACAACGCCCCGCCCCCTCCCCTGCCGGGCACCCGGCCCGCCGACCCGGCCGATCTGCCGCTGGTCACCGATCCGGGCGAGCGCCGGGGCGAGATGCTCTACCGTCCCTTCGGACGCACGGGCGAAACGATCTCCGCCATCGGCATGGGCGGCTTCCATCTCGGCAAGAGCGCGGTGACCGATGCCGAGGCGACGCGGCTGATGCATGAGGGCATCGACCGCGGCATCACCTTCATGGACAATTGCTGGGACTACAACGAGGGCCGCTCGGAGGAGCGGATGGGCATCGCCCTCGAGCAGGACGGGTATCGCAACAAGGTCTTCCTGATGTCCAAGATGGACGGGCGGACCAAGCAGGAAGCCATGAAGCAGATCGACCAGTCGCTGCGCCGCCTGCGCACCGACCGGATCGACCTCGTCCAGCATCACGAGATCCTGCGCTACGACGACCCCGATCGGGTCTTCGCCGAGGGCGGCGCCATGGAGGCGTTCGTCGAGGCCAAAAAAGCCGGCAAGCTGCGCTATATCGGCTTCACCGGCCACAAGGACCCGCGCATCCACCTCCAGATGCTCGAAGTGGCGGCCGAGCGCGGCTTCCACTTCGATTCCGTGCAGATGCCGCTCAACGTGATGGACGCGCATTTCCGCAGCTTCGGCCACCTCGTGCTGCCCTATCTGGTGCAGAACGGCATCGCGGCGCTCGCCATGAAGACCTTCGGCGACGGGGTGATCCTGAAGAGCGATGCGCCGATCAAGCCGATCGAGTACCTGCACTTCTCGCTGAATCTGCAGACCTCGGTGGTCATCACCGGCATCCAGAACCAGCGCGACCTCGACCAGGCCTTCGAGGCGGTGAAGACCTTCACGCCGATGGACAAGGCGACGGTGGCGGAACTCCTGTCCCGCAGCCGCCCCTACGCGCTCGAGGGCAAGTACGAGCTGTTCAAGACGAGCGCCACCTTCGACGGCACCGCCAAGAACGCCGCCTGGCTCGGCGAGGACGTGCCGGGGGTGAAGACGCTGGCGCCCACCATGGAGTGAGGGCGGCGTTTTACGACACAACCATGACGGCTGCCGGCGCGTTGACCCAGTGTTGTCACGCCGGCAAGACCCTGCCGAGACTGAGGCCGTCTCATGAGCGACACGACCGTTCCTCACCGTAACCCGTCCGCCGAACTCCACACCATGAACGAGCGGCTGGCCGCCTGGGCCGCCTGCGCCACCGAGGACAGCCCGGCCCTGATCGAGCGCTTCGAGGCGATGGGCTACGCCGTGCGGGGCAAGACCCGCGAGGAGGTGGAGGCGGCGTTGCGCTGCCCGCCGGACCAAGGGTGAGCATCTTTGCGCTTGACAAGAACCGCCAGCCAGTATTGAGACCATAGACGAGATTCGCTGCATTGCTGTACGAACGTATTTCGGCGCCTTACGAGATATTTTTTCACACAGTCATGTTAATCGATCGGCTATTTCACAATAATGTTTGGACTTTCGAAGTCCGATTGCATTGATGCAGGTATTCTGCTAGATCTTACATACGATTTTTTACAGATTATGATTAAAATTTTGTACATTTTCTCCCCAACGGTCAAAAACGAATGGTGTATTCGCCTATTCAAAAAAGTGTGTGATTTTGTATTTGTATAATTATATTTATTTAGTATAAGATATATTTAGCAAGAAACTAGTGAATTAGTTTTTGTTTTTATTCATAGTTGAACGAATACAAATTGTGACGCGATCAGATTTCCAGTCGAAGATGCATGTTGGCTGCCTATTGCCTTTTCCAAATTTCTGGAAGATAACATTTAAAGGAGTGAATGATATAAATTTGTTGTGACATTCAGGCGGTGAGGAGAAAAAAATTGCGCAATCGGCCGCTTCGTATTCTACAAATCGGAGATATTCATTTTCCTGAAGCTATTTCCAATCGTCCAGACGCTGATTTGAAAAGAGACCCGTTTGATATTTCTGATGAAATTGCGCCGATAGGCCTGCGAATCCAGAAAATATCCGAATCTTTCTCACAGTATGAAGAGCAGTATTTTGATGCTATTGCTTTTATGGGAGATTATACAACTGGCAATCCCGATCTATTATCTCAGATGCAATCAATGGAGGAGTGCATAGACTATCTCGATAGAAATGTTATTAAAATTTTACTTGGAAAACACGGTCATGCGAGATCTATTTTCGTGCCGGGAAATCATGACGTTGATAGAACGAAATGTCCGTCAAGCTCCGGAGATAGATATGGAAAGTTTCAATATTATATAGAAAAGATTGGTAAATATGGCTATGCTCATAACTCCGCCGAAAATATCTCGGTAATCACTGCAAAACAAGGAGAGTTGTCGGCATTCATATATGGGATCAATACCTGCATCGGCTGCGGAGAATTTTTATCGTTCCCAGACTCCATGCGAGCCGAGCTTTCAAATAGACTGAAAGATATTCTAAGATCGACGTCTGATAAACAAATCGACGACGCAGTAAATAGTTTTATGGATTTGACAGAGCGGCTCGATGCACCACTAATCGACTCGAGCATTCTTCACAAACTTGATAATTTGATTATTCGCAACTCTAATGAAAACCCCTCTTCGGTACATGTAGTTGTTGGTCACCATAATCTACTACCTCAGACTGTTCCTCGTATTGCCCTTTTTAGTGAATTAATGAATTCAGGGGAACTTAGATCTTTTTTAGCAAGCAAGGATGATCCAATTATTTATCTCCATGGTCATATTCATCAAGACCCTATTGAAGTCGTATTTAGTCAAAGCAATCCAACCAGTTGCGTCATATCAATTTCGGCGCCTGAGTTTATCAATGGATATAATGTATTAGAAATTCACTTTTCAGAAGACGGTAGTCCGTTAGGTCTTGTGATAAACGCCGTAAGACAAGACTCAATAGGAAAAATGACTCGCTTGGAGCCTAGAAGAATCCCCTTCAGGCAGGGGCCACACAGAATTGCCGCTATAACGGAACTTGCTCGAAGGATGTTTCATGATACATTTGCCAGTAATTCGCAGTTGCATTTTGGCGATGTATGCAAAAAATATCCCCTTGAACCGGAAGATGCTATCGAACGGGCATTACTTGAGCTTGAATGGCTCGGATTAGTGCAAATCGCCAATCGAAATCGAGCGTCTAAACGGTGGAACATAGGCAGCGCGATATGAGCAAGACACCACCTAGGAGCAATCCATTTACAGCGCACAGATGGGAAACTGAGATATCACACAGGATATGGATACCGCCCGAAATATCAAAAGTTGCATCGCCTAAAGCATGCCTTATAAGCGGACTTCGCGGCACAGGCAAGACCGCGCTTTTAAACTGCCTAGATCCTTTAGCAAGCATCAATCATAATCATTGGTTTCTGAATCCGGATGATAGGCCTGAAAATTGCTTAGGTGTGTATATAAATATAATCGCTGAGTTTACAGAATTTTTGCCGCTTCAACTCGATGGTATATATAGCGAACAAAAATTATTATTATCAAGTGATATTAGTATACATAGTCAATGGTTCAAATCATATTTAATATTCACATGCCTTATAAAGGTTTTGAACTCGATAGACGAATGTCGAATTGCTGGCATCTTGCAGTACAATGCATATGACGAAAACGGCTTTGTATCAGGATTTTTATTTTTATTGCGTCAGCATTTTTCGCAAGAAGTCGACTTAACGTCTGCAAAAACGATTTTGGAATGCGGGTCTATTCTTTCAAAAATTTGTATGAGTATGAGAATTAACAGTATCAGATTGCGTCCAGAGCGTATACTGCGGTTATTGGAATATGTTGACCCCGTTAAATTTTATCGCGATTTCTGTCAAATGATTAGTGATAGCGCAATACTTCGTGGGACTGGTATTTCCAAGCATATAAAAATCTCTCTTGATGATGTGCATAGATTTGGCAAGAATGAACAGGGTCTACTTAACAGCATTATTGAGATAAATACATCTCCTATAACTTGGAATTTATCATACGTCACAGGAGGTTACGATCCATCTCTGTCGCCAGACAGCTCTTCGCCCCTCACACACCATGATGTTGAATTGGTTGATTTAAGTTACAGAGATAATCCAAGGAACTTTTGGCGGCTGTGTCAAAAAATATATGATATAAGAACTTACAGTAGAGATACAGATGACCATGAACCTCATAGATCTAATTATGCAAAACTTCTAGGCAATCTAAATATCAGTATGCTGTTTTCAGACCTTGTAGACAATACGAGTAGCAATGCATTTCGAGAGCGGCTACTGAAAAACGTAGAATATGTTGCACAAAAATTGGCGGATAAATCGAGTGGGTTGCGCGGAGCTCGCTGGAACACCCATAAAATCAACAAAATGAATTATTTATATCATACGTATATTTTTAATATACTATTTGCCGAAGACAAGGGCCGATTTGAGCAATTTCTGGCTATACGTAATCCAGCTGGTGTAGATAACTATTTTCGACAAAAAAATATTGCTGCCTTGGTCTGCGCCGCTAACGAGTTAAGTCGGCAAACTCCCTATGCGGGAAAAAATGCGTTGATACTTTTAGCTGATGGTTGCATACGAGACTTCCTCCGGATACTTTCTGTTTTGTATGATTCTGTTGCCGAAGATTATCGAGATCGGAAAAGGTCGCTAATTCCTTTTTTTAATTTAGAAGACGGACGACATATACCAATCGATAAGCAAACAAAATGCTTTCGCGAAGCAAGCCGCACTTATCTTGAGCAAGTGGACAATGCGACTGACCGAATTGGGCGTACATTGGCGCGCATTGTAAATGGTGTAGCTGAGTTAAATAGGATGCTGCAGTCAAAAGATAAATTTCGAGCATTATCTCAGCCGGAACGCGGGGCGATTCGACTGGACTTCTCCGAGTACATGTTGCTAGACGAAGAAAACACTATAACTTTGATCCGAAAAGCTTTGGCAAGGGGGCAAAATACAGGATCTATTCGTGTCATTGAAGGAGAATTTAGATCTCACGGAAATATATCGGAGACAAACGAAGTAACATTCAGGCTTCATAGGTTAATAGCTCCGATATATAATTTTTCTTCACGAGGGCCACAAAGAAGTGTGCAGGTACCTTTATCTGATTTTATCATTCTAACGGAAAGTGTGCAATTTGATAGCCGCCATTGGGCAGAAAAAATTTTGAAAATCTTGGAAGAAAAATCTGCGAATAGCGCTTCCGATCTGAACCAGCAGGATTTGATATGATGAAGATAAACGGTGGAGATGCATTTTCATCACATAGAATCGGCTGGTACGATTTATATGAAGATACAATCGAAAATATATCGCCATATGATAACATTTACGCTTGTGGTATATTGTCACCTAGATATATTCATTCTGAATATACGTTAGAATGGATCAATCAGTTAAATTTTTACAAATGTGGCGTTAATCTAGGCTACAATATAAATCAAAATGGCTTGGTCGTCTACTCAGATCGAATTAATCAAGAATATTTCCGCTGGTCCGATTCAGAAAATACAATGATTTTTGCCAAAGAATTCCAGCAGATGCGGCATTTTTTCGACAAAAATCTTCGTAATTTTTCTGGAAAAAGAAGAAGAGTTTTAATCGACGCGACGGCAATAAGTAAAATAGCCCTCTCATCAATAGTTGGAATGTTGGTTCGCACAAGGGCTGTCTCTGGTATTGATATCTTATATCAGCAAGCTGATTACCAATATAATGGTCTTTGGCTTCATGATGTCTATGCTGCAGGGCCCTTACATCATGATATTAATGATATCGATTTTTGCTTTTCGGCCGTTCCATATTCCGAAGGAAAGTATAAACCAAATTTACCAAGACATATTATACTTTTATGCGGTCTAGATTTTCAGCGAACAATAGCTAAAATTAGAGAACTTGAGCCAGCCCGGATCGATTTAATTATCGAAGACGAGGCCGTGAGAGATAGTAAAAGCTTTGCGTCTCTACAGAGCTTGTGTAGAAATTTAGATATTGACCCAGATGGCATATTAAAAACAAAAAGATGGAATTTAAATGAAACGATTAAGCTGATTGATCTAGCTATTTCGCGTATAAACCGGACCAATATTCACTCGATTATAATTAGTGCAGGCGGAAAACCTTTCGCTACGGCTGCAACATTACACAGCATATTGAAATCGGAGTGCCCACTGCTTGCAACTGTTCCTGATCGCGTCGTCCACATGCAGCGAATGCCTTTAAACAAATGTAAATTATATCGCCTGGATGACCGAACCAGCGTTTGAATTTTGTTGCATATGAATTTAATCAAAAACAATAAGTCAAAAATATGAAATTTATTTTGAACCGACGTAATTGTTATAAGTTGGAAGGCTTACGTGCATCCGCTGCGCGCGATCTCCCGCACCGCGTCCCACGCCATCATCACGTCCGCCCGCGTCGTCGTGGTCTGGCCGACCTGGAAGCGGATGACGAAGCGGTTCGCGTGGCGGGTCTGGGTCAGATAGGTGCGGCCGTCGTCGTTGATGCGCTCCAGAAGGCGGGCGTTCAGCGCGTCGAGGTCGAGGACACCGGCGGGCGCGTAGCGGAAGCTGAACAGCGACAGGACCGGGGCCGAGGTCAGCTCGAAGTCGGGATCGGCGTCGATGATCTCCGCCAGCTCCCGCGCCCAGGCGACATGGGCGCGGATCATGTCCTGCAACGCCTCGACGCCGTAGGAGCGGATCACGAACCACAGCTTCAGCGCCCGGAAGCGGCGCCCGAGGGGAATCGACCACTCGTTGTAATCGACGACGCCGTCGCGGCCGAGCGTGCGCAGATAGGAGGGGCGAAGGCCCAGCGTGTCGGTGAGCGCCTTCGGGTCGCGCACGAAATGGGCCGAGCAGTCGAAATGGGTGAACAGCCACTTGTGCGGGTTGAACACCAGACTGTCGGCAAGCTCCGCGCCGCGCATCAGGTCGCGGAATTCGGGGCAGATCATCGCGCTGCCGGCCCAGGCGGCATCGACGTGGAGAAACACCCCATGCCGGCGCGCCACCGCGGCGACCGCCTCGATCGGATCGCAGGCGCCGATGCCGGTGCCGCCGAGACACGCGACGATGGCGGCAGGCCTCAGCCCCGCCTCGCGGTCGGCTCGGATCGCCGCGTCGAGGGCGTCCGGGTCCATGCCGTGGAGGGCCCCCGAGACCGGGATCCGCACCAGGTTGGCGTCGCCGATGCCGGCGATGCGCACCGCCTTGTCGACCGAGGAATGCACCTGCTCGGAGGCGTAGACCCGCAACACCGGCCCGCCGGCGAGGCCGTTCGCGTTGCCGGTGAAGTCCAGCGCCCGCTCCCGGGCGGTGAGGAGGGCGGCGAGCGTCGCGCCCGAGGCCGAATCCTGGATCACGCCGGAAAAGTCCTGGGGCAGCCCGATCATCTGGCGCAGCCAGTCCATCACCCGGGTCTCGAGCTCGGTCGCCGCCGGCGAGGTCTGCCAGAGCATGCATTGCGCGGCGAGCGCCGCGGTGACGAACTCCGCCACCAGGGAGGGCGGGCTGGCATTGGCCGGGAAATAGGCGAAGAAGCGCGGATGCTGCCAATGGGTCATGCCCGGCATCACCACCCGGTCGAGGTCGGAAAAGATCGCCTCCATCGGCTCGCCCGCCTTAGGCGGGGCCTCGGGCAGCTGGCGAAAGATCTCGCCCGGCGCCACCTGCGCCCGCACCGGCCGCTCGCCGACGCCTGACAGGTAATCCACCGACCAGTCGGCGGCCCGGCGCGCCCAGGCTCGAAACGTCTCGTCGTCCATGGCGTCGGCACTCCCTCCCGCCGGCCCGGTCTTCCGGTGCCCGGCCGGCTGTCTAGCAGCTTTCGGCCGGAGCGCCTTCCCGTCCAGGCCGGCCATCGCGGACTGGGCCATGGGGCGGTGGACACCGGATCCGACAATCGATCCCAGCCTCTGGGACACTTGAGGGCACGGTCGAAGCATGTCACGATCAATCGAGACCATACTATTTACGGTTGTTTAACCAATTTTAGGTTGCGCGAGGTGCGGCACATCTTTTGAATGCAGGATCATGGTGAATCGCGCGGAACAATTCTTCGGTATAGGGAATTGCCGGCATTCGCGTCGATATCTCCCAAGCCGTCATGTCAGCTCACAGCGGGAAGATTTAGAGGAGCACGATGTTCGGGCGAGGCACCCAGACGAGACCGGCCGGCACGCTGACGAAGCGCCATCTCCGCGTGCAGAGCGACGGGCTCGATCAGGATGGCTGCCTGATCTATCTCGGCGATCAGTTGGTCTCGCTGCTGATCCGCCTGCAGCCCGGCACCGCCGCCGCGCCGGAGCAGCGCCACAAGTGGCGCGTGGCGGAGACCTACGGCCCCGGCGAGGCGCTGGCCCGCGCGCCGCTCTTCGACACGCCCGACGCGGTGATCGACTGGATCGCCCGCCGTCTGCCGCACCCGGCCCCAGCTCCCTGGCTGGACGCGCATCTGCTGCCGTGAGGCTCGCGCCCGGGAGCACCGATTCTGTCGCAGGACTTGCTCTGTCGCAGGACTTGCTCTGTCGCAGGACTTGCTCTGTCGCAGGACTTGGCAGCCCGACGGCGGGCGCCCCGCCGAAAACTGTCATCCGGGCGCCATGGTCCCTAAGGTAAGCGTCCGGTTTGATTCGTGATGTGCGCCGAGGATGCCCGATGACACAGCCGTCGCTGAACCGATCGCAGCAGGCCGAGGCATCCGAGGATGCCGGCTCGAACCCGAGCGCCAACCCGACCCTCGGCGCGATCGTGGCCCGGCGCTTCGACCGGCGCGAGATTCTTCGCGGGGGGGTGACGGGAGGTTTGGCCGCGAGTCTCGCCGTCTCGGCGATCTCCGCGACCCTGGCACCCCGGGCGGTCGCGGCGGCAGCCTCCGAGACCTTCCCGTTCCGCGAATTGCCGGCCGGCGCCGACGAGCGCCACCACGTGGCGGACGGCCACGACGCCGAGGTGCTGATCCGCTGGGGCGATCCGGTCCTGCCCGGCGCGCCGGCCTTCGACCCGCACAGGCAGTCGGCCGCCGCGCAAGGCATGCAATTCGGCTACAACAACGACTTCCTGGGGTTCTTCCCGCTGCCGGGCGCGGGCGATCCCGCCGGCCACGGCCTCCTCGTCGTCAACCACGAATACACCAACGAGGAGCTGATGTTCCCCGGCCTCGGCCGGCAGGACGGCAAGGCGGCGTTCGCCGGCATGAACCGCGACCTCGTCGACATCGAGATGGCGGCCCATGGCGGCTCGGTGATCGAGGTCAAGCGCGAGGACGGGCGCTGGCGCGTGGTGCCGAACTCCCGCTACGCCCGCCGCATCACCGCCATGACCCCGATGCGGCTCGCCGGCCCAGCCGCCGGCTCGGCCCGCCTGCGCACCGGCGCCGACCCGGAGGGGAAGACGGTCTTGGGCATGCTCAACAACTGTGCCGGCGGCGTCACGCCCTGGGGCACGTGGCTGACCTGCGAGGAGAACATCAACTACTACTTCCAGGGCCGCCTGCCGGAGGGCTCGGCGGAAGCCAAGATCGAGGCCAGGAACCACAAGCGCCTCGGGATGCCGGGCAACCTCTACGGCTGGGCCCGCTTCCACGACCGGTTCGACCTGGGCAAGGAGCCCAACGAGCCGAACCGCTTCGGCTGGGTGGTCGAGATCGATCCGTTCGATCCGACGAGCGTGCCGGTGAAGCGCACCGCCATGGGCCGCTTCAAGCACGAGGGCGCCGCCGGGGCCTTGGCCAGGGACGGCCGCTACGTCGTGTTCCAGGGCGACGACGAGCGCTTCGACTACGTCTACCGCTTCGTCACGACGGACGCGGTGAACACGGCCGACAAGGCGGCCAACCGCGACATTCTCGATCACGGCACGCTGTCGGTCGCCCGCTTCGACGCGGACGGGCGCGGCACCTGGCTGCCGATCGTGTTCGGCGAGGGCCCGCTGACGCCGGAGAACGGGTTTCGCGACCAGGCCGACGTGCTGATCGAGACCCGCCGGGCCGCCGATCTGCTCGGCGCCACCAAGATGGACCGGCCGGAGGACGTCGAGGCCAACGTCAAGACCGGCAAGGTCTATGTGATGTTGACCAACAACACCCGCCGCAAGGCCGACCAGGTCGACGCGGCCAATCCGCGGCCGGACAACCGCTTCGGCCACATTGTCGAGCTGTCGCCCGCGGGCGGCGACTTCGGGGCGAAGGACTTCGCCTGGGAGGTGCTGGTGCGCTGCGGCGACCCGTCGGTCGCGGCAATCGGCGCCACCTTCTCGTCGGCGACGACGAAGGACGGCTGGTTCGGCATGCCGGACAATTGCGCCGTCGACGGAGAGGGCCGCCTCTGGGTCGCCACGGACGGCAACTCGCCGTCGAAGACCGGGCGCGCCGACGGCATCTGGGCGATGGAGACGGACGGGGCCCGCCGCGGCACCGCCAAGCACTTCTTCCAGGTGCCGCTGGGGGCCGAGATGTGCGGCCCCTACTTCGCCCCCGACGACACCACCTTCTTCGTCGCCGTGCAGCATCCCGGCGAGGCCGACGAGGAGGACCCGACCGCGCAGCCAGCCACCTTCGAGAACCCGGCGACCCGCTGGCCCGATTTCGACCCCGCCCTGCCGCCGCGCCCGGCCGTGGTGGCGATCACGAAAAGGGGTGGGGGACGCGTGGGGACTTAAACCCCCTCCCCCTCGGCGGCTCGGCAGAACTGCATGGCGCAGCTCTGCTGAGCTTCTGGCTTTGGCATCATTTTTGTTGCCGAACCGGTGACCACTTCGGCGAACGATGCCTATGCCACCACCAGGCCCCGCCCCGACCGGGCCCGCATCACCGCGAGCCCGCCCAGGCTCACCACCAGGACCGCCGCCGCGTAGAGGTCGGCGGTGGCGGCAAAGCCGAGGGTGCGGGCGAGGAATCCGGCGCCGACCGCCGGCAGGCTGAAAGCGAGGTAGCTCTGGACGTAGAAGGCGGCGAGCAGCCCGGCGCGCTCGTCGGGCTCGGCGAGCGGCATGATCGTGCCGAGGCAGCCGAGGAAGCTGGCGCCGAAGCCGCTTCCGGTGACGAGGGTCGCGAGGATCAGCACCGGCACGCTCGCCGCATGGATGCCGGCGACGACTCCGACGACGCCGAGAGCCGTGGTGAGCACCCCGAAGGTCAGGTTGGCCTGCGGCGCCGCCGTGCGGCGCAGGAGCACCGAGACCGCGCCGGCCACCATCAGGGCGGTGACGACCGAACCGCCGGTGAGCGGCGCGCCGCTGCCGGTGGCCGCCGCGACCACCGAGGGCACCAGCGAGAGGTAGAAGCCGCCGAGCGTCCAGTTGGCAAGGTTGATCGGCGTCACCAGCGCCAGGGGCCGCCGGATCCGGGACGGGACGGCCATGCGGGGCTTGAGCGAGGCGAGGGCGCCGGGCCGCGTCGCGGCGCTCTCAGGGATAGACCACACCGCCAGCGCCAGCCCGGCGAAGATGCAGAGCAGGAGGCCGTAGACGAGGTGCAGCGGCAGCGGCGCATACTGGATCAGCGCGCTGGTGCCGATCGCGCCCACAGCCATGCCGGCGAGCGGCGCCACGGCGTTGACGATCGGCCCGCGGGTGCGATCCACATCGACGAGGGCGGCGCCCAACGACGCGGCGGCGATGCCGGTGGCGAGCCCCTGGGTGATCCGGGCGACGACGAGCCAGCCGGCCCCGTTCCCGACCAGCAGGAACAGGCCCATCGCTGCCGCCTCGAGCCAGAGCGCCCCGGCAATCACCGGGCGGCGCCCGAGATGGTCGGAGAGCGAGCCGGCGACGAGAAGCGCCTTCAGCAGGGCGACCGCGTAGACCGCGAAGACCAGGGTGACGAAGACCGGCGAGAGCGCCAGGGTCTCCTGGTAGATCCGGTAGAGCGGCGTCGGGGCCGCCGCGGCGGCGAAGAACGCGCCCAGCGTCATGGCGTGGACCGTGAGCGGGTCGACCCGCCGGGATCCTTGACCTTCGCGCATCGTCATGCCCCTAAAGCAAATCCGTTGCGTTAAGAGTTAGCGCTCCGGCGGGCTAAAAGCAAATTCTTTGCGTTTGGAGGGTGGGATGGCGGAGCGGGAGGGAGGGCCGCGCCCGGGCGGGCGCAGCGCACGGGTCCAAGCCTCGGTCCATCGTGCCACGCGGGATCTCCTTGCCCGGATGGACCGCGCCGCGGTGACGATCCCGCTGGTCGCCGCGGAGGCCGGCGTCACGCCCTCGACGATCTACCGGCGCTGGGGCGAGTTGAACGACCTGCTCGCCGACGTGGCGGTCGAGCGGCTGCGGCCGGACATGGTGCCGGTCGAGACCGGCAGCGGCCGCGGCGACCTCCTGGCCTGGGCCGAGCAATATGCCGAGGAGATGGCCTCGCAGCTCGGCCGCGAGATGATCCGCGACGTGCTCGCCGCCGATGGCGAGGCCGGCCCCCGGCGCTGCTGCGGCTATGCCCGGCAGCAGATCGCCGTCATCGCCGAGCGCGCGGCGGCGCGGGGCGAGGCGTTTCCGGATCTCGACAGGGTGCTGGACCGTGTCATCGCGCCGATTCTCTTCCGCATCCTGTTCGACGAGGCGCTGGTGGCGGATCGGGTCGGGGCGTTGGTGGAGAATGCGTTTTCCGCCGGTGCCTGGACGGATATGGCGCGTATTTCTCCTCTCCCCGCGGGCGGGGAGAGGGCTGCTGACCCCTCGTCGGGTCAGCAGCAAGCGCAGGCGCAGCCGGAGCGAGGGTGAGGGGGTGTTTCCGGAGGAGCCACATTCGGCACTTCCCCCTCACCCCCGCCCTGCGGGCTCGCTGCGAACCCGACAAGGGGTTCGCAGCCCTCTCCCCGCCCGCGGGGAGAGGAGGGCACCTGCGCTTTACTCGTATCGAATCACATCACGCCGACCGCGCCTCATCCCCGCCCACCCGCCCCGGCCACATCCGCCCCATCACCTCGTCGCGGCGGATCCAGGCGTGCCAGGCCACGGCGAGGACATGAAGGCCGAGCACGATCCCGAGCCCCCAGGCGATCCAGTAATGCGCGCCGTAGCCCGCCTGCGACAAAGCCTTGTCGACCGGCACGAGGCGCGGGAACGAGAAGACGCCGAACCACGGCAGGCCGTAGCCGCCCGCCGCCGAATAGACGTAGCCGCTGACGGGCAAGAGCAGCATCAGGGCGTAGAGGGTCAGATGCGCCAGCGTCGCGGCGATGTGGGCGTGGCGCGACGGCGGCGCACGATAGGCCGGCTCGCCGGCGACGAGCCGCCAGACGAAGCGGAGCGGCAGGAGCAGCAGCACCGTCAGGCCGATCGACTTGTGGATGTCGAGGATCTCGCGCCGCGGCGAGGTGCCGGGCACCTGCCAGGCGGCGTAGATGCCAAGCCCGAGCGCCACCACGATCAGCGCCGCCATGAGCCAGTGGAAGCCGCGCTGGACGCGGTCGTAGTGGTAAGGTCGACCGGTCCGGGCCATCATCCGCATCCATCGTCACGATAAGGCCTGGCTTTCGCCGGGGATTGGGACGCGAGCGCGGCGGGTTCGTGTCTGAACGGTCGCTGGCGCGCGGTTGCAACGGCGTGCCCCTCGGGACATATCAGGAACACACCCAGGAGGCCGGCGCGCGGCCTTCAGCCCCGGAGATCAGCCGCCGATGGCGAAGAACCACCAGACCTTCGCCTGCCAGTCCTGCGGCGCGGTCTACAATCGCTGGCGCGGCCGCTGCGAGGCCTGCAACGGCTGGAACACGATCGTCGAGGAGACCGGCGCGGCAAGCCCGGTCTCCGGCCCGGTCGCGACCCGGCCGAGCCGGGCGCGGGGACGCATCTTCCCGCTCGAAGGGCTGACCGGCGAGGTCAAGGAGGCGCCGCGCACCTCGTCGGGCATCGCCGAGCTCGACCGGGTGACGGGCGGCGGCTTCGTGCGCGGCTCGGTGATCCTGCTCGGCGGCGATCCCGGCATCGGCAAGTCGACGCTGCTGATGCAGGCTTCCGCCGCGCTGGCGAAACGGGGTGAGCGCGTCGCCTACATCTCGGGCGAGGAGGCGGTGGGCCAGGTGCGCCTGCGGGCCGAGCGGCTGGGTCTCGCGAGCGCCCCCGTCGAACTCGCCGCCGAGACCAATGTCGAGGACATCATCGCCACCTTGAGCCAGGGCAAGCCGCCGGCGCTGGCGATCATCGACTCGATCCAGACGATGTGGACCGAGACGGTCGAATCGGCCCCCGGCACGGTGACCCAGGTGCGCGGCTCGGCCCAGAGCCTGATCCGCTTCGCCAAGACCTCCGGCACCGCCGTGATCCTGGTCGGCCACGTCACCAAGGACGGGCAGATCGCCGGCCCCCGCGTCGTCGAGCACATGGTCGATGCGGTGGCCTCGTTCGAAGGCGACCAGGGCCACCATTTCCGCATCCTGCGCGCGGTCAAGAATCGCTTCGGCCCCACCGACGAGATCGGGGTGTTCGAGATGACCGACGGGGGCTTGGCCGAGGTGCCGAACCCCTCCGCCCTCTTTCTCGCCGGGCGCGACCTTGCGGCGCCGGGCACCGCGGTCTTCGCCGGGATGGAGGGCACGCGGCCGCTCCTCGTCGAGATCCAGGCCCTGGTGGCGCCGTCCGCACTCGGCATGCCGCGGCGCGCGGTGGTCGGCTGGGACCCGAACCGCCTGTCGATGGTGCTGGCGGTGCTGGAGGCCCATGGCGGCATCCGCTTGGGTGGCCACGACGTCTATCTCAACGTCGCGGGGGGGTTACGCATCAGCGAGCCCGCCGCCGACCTCGCGGTGGCCGCCGCCCTGGTCTCCTCGCTCTCGGGCTCGGCCCTGCCGTCGGACGCGGTGTATTTCGGCGAGGTCGGCTTGTCGGGGGCGATCCGGCCGGTGGCGCAGGCGCCCGCGCGGCTGAAGGAGGCGCAGAAGCTGGGCTTTGCCAAGGCGCTGATGCCGCAGGGCCGCGAGGGCGCCGGGCGGGACGGGTCCGGGACGGGGTTTCCGGCGGAGTCGCTTCGCCACATCGCCGACCTCGTGGCGGGGGTCGCCGCCAGCGGCAAGCCGGTCCGGGGCGGGCGGCGCCCGCCGCAGCGGATGCCGGCCTATGACGACGAGGATGTTTGAGCGCTTGCCCATTGCCGAGATGAGAACAAGTGCCTCGCTTGCCGTCCCACCCGCGACCTCATCCTGAGGTGCCGGAGCGAAGCGGAGGCCTCGAAGGAGGGCTCCAGAAGCCTCAATGCTACCGGGAGCCCTCCTTCGAGGCTCACTTCGTTCGCACCTCAGGATGAGGTCGCGCGTGGGATAGAACCGGTCGATCGGCCCGAATGGGCCCCGCCCCGCGCCACGGGCACGGGCTCTGCCAACGGCAGGGTGACGAAGCGCATCCGGCAGCGTATACAACCCCGGCGGTGCAGGGCAGCCGCGACCCGAGCCAACGCGCACGCCCCCGAACCTGTTCCTGCCGATGCCGTTCTCCGTTCTCGATCTCGTCGTGCTGGGTGTCGTCGTCATCTCCGCGTTGCTCGCGGCGGTGCGGGGCTTCACGCGCGAGGTGCTGGCGATCGTGGCCTGGGTCGCGGCGGCCGGCCTCGCCTGGACCCTGCACCCGCTGCTACTGCCGACCGTGAAGCAGCACGTCTCCAGCGACACCGTCTCGCTGGTGGCGTCGATCGCCGCGATCTTTCTCGTGACCCTGCTGGTGGTCTCGGTGATCACCGTGAAGATCTCGGACCTGATCCTCGATTCGCGCATCGGCGCGGTCGACCGCAGCCTGGGCCTCGCCTTCGGGGCGGCCCGCGGCTTCCTGATCTGCGTCATCGGCTGGGTGTTCCTGGCCTGGCTGGTCCAGGGCAAGGTGCCGGACTGGGCCCAGCAGGCCCGCAGCCGCGAGATCCTGGAGAATAGCGGCCAGAAGCTGGTGGCGATGCTGCCGGACAATCCGGAAGGCCTGCTCAAGCAGTTCCGCAAGCCCAAGCCCGAGACCGATCCGGGCACCGACGCGCCGGCCGAGGCCGATGCCCCGCCCCAGCGCCGGACCGATGCCAGCCCGCGCCGCTGAAGCCGGGCCACGGACCGTTCACCAGGATGTTGCAAGGGCGCCCGACCGGCGCCCTTTGCATGTGAGGTAGGCCGCGCAACGCAGGTTTGACGCCTTGGTTCCGCCGAAGGCAGCGTTTACATAGCCGGCGGTGAGGCAACCGATCGGACGCGACGCTTCGGATGCGGGCGGCCCGAAACCTGCCTCCCGGGGTGAATCAGGCCCGCGCGCGGATGGTGTCGGTGCGCGGGGTCGGCGAGGCGAGGCCGTGCGGTGACCGGCCACCAGGGGCTTCTCATCATGTCAGCACGCAGCGAAACCTTCCGGGGCGCCCCCGGGGCGAGCGAGGCGTTCGGCGGCGATCTCGATCTCGACGGCGATACCTTACGCGAGGAATGCGGGGTCTTCGGCATCTACGGCCATCCCGATGCCTCGGCGATCGTCGCGCTCGGTCTGCACGCCCTGCAGCATCGCGGCCAGGAGGCGGCCGGCATCGTGTCGTTCGACGGCCGGGTGTTCCATTCCGAGCGCCGCATGGGCCTCGTCGGCGATTCGTTCTCCGACCTCGCCACGATCGAGCGCCTGAAGGGCGAGACCGCGATCGGCCACGTCCGCTACTCGACCACCGGCGAGACGATCCTGCGCAACGTGCAGCCGCTCTTCGCCGAGCTCGAGACCGGCGGGCTCTCGGTCGCCCATAACGGCAACCTGACCAACGGCCTCTTGCTGCGCCGGCAACTCGTGCGCGACGGCGCCATCTGCCAGTCGACCTCCGATACGGAAGCGATCCTCCACCTCGTCGCCCGCTCGCGCCACGTCCGCATCGTCGACCGGGTGATGGATGCCCTGCGCCAGATCGAAGGCGCCTACGCCCTCGTGATGATGACGAACAAGAAGCTGATCGGCGCCCGCGATCCCCTCGGCATCCGCCCGCTGGTGCTCGGCGAACTCGACGGCCGCTACATCCTGGCCTCCGAGACCTGCGCGCTCGACATCATCGGCGCCCGCTTCGTGCGCGACGTCGAGAACGGCGAGATGGTGGTGATCTCGGAAGAGGGCATCGAGTCGATCCGCTTCGCCCGGGCGCAACCCTTGCGTCCCTGTATCTTCGAGTACATCTACTTCGCCCGCCCCGATTCGGTCGTCAACGGCAAGAACGTCTACTCGGTGCGCAAGAACATCGGCGTCGAGCTGGCGAAGGAATCGCCGGCCGAGGCCGATATCATCATCCCGGTGCCGGATTCCGGCGTGCCGGCGGCGCTCGGCTACGCCCAGCAGACCGGGCTGCCCTACGAGCTCGGGATCATCCGCAACCACTATGTCGGCCGCACCTTCATCCAGCCGACCCAGTCGGTGCGCGAGCTCGGCGTGCGGATGAAGCACTCGGCCAACCGCGCGGCGGTCGAGGGCAAGCGGATCGTGCTCGTCGACGACAGCCTGGTGCGCGGCACCACCTCGGTGAAGATCGTCCGGATGATGCGCGAGGCCGGCGCCCGCGAGGTGCATTTCCGCATCGCCTCGCCGCCGATCACCCATCCCGACTTCTACGGCATCGACACGCCGGAGAAGGAGAAGCTGCTCGCCGCCACCCACGACCTGGAGAGCATGCGCCAGTATATCGGCGCCGACTCGCTCGCCTTCCTGTCGATCGAGGGGCTGTACCGGGCGATGGGCGAGGAGGGCCGCAACGCGTCCTGCCCGCAATACACAGACCATTGCTTCACCGGCGACTACCCGACGGCGCTGACCGACCTCGCGGTCGCCTCGCCGCGCCGGATGGCGATCCTCGCCGAGGCCGACTGAGCCCAAGGCCCGCTGACCCGATGTCCGACACCCTCCTCCCCCCAAAACCCCTCGCCGACCGCATCGCGGTCGTTACCGGGGCCTCGCGCGGCATCGGCCGCGCGGCGGCCCTGGCGCTGGCCGCGGCCGGCGCCCACGTGATCGCGGTCGCCCGCACGCAAGGCGCCCTCGAGGATCTCGACGATGCCGTGCGGGCGGCGGGCGGCTCCGCCACCCTCGTCCCCCTGGACCTGTGCGACTACGACGCCATCGACCGCCTCGGCGCCGCGATCCACGAGCGCTGGGGCCGGCTCGACGTGCTCGTCGGCAATGCCGGCGTGCTCGGCAAGCTGATGCCGCTCGGGCACGTCGACCCGAAGGTCTGGTCGAGCGTCATGGACGTGAACGTCACGGCGAACTGGCGCCTGATCCGCTCCCTCGACCCGCTGCTGCGCCGCTCCGATGCCGGGCGGGCGGTGTTCGTCACCTCCGGCGCGGCCTCGTCGTGCCGGGCCTATTGGGGCCCCTACGCGGTGTCGAAGGCGGCGCTGGAAGCCCTGGTGCGGACCTACGCGGCTGAGACCGAGACGACGCCGGTGCGGGCGATGCTGCTCAATCCCGGCCCCCTGCGCACCGCGATGCGCAAGGCCGCGATGCCGGGCGAGGATCCGGAGACCCTGCGCACCCCGGAGGACCTGGCGCCCCACATCGTGCGGCTCGCGAGCCCGGACTGGACCGAGAGCGGGACGATCTTCGACTTCCCGACCGGCCGGGTGCTGACGCCGCAGAAGCCGGCCTGAGCCAAAAGCCGCCGCGTGTCGTCACGACCGGCATCGCCGTCCGGGACGACACTCCCTCGGCGGTCGGGCGCGCGCCTGTCCCGTCGGGCGGGCCCGCCTCGTCTCGACACGGACAGGCCTGCGGCGGGATTGCGCATTTTATGCTCGCCGCAGAAGCATCAAGGATCGTCTGAACATTCATCGCTCATTGCAAAATTCGAGATGCGGACTCTCGTGCTGTCTCGGCCGTTTCGGTCGTTGCGGCAGCGAAATTTAACACTGAATTAGGGGCCCTCCGCCCAACTCGGATACTGGGAAAACCTCATCACACTGGGCCCATCGGGGCCCGGCCGCAGACGGGACGGCCAGCCGTGACCGCAAGCACCGACGTCATGTACCGGCTGCTCGTCCAGGGCGTGACGGATTACGCGATCTTCATGCTCGATCCGGATGGGATCGTGGCGAACTGGAACGCCGGGGCGGAACGCACCAAGGGGTATACCGGCGACGAGATCGTCGGACGGCACTTCGCATGCCTCTACACCCCGGAGGATCGGGCGGCGGGATTGCCCGAGGCCGGCCTGCACGAGGCCCGGGAGACCGGACGCTTCGAGACCGAGGGCTGGCGCCTGCGCCGCGACGGCACCCGGTTCTGGGCCTTCGTCGTCATCGACGCGATCCGCGACGAGGACGGTCGCCTCCTCGGCTTCGCCAAGATCACCCGCGACCGCACCGACAAGCGGGCGCAGGAACTGCAACTCCTGGAGGCCAAGGAAGTCGCCGAGCGCCACCGCGACCACCTGGCCGCGACGACGGCCTTCCTCGACAGCGTGGTCGCCACCATCCCGTCGAGCGTCGTCGTGCAGGACGCGGCGACGGGACTGATCCGGCTCGCCAACCGCCAGGCGGAGCTTCTGCTCTGCGGCTGCACCGGCGAGCTGGTCGGCCGGCCGGCGGAGGCGGTGCTGCCGGCCACCCTCGCCGCACTGCTGAAGACCGCCCTCGCGGCCGCCGGCAGCCCGTCCGCCTCCGCCGTCACCCTCGAGGCGCCGGTCACGACCGCCTGGGGCTCGCGCACGCTCCGGATGCGCGCCCTGGCGATCGCCGGGACCGGCGAGCAGCCGCTCCACGGCCTGCTCATCGCCGAGGACGTCAGCGAGGCGCATGCCGCGAGCGTGCGGATCCACCATCTCGCCCATCACGACGCGCTGACCGGCCTGCCCAACCGCGAGCTGTTCCGGCAGCGGCTCGACGAGGCCCTGGCCGCCTACGGCGCAGCGGGCAAGGACGCGGCGGGAACCGGCACGGCGGTGCTGTGCCTCGACCTCGACGACCTCAAGTGCATCAACGACACCCTCGGCCATCCGGTCGGCGACCAGCTGCTGCGCGCCGTCGCCAGGCGCATTCAGGAGGCCTTGCGCCCGGGCGACACCCTGGCGCGCCTCGGCGGCGATGAGTTCGCGGTCGTCGCCCCACTCCTCGCGGCGGAAGCGGAGGCGGAGGCCCTGGCCGAGCGCCTGATCGCGGCGATGCGCGAGCCGATCGAGATCGACGGCCAGCGGATCGAGGCCGGCCTCAGCATCGGCCTCGCCCTCGCGCCTGCCGACGCCGACGGCGCCGACGGGCTCCTGCGCAGCGCCGACCTCGCGCTCGACGAGGCGAAGCGCACGGGCGGCGGCCGGTCCGTGCGCTTCCACGGTGCGCTCGCGGCCGCGGCCCGCTACCGCCGCCTGATCGAGACCGACCTGCGGGGGGCGATCACCCGGCGCGAGCTCGGCCTTCACTACCAGCCGATCGTCCGGGCGGAGGACGGCGCGACCGTCGGGTACGAGGCACTCCTGCGCTGGCACCACCCGTTACGCGGCCCGATCTCGCCCCTCGACTTCATCCCGGTCGCCGAGGAGACCGGGATGATCCACGAGATCGGTGCCTTCGTGCTGCACGAGGCGTGCCGGGAGGCGAGCTGCTGGACGAGCGGCCGCAGCGTCGCCGTCAACCTGTCGCCGGTGCAGTTCCGCAACGCGGCGCTGGCGGCGCAGGTCGCCTCGGCGCTCGCCGCCTCCGGCCTGCCCGCCGCCCGGCTCGAGCTGGAGATCACCGAATCGGTCCTGCTCGACGCCTCGTCGAACAACCTGGCGCTGCTGGGACAGCTCAAGCAGCTCGGGACGCGGATCGCGCTCGACGATTTCGGTACCGGCTATTCGTCCCTGAGCTACCTGTGCGCGTTCCGGTTCGACAAGATCAAGATCGACCGGACCTTCGTGCGCGAGCTCTGCGACAGCCGCGAGGCCCTGGCGGTGGTGCAGGCGATCACCGGGCTCAGCCGCAGCCTCGGCATCGCCACCACGGCGGAGGGCGTCGAGACGCCCGAGCAGGCCGCCTGCCTGCACCGGGAGGGCTGCACCCAGCTCCAGGGCTACCTGTACGGCAAGCCGATGCCGGCGAGCGCGCTGCCGGAGGGCGCGGAGGCCAGCATCCCCTGATCGTGAGCCCCCGCCCTTCGGCCGGCTGGCCCTCCGCCCGGCGGGCGGGCTATCAGGGGGCCGGGTTGCGGGGCCGGGGAGGGTCGAGGCCGATGATCGACGTGCGGGCGATGTGCGCCATCGGGCAGCGGGGCCAGCTCGGCCTCCACGGGCGGCTGCCCTGGGAGGGCAACGCCGATCCGCTCTACGTCGAGGACGTGACGCGCTTCTTTGCCGTGACGCAGGGGCACGTGCTGATCGCCGGGCCGAAGACCATCGAGGCGGTGCCGGACTTCGCTTATCAGGACCGCACCATCGCGATCATCCGCTCGCACGAGGACCCGCGGGCGGTGCTGGCGCGCTATCCCGGCCGGCGCATCTATGTCGGCGGCGGCATCGCGGTCTGGAACGTCTACGCGCCGTTCATCCAGCAATGGGACATCACCCGCCTGCCCTATGACGGCGAGGCCGACCGCTGGTTCGATCCGGCGTGGCTGGTGGGGCGGGGGCGGGACTGAGCCGGGAGCCGCCGGTCGGCGCGGGCATGGTGGGCGGAGGGAGAGGTCGGATGAGCGTCTGGCGCCCCGAGGCGCGGATCCGGTTCAAGGCTCTGGGCCTGCCCCGGCGCGGCGACCGCCTGCTCGCCGCGGAAGTCTCGAACGACGACGGCAGCCTCAAGGGCGTCCGGCCGCTCGGCGGCGGCGTCGCGTTCGGGGAGACGGCGCAGGCCGCCGTCATCCGGGAATTCCGGGAAGAGCTCGGCCTCGACGTGGAGACCGTCGGGCCGCCCGTCTTCCTGGAGAGCATCTACACCCATCACGGGCATGTCGGCCACGAGATCGTCGCCCTGTTCGAGATCCGCCTGCCCGAGGGATGCTTGTCCGACATGGAGCCCATCGCGTTTCGCGAAGACGACGGCGAGCCGTGCCGCGCCGCGTGGTTCGCCATCGATGCGCTCGATCGTCCGGGCGGCCTGCCCTTGTATCCGGCGGGATTGAAGGAGCGGTTGATCCGCATGCGGTAGCCCCGATCGCGCGCTACGGCTTTCCCTGGACAGCCCCGCCCATCCCGGGCCATCAGGCCATGAAGGCCGCCACCTCGTCGCGCGTGCACAGGTGGACCTTCGTGCCGGCAAAGGCATCATGAATCCGCCGGTGGCCGGTGAACGACGAGGAGGTGGTCCGGGCCCAATAGTCCTGCGCCCAGGCCAGCAGGTCCCTCTGGTCGTCCAGTGTCATGCCGCGCCGCAGGCCGCGGGCGAGCAGGCCGTCCCGGCACGCCTCCCACGGGAGATCGAGCCAGACCAGCGTCGTCGCCCGCGCCAGGGCGACCTGGGACAGCCAGCCGTAGACGCCCTCGACGATCCAGGCCTCGGTCGCCGCGATCCCGGCGACGCGCGCCCTGGCCTCGTCCTCGTCGCGCTTGCCTCCGTCGGGATGCCAGTGGACGAGATCGAGGTCGTGGACCGGCACGGACAGGGCCGTGCCCAGGCGCTCGGCCAGGGTGCTCTTGCCCGAGCCGCTATTGCCGATGACGACCCAACGGACGGGGAGAGCAGGAGCCATTCCCCACTCTCGCACCGCCATATCCGGGTTTCCACCGTCGCCCGCCGACGGGCGAGGTCAGGCGGCGGCCGCGACGGCGGCGGCGAAGTCGCGGTAGCCGTGCAGCGGGCGCCCCAGCAGCGCGGTCAGGCGCTCGCGGTCGCCCGCCTCCGGAATCATCCCGTCGGCCTGGAAGCGCTCGGCCATCAGGCGCATGTCGAAGGCCATCCAGGGCGGCATGACGGCCCGCAGGTTCCGCTCGAACCCGGCCGTGTCGTCGCCGCCATAGGCGATCGGGCGGCCGAGCACCTCCGACCAGAGTCCCGCGACGTTCGGCCCGGTCAGCGTCTCGGGCCCGACGAGGGTGAGGCGGTCGAGCGGCCCCGCACCCTGCTCGCGGCGGATCAGCGCCAGGGCCGCGATCTCGCCGATGTCGCGCGCGTCGATCATCGCCAGGCCCTTGTGGCCGAGCGGCATCGGGTAGACCCCGTGCTGCAGCACCATGTCGGCCACCGTGCGGTCGTTGTCGATGAAGTAGGCCGGGCGCAGGATGGTGGCCTCGAACCCCCGTCCCTCGGACACCATGCCCTCGATCATCCGCTCGACGGCGAACTTGCCGGCGAAATGGGGCACGTTCACGAACCGATCGCTGTGGATGACCGACAGGTAGACCACCCGCCGGATGCCCGCCTCGCGGGCGAGGTTGAGGGCGACCAGCGCCTGCGTGACCTCGTCGGGCACCACCGCGTTGAGCAGGAACAGGGTGGAGACGCCCGACAGCGCGCTGCGCATCGCATCGATGTCGAGGAAGTCACCCTTCGCCACCGCGACGCCGGGCGGGAGATCGGCCTTCGCGGGGTCGCGGACGAGGGCGCGGACATCGGCGCCGCGTTGCGCCAGTTGCCGGACCACGTGGCGGCCGACCGTGCCGGTGGCGCCCGTCACCAGGATCGTCATGGGATTGCTCCGCATTCGTCGTTGAACACCCCCGGAGGATGAGCGATCCGTATCCGAGCCGATAGGCGTCCGATTTGGACGCACCGTCTCGCTGGTGGAACGGATGGACCTGCTCGCCCTTGCCGACTTCACCCTCGTCGCCCGCCATGGCGGATTCGGGCGGGCCGCCCGCGCCTCCGGCCGGCCGAAGGCGACCCTGTCGCGCCGGGTCGCGGAGCTGGAGGCCGACCTCGCCTTGCGCCTGTTCGAGCGCGGCGCCCGGGTGCTGACGCTGACCGAGGAGGGGCGCGCCCTCCACGAGCGAGCCGGCGCCCTCCTGACCGAAATCGACGAGGCCGCGGCGGCGATCGCGGCCGGCGGGGCCCGGGCCCGGGGCCGGCTGCGGATCAGCGCGCCGCTGCTGTTCTCGCAGATCGCCATGGGCAAGGTGGCGGCGGGCTTCGCGCTGAAATACCCGGAGGTCCGCCTCAGCGTGACGACCGAGGACCGAGCCGTCGACATGGTCGAGGAGGGCTACGACCTGGTGATCCGGGTCAACCCGGTCCCGGAGGAGGCCCTGGTCGGCCGGATCTTCCTGCGCGACCGGATGGTGGTGGCGGCGAGCCCCGGCCTTACCCGCCCGGCGCAAGGGGACTACGCCCCGGCGGTGGTGCGGTCGGAGGAGCGGGCCGTCTGGACCCTGGCGGATGGCGCATCGCTCGCCGTCGCGCCCGTGCTGGTCCTGTCGTCGCTGGTGATGATCCGCGACGCGGTTCGCACCGGCCTCGGCGCGGCGCGCCTGCCGGTCTCCCTCGTCGCCCACGACCTCGCCGCCGGCCGGCTGGTCTCCTGGGGCGACGTGGCGGGATCGGACATCGCGCTCTGGGCGCTCTACCCGTCGCGCCGGCTCCTCAGCGCCCGGGTCTGCGCCTTCCTGGATCACCTGCGGGAGACGTTTCCGACCGGGGAGCCGGAGGAGCTGGCGGCGTACGTGGCGGAATGAGTCGCCCTCGCGCCGCCTGCTTCCGCCGGGGTTCGAACCTCGTCAGCGGGACCTTGCGGCGGGCTGTCGAGGGCAGGAAGCGGGTATGATACCTACGGTCGTTGGAAACGACCTTTGGTTCCGTTCTCGAATTCTCGCCAAGCCTTTGCCTTGGTGTCGAAAATTCGAGATGGGTCAATGGCCCCGTCGATCTCGGGCTTGCCCGAGATCGAATCGATGCGTCAGCGTCTTGGGCCATTGGTATGAGGGCATTGGCCACGCTCGCAACGTGTGACCTACGAGCGTCGCGCCTTCCCGGCTGGAGCCGCTTCGATCGGCTGATGTTTGCTCGACTGTTCCACCCGGCGCGGCAGATCGCGCAGGAGCGCGGTACGCCGATACGGCGTGAGCTTCCGCCACGCCTTGATCTCCGGCACGGTTCGGCCACAGCCCAGGCACCAGCCGGTCTTTCCATCCCACGCGCACACCCCGACGCAGGGGTCGTCCTTCTTCATGCCAGGGGCCTCCATGCCCCGGTCGCGCAATTCGTGCTCGACACGCTATAGGGTACCCCCCTATATATCCACCCAGAAGCGAAAGCTGCCCCCATGGCCCACACGATCAAGGAAAAGACCAAGCTGCTGGCGCGGGTGCGCCGCATCAAAGGACAGGCGGAGGCGGTCGAGCGCGCCCTGGAGGCCGAGCTGGGCTGCGCCGATGTGCTGATGCTGGTCGCCTCGATGCGCGGGGCTATCAATGGGCTGACTGCCGAGCTGATGGAAGACCATATCCGCCACCACGTCGTGAACCCGGACAACGAGCCGGACGCCGACCGCGCCAGGGGTGCGGCCGAGCTGATCGAGGTGGTGAAGACCTACCTCAAGTAACGAAAGCCCGTGCCATGACCCCTTTGACCGACCTGCTTCAGCAGGGGACGGCGCACGCGTGGCTGTTCGCGCCGACCGCGATCCTGCTTGGTGCGCTGCACGGCCTCGAACCCGGCCACTCCAAGACGATGATGGCTGCCTTCATCATCGCCGTGCGCGGGACGGTCATGCAGGCGGTCTTGCTGGGGTTGGCGGCAACGCTCTCGCACACGGCGGTCGTGTGGGCGATCGCGCTCGGCGGCCAGTCTTTCGGCCAGCAATATGCCGGAGAGGCGAGCGAGCCGTACTTCCAACTGGCGTCGGCCGTCTTGATCGTCGGCGTCGCCCTCTGGATGGCGTGGCGCACGTGGAGCGGGCAGCACCGCGACCATCATCACCATGACGAGAGGCACCACATCACAACCCGGGAAGGGCTGTTGACGCTGGAGGTGTTCGAGGACGGCGTGCCGCCGCGCTGGCGTCTCCGCAGCGAGCGCGGTCCACTGCCGGAGGCCGAGGCGGCGGGCATCGTCACTCGGCGCCCGGATGGAACTCGGCAGACCTTCGGCTTCGTGCGCAACGACGACTTTCTCGAAAGCCTGGAGGAAATCCCGGAGCCGCACGCCTTCACGGCCCGGCTCCACCTCGAACTACCGGCTGGAGTGGAAAACCATGAGGTTGCGTTCGAGGAGCACGACCACATGAACCTCGGCACCGAGGACGACGCCCACGCCCGCGCCCATGCCGACGACATCCGGCGTCGCTTCGCGGGCCGCACCGTGACCACCGGACAGATCGTCATGTTCGGCCTGACCGGCGGCCTGATCCCGTGCCCGGCCGCGGTCACGGTGCTGCTGTTGTGCATCCAACTCAAGGAGTTGAGCCTCGGCTTCGCCCTGGTGGCGTGCTTCAGCATCGGGCTGGCACTCACGATGGTCTCGGCGGGCGTCCTGGCGGCGCTGAGCGTCGAGCACGTCGCCTCGCGCTGGTCAGGGTTCGGCAGCTTCGCCCGACAGGCCCCCTATGCCTCGGCCGTACTGATCGTGCTGGTCGGTCTGTATACCGGCTGGACCGGCTGGCAGGGCATTCAGCACCGCTCGGTGGACCACGCAGCCCGGATCGACATCACTCACAGCCCTTAAGTATTGGAAATGGCATCGGCTTGAATTTCTGCAACGATTTTAGGTTATTTCACGACCAAGTTGCAATCTCGAAGCTCCTTAGATCGTTGATTTTGCCGCATTTCATACGATGCCACCGGATTCTGCTGCACGGTCCTGGGATGACATCGAGGGTGTCGGCACCGCCGAGAGCAGCGATGCCGCTTCCGGCCGCCTACCGCACCGCCAGCACCTCCACCGGCGGCTCCTGCCCGTCCGTGAAGATACCGGCGGTGAGCGGGCCGCCGAACACCGCGCCCGTATCGAGGTTGGTTCGGTGGACCCGCAGTTCCGGCCGGCCGTCCCGCGTCGGGGTGTGGCCGTGCACGACGTGGCGGCCAAAATCGTGGTCCGAGGACAGGAACGGCTCGCGCATCCACAGCCGGGTCTCGCGGTCGCTCTCCTCGGCGCCCCGGGCCGGGTCGAGGCCGCCATGGACGTACCAGCGCCGCGCGTCGCCGTGCAGGGTCGGCAGGGCGGCGATCCAGGCGACGATCTCGGCCGGCAGGTCGCAGGGCTGCGTGACGCCGTAGGAGGCGAGCGTCGGGCCGGCGCCGTTGAGCCGCCACAGGTCGAGGTTCGTACCCGCGGCGGCGTCGAGCAGCATCGCCTCGTGGTTGCCCATCAGGCAGGTCACCGCCTCCGGCTCGCCGGCCTGGAGGTCACGCAGGATCGCGATGACCTCGGCGCTGTCGGGCCCGCGGTCGACGGCGTCGCCGAGGAAGACCAGGCGGCGCGGGCGCCCGGCGCGGTGCTCCTCGATCCGGGCGAGCAGGCGGGCCAGGAGATCCGCGCGGCCGTGGATGTCGCCGATCGCGTAAGTGAGCATGGCCGTCCCTCCCTCACGGGCGGCCGCTTCCCCGTCAGGCGACCGCTTGCTGGCGGGCGATCCCCTGGACCGGCCGGATCGCCCGCACAGCCTCGGAATCCAGGTAGCGCAGGGTGTCGGAGAAGCCCATCGGCCGGTGGAAATGGTAGCCCTGCATCAGCACGAAGCCGAGCCCTTCGAGCAGG
The DNA here is from genome assembly GCF_019216885.1 of Methylobacterium sp. SyP6R. Taxonomy (NCBI): domain Bacteria; kingdom Pseudomonadati; phylum Pseudomonadota; class Alphaproteobacteria; order Hyphomicrobiales; family Methylobacteriaceae; genus Methylobacterium; species Methylobacterium synurae. The sequence continues at coordinate 5,303,210 of NZ_JAAQRC020000001.1, read as the reverse complement.
CGGGCCTGCTCGGGTGTCTCGATCCCCTCCACCACACAGTCGAGCTTCAGGTTGCGGGCGAGCGCGGCGATCGACGTGACGATGTCGCGGCTGGCCGGATCGGTGGTGACCTCGCTGATGAAGCTGCGGTCGATCTTGAGCTTGTCGAGGGGCAGGCGGTGGACGTAGCTCAGGGACGAGTAGCCGGTGCCGAAATCGTCGAGCGCGATGGCGATGCCGGTGGCCTTCAGGGTCTCGAGTACGGTCTGGGCCTGCGCCACGTCCTGGATCAGCGCGGTCTCGGTCACCTCCAGGATCACCCGCTCCGGCTCCAGTCCGCTCGCCCGGATGGCCGCGACGAGGCCTGCGGCGGCCTGCGGCGAGGCGATATCCGCCATCGACAGGTTGAAGGACAGGGCGAGCCGGTCCGGCCAGGCCCGGGCGGCGGCCAGCGCCTGGCCGAACAGCACCGCGGTGATGCGGGTGATCAGGCCCGAGCGCTCGGCGATCGGCACGAACACCGCAGGCGAGACCGGGCCGAGCTCCGGGCTGGTCCAGCGCGCCAGCGCCTCGAACGCCACGGTGCGGCCGCGCCGCACGTCGACGATCGGCTGGAAGACCAGGCTCATCTCGCGGGACAGGTCGGCGTGGCGCAGCGCCTGCTCGATCACGCTCTGGGTGCGCAGGAGCCGCTCGTGCTCCTCGGTGAACAGCACGGCGGCGCCGCGGCTCTGCGCCTTGGCGTAGTACAGGGCGTAATCGGCCCGCTCGACGAGCTGGGCCGCCTTGTGGCCCGCCTCCGGATAGGCGGCAAAGCCGATCGACGCGCCGATCTGGGCGCTGCCGCCGTTCGGCAGCCGGAACGGCGCCGCGAGCGCACCGCAGATCGCCTCGCCCGTCGTCGCGAGCGCCGCGGTGCCGCGCAGGACCAGGCCGAACTCGTCGCCGCCGATGCGTGCCACCACGCCGGCCTCACCCACCACGTCCCGCACGCGCCGGGCGACCTCCTGCAGCACGGCATCACCCGCGCCGTGCCCGTGGGCGTCGTTCACCGGCTTGAACCCGTCGAGATCGATCAGGCCGACGACGAACGGCCCAGCCCCCGCCTCCGCCTCAGCCACGGCCTGGTCCAGGGAGGCGAAGAAGCTGCGGCGGTTGGGCAGCTCGGTGAGCATGTCGAGATTGGCGAGCCGCAGGTTCTCCCGGCTCAGGCGCCCGAGCTCGACCTGCTGTCCGATCAGGCGGGTGAAGTCGCGGTAATAGGTGAGGATCACGAAGGCCAGAGCGGCGCTGACGATCACCAGGTTGAGGCCGATCGCCCGCATGACCTGGTTGTCGAGGCTGCTGACGTGGAGGCAGAAGAGAATCGTGACGATCGCCGTCACCAGCAGGGCCGCCGCGCGCAGCTGCGCCAGGCAGAACACGCAGGCGATCGTGGTGGTGCCGACATAGAACAGCATGTGGGCCCGGGCGTAGGCGTCGCCGTACCCGAAGAGCGCGCAGCCCCAGGCCATGAAGCCGACCGCGAGAACGCCCGCGAGGACGACCGTGAGCCACAGCCTGGCGGCGAGCCGGGTCTCGTCGATCGGCTGCCGGGCCCGGCGCAGCCACAGCCCGAGCCGCAAGGCGCACACGGCCAGGAGGGCACCCAGCGGATAGAGGGTGAGCCGGTCCGGCGCCGCGCCGAGATAGGTGACCGCCAGGGCCGTCGAGTTGATCGCCAGGATGACGTAGAGCAGCGGAACCTGGCTGTGCAGGGCCTGCATCTGCGCCCGCATCAGGTCGGGATTCCCGGTATCGACCCGGAACAGGTCGACGATGGTCTTCATCCTGCGCACTGCGCGTCCACCCCGTCCGGTTCAGCCGATCATGGCACCGCGATCTCGCCCAAGAATCACGACCGCTTGAATCAAAGGTTACCTTCCTGTCCCAGACCAGCAGATGACGGTTAGTCCCGGGTAAAAATCTCCGCCCTGTGGCCCGCCGGACAGGGTCGGCGCGTGTCACGGGACACGCCTCGTCCCCGAGGCTCGACTTACAACGGCGGATATTTGAGCGAATCCTATCATCGACGCCGCAGTCATGCGATGGAAGTTGCGTCAGAGCCGGCAATCTGCCTCCGGGCCGAGGGGCGCACCGCTCCGGCGGCACGGCTTCCCCCGCGACACGATGCCGTCGCGCCCGCTTCTCCCCGGCTTTGCCTCGCGGGCCCGGTTGCGGTTTAACCCCGGGATGCGGGCCGGTCGCGGCACTCTCTCGACGGCGGTCCTCGGCAGCGACGGGAGACGCGATCCCTTGACCGACAGAGCCTACGCCCTCTTCCTGGATTTCGACGGGACGCTCGTCGAGATCGCCCCCCGCCCCGACGGCGTCGTGGTCCCGCCCGCCCTGCCGCCGGGCCTGGCGCGGCTGCGCGGCCGCCTCGGCGGGGCGCTGGCGCTGGTGACCGGGCGGCCGATCGCCACCGTCGACGGTTTCCTGGACCCGGAGCGTTTCGACGTCGCCGGCCTGCACGGGGTCGAGATGCGCCGCGACGGGCAGGTGGTCGGCGGCGATCCGGCGGCGCATCCGGCTCTGCGGGCGGGCGTCGAGACCTTGCAGCGGGCGGTGGCCGATCTCGACGGCGTGCTGATCGAGGACAAGGGCTGCTCGGTCGCGGTGCATTGGCGGCTCGCGAACGAGGCCAATGCCGTCCGGGCACAATCGGCCGCGTCCTCCATCGCGGGCATCCTCGGCGAGGCCTACCGGCTGCAGCAGGGCAAGGCGGTGGCCGAGATCCTGCCCGCCAGCGCCACCAAGGGCCACGCCATCCGGGCCTTCCTGCGCGAGGCGCCCTATGCCGGCCGCCGGGCGATCTTCATCGGCGACGACCTCACCGACGAGAAGGCCTTCGTGCCGGTGAACGAGGATGGCGGGATCACGATCCGGGTCGGGCCCGGCGACACGGTCGCCCGCCACCGGGTGGCCGATCCGGCCGCTGTGCGGGACCTGCTCATGGGCTGGGCCGAGGGCGGGACGATCGATCCCGGATCGCTGCCGCCGGCCTGACGCCCTGTCCCTCGACGCCGCAATGCCCTAACTCGAGTCCCGACGTCACGCACAGGAACGATCCCGTCGATGCGCCGTTCGCCCTTCTTCCTTGTCGGAGCCCTCACGATCGCCATGACCGCTTCAGCCTCCGCCGCTTCGTTCTCCACCACCCCGTCCGGCCTTCAGGTCAAGGACGACGTGGTCGGCACCGGCCCCCAGCCGAAGACCGGCCAGACCGTCAACGTCCACTATACCGGCTGGCTCTACCAGGACGGCAAGAAGGGCGCGAAGTTCGACAGCTCCCTCGACCGCAAGCAGCCGCTGAGCTTCGCGGTCGGCACCGGCCAGGTCATCAAGGGCTGGGACGAGGGACTGTCGACCATGAAGGTCGGCGGCAAGCGCACCCTGATCATCCCGCCCGAGCTCGGCTACGGCGCCCGCGGCGCCGGCGGCGTGATCCCGCCGAACGCCACGCTGATGTTCGACGTGGAGCTGCTCGGCGTTCGCTGACGCCTGCAAGCGTCATCCCGGGGCCGCGAAAGCGGAACCCGGGATGACAAGGACAGGATGTCGTTTCGCGGGCCAGGACACGCGTCTAGACTTCCAGCCACTCCCGCCGCACCGCCTCGTTGGCCGAGAGCGCGGCCGGCGTGCCCTCGAACACGACGTGGCCGTGGCCCATCACGTAGAGGCGCTGCGACAGCTTGAGGGCGATGGTCAGCTTCTGCTCGACCAGCAGCACCGAGACGCCGCGGGCCGCGATCTCGCCGATCATCTCGGCGACGCGGGCGACCATCTGGGGCGACAGCCCTTCCGTCGGCTCGTCGATCATGATGAGATCCGGATCGCCCATCAGGGTGCGGCAGATCGTGAGCATCTGCTGCTCGCCGCCCGAGAGCACGCCGCCGGGCGTGTCGATCCGCTCCTCCAGCCGCGGAAACAGCCGGAAGATGTCGGCATAGGACCAGCGCCCGCCGCGCTTACCGCCCTTCTCGCCGAGCGCCAGGTTTTGCCGCACCGTGAGCTTGGGGAAGATCGCCCGCTCCTCCGGCACGTAGCCGAGACCCCTTCGGGCGACCGCGTAGGGCTTGAGACCCGCGATGGCTTGCCCCTTGAAGCGGATCTGGCCGCGGGGCGGCACGTCGCCCATGATCGCCTTGAGGGTGGTGGAGCGCCCGACGCCGTTGCGGCCGAGAATCGACACGATCTCGCCGGCCCCGACCGAAAAACTCACCCCCTGGAGGATGTGGCTCTTGCCGTAATAGGCGTGCAGGTCCTCGACCTCGAGGAGGGCGGGAGCGGCCCCGACGGCCGGCATCGCGAGGGCGGCGCTCACGCGGCCTCCTCCCCGGTGGCGACGCCGAGATAGGCTTCCTGCACGGCGCGGTTCTCCCGGATGCGGGCGGGCGTGTCGGTGGCGATGATCCGGCCGTAGACCAGGACCGAGATGCGGTCGGCGAGCCCGAACACCACCGCCATGTCGTGCTCGACCATCAGGAGCGTGCGGCCCGTCGTGACCTCGCGGATCAGCTGGGTCGCGTGCTCGCTCTCGCTGTGGCTCATTCCGGCCATCGGCTCGTCGAGGAGGATGACCTTGGCGTCGCTGGCGATCGCGATCCCGATCTCGAGCGCCCGCTGGTCGGCGTAAGCCAGCAATCCCGCCGCCACCGCGGCGCGGTGGCCGAGGCGGATGCGCGAGAGGATCTCCTCCGTGCGCTCGGCGACGCCGGGCAGCCCCTCGACCCCGCGCCAGAAGGACGGGCCGTGGCCCATCGCCCTCAAGACCGCGCAGCGCACGTTCTCCCACACGCTGAGCTTGGGGAAGATGTTGGTGACCTGGAAGCTGCGGGCGAGGCCGGCCCGGTTGATCGCCGCCGGGCGCCAGCCGGTGATGTCGCGGCCCTCCAGCTTGATCGTGCCGCTCGTCGGCGCGAAGCGGCCGCTGATCAGGTGGAACAGGGTCGACTTGCCGGCGCCGTTCGGCCCGATGATGGCGTGGCGCTCGCCCACCGGCAACGAGAGGTCGACGCCGTTGATGATCTTGGCCGGGCCGAAGCTCTTGTGGAGGCCGGACAACTCGATCGCGGGGGCGCTCATGCGAGTTTCTCCTTCGCGGCATCGGAGGCCTCGTGCCAGGCCGCATTCACCCGCGGCAGCACGGCCCGCAAGGCGAGGCCGCCGCCGACCGCCATCGCGCCGGCGACGATCCAGGGCAGGATGTGGGCGGCGTCGAAGGAGATGCCGATGAGGCTCATCTCGGTGCCGTCGCTCGCCTTGACCAGCATCCGGAACGCCATCTCGATCAGCGCGATCGACCCCGCGAGCAGGAGCAGGAACGGCCCGAGCGCCAGCAGGTAGGCCGGCAGGAGGCGATGCGCGGTGCCGGCGCGGATCAGCGGACCGTGCATCAGGGCCAAGCCCGCGATGCCGCCGGGGGCGAACATCACGATGGCGATGAACAGGAGGCCGAAATAGAGCTGCCAGACCTCCGTCAGGTCGCTGAGCGAGACCTGGAGCAGCGTCACCACCACGGCACCGACGACCGGGCCGATGAAGGTACCGATGCCGCCGATGAAGGTCGCGAGCAAGACCACGCCCGATTGGTGCACGCCGAGATAGGCCGAGTTGGCGATCTCGAAATTGATCGCCGCGAGCGCCCCCGCCACGCCCGCGAACATCGCCGAGAGGCAGAAGGCGGTGATGCGGATCGCCTGCGGCTCGTAGCCCAGGAACTCGACCCGCTCCGGGTTCTCCCGCACGGCGTTGCACAGGCGCCCGAGCGGCGTGCGGGTGATGGCGTACATCGCGAGCGCGCAGATCAGGCACCAGGCGGCGATCAGGTAATAGACCTGGATCTGCGGCCCGAAGCTGAGGTCGAACAGCCGTAGCATCTTGGTGCGGTTGGCGGTGATGCCCTCCTCGCCGCCGAAGAAGCTGTGCAGGATGTGCGAGCCCGACGAGACCAGTTCGGCGATGCCGAGCGAGATCATGGCGAACACGGTGCCGGCGCGCTTCGTCGAGATCGCCCCGAACAGGATCCCGAAGGCGAGGCCGGCGAGCCCGCCCACCACCGGCATCAGCGGCAGGGGCACCGGCAGGCGTAAACCGGCGACGAGGTTCATCGCGTGGACGGTGAAGAAGGCGCCTAAGCCGTAATAGACCGCGTGCCCGAAGGACAGGAGCCCGGTCTGGCCGAGCAGCATGTTGTAGGACAGCGAGAACACCACCATGATGCCCATCAGGCTCATCATGGTCAGCGCGGTGCCGCTGGTGAAGACGAGCGGTGCGGCGACCAGGATCGCTCCGGCGAGGAGCCAGGGCAGCCCTTGCGCGGCGAGGCTCAGGCCCTTGGGGCGGATCGACGGGCGGCGGCCGGCCTGCGTCCAGTCGCCGGACGGCGCGATGTCGGCGAGGTCGCTCATGCTTCGCGGTTCCCGAGCAGGCCGGTCGGCCGCGCGATCAGCACGAGGACCAGCAGGAGATAGGGGATGATCGGCCCGATCTGGGCGATCGTCACGGTCCACAGATCGCCGAGCACGCCGCCGGACGGCGCGGCGTCGATGCCCAGTGATTGCAGGACGCTGGCGACCGAGACGTCGAGCGAGATCGCGAAGGTCTGGACCAGCCCGATCAGGAGCGAGGCCACGAAGGCGCCGGTCAGGGAGCCGAGGCCCCCGACCACCACGACCACGAACAGGATCGGCCCGAGCAGGCCCGCCATGTTGGCCTGGGTGACCAGGGCCGGCCCGGCGATGACGCCCGCCACCGCGGCCAAGCCCGTGCCGACGCCGAAGACCAGCATGAACACCTTCGGCACGTCGTGGCCGAGCATCGCCACCATGTTGGGATGGGTCAGCGCCGCCTGGATGATCAGCCCGACCCGGGTGCGGGTGAGCGCGACCAAGAGGGCGACGAAGATCACCACCGAGATCACCAGCATGAACAGCTTGTAGGCCGGGTAGTTGGTGCCGAACACCGTGAAGGCCGGGAAGTCGAGCACGGCCGGCACCCGGTAATCGACCGGCAGCTTGCCCCACACCATCTGCACCACCTCCTCGATCACGTAGGCGAGGCCGAAGGTGAAGAGCAGTTCCGGGACGTGGCCGTGGCGGTGGACGTTGCGCAGGCCGTAGCGCTCGACGAGCGCGCCGATCCCGCCGACCACGACCGGCGCGGCGACGAGGCCGATCCAGAACCCGGTGAACTTGCTGATCTGGTAGCCGAAGAAGGCGCCCAGCATGTAGAAGCTGGCATGCGCGAAGTTGAGCACGCCCATCATGCTGAAGATCAGGGTCAGGCCGCTCGCCATCAGGAAGAGCAGCATCCCGTAGAGCACGCCGTTCAGCGTCGAGATGATGACGAGTTCGAGCACGCGGGGTCTCCTGCCGGTGCGGGATGCCGAAAGGGCGGGTGCAGGGCGGGAGGCACCCGCCGGACTCATGCCGACGGCCCGAGATGCTGACGCATCAGGCTGCCTATTCATCTCCAATTTTCGATACCCAGCCAAGGCTTGGCGAAAACTAGCGAATGGGACCACCGTCCACGACAGCGCGGTCTGGCTGACGTACCTGTGACTCCCACCCAGAACCTCATCCTGAGGTGTCAGCCTATTGAAGATCGGCTGACCTCGAAGGAGGGCTCCAGAAGTCTCCGAGCGAACTGGAGCCCTCCTTCGAGGCCGCTACGCGGCACCTCAGGATGAGGTCGTGGCTTGGGAAAGCGTAAGTTGTACAGGGCTTTCGAGTCCCCCGCCGGATCGGGGCGCCCTGCCTTTCGCCTCAGCTCGGCCGATCCATCTTGCAGGTGGTCGGCAGCAGGGTGTCCTTCGCCTCGACCACGCCGTCGCCGGTCCAGCCCCAGCCGGTATTCTCGCTGTCGAGAACCTTCGACGTATCGACCGGGCCGAAGCGCGAGATGTAGATCGGCTGGAAGATCTGGTGGTCGTCCGGACGGATGAAGCTGTCCTTGCCGTAGAGCGTGTCGTTGTGGATCGCATCCATCGCCTTGGCGATGGCCTTGGGATCGGTCGACTTGGCGGTGAGCGTCGCCTTCGACAGCACGTTCATCAGGTTGACGACCCGCGCATAGGTCAGCTCCTGGCCGGTCTTGGCGCGGAAGGCGGTCTCGAAGTCGTGCGCGGGCTTGTAGTCGATGTTGGCGTAGCCCTCGGAGATCTGGAAGACGTGATCGGGGAGGTTCGCCTGCTTGATCGCCGTCGGCCCGCCGCTGCCGCCGCCGTAATAGGTGTAGAAGTTGGCCTGCAAGCCGGCATCGCCGGCGGCCTTCAGCAGCAGCGCCATGTCCTGCGCCCAGTTGCCGGTGATCACCGAATCGGCACCCGAGGCCTTGATCTTGGCGATGTAGGGCGAGAAGTCGTTGACCTTCTGGAGCGGCGCCACCTCGTCGCCGACGATCTGGATGTCGGGCCGCTTCTCCTTCAGCATCGCCCGGGCCGCGGCGCGCACCGCCTGGCCGTGCGAGTAGTCCTGGTTGATCAGGTAGACCTTCTTGATCTCCGGCTTGCCCTTGATGTAGTTGGTCAGGGCCGCCATCTTGATGTCGGAATTGGCGTCGAAGCGGAAGTGCCAGTAATTACACTTGGCGTTGGTCAGCGACGGATCGACCGCTGCGTAGTTGAGATACAGGATTTCCCTACCGGGATTGCGGTCGTTGTACTTGCCGACGAAGTCGATCAGCGCGGCTCCGACCGAGGAGCCGTTGCCCTGCACCACCACGCGGGCGCCGGAATCGATCGCCTTCTGGAGCTGTACGATGCTCTCCTGCGGGTTGAGCTTGTTGTCGTAGCCCATCACCTCGAGCTTGAGGTCGGAGTTCTTGGCGTTGAGCTGGTCGGCCATGAACTGGAAGGTCTTCAGCCCGGCCTCGCCGGTGCTGGCCCCGCCGCCGGAGAGCGGATCGACGAAGGCGATCTTCAGGCTCATCGGCGCGGCGAGCGCAGTCGAGGCCGCCAGGGCCATGAGGCCGGCGGCCGTGATGCGCGCGAGGGTCTTGACCAAGGCGTCCTCCTGGAATGGCGTTCCCGTGTTCTTGCAGCGCGCCGTATTCGGCGTCGCCCGGGGGCCTTCGCCCCCTTGGTCCGACAGTGCCTCCCCATCCGGGACCGGTCAAGACGCGAAATGACGATCCGCATCGCGAAACATGTTGCCGAGCCGGCGCCGGATCGTCACCCTATGGCAGCCCGGGGCGGGATCCGCAGAACAGGGCGTGGGAGGGAGGCGGCAGCATGGCACAGGCGGTGGCGGCGCGCGCCGGCGCGATCACGCAGGACACGGTCGCCGAAAATGCGATCGCCAAAAGCTCGATCGTACAGAACGCAGCGGAGCCGGAGGACGGCGACCGGCAATTCGTCACCGCGCTCGCTCGCGGGCTCCAGGTCCTGCGCGCCTTCCGGGACGCGGCCGAGATGCTGGGCAACCGCGAGATCGCCTCCCGCACCGGCCTGCCGAAGCCTACCGTCTCGCGCCTGACCCACACGCTGCTCGCCCTCGGCTACCTGGTGCACGACCCGGAGGACGAGCGCTACGGCCTCGGGCCCGCGGTGCTGGCGCTGAGCTCCGCCTTCCTGCGCCAGAATTCCTTCCCCCAGATGGTGAAGCCGTTCCTGCAGGACCTCGCCACCGCCGTGCAGGCGCACGTGGCGCTCGGCCTCCTCGACGGGCTGTCGAGCGTCTACGTCCAGCTCTGGCGCGGCGAGGGCCAGCGCATCGTGCTGTCGAGCGAGGTCGGCTACCGCCTGCCGCTCGCCCGCAGCGCCATGGGCATGGCGACCCTGTCGAGCCTCGACGAGGCGGAGCGCACCGCGCTCATGACCCGCCTGCGCCGCGACGGCGCCGAGGCGGGCAAGCTGGAGCAGACCTATCGCCGCTGCGCCGCCGAGATCGCCCAGCACGGCTTCTGCGTCGGCATCGGCATCTGGCACCAGGACATCAACGCCGTCGCCGCCCCGATCCAGGCCCCGGGCGGGCGGGGTCATTTCGCCCTCAACATCAGCGGCCCGGCCTTCCTGCTCACCGAGGAGGTGCTGCGCAAGGATACCGGGCCGAAGCTGGTGGAGACGGTCGAGCGGATGCGCGCGCTGGGCATCGTCGATTGACGGCTCACCCCTCCTCCAGCCCGGAAAACCACGCCGCGTAGGGCGTGTTGCGGGCGAGGTGCCGGGTGTAGTCCGGCGCCCCGTCGGTCCACCAGGGAGGCCCTCGCTCGCCCAGCCCGTGCTTGGCCGCATCGACCGCCGCGCGGGCCGCCGCCAGGGCAGCGCCCCCCTCCCCCTTGGCGTCGCGCACCGCGCGGCGCGCCCGCATCAGGTCCTGCACCAGGGCCTCGCGGCGCTCCGCCGGCAGATCCGGGTCGGAGCGGCGCCACAGCCGCCCGCGTACCACGATGTAGCGCCCGTCCGGCGTGGTCGGGACAGTCTTGGTGGTCGGAACAGTCTTGCGCTCCGTCACGGTAAGATCGCCGCTCGCCCGGCCCGTCTTGAGGCGGCGTTAAACCTTCGCGCGCAACTTCGTCGCGGGAAGCGGGAGTCAGTCCTCCTGCCTGGGGGCGCCATGCATATCGTCGTCGTCGATCCGAGCCGGGTGGTGCTCAAGGTCATCAGCGGGCTCCTGACGCCCCGCGGCCATACCGTGGACACCTTCACGGATTCGCGCGAAGCGCTCGATTTCGTCACCGACAACGCGTCGGTCACCGCCTTGATCACCAGCCTCGAGGTCCGCCCCCTCGGCGGCCTGGAGCTGTGCTGGTCGGCCCGGCTCCTCGCGGATGCGCATCGGCCACTCTACATCATCACCATGTCGTCGGCCCGCAACGCCCGCAACCTGTCGGAGGCGCTGGACAGCGGCTCGGACGACTTCATCGACAAGCCGCCGAGCCCGGAGGAGCTCTATGCCCGCCTGCGCGCCGCCGAGCGGATGACCGGGATGCAGCGCGAGCTGATTCGCCTCGCCGAGACCGACGCGCTGACCGGGCTCCTCAACCGCCGCGCCTTCCTGCAGCGGGTCGGCGACATGACCGACCGGGCCGGCGCCCACGGCCGGGTGGGGATGGTCGTGGTCGATATCGACCACTTCAAGACCATCAACGACCAGCACGGCCACGATGTCGGCGACACGGCGATCCGGGGCGTCGCCGCGGAGATGCTGACGGAGGCCGGCGGCATCGCCGGGCGCCTCGGCGGCGAGGAATTCGCCGTGGCCCTGCCGGGGCGCACCCTGGAGGAGGCAGAGGCCGCCGCCGGGCGCCTGCGGCTGCGCTGCACACAGCTGCGCTTCAAGGGCCAGCGCGGCCCGGTGCAGCTCACCGCGAGCTTCGGCGTCAGCGCCTGGTCCGAGGGCGAGACCGTCGGCGGGCTACTCAAGCGCGCCGACATCGCCCTCTACGAGGCCAAGAGCACCGGCCGCAACCGGGTGGTCTCGGCGGCCACCGACCTGATCCTGGCGCGGGCGGGATGAGACCGGCCCTCCGGAGATCAAGGGACAATCCGTCCTCCGCGCCCGACCAGGTCCGCACGCCTCGAAGAGGCGACGCCTCGACATACCTGGCCGGCCTGCGCGGAGGTCGATAAATCTCGACGAAGTCACCAGATACCGAATCCTGGACGATATATTATGAAATATCGTCCAGGCATTCGAGCGCGATGTCAGCCGCTATCTTGAGGTTCTTGTCGTTCGTCCGGGCCGACAAGTCTTGGAGGCGTTGCCTCGACGCCTGGACGGCATCATCAGTCGTTTCCGTGATTCGCCCGCTCTCCAGAAACACCAGCGCTTCGCCTTGCGCCTCGAGGGAGCCCTCTTCTATGATCGTCACGATCAAGTCGAGCGGAAGAATTGCTTCGATATTGTTGAGCGCGAAAAGCAGAGACCCTGACATTTTGAGCATGCCTGGCCTTTCGAGCAGTCGAATGATACTTTGATCGGCGCCCCTGCCAATCAAATCAGTCAGGAGTAGCGCCGCCGCATTGCGGACCTTGCTCGAATCCGTCCTGTTCAGGACATCCGCCACGAGATTGGCCAGATCGCTCTTGTCATCGTCACCGGCGAAGCGAGCGTTGCGCAACGCATGAACGACGAGATCGTCACCTTCAAGGCGAGGATGACCGGGCTCTCGACGTGCATTATCGATCAGGAAGGCGAGATTCATGTTCACATCTCACTTCGCTTTCGGACGACCAAGCTGCACCCATTCGTCGTATAACTCGCGCACCTCATCGACAGTGCCGAAGTCACGTCCACTGCCCCCCGTCCGGCCCTTCTCCTTGCGATGATACCAGTTCCAGAACCCTGGATCGTCGACACCGAAGAGCCGGTCACGCGCAGATTTCTTGCCGCCGCGGAAACGGGCGCTCTTGTCTTCCCCCATGACGTGCGCAACCAGCGGTTCCCCATTCACACCCGAACGGCGCTGACCCTCATTATCGTGCGTCCGGTTTCGTTTTGCGAGCCGGCCTTTCGCAACGGCCGTGCGGCGCGCGCCGGGTCGGCCCGGCGAGCGGGAAGGCCCGAAGACGCCTCCGCGTGTCGCGTCCCGGCCTGACCCATTGCGGGAAAATACCGAGGCCCGCGTTCCAAACTGGTCCGGCCCTTTCGTCCCCGCAGCCCTGGTCTCCGACCCCGTCCGGCCAGGGTTTTGCGACATCCTGACGCGGAGTCGGTCTACCTAGGCATTCCGCCCCTCGGGCGGGCCATGCCGAGGCCGGGGAGTCCATCCCCGCCCCGCTCTCCCCCGCCGGAGTGGAACGCGGCTTGATCCGTCTCCTCCATGGGCACCGCGCCTGTATCGCGCTGGGACGGAGGCAAACGGCATGAGTGACGCCGTCAGGGTTCTGATCATCAACGAGCCGTCGGATCTCGGCGCCGCCTTCCGGGCGACGCTGGAACACAGCCCGGCCTTGCGCACGGTGGGCGAGGAAGAGCTGGAGGATGCGGGCACGACCTGCGTCGTCCTGGCCTTCGCGCCCGAATACGGCCCGGACGCCGTGGCCGCCTTGCGCGAGCGGGCGCCCGACGCCCGGATCCTGGTGGCGTTCAAGGCCGCCGACGCCGCCGAGATCGGCCGGTTCGCGACCGCCGGTGCCGACGCCTTCGTGGCCCGCGGCAGCACCCCGCAGGACATCTGCGCGACGATCCTGGCGCTCGCCCACGGCCTGCCGCTGCACGAGGGCGAGGCGGAAGCGCCGGCCCCGGAAGCCGCGGCCGAGAGCCTGGGCCTCACCCCGCGGGAGGCCGAGGTGCTGCGCTTCCTCTCCGCCGGCTTCAGCAACAAGGAGGTGGCGCGCCGCCTCACGGTCAGCGTGCGCACCGTCGAGACCCACCGGCTCAACCTGCGCCGCAAGACCAAGACCGGCCGGCTCAAGGACCTGGTGCAGCTCGCCCGGCAGATCGGCCTGGCGCCGGTGCTGGAGGGCGAAGCCCGGCCCCTGCGGCGCATCGCCCACGAGGCGCACCGCGTCGTCCCTCACTGAGGGGCGGCGCGGGATCGGGCGGTCCTTGAGCGACCGCCATCGTCGGACTTGTCCTGCCGGCCGGATCAGGCGGCCTTGCGGGCCCCTGCCTTGCCGGACCGGGTCTTTTCGGATCGCCGGGTCTTTTCGGATGGCGATGAGCCGCCCTTGATCGAACGCCCGGTCGCGGGTTCCGCTTTCCTCGTGCCGGCCTTGGTGCGCCCCTTCTTCGCCTCCCGCTCAACCCGGGCCAGGCGGCCCTGGAGCAGGCCGAGCACCGCCGTCTCTTCCGGCCGCAAGGAGGCGATCTCGTCGCGGAGCGCCGCCTGGACCTCGTCCTTGACCTGGAGCAGCAGCTCGCCGTCGAGGTAGCAGCCGAGGATCTCGGGGTGGACGTAGCACTTGCGGCAGATGGTCGGCGTGTTGCCGAGCCGCTCCGCCACCCGCTCGATCGCCGCGCGCACGTTGCGCTTGGCCTTGGCCTCGCTGTCGAAGGCCTCGAACTCGCGCAGAGCCATGGCGGCGAGCACCGTGCCGGACCAAGTCCGAAAGTCCTTGGCGGTGATGTCGCGCCCGGTGATCTCGCGCAGGTAGGCGTTCACGTCGGCCGAAGTCACGTCCCGCTGCACCCCGTCCTCGTCGAGATACTGGAACAGCTCCTGGCCCGGCAGGTCCTGGCAGGCCTTCACGATCTTCGCCACCCTTCGGTCGTGGACGGCGAGTTCCCAGACCTTGTTGCTCTTGCCCTTGAAGCGGAACGTGAGTTCCTTGCCCTCCACCTTGACGTGCGGGTCGCGCAGGGTGGTGAGGCCGTAGCTCTTGTTCTGCTTGGCGTAGTCATCGTTGCCGACCCGGATCAGGGTGGTCTCCAGCAGGTGAACCACCGTGGCCAGCACCTTCTCGCGCGGCAGCCCGCGCCGGCCCATATGCTCCTGCACCGTCGCGCGGATGCCGGGCAGCACCTCCGCGAAGGTCATCATGTGGGCGAACTTGGTGCTGTCCCGCGCCTGGCGGAACTCGGGATGGTAGCGGTACTGCTTGCGGCCGCGAGCGTCACGCCCGGTCGCCTGGATGTGGCCGTTGGCGTAGCGGCAGATCCACACGTCGGTATAGGCCGGCGGGATCGCCAGGGCCTTGATGCGCGCCAGCGCCTTCTGGTCCTGCACCTTCGCGCCCTTGGCATCGACGTAGGTGAAGCCGCGCCCGTTGCGCTTGCGGCGATAGCCGGGCTCCTCGTCGCTCACGTAGCGCAGGCCCGCCTCGCGGGCGGCGTCGCGGGTGTCGACGCGATCCTCGGCGGCCGATTCCGCCCTCTCGGCATCCGACAGCATGGGTATCACGACCTCGCGCGGTTCAAGTCGATCTCAACTGGCGCTCGGCCGTCCCGGTTCCTGCCGTCACGGGGCATGACAGGCCGCGGTATCCCGGCGCGGCGCCAGCCTGTAGGGAGGGGGCTCGACGAGCGGGAGGGACCGGGTGCAGCCACAGGACGCGAGCCGGGAGAACAAGCGGGCGCACATCGCCTTCGTGGTCACCGAGGACTGGTTCTTCGCCTCGCACTTCCTGCCGATGGCCCGCGCGGCGGTGGCGGCCGGCCACCCGGTCTCGGTCGTTACCCGGGTGCGGGCGCATCGCGACGTCATCGCGGCGACGGGCGCCCGGGTGGTGGAACTCGAGGCCGAGCGATCGAGCCTGAACCCGATGGCGGCGGGCTATGCCGCCGGCCAGCTCGCCGCGATCCTGAAGGCCCTCCAGGCCGACATCGTCCATTGCATCGCGTTGCGCGGCATCCTGGTCGGCGGCGCGGCGGCCGTGCTCGCCGGCATCCCGTCCCGGGTCTACGCGCTCACCGGCCTCGGGCTGATCGGGGCCCGGCAGGATCGGACCGGGCGCCTCGCCCGCGCCGCCCTGCGGCTCCTGATCCGCGGTCCCCTGGAGACGGCGCGCACCCGCTACCTGTTCGAGAATCCGGACGATGCGCGGCTGCTCGGCCTCGATCCCGAAAGCCCTCGCGTGACGATCATCGGCGGGGCCGGGATCGACCCGGAGGCGTGGGTGCCGAAACCCCTGCCGCCGCAAGGCCCGTTGCGGATCGTGCTGACCGCCCGGATGCTGTGGTCGAAGGGGGTCGATACCGCGGTGGAAGCCGCCCGCCTCGCGAGGGCGGAGGGCGCGAACCTGGACTTGTCGCTCTATGGCGCCCCCGACCCGTCGAACCGCCGCGCGATCCCCGAGGCGACCCTGCGCGACTGGTCGCGGGACGGGATCACCTGGCACGGCGCCACCGGCGACGTCGCCGCAGCCTTGAGCCAGGCCCACGTCGCCTGCCTGCCGTCCCGCGGCGGCGAGGGGCTGCCGCGGGCGCTCCTCGAAGCTGCGGCGAGCGGCCGGGCGATCCTCACCACCGACGTGCCGGGCTGCCGGACCCTGGTGCGGGACGGGATCGAGGGGCTGGTCGTGCCGCCGGACGATCCACACGCGCTCGCCGCCGCCATGGTGCGGCTTGCCGCCGATCCCGCTCTCGTCGCCCGGATGGGCGCGGCGGCACGGACCCGCATCGTCGAGGGCGGCTTCACCGAGGCGGCGGTGACGGGGCGGGTGTTGCGGCTCTACGCGGACCTCGCCTGATGGACCCCCTCGCCTTCATCCGCACTCACACGGCGCTGCGCCCGGTGCCGCACGCCCCGGCGATCCGCCTGCACGTCGCCGACGAGGCGACGGAATTGTGGGGCCGGACCGAGGAGGAACTGGGCGAGATCGGCCTGCCGCCGCCGTTCTGGGCCTTCGCCTGGGCCGGAGGCCAGGCGCTCGCGGCCTACGTGCTGGAGCACCCCGAGACGGTCGCGGGCGCCCGGGTGCTCGATTTCGCTTCCGGCTCCGGCCTCGTCGCCATCGCGGCCGCCATGGCGGGCGCAACATCCATCGCGGCGAGCGACCTCGATCCCTTCGCGCTGGCGGCGATCGGCCTCAACGCGGCCGAGAACGGCGTCGCGGATCGGATCACCGCGATAAGCGCCGACCTGATCGGCCGCGACGACGGCTGGGATTGCGTGCTCGCCGCCGACATCTTCTACGAACGCGACCTCGCCGCGCGGGTCGGCGACTGGCTCTCGGGACTTCACGCCCGCGGCGCCCGGGTGCTGCTCGGCGATCCCGGCCGGGCCTACCTGCCGAAGGACCGGCTGGAGAACGTGGCGACCTATGAAGTGCCGGTGACGCGGGCGCTGGAGGATTCCGAGATCAAGCGGACGGGGGTGTGGCGGTTCCGGGGGTGAAGGTGGCGTGACCCCGCCGATCCCCGGTTGTCCCGCTCGGCTAGGGCAGCGCCCGATCGCGCTGCGACGCGGTACACGACACTGGCGCAAAGTCCGCGATCGTCAGGCTTTTCCCATCTGCAACCTCATCCTGAGGTGTCAGTCCATCCTTGATGGACTGACCTCGAAGGAGGGCTCCATAAGTCTGTGCGATCCCTGGAGCCCTCCTTCGAGGTCAGCCGATTTTCAATCGGCTAACACCTCAGGATGAGGTCGTGGGCGGGAAGGGCATGCGACGCTGGGAGCAGATTCTATCGCGTAGTGTGGCGCCGCAATCGTAGTTCTGCCCCAGATCTTTGAGCGTGCCGCATTTTCTGCGATACGCCGGTATTTACTTCGTCGAAAAATGCATCAAGCCGCCCGGACCTCGTCCAGGAAGCCGCGGACGGCACGGCTGAGCCCGTCGGACCGTACCGCGAGGGTGCGCGCGGCGCCGAGAACCTGCACAGCGGCCGATCCGGTCTCGCTGGCGCCGGCCCGCACCGATTCGATATGGCCCGTGACCTGCCGGGTCCCCTGCGCGGCCTCCTGGACGTTCCGGGCGATCTCGCGCGTGGCCGCACCCTGCTCCTCGATCGCCGAGGCGATGTGGGTGGCGATGCCGGACATGTCGTCGATCGTGCCGCTCACGCCCTGGACCGCCTCCACCGCGCCGCGGGTGGCGGACTGGATCGCCCCGATCCGGGCGGTGATCTCCTGGGTCGCCCGGGCCGTCTGCTCGGCCAGCGTCTTGACCTCGGCGGCCACCACCGCGAATCCGCGCCCGGCTTCGCCGGCCCGGGCCGCCTCGATGGTGGCGTTCAGCGCCAGCAGGTTGGTCTGGCTTGCCACCCCCGAGATCAGGCCCGCCGCCGCGCCGATCCGGTCGGCGCTGTCCGACAGTTCCCGGATGATGGTGCCCGTCTCCCGTGCGCGCGCAATGGCGGAGGCGGCGATCCCGACCGAATGCGTCACCTGCCCGCTGATCTCCTGCACGGAGGCCGCCATCTCCTCGGTCGCACCCGCGACCTGCTGCACGTTGCCCGACGTCTGCTCGGCGGCCACCGCGACATGGGCCGCGAGCGTGTTGGTCTGCGCGGCGATCTCCGTCATCGATGCCGCGGTGGCCTCCATCTCGGTCGCGGCGGCCGCCAGTTCCTCGGTGAGCGCGCCGGCCTCGGCCTCGAAGCCGCGGGTGATCCGATCGAGGATCTCGGCCCGGCGCATCTTGAGGGCATCGGCCTCGGCCTGCAGGGCGGCCAGCCGCCGGGCCTCGATGCTCGACTCCTTGAACACCTGCACGGCATCGGCGATCTGGCCGATCTCGTTCGGCTCGCCCTGATGCGGTATCGTGACTGCAAGATCACCGGCCGCGAGTTGCCGCATCGGCTCCAGGATGGCGCGGACGCTGGCCGAGATGCTGCGCACGATCAGCGTCCCCAGCGAGGCGGCGAGCACCAAGGCAACGACACCGATCGCCAACATCATCCGCTCGGCGCCGGATGCGGTGACCTCTCCTTGGGCGACCGCCTTCTCGCCGTTGTCGTTGTTGAGGGCGACGATCTTCTCGAGCGCCTCCGAGGCCGCCTTGATGTGAGGACGGACGTTGGTGAGGTTCTCGCGCAACGCCAGATCCTTGCGCCCCGTCCGCGAATGTTCCAGCACGGCCGGGATGGCCGCGAGATAGTTCTTCCATTCGCGATCGAACACCGCGAAGAGCTCACGCTCCTTCGCACCGTCGATCAGCGGCTCGTAGTGGCGCATCGCTGCGACCACGGCCTCGGTCTTCTTCGACAGGGCCTCTTCCTCGGTCCGCATCCGCGCGGCTTCGGCGTAGAGGATGTGGTTGACGACGCTGACGCGCGCATCGATCACGTTGCCGCGCAGCTCGCCGGCATACCGCACGCTGGGCAGCGTGTTCTTGCCGAGACGGCTCTGGTCGCCGGCAAGCGTGCCGACGGCATGCAGGCCCACGCCGCTCACGACGAGCAGACAGACGATGAGCAGGGCGAGGGCGCCGGCAATCCGGTGCTTGATCGAGAGTGTCGCGAACCAGGAGGCCATTGACCGAGCGCAGCTCCGGGGAGGAGCCGCGAGAATGAATGGCCGGCTATAAATTTTCGCTAAGCCGCAGCTTATCGGCGAAGACCGTGAGACATCGGCGAAGCAACCCACGATTGTCTCAACGTCAGACGCACCGCGATGAGTCGCGAAATCCGCCGTCGCGTGCGCGCGAATTCATCGTGGGCTGTCGAGTCGGGCGAGATTGGATCCCGATGTCCACGCCCGGGCGGAGGGCCCGTGTCGTCTCCCCGCCCCCTTCCGGCCCCTCGCACCGGGTCACACCGATCGGGGTCTGGCCCGACGTCCCACCTCGTCCTGCGCCGACACGGCGGCGCAGGGTGAAGACCGTCAATGGGCCGCCGGCTGCTTTGCCCTCGCGACGATCTGCGTCGGGTTGACGAAGCGCAAAGCGATCACCAGCCAGACCAGCGTCACCGCCATGTAGACCACCGCCATGGCGTCGATCGACTGTCCGGCCCGCACGCCGGCGGCGAAGACCGCGTAGTAGAGCGCCACCACCAGGGTCTGGCTCGTCGGCCCGGCGACCAGGAAGGTCAGCTCGAACATCGCGATGGTACGGACCAGCACCAGCAGCAGGGCGGCGAGGATGCCGGGGATCAGGAGCGGCAGCAGCACCCGCAGGAAGAGCTGGCCCGTGCCGGCGCCGAAGACCCGGGCCGCCGCCTCGATGCGCGGGTCGATCTGCTCGATGAACGGGATCATCACCAGCACCACGAAGGGCACGCTTGGCACGAGGTTGGCCAGGACCACGCCCCAGAGCGTGCCGGCGAGCCCCGCCCGGTAGAGCACGGTGGCGAGCGGGATGCCGTAGGTGATCGGCGGGACCAGCAGCGGCAGCAGGAAGACCAGCATCACCAGCCGCTTGCCCGGAAAGTCGCGCCGCGCCAGCGCGTAGGCCGCCGTGACCCCGAGGAGCCCGGAGAGACAAACCACCAGGAACACCACCTGGAGGGTCACCACCAGCACGTCGCCGAGCTGGAACTCGTCCCAGGCCGAGGCGTACCAGCGGGTGGTGAGGCCGAGCGGCAGCCAGGTTCCGAGCCAGCGCGTGGCGAAGGAGTTGAGCACGACCGCGGCGATCATCGCCATGAGGTTGAGGCAGAACAGCAGCGTGACGGCCCAGACCGCCATCCGCCACAGGCGCGAGACGAGGCCGGTGTCGCGGATCATCCCTTGGTGCCTCCGACCGGGCCGGTATAGAGGAGCGTGCGGCCCCAGAGCAGCAGGCCGACGATGGCGAGCTGCACCGCCGCCATGACCATCGCGATCGCCGAGGCGAGCGAATAATCGTATTCCTCGAACGCCGCCTGGTAGGCTGCGATCGAGATCACCCGCGTCGCGCCCGCCGGCGCCCCGAGCAGCACCGCGGACGGGAAGACGGAGAAGGCCTGGACGAAGGACAGGCAGAAGGTCACGGCAAGTCCCGGCAGGATCAGCGGCAGGATCACCGTCCGGAAGCGCTGCCAGGCATTGGCGCCGTGGGTCGCCGCGGCCTGCTCCAGCGCCGGATCGATGCCGGTGACGGAGGAGAGCGTCAGCAGGAAGGCGAACGGGAAGCCGGTGATGAGGAGCGAGGCGAACACGCCCCAGTAATTGTTGGTGAGCTTGAGCGGGCTCCCGATCACCCCGAGCCAGACGAGGCTGCGGTTGAACCAGCCCTGCGGCCCGAGGAAGTTGAGCAGGCCCTCCGCCACCAGCACGGTGCCGAGCGTGATCGGCAGGACCAGGATGGTGGTGAGAAGCCGCTGGCTGCGCATCAGCCGCACGCGCAAGGCGATGGGCACCGCGAGCACGAGATTGAGCACAGTGACAGGGATCGCGAGGCGCAAGGTGGCGCCGATCGTGTCGTAGAGGAACGGGTCGGAGAAGAAGCGGGCATAGTTCGCCCACCACGCCCCGGCCTTCGGCTGCAACGACAGCACCAGCCCATAGGCGAAGGGATAGACGAACAGGCCGAGGATCGTCAGCAGCGCCGGCAGCACCAGGAGCGTGGTGCCGTCGAGGCCGCGGGCGGCCAGCCGCACCGAGAGCGGCGGCGCCTCCTCGCGGGCCGGCGCGGTCTTGGGAAGCGAGGTTTTGGGAAGCGAGGCCGAGGTCACGCCGCCTCCCCGGGAAAGACCAGGACCCGCGGCGAGGCGGCGGCAAAGCACAGGGTCTCGTCCTGCGACACCAATCGGTCGGAGCGGAAGAACAGCTCGGTCCCGTCCTGCGCCACGGCGGTGCCGAAGAAGGCCCGCCCGCGATATTCGACGCTGGCGACCCGGGCTGGCAGGCCGTCGGCCGCGATCGTCAGGTCCTCCGGGCGGATCGCCGCGACCGCCGGAGCGCCGGGGCTCAGAGCGTCCCGCAGGGTACCGGCGAGGCGGGTGCCGCAGATCTCGACCTCGGCCCGGTCGCCGCTGACCGCGACCGTGCGCCCGCGCAGGCGATTGCGGAATCCCATGAAGTCGGCGACGTCCGGATGGCTCGGTCGCTCGTAGAGATCTTCTGGCGTGCCGACCTGGCGGATGCGCCCGTCGCGCATCACCACGACCCGGTCGGCCATCGACAGGGCCTCGTCCTGGTCGTGGGTGACGTAGATCGTGGTCGAGCCGATGGCGTCGTGGATGCGGCGGATCTCGGCCCGCATCTCCAGTCGCAGCTTGGCATCGAGATTCGACAGCGGCTCGTCCATCAGCACCACCGGCGGCTCGATCACGATCGCCCGGGCGATGGCGACGCGCTGCTGCTGGCCGCCGGACATCTGGCCCGGGAGCTTGGCGGCCTGCGATTGCAGCCGCACCAGGGCCAGCGCATCCTCGACCCGGCGCGCGGCCTCTTGGCCCTTGATGCCCCGCATGGCGAGGCCGAAGCCGACATTCTTCGCCACGGTCATGTGCGGGAAGAGCGCATAGCTCTGGAACACCATGCCGAAGCCGCGCTCCTCGGGCTTCAGCCGGTCGATGCGGCGCTCGCCGAGATGGATCGACCCGCCGGTAAGCGGCAGGAGCCCGGCGATGCAGTTGAGCGCCGTCGACTTGCCGCAGCCCGACGGGCCGAGGAGCGCGATGAACTCGCCGCCCCGGATCGTCAGGTCGAGCCCGTCGAGGGCGGTCATCGCGCCGAACCGGCGGCTCAGGCCGCTCAAGCACAGGTCCTGCGGCGCCTCGTGATGGCGTGCCATCGGTGTCCTCTCCTGCCGCGTCGCCTCTTTGCGGGCGACCATTGCGGCGTTAGAGCATTTCCCGACGAAGCGGAGACTGGCTCGTCATAGAAAATGCGGCAAAATAGAATATATAGAGTAGCGACCAATCGCAACGCCACTGTACACGACGGGACGGTTCATGTGCGGCACCGGCCTTATCCCACCCGCGACCTCATCCTGAGGTGTTAGTCGATCTTCGATCGACTGACCTCGAAGGAGGGCTCCAGAAGTCTCCGAGCCAACTGGAGCCCTCCTTCGAGGTCAGTCCATCTCTGATGGACTGACACCTCAGGATGAGGTTGCGGGTGGCATAAGGCCGGACGCTGTCGTGTATCGGGCATGGCTCACCGCTTCTTGCCGGAGCCGACCTGCTCGTCCCAGCGGCGGAAGGCCACCACCATCCTGTCGGCGTCGAGCGGCATCTCGATCGGGTGGTCGGCGATCATCCGGTCGTATTCGGGCCGGCCGAAGTCCTTGATCGCCGCGCGGCTCTCCGGCGGGGCCATGTCGAGGGTGACGCCCTTCACGGCAGGGCCCGGATAGAAGTAGCCCTCGTCGTAGGTATAGGCCTGCTGCGCCGGCTGGAGCAGGAAGGCCATCAGGTCGAGGATGACCGCGAGCTTCTCCTCGGGCACGCCCTTCGGCACCGCCATGTAATGGGCGTCCGCCACCCAGCGGAAATCCTTCAGCGTCCCGACCCTGGCCTCGGCCGGCACGACGCCGAGCACGCGGGGATTGATGTCCCAGCCGGTGGTCGAGACGATGATGTCGCGGCTGCCCTCGCCCAGTTCCTTCATCGTCTGCGAGGTGCCGCCCGGGTAGTAGTCGACCGTCTCGCCGATCGCCTTCAGGTAGTCCCAGGTCTTGTCCCAGCCCTTGTCCGGGTCCTTGGGGTCCTTGTCGCCGAGGATGTAGGGCAGGCCCATGATCCAGGTGCGGCCGGGACCGGAATTGGCCGGACGGGCATACATGAACTTGCCCTTGTTCTGGCGCGCCCAGGCCAGAAGCTCCTCGGCGCTCGTCGGCACCGTCTTCACCCGCTCGGGCATGTACTCGATCAGCGGGCCCGACGGGTACCAGGCGACGCACAGGCCCCGGCCCTGCGCCAGGCCGTTCAGCCTGAGCGCGGCGGGCTGATAGATGTCGGCGGGCTTCGGCAACTGCCCGGCATAGGGCTTCAGGTCGATCCACAGCGTCTGCTCGATGCCGGCGGCGATGCCGTCGGTGCCGGTGAGCACAAGGTCGATGTCGACCCGGCCGGCGGCCTGCTGGGCCTTCAGCTTCGAGGGCAGTTCCGGCGCCGGCGCCTTGGTGAAGGCGAAGCGCGAGACGATGCCGGGCTTTGCCCGGCGATAGGCCTCGATCGCCTTCTGGGTGAGCGCCAGGTTGCCCGCGACATCCACCACCGTGACGACGACGGGCGAGGTCGGCAGGGCGAGGTTCGCCCAGGCGCGCCCGCCGAGGACGAGCCCCGCCCCGGCCGCGAGCCCCGCGACCGCATTGCGGCGTGTGATCGTCATGTTTCCCCCGTTTTGCTGCCTGCGGGCTCTGCCGGCCCTTGAGCGACGACGGATCGCTCCATACTTTCATCCATTGGTGCACTAATATTTTAGGGCGTCAAGTCTGCCGTTGCGACAGGTCGCCGGGCTCCGCGCCGCGTTGCGCTATCGACCGGGGGGACAGTGGACCGGATCGCCACTGCGCGGGCGGCCCATCCGGCGAGGCGCCGCGCATCGCTCCCGTGAGCGACCGCGCGATCACCATTGCTCCTTCGTAACCGAATCGCTAAGCTTGCCTCCGACGGTTCCCTCCGGGGATCAAAAGGGAACGCGGTGAGGGTGACGAGCCCGAAGCCGCGGCTGCCCCCGCAACTGTAAGCGGCGAGCCTTCCATCACCTTACGTCACTGGGGATCCTCGACGCTCCCTGGGAAGACGATGGCAGGCGCTGACCCGTGAGCCAGGAGACCTGCCGTCAGCCGTGGTCACACGCGAGCACGTCGGGCGGGGTGTCCTGATGGGTGTCGAGGCGAGAGGCGAGGAGCCTTCGCCCCGCTGTCGTTCGCGGTGACGTGCCACAGCCTCGCGCCGTCCCGCCATGCTCGCTCCCCTCCCCTCCCGATCCGCCGACAGGACGCGCGCAATGCGTCCTGCAGATCGTCCGGGAGAGTGGAAATGTAACTTTATAACGTTACATTTTTTGCGAGACCGGCTACGGACGGGGCGCCATCCTGCCCTGGACTCTTCCATGCCCGCGCTCCGCGCCCGTCGCTCCACCGCCCTCGCCGCCACCGTCCTGCTCGTTGCCGCCCCTGCTTGCGCCGAGGAGATCAGCCTCGACCGCATCGACGTCGCGGGGGGCCGCAACCGCGAGGAGGCCGCGCCCGGCCTCAACCTCGCGACGCCGTCGCGCTCGGGGTCCCGCCTCGGCCTCACCCCGCTCGAGACCCCGGCGAGCCTCGACATCATCAGCGGCGAGACCGTCCGGGCCCGGGGCCAGAACACCGTCGAGGAGGCGGTGACCCAGAACGCCGTCGGCATCACCAGCATCGCGGCGCCCGGCAACGGCAACCTCGCCTTCACGGCGAGGGGCTTCGCCGGGGCCGGCTCGGTGCAGCAGCTCTATGACGGCACGCGGCTCTATGTCGGGGCCGGCACGGTCACCTTCCCGTTCGACACCTGGTCGGCGGAGCGGATCGAGGTCCTGCGCGGCCCGGCCTCGGTGCTCTACGGCGAGGGCGCGATCGGCGGCATCATCAACGTGGTGCCGAAGAAGCCGGTCTTCACGCCCATCGGCGAGGCGCGGGCGGCGATCGGCTCGGACGGCCTGGCGCGGCTCGCCCTCGACAGCGGCGGGCCGGTCGGCGAGAACCTGGCCTACCGGTTCAATCTGAGCGGCAACCGGGCCGACGGCTGGGTGAAGCCCGACGGCGACTTCCGTGATGTCGCCCTCTCGGCCGCGGTGACCTGGCGGGCGGCGCCCGACCTGAGCGTCACCCTCTCGCACGATCTCGGCTATAACGAGCCGACCCGCTACTGGGGCTCGCCGCTCGTCGGCACCCGGGTGCCCGACCGCTTGCGCTTCACCAACTACAACATCCAGGATTCGCAGATCGCCTGGTTCGACAACTGGACGCAGTTGCGCACCGAGTGGAACCCCACCCCCGACATCACGATCCGCAACACCGCCTACCGGCTCTCGACCGAGCGGCATTGGCGCGACGTCGAGCAATACACCTACCAGCCGGCGACCGGCCTGATCCGGCGCAGCGACTACATCGAGATCTTCCATCACGAGGAGCAGATCGGCAACCGCCTCGATGCGACGTTCCGCGGCAGCCTGTTCGGCTTCAAAACGTCGACGGTCGTGGGCTTCGACGTCAACCACGTCGATTTCCGCCGCGACAGCAACTCCCCCTTCGACGGCGAGAGCGTCGTCGATCCGTACAATTTCGCCCAAGGGCGCTTCATCAACGTCACGGGGACCCGCACCGACATCGTCTCGCGCACCCGCCAGGCCTCGGTCTTCGCCGAGAACCGGCTGGAACTGACGCCGCAACTCGCCCTGGTGACCGGGGTCCGCTACGACGCGCCCCGGGTGGCGGTGAACCGGCCGCTCGCGGGTGCCGCCTTCGAAAAAACCTTCGATTCGGTCAGCACCCGCGTCGGCGCCGTCTACACCCCGACACCCGACCTCGCCCTCTACGCGCAATACGCCACCGCCGCCGATCCCCTCGGCAGCCTGATCACCACCAGCGTGGCGCAGTCGCAGTTCCAGCTCGCCACCGGCGAACAGGTCGAGGCCGGCGCCAAGGGCCTGTTCGACAATGGCCGCGGCGAGTGGACCTTCGCCGCCTACCACATCCGCAAGGACAACCTGCTGACCCCGATCCCCGACCGGCCGACGGAGGTGGCCCAGGTCGGCAGCCAGTCGTCCCGCGGCGTCGAGGTCGCCTTCGCCTACCAATTGTCCGATGCGTGGCGCATCGAGGCCAACACCGCCCTGCTGCGGGCCCGCTACGACAACTTCGCCCAGACGATCAACGGCGCCGCGGTGTCGTTTACCGGCAACGTCCCGGTCGACGTGCCCCAGCGCGTCACCAATGTCTGGCTGGCCTACGCCTTCGCGCCGGGCTGGGTGGCGCGGCTCGGCGTCAACGATGTCGGGCCGGTCTTCAGCGACTTCGCCAATACGGTGAAGCGGCCGGGCTACACGCTCCTCAACGCCACCCTCGACTGGCAGGTGACGCCGACCTCGCGCCTGTCGCTGCGCGGCTACAACCTCACCGACCAGCTCTACGCGATCTCGGGCAACACCAATTCCTGGCTGCTCGGCCGCCCGCGCTCGGTCGAGCTCGCCTATCACGTCACGTTCTGATGAAAGGTGTCGTCAAGCGCCTGAAGCGATGGCTGCATCTCGGCCATCGCTGGCTCGGCATCGCGACCGCGCTCTTCATCGTCACCTGGTTCGTCTCCGGGCTGGTGATGCTGGCCGTCGGCTTCCCCGCCCTCACCGAGGCGGAGCGGGTCGCGGCCTTGGGGACGCTCCGCCTCGACGCCGTGCGGCTGACGCCGCAGGGTGCGCTGGAGCGGTCGGGGAGCCCGCGCTTTCCCGCCCGCCTCACCCTGGCGATGCGGGGATCCGAGCCCGCCTACTGGATCACGCAAGGAGACGGGCGGCGCCAGGCGCTCTCGGCGGTGACCGGCGAACCGTTCCCGCCCCTCACCGGGGAGGCTGCGGCGGCGCTCGCCGCCACCCATCCGGCTTCCCGCCACACGGTCGATCTCGGCCTCGTCACCCGCGACCAGTGGACGGTGACGGCGCGCTTCGATCCGCTGCGGCCGTTCCGCCTCGTGGGCTTAAGCGACGCGGCCGGGACCGAGCTGTACCTCTCCGCGGCCACGGGGGAGCTCGCCCTCGACACCACCCGGACCGAGCGGGTGTGGAACTGGGCCGGCGCCGTGACCCACTGGATCTACCTCACGCCGCTGCGGGCGCGGGCGGGGCTGTGGCAGGACGTGGTGCTGTGGGTCTCAGGCATCGCCCTCGCCGGGGGAGTGAGCGGCTACGTGCTGGGCTTCGTCCGGCTGATGCGCGGCCGACTCACGCCGTATCGCGGCTGGGCCGCCTGGCACCACCTCGTCGGCGTGGCGGGCGGCCTCGTCGTCGTCACCTTCCTGCTCAGCGGCTGGCTGTCGATGAACCCGCGCGGCTGGTTCGGGCCCCGCGCGCCCGACGCCGCCATGCGGGCGGCCTATGCAGGGCAGACGGCCCCCGTCTTCCCCGCTCGGACCGACGCCCTCGCGGGAGCGCCCGCCGGCACCGCCGCGCTCGATTTCGCCTGGATCGGCGGAAAACCCATCGTCGTCGCCACCGGCCCGGGCGGCGCGGCCCCGTGCTGCGGCACCGCCCCGACGCCGGACGCGATCGTGGCGGCGGCCCGCGCGATGCTGCCGGGGGCGGCGTTGCGCTCCGTGACCCGGCTCGAGGCGCCGGATGCCTACTGGTACGACCGCCACGGCGCCCCGCCCCTGCCGGTCCTGCGGCTCGCCTTCGACGATCCGGCCGGAACCTGGTTCCACATCGATCCCGCCACCGGCACGATCCTGGGGCGGACCGACCGCAGCGGGCGGACGAACCGCTGGCTGTTCGATGCCCTCCACACCCTCGATGCCGGCCCCCTGGCGCAACACCCGGCCCTGCGGCTGACGGTGATCGTCGCCTTCAGCGCCCTCGGCCTGGTGGTGTCGGGAAGCGGCGCGGTTCTCGGCTGGCGCCGCCTGCGCCGCGGTTGAGCAGGACAGGTTTTCCCGTCGGTCCGTCGTGAGTGGAAACAAAAAATCTCGTGTCCGGCACGAGACCGGCGGCAACACCGCCCCAATTCGGCCGCGTCGGCTCGACCCGAGATCGCCTCGCGACGCCGGTTTCACTGACATGTCGTTCTGAAGTTCATCGAATACGTTGCCTCATCTCGCGGCGGCGTCCGCGAAGACGGAACCGGGACGGAAAGCGGCGGCGTCGCGGATCAGCAGGACGCCCCGGCGGCCCCGATGATCGAATTGAGCACGATTGACTACGTTAACCGAGTGACGTTTAGGTATGGTCGCGCTGGAACCGCCACGACTCGACCTGCAACGCCGACGGAAAAACTGCAACTTAAACCACCTCCGGTTGTGATTTCGTGGGTCGTCTTCCACCGATCTCGATCTCCGGACATTTCGACATGCAGGCCGTGCATCCGTCACGCTCATAGGCCATGCTGTCATTCGGATTATACGGCAGGAAAACGAGACGATCTGACAAGCAATCCGGTAGTCGATGCGCTTTCCATTGAAGCTATACCATTGCGGCGGCGCGCAAAAGAGTCGGAATGGCAGCCCGTGATTTAGATACCGATAACTTTCGGGTTGCATAGTGCCAGGGACCGAAGCCGCTGGACGAGCCGGGATGGCCCTGCACCTCAAGCAATTTCCCAGATTCCTGGCGGAGCGCCGCGGGCCGGTGATCATCGGCCTGATCGTGGTGGTGGTGCTGTGGATCGGCGTGGCGGCCAAGCACGAGAACGACGTCAGGGGCGCGCTGCAGGATTCCGAGCGCACCACGCACAATTTCGCGATGGTGTTCGAGGAGAACGTGCTGCGCTCGATCGGCGAGATCGACAAGTCGCTGCTCTACATGCGCCGCAGCATCGAGAACCGCGCCGGCAAGGAGGATTATGCGACGATCGTCAACACGACCGATCTCCTGAGCGAGATCATCGTGCAGGTGGCGATCATCGGGCCGGACGGGGTGATGCGGGCGTCCAATGCCGGGCCGCAGCCGCCGCCGGCGACCGATCTCAGCGACCGCGAGCATTTCCGCATCCACGTCGAGACCTCCGACGACGTGCTCTACATCAGCCGCCCGGTGATCGGGCGGGCGAGCGGCCGGGTCTCGGTGCAGATCAGCCGCCGCTTCCGCGGGCCGGACGGGGAGTTCGGCGGCGTGGTGGTGGCCTCGCTCAACCCGAGCCACCTGACCCGGTTCTACGACAAGATCGACCTCGGCACCCCGGCCTCGATCTCGCTCATCGGCAGCGACGGGGTGGTGCGCTCCAGCGGCGGCGTCGGCGGCGGCTTCGGGGTCGGCGCCGACCTGACGCGGACCGAGACCTACCGCAAGATCCGCTCCGGCCGGTCCGGCACCTTCACCCTCACCATGCCGGACGGTGCCGAGAGCCGGCTGGTGACGATCCGCAAGGTGCGCGAGCATCCCCTCTGGGTGAGCGTCAGCGTGCCGGAGAGCGAGATCTACAAGGATTCCCGCGCCACCCTGCGGATGGACGCCCTGACGGCGGCCATTCTGACGCTGCTCGTCGGGATCGCGGTCGAGAAGCTCCTGCGCATCGAGGCCAAGCGCTCCGAGGCCGAGGCCCGGGTGGTGCGGCTCGCCTCCCTCGATCCCCTGACCGACCTGCCGAACCGCCGGGTGTTCCGCGCCTCCCTCGAGGCGATGGCGGAGACGGCGCGGGCGACGCCGGAGGCGACCTTCGCGGTGATGTTCCTCGACCTCGACCGCTTCAAGATCGTCAACGACACCCTCGGCCACAAGGTCGGCGATCACCTGCTCCAGGCGGTGGGCGACCGGCTCGCCGCCGTGCTCGCCCCCGGCCAGCTTCTCGCCCGCCTCGGCGGCGACGAGTTCGCCCTGCTGGTGCCCCGCGCCGGCGGCCGGGACGCGATCGAGGCTCTGGCGCGGCGCATCGCTGCGGCGGTGCTGCCGCCCTTCGAGATCGGCAGTCACCAGATCCGCTCCAGCGTCAGCATCGGCATCGCGGTCGGGCCCGCGGATGGCGGATCCGCCGACGACCTCCTGATCGCCGCCGACCTCGCGCTCTACGCCGTGAAGGGGGGCAAGCGCGGCACCTTCCGGTTCTACGACCGGCAGATGAGCGAGGGGCTGGAGGAACGGCGCCAGATCGAGGCCGACCTGCGCCGGGCGATCGAGCGGGGGGAGCTGGAGCTGCACTACCAGCCCTCCGTCACCCTCAAGAGCGGCGAGATCGCCGGGTTCGAGGCGCTGGCGCGCTGGCGCCATCCGGAGCGGGGCAACGTGCCGCCCTCGCTGTTCATCGCGATCGCCGAGGAATGCGGCCTGATCCACGCGCTCGGCGAGTGGTCCCTGGAGGAGGCCTGCCGCCAGGCCGCGACCTGGCCCGAGCGGCTGAAGATCGCCGTCAACCTGTCGCCGGTGCAGTTCTCGGGGCCGGACCTCGTCGGGATGGTGCGCGGGGTGCTGGAGCGGACCGGCCTGCCGGCCCACCGCCTCGAACTCGAGATCACCGAGCAGATGCTGCTCGACAGCGGCGAGGCGACGCTCGCCATCCTGCGCGAGCTCAAGGCGCTGGGCCTGCACGTGGCGATGGACGATTTCGGCACCGGTTATTCCTCGCTCAACTACCTGCGGAGCTTCCCCTTCGACCGCATCAAGGTCGACCGCAGCTTCGTCACCGGGCTCGGCACGGCTGCGCAGAACGCCGCGATCGTCCGCGCCGTCATCGACATCGCCCGGGTGCTCGGCATGCGCACCACCGCCGAGGGCATCGAGACCGCCGACCAGCAGCGGGTCCTGGCGCTGCTGGGCTGCGACGAGGTCCAGGGCTACCTGTTCAGCCGCCCGGTGCCCGCCGCGGAGGTGCGTACACTGATCGGCCGCTGGTGCCCCGAGAACCGAAAGGCCAAGACGTTGGCGGCGTGATCGGCCGCGCCTCGGCAGACTTGCGTTGGCAAGCCGACGCGTCGTCCGCTTGGAGTCTGTTTGAGCGGGATTTTCTACTCAAGGCTTGAGACGATCGAGGCTGTCCTAACCTCCCACCTCATCCTGAGGTGCGACCAACGGGAGCCTCGAAGGAGGGCTCCAGGGATCGCGAGACTTCGGGAGCCCTCCTTCGAGGTCAGTCGATCTTCGATCGACCAACTCCTCAGGATGAGGTGATCGGGCAGGATATCCCGTGTCATACGAAATCCGGAAGATCACTTCCGGATTTCGTATCACCAGCCCGCGCGGCGCGTGAGCGAAGCCGATTTCCGCATCGCGAAGCGATCAGTCGGAAATCGTATCAGCTATCGGTTTCACGAAGCAAAATCTGATCCGGTAGGCTCTTAGGTTTTTGCCGTGGCAAAGATTTTTGTCGCAAAACCGGCCACCACTTTTGCGAAGTCTGCTCAGGCGGCGACCGTCACCAGGGTCGCCGCATCGAGGTCGAAGCTCCCGTCCGGGCCGATGGCGAAATACGCCCTGACGATGTCGGGTGCGCGATCCTGCAGCGAGCGGATCGCCTCGGCGTGGAGCACGGGCGTCCGCGTCCGGGCCGTCCACATCGAAAACTCCATCCGCAGCCGCCGCATCGTGACGCCCTCGACGGCCAGGCCGGCGCGCGCCAGGGCCGAGATCAGCTCGGCCGTGGTGGCGTTGCGGACATGCGAGGCGTCCCGCAAGAGTTCGATCGCCTGCAGGTGGCTGTCGAGGACGCGGTCGGCGGGCGCGACCGTGTCGATCAGCACGGCCCGGCCGCCGGGCTTGAGGACGCGGCGCGCCTCCCGCAAACCGGCCTCCAGATCCTGCCAGTGATGCGCGCTGAAGCGGCTCAGGACGAGGTCGAACGAGGCCGCCTCGAAGGGCAGCGCCTCCGCCGCGGCCTGCCGGACGGCGATGTTGGCCAGGCCGCGCTCCGCCGCCGTGGCGGCGACGGCGTCCAGCATGGCCCGGGTGATGTCGCACGCGACCACCTCGGCGACGTGGGGCGCCGCGCGGTAGCTGACATGGCCGCCGCCGCAGCCCAGATCGAGCACCCGTGCGGTGCTGAGGCCCCGGACGATCTCCTCCACCTGGTCGAGGTCGGCCCCGGCTTTGTGAACCGCGCTGGCGACGTAGTCCGAGGCCCGGACACCATATTCCTGTGCGACGAAGGCGTGCTGCGTTGTCATCGATGGGCTCCGCTGGGTGTGCTCCGCTGTGGCGCCGTCACCCTGATCCCACTGCCATGCTGGTACAAGTTGGCTGGATATCCTGGTATGTCCGGCACCCGCATGACCCTGCCCGTCGACCAGCGGCGCCTCCTCGGTGCCTTCCTGCGCGCCCGCCGCGAGGCGCTGGCGCCCGCCGCGATCGGGCAGCCGACCGGCCGTCGGCGCACGCCCGGCCTGCGGCGCGAGGAGGTGGCGCAGCTCAGCGGGCTGAGCACGACCTGGTACACCTGGGTCGAGCAGGGGCGCGACATCGCCCTGTCGGCTCAAGCGCTCGCCCGGCTGGCGGAGGCGCTTCGCCTCAACCCGGCGGAGCGCGCCTACCTGTTCGAGCTGACCCGGCGGCGCGACCCCGCCGCGCCCGTCGCCGCGCCGGTGCCGGACGCCGCGCCGCCCGAGTTGCTGGATGCGCTTCATGCCCTGTCGGCGCCGGCCTATCTCCTCGACCGGCTCTGGCAGGCGCGCGGCTGGAACGCGGCCGCAGGCCGCCTGTTCGCCCCCTGGTTCGACAGCGGCGAGCCCTGCCTGCTGCGGTTCGTGTTCCTGCACGCGGCGGCGCGCCGCTTCATCGAGGACTGGGAGAACCGCGCCCGCCGTCTGCTCGCCGAGTTCCGGGCCGATACCGGGCACAACCCGGACGATCCCGCGATGGACGCCCTCGTCCGCGACCTGCGCCGGCGCAGTGCCGAGTTCACGACGTTCTGGAACGAGCATGCGGTGCTGGCGCGGGAAGGGGGTCTGCGGACATTCGACCACCCGCAGGACGGCATCCTGCGCTACGAACAGGTCACCTTCGTTCCCGCGAGCCAGCCGGATCACAAGCTGGTCGTGCTGTTACCGCGGTAGCCCGAGAACCGCTGAGGCGCGCGGCCGATTGATATGCCGGGGACAAAACCCGACCAGCATGACCAAGCGGAAGACCGTGTGCACCCCCCAGTGGACGGCGGATGATGATTGCGTTCTGCGAAGATTTCCCCTAGCGAGGCCGCATGAGTCTTACCCGTCCGACGATGATCGTTCGACGCCGACGCCGCCTTAGACGCGGCCGGCGTGACGGGGGCTTGTAGCACCTCGCTAGCTTGAACAGCCCGCACGCTGTTCGCTTGCGCCCACACCTGATCGCGTCTCCGAGCCCTGTGGCCGTGAGCGGCGCGGGGCA
Organism: Methylobacterium sp. SyP6R; assembly: GCF_019216885.1. Taxonomy (NCBI): domain Bacteria; kingdom Pseudomonadati; phylum Pseudomonadota; class Alphaproteobacteria; order Hyphomicrobiales; family Methylobacteriaceae; genus Methylobacterium; species Methylobacterium synurae. The sequence goes on along the minus strand of NZ_JAAQRC020000001.1, from coordinate 5,270,018 downwards.
TTTCCTGCCCCGTGCAACGGAGCCCGATCATTCGGGGCCGGGGTGCAACCAAGGCGAATGTCCATGAAGACCCTGAACCCATCCACCGTCTGGACGGTGCCGGAGCAGTTCCGCTCCATCTATACCCATGCTCTGGAAGACCCTGCGGGGCGCACGCTCTACGTCTCGGGTCAATTCGGCGTTGCGCCGGATGGACAGATGAAGACTGAGTTCCCCGAGCAGATCGAGCAGGCGATGGACAATGTTGAGGCCCTGCTCGCGGCAGCTGGAATGGCTCTCCCCGACGTCGCCAAGGCTACTTTCTTTCTGACACGGGCGGATGATCTTCCGGCCCTCGGTCACGCGCGTCGCACCCGCTGGGCTTCGGAGACGCCTGCGGCGGTGACGGTTATCATCGTCGCCGGGCTGGCTCGGCCGGATGCCCTCGTTGAGGTCGAAGTCACGGCGGTTCGGACTTAGGCCCTAGGCGGGCCCTCACGCGCGGATGGCCCGCCACCACATACCGTTGTTGATTGGATCACGAATGATCAACCATATTGTCCGTGAGCGCAATGCCATGATCGCCGCCATGAAGCCTGAGCTTGACGAAGGCACCTACTTCTTCTGCTCGACCAGAGATAGCCTTATCATCGAGAGATGCGCAGGAAAGGCCCTCATGATCTTCGTCGAGAAGGAGGGAGTGACGCTTCTTCTCAAACGAACCGACGCCGAGGCGCATGGGTTCGGCACCCATCTACCGATGAGCCGAATCGTGCTTGAAGTTTTTTCCGCTTTGGACGGCGTTGGGCTGACCGCGGCAGTGGCCTCAACGCTCGCCGACGAGGGTATTTCTTGCAACGTCGTAGCGGCCTATCACCACGATCATGTCTTTGTCCCTCAAGAGAGCGCGGAAGCAGCGCTCAACGCACTCAAGTCGAGGCAGCAACAGGCCAAGAACGAAGTCGACTAGACAACATTTGTGAACCACCCCCAACAGCCCTTTACCCAGTCAAGCTGTGGGCTCTACCCTTTAAGGGCAGAGCCCCCTCAACCCGCAAAATCCCGTGACAGCCCCAGCGCCACCGGCCTGTGCAACCGATGGACCTCCGGGCGGGCAAGCCGCACCGGCCCCCCATCGCGCCCGCGCATCCAGGCCCCGACCCAGGCCGGCATCCGCGTCGCGTGCCCCCGCCGCATCAAGGTCTCGTGCCACAGGAGCAGGGCGCCGGCCGCCACCACGATCACGCCGCCGATGACGAGGTGCGAATTCGGGACCTCGCCGAAGGCGAGGTAGCCGAGCCCCATGCCCCAGACCAGCATCAGGTAGTAGAACGGCGACACCGCGGTGGCCGGGGCCGCGGCGAGCGCCCGGGTCCAGAGATATTGCGCGCCGACATTCGAGGCGCCGAGCAGCCCGAACAGGAGAGCATCGAACCCGCCCGGCCAGCGGAAGCCGAAGACCAGCAGCAGCGAATGGGCCGCCGCCATCACGGCCATCTGCCAGATCAGCAGGGTCGAGGCCTTCTCGGTCTTGGCCATGCCGCGCACCGCCACCGTGACGGTGCCGTACATCACGGCGTTGCCCAGCGCGAACAACGCCCCGACCTGGAGCGAATCGGCGCCCGGATTGGTCACCACCAGCACGCCGAGGAAGCCCACCAGCAGCACGCCCCAGCGCACCGGGTCCGACGCCTCCTTGTGCCAGAGGATCGCGACCACGGCCGCGAAGAGCGGCGCCGAGAAGCCGATCGCCGTGACGCCGGCGAGCGGCATCAGCCCGAGGGCGAGCACCGTCAGCGTCTGGGAGATCGCCTGCGACAGCCCGCGGCCGAGATGGGCGCCGGGCCGCTTCGTGCGGAACACCCCGAGCCCCGTCACCGGCAGCATCACGGCGCCGACCAGCCCGAAGGCGATCGAGGAGCGCAGGAACATCACCTCGCCGACCGGGTAATGGGCGACGAGGTGCTTGGAGAACGCGTTCGACAGGGTCAGCAGCACAGTCGCGCCGATCATCAGCGCGATGCCGAGAGGGATGTTGTCGGCCGGGCGTGCGGCCTCCACCGGCGGCCGAACGGCCGCCGACGCGCGAGCGGCGCTCTGCATGACGATCTCCGGGGCAGTCAGGCGGGTCAGGCGGCCGGTCCGGCCTCCGGCGCGGCGGTGATGAACCAGGGCTTCACCCCGACGCCGCGCCGCAACGAGTACATGTAGAAGATCGGCATGGTCGCCGGGAACAGGTCGCGGAACTCGCTGCCGTTGAAGGTGACGAACACCGCCTCCGGGAAGGCCGCCGCCACGGCGCGCTTCTCGACCATGTTCATGCGGTGATAGTCGAGGGCGCCCTGCTCGGTGGAGCCCTCGCCGCGATACCACTTGGCCGCGCAGGCGATCAGGCTCGCCAGGATCGCGCCGGAGGGCTCCTCCTCGGGCGTGTCCGCCCCGATCTCCCGGGCGAAGGCGACGACGTCGCTGAGCCGGATGCTGGCGAAGCCGCGGGCTTGCGCTGCGGCATCGATGGCGCCGAAATAGGCATCCGCCGCCGCGGCCGGGTGCCCGTTCAGCGCCGCATGGGTGTCGGTGAAGATCAGCCGGAAGACCGCCCCGGGCGCGTAGGCCTGGCGCACCCGCTCGGCGAGCTGGCCGAGATAATCGAGGCAGGCGAGATCCGGCGCGGCGATCCCGGCCCGCGGGCCCTTGCCCCAGTACAGCACGAATTCGAGCGGCCGCCCGGCCCGTATCGCCGCCTCGACCGCCGGCACCAGCCGCTCGGGATTGCCGGGCTGTTCGCGCTTGAACGCCCAAGTGTTGAACGACTTGATGATCAACTCAGGATTGAGTGCCCTGGGTGACGTCGCGCTGCTCCGAACTTTCTTTCGTGTCGATGCCATGTCGAACGGCAGCGACGCGGCTTCGATAAGGCCGGCTTCGCTGGGATAGGCCGATTGCATGTCCTTCACCCCTGTCTCGCATCCCAACGTAAAGCCGGAAATAAACTTTTCTAGCTTCGGCATGATGGCGGCCTGCTCATCGTCCCGTGATGCGCGATAAGGGCGTTAACGACTTACTAAAGTCAATCGAGAATCTAACAGAAGGTTAATACGCTCACAGCAATTGTCGTGAATTCACGGGGGCGGCCGGCCTGGGCTGGACGCTCGGGGCGGCGGCACGGCGTAGGCCGCCCGGCGCGCGCGAGCCCTGCCGCATTGGACGCGATCTTGCCTTACGATAGCGGCGGCCCCGTCCGGGGGGCGCAGGCGGGAGGCGCGCGAGACGGCTCATGGACCTCGACAGCATCACGGAGGTGGTGGCGCCCCGCAGCCGCGCCGCCCTGCCGGCCTGGCGGCCCGGAGATTCCTGGCTCGCCGGCGGGACCTGGCTCTTCTCCGAGCCGCAGGAGGGGATAGGCCGGCTGGTCGATCTGCCGTCCCTCGGCTGGGAGCCCCATGCGGTGTCGGAGCAGGGCCTCACGCTCGCCGCGACCTGCACCATCGCGGCCCTCGACCGGATCGAACTGCCGGCCCCTTACGCCGCAGCACCCCTGATCGGCCTTTGCTGCCGGGCGCTCCTCGGCTCGTTCAAGGTCTGGAACGCCGCGACCGTCGGCGGCAACGTCTGCCTGGCGCTCCCCGCCGGGCCGATGATCGCGCTCGCGGTCGCCCTCGACGGCATCGGCCTGATCTGGACGCCGGAAGGCGGCGAGAGAACCTTGCCCATCCGCGACCTGGTGCGCGGGCCGCAAGACACGGCGCTCGAAACCGGCGAGATCCTGCGGGAGATCACCCTGCCGGCGGCGGCCTTGTGCCGTCGCGCTGCCTTCCGGCGCCTGTCCTTGAGCCCCAACGGCCGCTCCGGGGCGCTGACCATCGCCACCCTGGACGCCTCGGGCGCCTTCGCCCTCACGGTGACGGCGGCGACGCGGCGCCCGGTCAGGATCGACCTGGGCAGCCTGCCGGAGGCCGGGGAACTGGCGGCGGCCCTCGCCGCCGCGATCCCGGACGGGCTCTGGTACGACGACGTCCACGGTGCGCCGGACTGGCGCCGCCACGTCACCGGGCTTCTGGCCGAGGAGGCCCGGGCCGAGCTCGCGGGAGGCGGCGCATGAAACCGGCGAGCATGAGATTGACGGTCAACGGAACGGTCCACGAGGCCGCGCCCCGCGCCGGGCAGTGCCTGCGCACGTTCTTGCGCGAACTCGGCTGGTTCGGGGTCAAGAAGGGCTGCGATGCCGGCGATTGCGGCGCCTGCACGGTGCATGTCGACGGCGAGCCGCTGCATGCCTGCCTGGTGCCGGCCTTCCGGGCGGCGGACCGGAGCATCACCACGATCGAGGGGCTGGCCGGCCCCTGCGCGCCGGGGGACGGCGTGCCCGGCACCCTCCACCCGGTCCAGGCGGCCTTCGTCGCCGCGCAAGGCTTCCAGTGCGGCTTCTGCACCTCCGGGATGGTGATGACGGCCGCCGCCCTCGACCAGGGCCAGCGGCGGGACCTGCCGGCGGCGCTGAAGGGCAATCTCTGCCGCTGCACCGGCTACCGGTCGATCGCCGACGCGATCGACACCGCCAACGCGATCGAAGGCCTCGACGGCCAAGTCCCGGCGCCCTGCCCGGCCCCCCGCGAGCACAGCCCGCCGGCTCCCGCCAGCGCCGCCATCGTCAGCGGCCGGGCGCGCTACACCCTCGACCTCACTGTTGCCGGCGCCCTGCATCTCAAGGTGCTGCGCTCGCCCCACGCCCATGCGCGGGTGCTGCGCATCGACGCGGCGGCCGCGCTCGCCCTGCCCGGGGTGGTGCGGGTGCTGACCCACGCGGACGCACCGGACCGGCTCTTCTCCACCGCCCGGCACCAGAACCCCGCCGACGATGCCAGCGACACGCGGGTGCTCGATTCGGTGATGCGCTTCGTCGGCCAGCGCGTCGCGGCGGTGGTCGCCGAGAGCGAGGCGGCGGCGGAGGCCGGCTGCCGGGCGCTCGTCGTCGACTACGAGGTGCTGCCGGCCTGCCTCGATCCCGAGCAGGCGCTTTCCCCCGACGCACCGCTCGTCCACGGCCTGCGCCCCACGGGGGAGGACGCGCCGCCGCTCCATCCCCATCCCAACCTCGCCGCCGAGGCGCATGGCGAGATCGGCGACGTGGCGGCCGGCCTTGCCGCGGCGGACGTGGTGCACGAGGGCACCTACCGCTCGCAGCGGATCCAGCACGCGCATCTGGAAACCCATGCGGCGATCGGCTGGCGCGATTCCGATGGACGCCTCGTCATCCGCTCCAGCACCCAGGTGCCGTTCCTCACCCGCGACGCGCTCTGCGCCCTGTTCGATCTCCCGCGCGAGGAGGTCCGGGTCGAGTGCGGCCGGGTCGGCGGCGGCTTCGGGGGCAAGCAGGAGATGCTGACCGAGGATCTGGTGGCGCTCGCGGTGCTCGCCACCGGCCGGCCGGTGCGCTGGGAATTGACCCGCACCGAGCAGTTCACCGCCACCACCACCCGCCACCCGATGCGGGTGCGGGTGCGCCTCGGCGCCCGCCGCGACGGCACCCTGACGGCGATCGACCTCCAGGTGCTGTCGAATACCGGCGCCTACGGCAACCATGCCGGCGGCGTGCTGCATCACGGCTGCAACGAGGTGATCGCGGTCTATCGCTGCGCCAACAAGCGGGTCGCGGGCTATGCCGTCCACACTCACACCCTGCCGGCGGGGGCATTTCGCGGCTACGGATTGAGCCAGACCATCTTCGCGGTCGAATCCGCCATGGACGAGCTCGCTCGCGCCTTGACGCTCGATCCGTTCGAGTTGCGGCGACGCAACGTGGTGCGGCCCGGCGACCCGATGGTCTCGACGAGCCTCGAACCGCACGACGTGCAATACGGCAGCTACGGCCTCGACCAATGCCTCGACGCGGTGTCGGCGGCCCTGGCCGAGCCCCCTCCCCCCGCCCCGCCGGGCTGGCGCACGGGCTCCGGCATGGCGCTGTCGATGATCGACACCATCCCGCCGCGAGGCCACTTCGCCGAGGCCCGGATCGCGCTCGGGGACGACGGGGCCTACGCCTTGCGCGTCGGCACGGTCGAGTTCGGCAACGGCACCTCGACGGTTCATGGCCAGATCGCCGCCGAGGCCTTGAGCACCACCCCGGACCGGATCGCCCTGCGCCAGGGCGACAGCGACGCGGTCGGGCACGATACCGGCGCCTATGGCAGCACCGGCATCGTGGTGGCGGGCCAGGCGACCTTGCGGGCCGCGCAAGGCCTGGCCGACATCCTGCGCCGGCGCGCCGCCGCCCGGTTCGGGCTCGATCCCGCCGCCTGCCGGCTCGACGGCGACGCGGTCACGGCGGGAGAGGCCCGGGTCCCCCTCGCCGATCTCGGCCCGGCGGAGGCGATCGGCCATGCCGACGGCAGCCCGCGCTCGGTGGCGTTCAACGTCCAGGGCTTCCAGGTCGCGGTGCATTCGGGAACCGGCGAACTGCGCATCCTGCGGAGCGTCCACGCCGCCGATGCGGGCCGGGTGATGAACCCGGCGCAGTGCCGCGGCCAGGTCGAGGGCGGCGTCGCCCAGGCGCTCGGCGCGGCGCTCTACGAGGACCTGGCGATCGACGGCGAGGGCCGGGTCGCGACCCCGTCCTTCCGCACCTACCACATCCCGGCCATCGCCGACGTGCCCCGCACCGAGGTGATCTTCGCCGCCACCCACGACGCGGTCGGGCCGCTCGGCGCCAAGTCGATGAGCGAGAGCCCGTTCAACCCCGTCGCGGCGGCTCTGGCCAACGCCATCCGGGACGCGACCGGCGCGCGGCTGACCGCGACGCCCTTCGCGCCCGACCGGATCTACCGACAGATCAGAGAGAGCGACGAGGAGCAGCGATGGACATGAAGCGCGACGCCGGCCTGACCCGGCCCCCGGGTTTCCTGGAGCGCACCTTCGCGCTCTCGGCCCACGGCACCACCGTGCGCACGGAGCTGCTCGCCGGGCTCACCACCTTCCTGACGATGGCCTACATCGTCTTCGTCAATCCCAACATCCTGGGCGATGCCGGGATGCCCAAGGGGGCGGTGTTCGTCGCGACCTGCCTCGTCGCGGCGATCGGCTCGCTGGTGATGGCGTTCTACGCCAACTACCCGATCGCGCTGGCGCCGGGCATGGGGCTCAACGCCTACTTCGCCTATGTGGTGGTGCTCCAGATGGGCTACACCTGGCAGGCGGCGTTGGGCGCGGTGTTCATCTCCGGCCTGTGCTTCATGGTCGTCACGCTGACGGGGCTGCGACGGATCATCGTCGAGGGCATTCCCCGCTCGATGCGCATCGCGATCACGGTCGGCATCGGGCTCTTCCTCGCGATCATCGCGCTGAAGAGCGCCGGCGTGGTGACGGCGAGCCCCGCGACCTTCGTGACGCTGGGCGACCTGCACAAGCCGAGCACGGTGCTGGCGGTGCTGGGCTTCCTGATCGTCGCGGTGCTCTCGGTGCGCAAGGTGCGCGGCGCGCTGCTTGCCGGCATCCTGACCGTGACGGCGTTGAGCTTCATCGTCGCCGACAACACCTTCCAGGGTGTGGCCTCGCTGCCGCCCTCGATCGCCCCGACCCTGTTCGCCCTCGACATCAAGGGCGCGCTGTCGGGCGGCCTGCTCAACGTGATCCTGGTGTTCTTCCTCGTCGAATTGTTCGATGCCACCGGCACGCTGATGGGCGTCGCCAACCGGGCGGGGCTGCTGACCGAGGGCAAGATGGAGCGCCTCGACAAGGCGTTGATGGCGGATTCCTCGTCGATCTTCGTCGGCTCGCTGCTCGGCACGTCGAGCACGACCGCCTATCTCGAGAGCGCGTCCGGCGTCGAGGAGGGCGGGCGCACCGGGCTCACCGCCGCCACGGTGGCGGTTTTGTTCCTGGCCTGCCTGTTCTTCGCGCCCCTCGCCGGCTCGGTCCCGGCCTATGCCACGGCGCCGGCCCTGTTCTACGTCGCCTGCCTGATGCTGCACGAGCTGGTCGATCTCGACTGGGACGACCTGACCGAGGTGCTGCCGGCCTGCGTCACGGCGCTGCTGATGCCCTTCACCTACTCGATCGCCAACGGCGTCGCCTTCGGCTTCATCACCTACGCGGTGATCAAGCTGCTCACCGGGCGGTTCCGGGACGTGAAGCCGGTGGTGTGGGTGATCGCCGCGGTGTTCCTGTTCAAGTTCGTGGCGACCGGCAGCGCGCACTGACGAGCGCGACGCCCTGAACCCTCCCCCCTCTGCGGGGGAGGGTGGCCTGCGGAGCAGGCCGGGAGAGGGGAACCACGCTTCCGGAGAGGTCGCGACCATAGTGACGGACGCCACCTGGATCAGCGTCGCGCTGCCCCTCTCGGCGGGACTTCGTCCCGCTGCGCTCACTCCGTTCGCCACCCTCCCCCGCAGAGGGGGGGAGGGTTCCCGCGCTTGACTGAAAGCCCCTTCAGTACTTCCGGACCAGGCTCACCAGCCGGCCCTGGATCCGCACCCGGTCGGGCCCGAGCACGCGGGTCTCGTAGGCCGGGTTCGCGGCCTCGAGCGCGATCGAGGAGCCGCGGCGGCGCAGGCGCTTGAGCGTGGCCTCCTCGTCGTCGATCAGCGCCACGATGATGTCGCCGGTATTGGCGGTTTCCTGGCGGCGGATCACCACGAGGTCGCCGTCGAGGATGCCGGCCTCGATCATCGAGTCGCCGCGCACCTCCAGGGCGTAATGCTCGCCGCTCGCCAGGAAGTCCGGCGACATCGCCACCGTGCGGCTCTGGCTCTGGATCGCCGAGATCGGCGTACCGGCGGCGATCCGGCCCATCACCGGCACGCTGACCGACTGGCCGTTCTCGTCCGACGCCGTCGCCATCGCGGGGATACCGGCCTGCCGCTTCGGCTCGTGAGCGCGCCCGCCCTCGACCACGCTGGGATTGAACCGCACCACCTCGGCCGTGGCCGCGACCGGCGCCGGTCCCGTCACCGTGTCGGGCAGGCGGATCACCTCGATCGCCCGGGCCCGGTTCGGCAGGCGGCGCAGGAAGCCCCGCTCCTCCAGGGCCGTGATCAGGCGGTGGATGCCCGATTTCGACTTGAGATCGAGGGCGTCCTTCATCTCGTCGAAGGACGGGGGCACGCCCGTCTCGCGCATTCTCTGCTGAATGAAGCGGAGCAGGTCCAACTGCTTACGCGTGAGCATGTGACACTCTCATCCCCGCGCTGCCGCGCTCCGGAAACAAATCGCGAACATGGTAAGCGTTCCGCAAGTGTTCCGCAAGCGGCTTCGAAAAAGCGGCGCGAGGGCGCAGCAACCGGGGTGATAGACGGGGATGTCACGGGTCGATCGGACGATGAGGCACGTTCCGCGCGGTGTTCGACCGGCGCGGGACTGTCCGCCGCGCCGGTCCGAGCCTGCGCCTCAGCCCCGCCCCTTGCGGCCCTTGTATTTCGGCTTCTGACCAGGAAACCCTTGCGTCGAGCGGCCGGTCGGGCGCTCGGCGTAGGTGAACGGCACCTCGCGGTCGGTGCCCGGGCCCATGTCGTCGAGGTCGGGCTGGCGGATGCGGGTGCCTTCGTCCGAGACGCCCTTGCCGCCCGGACCGTAGCCGAGCGGTTCCGCACCCCGGCGCTTGCGCTTGGCGCCGAAGCGGCCGGCCTCGCGCTCGACATCGGCCTGCTCGGCCATCGGGTCGTCGGCGATGGCGAGCTCGGTCGCCTGGAGCCGCTTGAGCTCGTCGCGCAGGCGCGCTGCCTCCTCGAAGTCGAGATCGGCGGCGGCCGCCCGCATCCTTTTCTCGAGGTCGGCCATCACCGCCTTGAGGTTGTGGCCGACCGTGACGGCGGATTTCGCCAGCCCCGTATCGACCTGGACGTGGTCGCGCTCGTAGACGCTCTCCAGGATGTCGGAGATGTTGCGCTTCACGCTCTGGGGCGTGATGCCGTGCTCCTCGTTATAGGCGAGCTGCTTCTTGCGCCGGCGCTCGGTCTCGGCCATCGCCCGCTCCATCGAGCCGGTGATGTGGTCGGCGTAGAGGATGCAGCGGGCGTCGGCGTTGCGGGCGGCCCGCCCGATGGTCTGGATCAGCGAGGTCTCGGAGCGCAGGAAGCCTTCCTTGTCGGCGTCGAGGATGCCGACGAGGGCGCATTCCGGGATGTCGAGGCCCTCGCGCAGGAGGTTGATGCCGATCAGAACGTCGAAGGCGCCGAGCCGCAGGTCGCGGATGATCTCGATCCGCTCCAGCGTGTCGATGTCGGAATGCATGTAGCGCACCCGCACGCCGTTCTCGTGCAGGTACTCGGTCAGGTCCTCGGCCATGCGCTTGGTCAGCGTCGTCACCAGCGTGCGGTAGCCGGCGGCCGCCACCTCCTTCACCTCGCCGAGCAGGTCGTCGACCTGCGAGCGGGCCGGGCGTACCTCGATCACCGGATCGACGAGGCCGGTCGGGCGGATGACCTGCTCGGCGAAGACGCCGCCGGTCTGTTCCAGCTCCCACTTCGCCGGCGTCGCCGAGACGTGGATCGATTGCGGGCGCATCGCGTCCCATTCCTCGAACCGCAAGGGTCGGTTGTCGAGGCAGGAGGGCAGCCGGAAGCCGTACTCGGCGAGCGTCGCCTTGCGGCGGAAGTCGCCCCGGTACATGCCGCCGATCTGCGAGACCGTGACGTGGCTCTCGTCGGTGAAGACCAGGGCGTTGTCGGGCAGGTACTCGAACAGGGTCGGCGGCGGCTCGCCGGGCTTGCGGCCGGTGAGGTAGCGCGAATAGTTCTCGATGCCGTTGCAGGCGCCGGTTGCCTCGATCATCTCGAGGTCGAAGGTGCAGCGCTGCTCCAGGCGCTGGGCCTCGATCAGCCGGCCCATCCGGGTCAGCTCCTCGACCCGCCACTTCAGCTCGTCCTTGATGCCCTTGACCGCCTGCTGGAGGGTCGGGCGCGGCGTCACGTAGTGGCTGTTGGCGTAGACCTTGACGAACTTGAGCGTGTTGAGGGTCTTGCCGGTGAGCGGATCGAACTCGGAGATCGACTCGATCTCGTCGCCGAACAGGCCGATGCGCCAGCCGCGATCCTCCAAGTGGGCCGGCCACAGCTCGATCACGTCGCCCCGCACCCGGAAGGTGCCGCGGGCGAAGTCGGACTGGATGCGCTTGTATTGCAACGCCACCAGGTCGGCGACGAGCTGGCGCTGCTCGATCTTCTCGCCGAGGCTGACGGTGAACGACATCGCCGTATAGGTCTCGACCGAGCCGATGCCGTAGATGCACGAGACCGAGGCGACGATGATGACGTCGTCGCGCTCCAGGAGCGCCCGGGTCGCCGAGTGGCGCATCCGGTCGATCTGCTCGTTGATCGACGATTCCTTCTCGATGAAGGTGTCGGAGCGCGCGACGTAGGCCTCGGGCTGGTAATAGTCGTAGTAGGAGACGAAGTACTCGACGGCGTTGTCGGGGAAGAAGCTCTTGAACTCGCCGTAGAGCTGCGCCGCCAGGGTCTTGTTGGGGGCGAGGATCAGGGCCGGGCGCTGGGTCTCCTCGATGACCTTGGCCATCGTGAAGGTTTTTCCCGAGCCCGTCACGCCGAGGAGCACCTGGTCGCGCTCCTGGCCCTGGATGCCGGCCACCAGCTCGGCGATGGCGCGGGGCTGGTCGCCGGCCGGGGTGAACTCGGAATTCAGCCGGAACGGGACGCCGCCCTCGGATTTCTGCGGCCGCTCGGGCCGGTGCGGGCGCCACAGCTCGCCGTTCTTGAACAGCGGGTTGCCCTCGGTGAGGAGCTTGGTGAGCGCGTCGACCGTCGCCGAGACGCCCTCGGCGGCAAGCGACCCGCGCTCCTCCACCGCCTCGCCGTCCGGCTCGCGCAGGCCCAGCGCCTGGGCCAGCGCCGGCTCGACGTCGGCGGCGTCGCCATGGGCGAAGGCGGCCTGCGGCGCCTCGCCGAAGCCCTCCGGGGTCGCCCCCTCTCGCTGCCCGGCCTTGTGCCCGGCCTTGCGGGCGGGCTCCGGAGAGGGCTCGGTCGCGACCGCGGCTTTGCGCGGGCGGCCGCGCTTCGGCGGTTCGGGCGGCGGCGGCGGCGCGATGACGGGCAGGCGGTCGCGGTTCAGCGCCGGGTTCAGCAGCTCGGCGAGGAACGGGTCGAGCGGCTTCAACTCGGGCTTCGAGGCCTTGCCGGTCGACAGGCGGGGCTTCTTCGGGGCGGGCATGCCCCCGATATGGCAAGCCATGCCGGGGCCGGAAAGGGCCCGCATCACCGCAGCCCGCGCACCGCCCCTCGAATCGGAGGAGCCTGGATCACCGCACCTTGGCGACCGCGATCGTGTCGCCCTCGACGAGCAGGAAGCCGATGCCGGCCCGGCGCAGGGCCTCGACCGCGGCGTGGCGGCTGCGGGCCGCCGGCCCCTCGCTCCCGTCCTCCAGGCGCCGGATGGTCGAGAGCGAGAGGCCGCTGGCCTCGGCGAGGTCGGCCATCGACCAGTCGAGCAGGCCGCGGGCGGCGCGCAGATGCGCGCCCTGGACGGCCTGTTCCAGGCCGCGCCGCGCCAGCCCGGTCGGCACCGGCCGGATCCCGTCGACCCGCGAATTCAGGCTGGCCCAGGTCTCGATCCGCCCTTCGGCGTCGCGCACCGGGACGAACACGCCCCGGAACCAGCCGCTCTCGCCGTCGGCCAGGGCCAGGGGGTTCTCGGCCACGAAGGGCAGCCCGGTCCGGATCCGCGCCAGGATGGTGTCGTAGGCTCTCGAGCGCTCCTGCGGCACCAGGATCCGGGTCCAGTCGTCGTGGAAGTCCTGCTGGGTCAGGCCGGTGAGGGTCAGGAGTTCGCGCGAGGCGATGCGGAACGTGTCCGAGTAGGGCGAGGCGTGCATCCAGGCCTGCGCCTGCTCGAACAGGGCCCGTCGGCGACGCTGCTCCTCGCGGTGCAGCAGGGCCAGGCGCTCGGTATCGGTCACGTCCAGCACCACCCCGGCCACCGCGCGCGGTCGCCCGTCCGGGGTGAAATAGGCCGTGCCGCGATTGGCCAGCACCCGCAGCGACCCGTCCGGCCGGATCACCCGGACCGTGTGGTCGTTGAAGGCCCCATCCCGCATCACCTGGGCGTTGTTCTCGATCGCCGGCCGGTCCTCCGGATGGACGAGGCTCAGGAACAGGTCGTAATCCGGCCGCACCGCACCGGGCTCGAAGCCGAGCAGCCGGAACAGGCCCGGGGACCAGCAATGCTCGTCCGTGGCGAAGGTCCAGGTCCAGCTGCCGGTCAGTCCGTGCGCCTCGACGAGGCGGAGGAAATCCTGGTCCGGGACGGTCGGCGGGCAGGCCGGGACGGGACCGGCCGGCAGGCCGTGCGGCGGCACGCGCCGGCTCATGACAGCCTCGCGGGCACCGGGCCGGCCTCCGGCCACGGGGTGTCGCACATCCCGGGCAGCGGATCGTCGGCTCCGAGCGGGGCGGGCAGGTCGCGGTCCCAGGGCGGATCGGCGAAACGGGCCGCCACGAACGCGACCAGGGCCCGGACCTTGGCGGGCGGGCGGCGCCGCGAGGGCATGACCGCGTGGATCGGCAGGGATGGGATGGCACCGAGATCGAGCGCCAGCAGGCTGCCGCAGCGGAGCGCCTCGCCGACCAGGAAGGTCGGCTGGTAGATCACCCCGAGCCCGGCGGCGGCGGCGGCCACCAGGGCGGCACCGTTCGAGGCGCGCAAGCTCCCCGCGACCGCGACCGTGGCGCCCTCGAAGCGCCAGCCGTCGCTGCTCGCCAGGGTGTAGCCGAGGCAGTTATGGGCGGAGAGGTCCTCGGGGCGCCGTGGCCGGCCTCTTGCCGCCAGGTAGGACGGCGCGGCGCAGACCCGCATCCGGCACGGGGCGAGCGCCCGGGCGACCAGGCTCGAATCGCGCAGGTGGCCGATCCGCAGGGCGAGATCCCAGCCCTCCTCGATCAGGTCGACCGGCCGGTCGTTGAGGCCGAGCTCGACGGTCAGCGACGGGTGGGCCTGCCCGAACTCCGCGAGGGCGGGGGCGACCTGCAGCACCCCGAACGAGACCGGCACGTTGAGCCGTAGGGTGCCGCGGGGCTCCGCCGCCTCGGCCCCGGCCGCCGCCTCGGCCTCGTCGATCTCGGCGAGGATGCGCTCGCAGGCCTCCAGGTAGTGCCGGCCGGCCTCGGTCAGGGTCAGGCGGCGGGTGGTGCGGTGCAGAAGCCGGGCACCGAGCCGGTCCTCGAGGGCGGCGACGTGCTTGGTCACCCCGCTCTGCGACAGGCCGAGCGCCCGCGCGGCGGCCGAGAAGCTGCCGGCGGCGGCGACGCGCACGAAGATCTGCATTCCGGTCAGCCGGTCGGGCACGGCTCGGTCTCACTCTGGACGTGTGAAGTGATGCTACGGGATGCCGGATTTCCGGACATTCTCAAAGGGTGCAATCTGCGCAAGCCGCACGGACGGCCTGCAAGTGGCGGACCGCACGGGGCGGGCCGCCGGAGGAGTGGAGCATGACCGGACCGATCGACCCGCGCACCCGCATCGGGCACGTCCACCTGCGGGTGGCCGACCTCGACCGGGCCCTCGGCTTCTATTGCGGGGTGCTCGGCTTCACGCTGATGCAGCGCTACGGCACCCAGGCGGCCTTCGTGTCGGCGGGAGGCTACCACCACCATATCGGGCTCAACACCTGGGACAGCGCCGGCGGCTTGCCCCCGCCGGCCGGCAGCACCGGACTCTACCACGTGGCGATCCTCTACCCGACCCGGGCGGCCCTCGCCGACGCCCTCGCGCGGCTCGACGCCGCCGGCATCCCGCTCACCGGCGCCAGCGACCACGGCGTCAGCGAGGCGCTCTACCTCGACGATCCGGACCGCAACGGGGTGGAACTGTACCGCGACCGGCCCGAGGGCGAGTGGCCGCGGGACGCGGCGGGGGGCCTGCAGATGGTCACCCGCCGCCTCGACCTCGCCTCCCTGCGGGAGGAGGCGACGCGAGCCCGCTGACGGCCCGCCCGGCATCGCGCGGCCGGGCGGGATCGGGCGCGAGGAGCCGGGGCGCCGGGTGTCCGCCCCGGCGGCTACTCGGCGTCGGCCGTGCCGGCCTCTTGAGTGCCGCCCTCTTGGGTGCGGAAATAGGGCTCGACCGGGCCCTTCAGCTTCACGGTCATCGGGTTGCCGAAGCGATCCTTGGCGTTGCCGGCGGCGAGCCGCACCCAGCCCTCGCTCACGCAATATTCCTCGACATTGGTCTTCTCGACGCCCTTGAAGCGGACGCCGACGCCGCGCTCGAGCAGGGCGGCATCGTGGAAGGGGCTGCGCGGATCGGTGCTGAGGCGGTCGGGCGGAGTATCGGTCATCGGTCTGGAGCCTTCGGGACTTGCTGCCTGTGGGAACGTGCCGGCGCCCCGATAGCCGCTCCGGGCGCCGCTGCCAATCCGCCTCCCGTCCCGGCCGCAGTTTGGAATTTTCATAATTCATGTGATAGTATATACCTCGGTTCGCAAAATAGAAAATCTCCAATATTTCAAATCAATCTTGCGCAGAGCGATGATGTCCTGCATTCAGGGCGGGCCGAACCCCGGCACGATCCCGAGATGGAGGCCGCGATGGCGCGAGCGCTGATCCTGATTCACGGCTGTGCCGGCCTGATCCGGGAGGGATGGCCTCCGGTCGGCCTGCCCTGGGAGCGGCTGGTCGGCCTCTTCAGCGACGGGAGGAGCGCGCGATGACCCTGCACCATCACCAACGCCGGCTCGCCGAGGCCGAGGCGCAGACCGAGAGCCGGCGGCAGGCCGCCCTGGAACAGGCCCTGACGCTCGCCTTCTGGGACGCCCTGGAGCGCGGCCCGCTGCCGCCGATGGCGGCGCTCGAAGCCGCCGCCCGCACGGTCGGCACGCTCTACCGACAGATCGCCTCCCTTCACGGCCCGGCGCCCCGCTGCGGCTGCGGCTGGCAGCCGGAGCCCGACGAGGACCTGATCCGCCTCGAAGCGATGCTCGCCGCCGCCCTGATCGAGCGGCCGCGGCCGAGTCTCGCCGACCTGCCGGTGGCGGGGCGGGCGTGAGGAGTTGTCGCGCACTGATTCTTCAGGAGCCATCCTCAACCCACGACCTCATCCTGAGGTGTCAGTCCATCGTCGATGGACTGACCTCGAAGGAGGCCTCCAGAAGCCTCTGCGATCCCCGGAGCCCTCCTTCGAGGTCAGTCGATTTTCAATCGGCTAACACCTCAGGACGAGGTTAGAGAATAGGATGATTTCGCCTGCCTCAAGCTTGAGTAGAAAATTCTGCTCAAACAGGCTGTCAGGTGTTTCAAAATAAAGCAGGATGGTCTCCGAATTACCTTGCACCATCCGCGGTTCTGGATTCCGAGCTCCGCTTCGCGGCCCTGGAACGACCAGGAGGGTGTCGATTCCGTCGAGAGAAGCCATCGGGCTCTCAACGATCCCCTCACCCGAACCGCCCCGCCCGCAACGCCTCGACCGCCACGGCCGGCGCCCGCCCCGCCAGCAGGTCCGCCACGATCCGCCCCGTCCCGGCGCTCTGCGTCAGGCCGAGATGGCCGTGGCCGAAGGCGTAGATCACGCGCGGGCTCGCCCGCGACGGGCCGATCACCGGCAGGCTGTCGGGAAGCGAGGGCCTGAACCCCATCCATTGCCGGCCGCCTGCGGTGTCGAGGCCCGGCAGGAAGGCGGCGGCCTTCGTCAGCATCGCGTCGGCGCGGGCGAAGTTGGGCGGGCGGTGGAGACCGCCGAACTCGACGGCGCCGCCGACCCGGATGCCGGTGGCGAGCGGCGTGACCACGAAGCCGTGGCCGCCGAAGGTGAGCTGGCGGCGCAACGGGAAGGCGCCGGGCGGCAACGTGGTGTTGTAGCCGCGCTCGGTGTCCAGCGGCACCCGGTCGCCGAGGCGGCGGGCGAGGTCCCGCGACCAGGCCCCAGTAGCGAGCACGCAGGCATCGGCCGTCAGCACCGTGCCGTCGGCGAAGGTCAGGCGCACGCCCTCCCCCGCGGGCGCGATGTCCCGCACCTCGCCCCTGGTGAGCGTGGCACCCCTCGCCATGGTGTCGGCGTGGAGCGCCAGGGCGAAACGGTGCGGATCGTCCACCGTCATCCAGTTCGGCGTGAAGGTGCCGGCGACGAAGCGGGGCGACAGGCCGGGCTGCAACTCCGCGAGGCGGTCAGCCCGGACATGCTCGAAGGCGATGCCCTCCCGCTCCCGCGCCGCCCAGCCGGGCCCGGCGGCGGCGAGTTCCGCCTCGCTCTCGTAGAGTTCGAGGTTGCCGTCGTGGCGAAGGCGCCCGGCGAGGCCGGCCGAATCCACCATCGCCGCCATGGCGTCGGCGGCGAGCCGCATCAGGCCGGACTGGACCTCCGTCGCGTGCCGGTGCCGATCGGGCAGGCTGGCGCGCCAGAAGCGCAGCAGCCAGGGCGCGATCCGCGGCAGGTAGGCCGGCGGCAAGGCCAGCGGCCCGAGGGGATCGAGCATCCAGCGCGGGGCCCTCCGCAGGATGCCCGGCGAGGCCAGCGGCAGCACGTCGGTGAAGGCGAGCGCCCCGGCATTACAGAGGCTCGCCCCCTCGGCGACGCCGCCGCGCTCGATCAGCCGCACCCGCCAGCCCTCGGCCAGCAGGTGATGGGCGGTGGCGAGGCCGACGATGCCGGCCCCGACGATCGCGACCTCGCGGGGCATCGGCCCTTACGCCGCCAGCTTCAGGGAGGGGCGGCGCTCCAGGGCGGTGCGGATGATCGCCTCGACGGCGGCCCGGCGCTCGCCCGAGAGAGGCTTCCTCGGCATCCGGACGTGCTCGGTCGAGCCGATCGCCAGCGCCTCGGCGAGCTTGATGTTCTGGACCAGGAAGGTCGAGACGTCGAGGTCGAGGAGCGGGCGGAACCAGCGGTAGATCTCGAGCGCCTCCGCGGTGCGACCGGCCTTCATCAGCCGGTAGATCGCCACGGTCTCGTCGGGGAAGGCGACGACGAGGCCCGCGACCCAGCCGACCGCGCCGACGCTCAGCGCCTCGAAGGCGAGGTTGTCGACGCCGGTCAGCACCGCGAAGCGGTCGCCGAAGTGGTTGATGATCTCGGTGGTGCGGCGGATGTCGTCGGAGGATTCCTTGATGGCGACGAAATGCTTGTCGCCGGCCAGCCGCTCCATGATCCGGGGCGTCACGTCGACCCGGTAGGCGACGCGGTTGGAATAGATCATCACCGGCAGGTCGCCCGCCGCCGCAACGGCGCTCAGGGTCGCGACGGTCTCGTCCTCGTCGGTGTGGTAGATCGGGCTCGGCACCACCATCAGGCCCGACGCACCGGCCTTGGCGGCACGCGCGGCGAGCGCGCAGGCCTCGCGGGTGCCGGCCTCCGAGACGGTCATCAGCACCGGATGGGGACCGGCGACCGACAGGGCGGTCTTCAGCACCTCGAGTCGCTCGTCGGGCGACAGCATCGGGCCCTCGCCGAGCGAGCCGCAGACGATCAGGCCGTCGCAGCCGGCCTGCATCTGGAGGGCGAAGCAGCGCTCCATCTCGGCATGGTCGAGGCTGCCCTCGGCGGTGAACTTGGTGGTGACGGCGGGAATGACGCCTGTCCACATGGTCGTATCTCCTTGAAAGATTGAGGTGAAGGAATCAGGCCGCCTCGGCGACCGGGGACGACCGGGGGCTCGGCGGCGCGGTCCGGGCGGCCCGGCGGTGGCGCCAGTGCAGCCACTCGCCGACGACGCCGCGGCGGAAGAACGAGACGCAGAGGATGAAGATCAGGCCGATCACCACCGTGACGAGGTCGCCGATGGTGGCGAGGTAGTTCTGCAACCCGACCACCAGGGCGGCGCCGACGAGCGGCCCGACCAGGGTGCCGACGCCGCCGAGCAGGGTCATCAGCACCACCTCGGTCGAGGTGTGGAGCGACACGTCGTTGAGCGAGACGAGGCCGAAGACCAGGGCCTTGAGGGCGCCGGCATAGCCCGCGACCGCCGCCGAGAGCACGAAGGCGAGGAGCTGGAACCGGGAGGCGTCGTAGCCCAGCGACACCGCCCGCGCCTCGTTGTCGCGCACCGCCTGGAGGATCTGGCCGAAGGGCGAATGCACCACCCGGTGGATGAACAGGAAGCCGGCGACGAAGAGCGCGAGCGCCACATAATACATCGCGGTGTCGTTCGAGAGGTCGACGAGGCCCAGCAATGTGCCGCGCGGGATACCCTGAAGCCCGTCCTCGCCGCCGGTCCAGCGGAACTGGACCGCCAGGAAGTAGACGATCTGCGACAAAGCGAGGGTGATCATCGCGAAGTAGATGCCGCGCCGCCGGATCGCCAGGCCGCCGATGGCGAAACCGACGAGCGCCGCCGCGGCCACTCCCGCCGCGAAGGACACCGGCA
Organism: Methylobacterium sp. SyP6R; assembly: GCF_019216885.1. Lineage (NCBI taxonomy): Bacteria > Pseudomonadati > Pseudomonadota > Alphaproteobacteria > Hyphomicrobiales > Methylobacteriaceae > Methylobacterium > Methylobacterium synurae. The sequence continues at coordinate 5,250,745 of NZ_JAAQRC020000001.1, read as the reverse complement.
CCCCGAGCGGATGAGCGCCGAGCCGGATCATCAGCGCGCCCGTCACGTAGCCGGCGGTGCCGAGGAAGGCGGCGTGGGCGAAGGAGACGAGGCCGGTGAAGCCGAGCAAGAGGTTGAACGCGCAGGCGAACAGCCCGTAGGCCATCACCTTCATGACGAAGATCGGGTAGATCAGCCCCGGCACCAGCGGCACCACCAGCAGCAGGGCCACGAGGCCGGCGAACAGGTGTCTGGAGTTCATCTCACGCCTCCCGCCCGAACAGGCCGGCCGGGCGCAGGAGCAGCGCCAGGGCCATGATGACGAAGACCACCACGGTCGAGGCCTCCGGATAGACCACCTTGGTCAAGCCTTCGATCAGCCCGAGGCCGAGCCCGGTCAGCATGGCGCCGAGGATCGAGCCGAGGCCGCCGATCACCACCACGGCGAAGACGATGTTGAGCAGGCTCCCGCCCATCAGCGGGGTGATCTGCATGATGGGAGCCGCCAGCACCCCGGCGATGCCGGCGAGCGCCACCCCGAAGCCGTAGGTGAGCGTGATCATCACCGGCACGTTGATGCCGAAGGCCTGGAGCAGGCGCGGATTCTCGGTGCCGGCGCGAAGATAGGCGCCGAGCTTGGTGCGCTCGAACAGGTACCAGGTGGCCAGGCAGATCAGCAGCGAGGCGACGACCACGAAGACCCGGTACTTGGGCAGCAGCATGAAGCCGACATCGACCGGACCTTGAAGAATCTCCGGCGGCTCGTAGCCCTGGCCCGACACGCCGAAGACGTAGCGAAAGCCGCCCTCCATCACCAAGGCCACCCCGAAGGTGAGGAGCAGGCCGTAGAGGTGATCGAGGTGGTAGAGCCGGCGCAGCAGGGTCCGCTCGATCGCCATGCCGAACACTGCGACGAGGGCGGGCGCCAGGACCAAAGCGAGCCAGAAATTCACCTGGAGGTCCGGCTGGCCGAGCCAGGGCCCTCCTTGAGTCAGCCCGATCCAGGCCAGGAACGCCGCCATCATGAACTGGGCGCCGTGGGTGAAGTTGATGATGTTCAAGAGGCCGAAGATGATCGCCAGCCCCATGCTCAGCATGGCGTAGAAGCAGCCGCCGATGAGCCCGATGGTGAGCTGGGCCATGAAGGCCTGGAGGGTGATGTCCGACATGGGGGCACCGGGGAGGATGAGGCGGGACGGTTCGGGTTTTCCCTCCCCCCTCTGAGCAGAGCTTTCAGGGGAAGAGAGAATGGCGCGGGTTTCCCCCTCTCCCCGCGGGCGGGGAGAGGGCCGTGTCGACGTTCAGGAGACACGGCAAGCGGAGGCGAAGCCGGAGCGAGGGTGAGGGGGTCTCGACGCGTGAGGCTCCTCCGGAACCACCCCCTCACCCTCGCGGCGAACCTGCGGTTCGCTGCTCCCTGAGCCCCTTCGGAGCTCAGGCCTCTCCCCGCCCGCGGGGAGAGGGGAAACCTGCGCCTCGTCTTTCCTCGGACGGCCCTGCGCAGAGGGGGGAGGGTTCAGAGTAGTGGCTCACCCCTTGGCGTTCAGCGGGCAGGCGTCGCTCGGCTTCGGGTAGACGTCGTCGCCCTTGAGCACCGCCTTGACGTGGTAGAAGTCCCAGTCGCGCTTCGATTCCGCCGGCTTCTTCACCTGGAGCAGCAGCAGGTCGTGCACCAGCGCCCCGTCGGCGCGCAGGTGACCGTTGCGGATCACCGCGTCGTCGATGGTCATGGCGCGCAGTTGCTTCATCACCGCCCCGGCCTCGTCGGTACCCGCCGCCTGAATCGCCTTCAGGTAGCTCAGGACGGCCGAGTAGATCGCGGCCTGCGAGGCGCTCGGCATCCGCTTCATCTTGGAAAAATATTTTTCCGCGAAGGCGCGCGAGCGGTCGTCGTAATCCCAGTAGAACGCTTCCGTGAGGTACATGTCCTGGGCCTTGGCGAGGCCGAGGCTCTTCACGTCGGTGATGTAGGTCAGCAGCGGCGCGATCACCTGCTTGTCGCTGCGGCCGATGCCGTATTCGGCGGCCTGCTTGACGGCGTTGACGGTGTCGCTGCCGGCATTGGCCAGCGCGATCACCTGGGCGCCGGTGCTCTGCGCCTTCAGCATGTAGGAGGAGAAATCGCCGCCCGGGAACGGATGGCGCGAGACCCCTAAGACCTTGCCGCCCTCGGCCTCGACCACCGCGCTCGCGTCCTTCTCGAGGGAATGGCCGAAGGTGTAATCGGCGGTGACGAAGTACCAGCTCTTGCGCCCCGCCTTCATCAAGGCCTTGGCGGTGCCGGCGGCGAGCGCGTAGGTGTTGACCATCCATTGCGCGCTCAGGGGCGAGCACTTGTCGGTGATCGCCGCCATGGCGACACCGGCCGAGAGCATCGTCACCCGGTTCTTCTGACGCGCGATCTCCATCACGGCGAGCGCCGTCGAGGAGGTCGGGAAGTCGGCGATCATGTCGACCTTGCCCTGGTCGAACCACTCACGGGCGAGGTTGGCGGCGATGTCGGGCTTGTTCTGGTGGTCGGCGGCGACGAGCTCGACCGGGGCGCCGAGCACCTTGCTCCCCATCTCGTCGATGGCGATCTGCGCCGCGACCGCCGAGCCGCGGCCGGTGAAGTCGGAATAGATCCCCGACAGGTCGTTGAGGATGCCGACCTTCACCACCCCGTCGCTGACCTTGTCGGCCGCGCGGGCGCCCGATGCCAGGGCGGCGAGCGACAGCCCGAGGGCCACTCCGATGACACGCGACCGCATGATTCTCAGCCTCCTTGTGATCGCCTGAACGGCGCGCCTGCTGACTCAGAGCATCTTCGACGTGATCGCCGATCCCATCCCACCCTCGACCTCATCCTGAGGTGTTAGTCGATCGAAGATCGGCTGACCTCGAAGGAGGGCTCCAGTGAGCATGAAGACTTCTGGAGCCCTCCTTCGAGGCTCCTTTCAGTCGCACCTCAGGATGAGGTGGTGGATGGGATGAACCATTATGAGTTACTGACGCTGCAAAGAAAAAAGGGCACTGAGGACATCACACCCCCAGCAACCGCCCGACCTCCTCCTCCCGCGCCTCGACCTCGTGCGCCGCGATCTCCGCGGCGATGCGGCCGTGCTCGACGACGTAGTGGCGGTCGGCGAGGTGGCGGGCGAAGTGGAAGTTCTGCTCGACCAGCACGATGGTGAAGCCGCGGCTCTTCAGCATCGCCACGGCGCGGCCCAGAGCCTCGACGATGACCGGCGCCAGCCCCTCGGTGATCTCGTCGAGGAGCAGGATGCGGGCGCCGGTGGTGAGGATGCGGCCGAGCGCCAGCATCTGCTGCTCGCCGCCGGAGAGCCGGCCGCCATAGCTGTCGGCCCGCTCGGCGAGGTTGGGAAACAGCGCCAGCACCTCGTCGAGCGGCAACCCGCCCTCGCCGAGGCGCGGCAGCAGGGTCAGGTTCTCGCGGGTGGTAAGCGTGCGGTAGACGCCGCGCTCCTCCGGGCAATAGCCGAGGCCGAGCCGCGCGATGCGGTGCGGCGGCAGCCGGATCGCCTCGGCGCCCCGCACCCGCACCGAGCCGGCGCGCCGGTCGGTCAGGCCGAGGATGGCGCGCAACGTCGTGGTGCGGCCGGCGCCGTTGCGGCCGATGAGCGTCACGCACTCGCCCTCGCGCACCGTGAGGTCGATGCCGTGGAGAACGTGGCTCTCGCCGTACCAGGCCTGGAGGCCGCGGGTTTCCAAGACGACCTCAGGCAAGACGATCTCAGCCATGCCCGCCCCCGAGATAGGCCGCCTTCACCGCCGGATCGGCCGAGACGGCGGCGTAAGGCCCCTCCGCCAGGATCTCGCCCCGTTGCAGCACCGTGATGGTGTCGCAGAGGTCGGCCACGACCGACATGTTGTGCTCCACCATCAGGATCGTGCGGCCCTTGGCGATGCGCCGGATCAGCCGCTTGATGCGGTCGACATCCTCGATCGCCATGCCCTGCGTCGGCTCGTCGAGGAGCAGGAAGGGCGGATCGAGGGCGAGCGTCGTGGCGATTTCGAGGGTGCGCTTGCGGCCGTAGGACAGGTCGGCGGCGCGGGACTCCGCGGCTTCCGCCAGCCCGACCTCGGCGAGGAGCCGCATCGCCTCGTCGTCGAGCACCTGAAGCGAGCGGCCCGAGCGCCAGAACCGGTACTGCGTGCCGAGCCGGCGCTGGAGCGCCACCCGGACGTTGTCGCGCACCGAGAGGTTCGGGAAGATCGCCGAGATCTGGAACGAGCGTACCACCCCGCGCCGGGCGATCGCCGCCGAGGACTCGCGAGTGATGTCCTGGCCCTCGTAGAGGATCTGCCCGTCCGTCGGCACGTGGACCTTGGTGAGCAGGTTGAACACCGTGGTCTTGCCGGCGCCGTTCGGCCCGATCAGCGCGTGGATCGTGTGCCGCCGGACCTTGAGGTCGAGCCCCCGCACCGCCCGGAAGCCGCCGAACGCCTTGGTCAGCCCCCTGGTCTCGAGTGCGGTGTCGGGCACGGCGTGGTCCTCTGCGCGTCGTAATTCGTAGATTGTATAAAATATGCGATGAGGTCAAGCGACGCGTCGGCACGGGGGACGGGCGATCCGCGGCCTCGCCGGGCTGGCAACCGGTCCCACGTCGGTGTAACCGCGCCCTAGCGGGCGCTCTTGCCCTTACGCGCCCAGGGACCCGCCATGCGCTTCCTCGTGACAGGCACGGCCGGCTTCATCGGCTTCCACCTCGCCCGGCGCCTGCTGCAGGCCGGCCACGAGGTCGTGGGGGTCGACGGGCTGACCGACTACTACGACGTCGCCCTGAAGCGGGCGCGGCTGGCGCAGCTCGACGCGCTGCCGGGCTTCTCGGCGCACGAGTTCCTGCTGGAGGAGCCCGGCGCCTTCATGCGCCTGATGGGCGAGGCGCGCCCCGACGTGGTAGTGCATCTCGCCGCGCAGGCCGGGGTGCGCTACAGCCTGGAGCACCCGGAGGCCTACGTATCGGGCAACGTGGTCGGGACCTTCCAGGTGCTGGAGGGCTGCCGGGCGCATCCGGTGCGCCACCTGCTCTTCGCCTCGACCTCCTCGGCCTATGGCGGCAACCGGGATGTGCCGTTCCGCGAGACCGACCGGGCGGTCTGGCCGCTCACCATCTACGCCGCCTCGAAGATCGCCGGCGAGGCGATGGCGCATTCCTACGCTCATCTGTGGAAGATCCCGACGACCGCGTTCCGGTTCTTCACCGTCTACGGGCCGTGGGGCCGGCCCGACATGGCTTTGTTCCTGTTCACCCGGAAGATCCTGGCGGGGGAGCCGATCGAGGTCTACGACCACGGCCGCGCGGTTCGGGACTTCACCTATATCGACGACCTCGTCGAGAGCATCACCCGGCTGATCGACGCGCCCCCTCCCCTGCCGGGCGCGAATCCCGTCTCGGCGGCCGATACGTTGAGCCCGGTCGCGCCCTACCGGATGGTCAATATCGGCGGCGGCCGGCCGGTGAGCGTGGCGGTGATGCTCGATGCCCTGGAGGCGGCCCTGGGGGCGCGCGCCGTGCGCCACCTGCGCGACCTGCCGCCCGGCGACGTCGAGCGGACGGAAGCGAGCACCGAGCTCCTGCGCGACCTCGTCGGCTACGTGCCGGCGACGCCGCTCTCTTCCGGCATTCCGGCCTTCGTCGCCTGGTACCGGGAGCATTACGGCACCGGGGCCTGACGAGGCCCGTGAAATCACCGGCTTGTCATGGAGGCCATGACAGTGCTCAATCCCCCCATGCCCCGCAGCCTCGATCCCGAGACCGTGCCCGCCCCCGAGGCGGCGCCGCGCCAGACCCGGCGCTACGCCCAGAAGCGCGACGCGATCCTCCACGCCGCCGCCGCCCTGATCAACGAGGCCGGGGTGAAGGGCACGACGCTGGCCGACGTCGCCCGCAGCGTCGGGCTGATGACGAACAGCGTCACCTACTATTACCGCCGCAAGGAGGACCTGGCGGCGGCCTGCTTCCTGCACACGATCGGGGTGCTCGACGGGCTGGTGGCGCAGGCGGAAGGCGCCCCCGACGGGCCGGCGCGGCTCGCTCGCCTCCTCGACCTCGCGGCCGCCCACCGGGCCGCGATGGCGATGGGCGAGGAGCCGGACATCGCCGTGCTCAACGACGTGCGGGCCCTGCCCGCCCCCCAGGCCGAGAGCGTGTTTGCCGCCTACAACGCGCTGTTTCGCCGCCTGCGCGGCCTGTTCGACGGGGACGGCCTCGACCGGCGGGACCGCAACGCCCGCACCCACCTGCTGCTCTCGGTGATCCACTCGACCCGGCTGTGGATCGGCCGCTACGAGCCGCGGGACTATGCCCGGGCCGGCGCCCGGATGACCGACCTGCTCACCCGCGGCATGGCGGCGGCAGGCTCCGAGTGGCGCCCGGCCCTGCTGCCCGAACAGGCGCCGCAGGAGGAGAGCGAGGTGTCGCCGGAGGCCTTCCTGCGCGCCGCCACCATCCTCATCAACCAGCAGGGCTATCGCGGCGCCTCGGTGGAGAAGATTTCGGGGCTCCTCAAGGTCACCAAGGGCTCGTTCTACCACCACAACGACAACAAGGACGACCTCGTCGCCAATTGCTTCTCCCGCAGCTTCGCGCAGATCCGGGCGGTGCAGGACGCGGCGGATGCGCGGGGCGGCAGCGGCTGGGACCGGATCTGCACCGCCTCGGCGACGCTGGTGCGCAGCCAGCTCGGCCCCGGCGGTCCCTTGCTGCGCGTCACCGCCTTCAGCGCCCTGCCGGAGGCCCTGCGCACCGAGACGCGGCGCACCATGAACCGCCTGACCGAGCGCTTCGGCTTCTGCCTCGTCGACGGCATGGCCGACGGCTCGGTCCGCCCGCTCGATGCCGGCATCGCGGCGCAACTCGTCTCCAGCATGGTCAACGCCGCCGCCGAGCTGCCCGCCTGGGTGCCGGGCGTGACGCCGGAGAATGCGGCCGACCTCTACGCCCGGCCGCTGTTCCTGGGGCTGTTCGCGCCGGCGGCGCGCTGACCTACCCCGCCGCCAGCAAACAGATCCGCCGCGTCACCCGCCACGACGCCGCGAAGGCCGAGACCGGCAGGAACTCGAACCGCGAGTGGAAATTGTGCGCCCCGGTGAAGTAGTTCGGCGTCGGGAGCCCACGGGCCGAGAGCGCCGCGCCGTCGGTGCCGCCGCGCATCGGGATCTGGCGCGGGGCGATCCCCTCGGCTTTGAGCGCGGCGAACAGGAGGTCGACCGAGCGGCGATCGTCGCCGAGGCTGTCGTGGATGTTGCCGTAGGTGTCGGTGATCCGGCAGTCCACCCGGCCGGTCGGGTAGAGGGCGGCGATCTCCTCGGTCACCGCGTGCAGGCGCGCCTTGCGGGCGGCGAAGTTCGCCTTGTCGAAGTCGCGGATCATCGCCTGGAGGCGGGCCTCGCCGGAATGGGCCTGGAGGCCGTTGAACCAGATGTAGCCCTCGCGCCCCTCGGTGTTCTCCGGCGTCTCGGCCCGGTCGAACCGGGAGATGAAGTCGTGCGCCATCAGGAGCGGGTTCACCATCACGCCCTTGGCCGACATCGGATGCGCGGCCACACCCGTGAACACGATCTCGGCACCGGCCGCGTTGAAGGTCTCGATTACCACCTCGCCGAGGCCGCAGGCGTCGATCGTGTAGGCGAAATCGACGGGCAAGCGCGCGAGGTCGAGGGCCTTGGCGCCGCGCAGCCCGATCTCCTCGTCGGGCACGAAGGCCACCCAGATGTCGCCATGCGGATCGTCCGGCGTCAGGGTCGCCAGCAGGGTCATCAGGACCGCGATCGCCGCCTTGTTGTCGGCCCCGAGCACGCTGGTGCCGTCGCCGACGATCACGTCCTCGCCCCGATAGGGCACGATCTCCGGATGCTCGGCGACGCGCAGCCAGATGTCCCGGTCGCGGTTGAGACAGAGGTCGGCGCCGTCGAAAAGCAGCACCTGCGGGCGGATCTTAGGCGAGAGCCCGACATCGACGGTGTCGAGATGAGCAACGAAGCCGATCGGCGGCGCGCCGGGAAGGGTACCGGGTTTGCGGGCGGTCAGGATCGCGTGGTCGTCGACCACCACGTCGGTCAGGCTTAAGCCGCGCAGCTCATCCGCCAGCAATTCGGCCAGGGCGCGCTGGCCCGGCGTGCTCGGCAGGGTGGTGGCGCTGGCATCGCTCTGGCTCGCCACCGCGAGGTAGCGAAAAAACCGCTCGACCAGTTGCGCCCGCAGGGCCGTCTCGTCCGCCATGGCGTGTCGTTCCCTCAGAGCCTGCTCGCCGTCGTCAATCCATTTTTCTCCCACACGCGACCTCATCCTGAGGTGCGACCGAAGGGAGCCTCGAAGGAGGGCTCCAGAGATCACAGCGATCCCTGGAGCCCACCTTCGAGGTCGGTCCATCTTCGATGGACTAACACCTCAAGATGAGGTCACGGGTGGGATGGAAAAACACCAGTGATGCCGTCAGACCAGACTCTCATCAGGCGCATCAGGTGAGCGCCACCGAAAAGCCGCGCTGCACCGCCGGCCGCGCCATCAGCGCCTCGTACCAGCGCTGCACGTTCGGATAGTCCGCGAGATCGACGCGGTGCCGGGCGTGGCGCCAGGCCCAACCGAGAATCGCGAAATCGGCGATCGAGAGGGCGCCGGCGACGAACTCCCCCTCCCCCAGCCGTTTATCGAGCACGCCGTAGAGCCGGCGCGTTTCCTTCTGGTAGCGCTCGAGCCCGTAGGCGCGATCCTTTTCGTCGACGCCGAGGAAGTGGTGGACCTGGCCCGGCATCGGCCCGAAACCGCCCATCTGCCACATCAGCCACTCCATGACCTGGACCCGGCCGCGCCCGGAGGCGGGCAGGAACAGCCCGGTCTTCTCGGCGAGGTAGACCAGGATCGCGCCGGATTCGAAGACCGAGATCGGCGCCCCGTCCGGCCCCTCCGAATCGACGATCGCCGGGATGCGGTTGTTCGGGCTCAAGCGCAGGAAGGCCGGCTCGAATTGCCGGCCCTTGGTGATGTCCACCGGCTCGACCCGGTAGGTCAGGCCCATCTCCTCCAGGGCGACGCTGATCTTGCGGCCGTTCGGCGTGTCCCAGGCATAGAGCTGGATCATGCTGCGCTCCCTCCGGCGGCAGCCCGCGCGGCCGCGAGCCATCCGGCAAATCCTAACACCCGGTTACCAGGGCGCAGGGCCCGACGACAAGCGCGCCCACGACCAGAGCGGTAATCCGGATTCGACGTTAACCGCGATTGAAGAGGATCGGGGACGGCATCGAAAAACCCTGTTGTGTCCACGATTTGGAAGGAGAGCGGGGCCTAGCCTCGGACCCATGAGACGGATTCGGGACGGCAGGGCGACAGGGGGCGGCACGGCGCGGCGGGCGCCGTCCATGGGCCCGATACGGACGTGACGATGAGCCATCGGCGCAACGACCAGATCGATATGGTGGTGCCCTTCGTGCACTTCCGCGACCAGCGGGAGACGATGGAGCGTCCGTTCTTCTCGATCGCCAAGCAGAAGCGCCTAAAGGAGATCGACTATACCAGCCCCGACGGCTCGGTCTGGGTGCGGGTGCTGCCGAACCAGGCCTACGGCATGGCGACGATCTGGGACGCCGACATCCTGATCTGGGCCGCCTCGACGATCTGCGAGATGAAGAAGCGCGGCCGCAACGACATCCCGCGCAAGCTCAACTTCATGCCCTACGACCTTCTGAAGGGGATCGGCCGCGAGACCGGCGGGCGGCAATACAAGCTGTTGCGCGACGCGCTGTTTCGCCTGCAATCGACCTCGGTGCGCACCAACATCCGGGCCGAGAAGGCCAAGCGCAAGGAACGCCAGTTCAGCTGGATCGACGCCTTCGACGACACGATCGACGAGGAGACCAATGCCAGCCGGGGCATGTCGATCACTCTGTCGGACTGGTTCTACGAGGGCGTGCTGATGGATGGCGGCGTGCTCGCCATCGACCCCGCCTATTTCGGCATCACCGGTGGGCGCGAGCGCTGGCTCTACCGCATCGCGCGCAAGCATGCCGGGGGCGCGGGCGAAGGGGGTTTCGCCATCAGCCTGCCGACCCTGTTCGACAAGTCGGGCGCGGAAGGGACCTATCGCCGGTTCAAGTTCGAGATCGCCAAGATCGCCAAGGCGGACGAACTGCCCGGCTTCGTCCTGCGGATCGAGGACAAGGAGCGCGGCGAGCCGCATCTGCGGATGATCCGCCGCGACCTCGTCACCGAGGAAGGGCTGATCGTCGCCGCGCCGAAGCCGAAGCGTACCCGCAAGCCGAAGGCGTCGGCCGAGCTGCCGCTCTTCCGCCACCTGTCCGACGAGACGATCGCCCTCTGCCGCAAGGCCCATCCCGGCTGGGACGTGTACGGGCTGAAGACCGAGTTCGACCACTGGCTCGAAGGCGACGCGACCCGCGAGCCGAAGAACTACGAGAGCGCCTTCCTGGGGTTTGCCGAGCGCTTCGTGCGCGATGCACACTGATCCACAGGGACCCCGTTCCCGATGTACGAGGGGAGCGGGGCAGGAGAGCGGCGGTCCCGAGGGGAAATCCCCGGAATCCCTGTGAACGAGTCGGGTGGACTCGGCACTTCGGGAACGCCCTGGGGGCGGATCGGCACTTCGGGAACGGCCACCGTGCGATCGGGAACGCCGGCACGGTACTTCGGGGACAGGACGACCGGTACAACGGGGACGAATCCCCGGTACAACGGGAACGGTCCACCTGCATTAAACATTTGGGCGGGTTTCAGGAATCGCCGCCACCCAAGCGCCTAAATCGATAAAGATTCCTGTAACACTCTAAGCGGTGCATTCTGGGGAAAAGCCGGACAGGGAGTCGGCCCCCGAGTCGTTGATGGCAATCGCGAGTCGAGGCGCGATCCACACGGCGCCCACAGGAGTCCACGGGACTCACCGGAACGACCCAGTCGGCTACGGCATCTGTCCAACTGGGAGGGTCAAGCTGGACTCGACTCGAGAAAGCTTTCCTGTGGGACTCTCCGGGATGGAGGATCACGATCTCGACTCATCGGACCTCAGCATCGTACGAGCGGATTCAGGGCAGCGATGGGGACGGATGGCGATGCGCGAGGGCGGACAACAGGAGGTTCGCGCCATGGCGAACCGTTCGTGAAGTACGTCCGGACGGTGGGTGATGGGATGGAAGGGTGATCCGGAACGCCAAAAAGGAGCGGGAGGGTACCGGTCGCGGTCACGAAACCCCGACAGCGTCGTGACATCCCGGACGCGGACCAGCTGCGGCGGCGCAAGGACGTACATCGGGGACAGCGGGGAGAAGCGACCGATCGGAGTGCCGGTCCTGCACGGTTTCCCCGCAATCCAGAACCCCGCCTCGGTGGACAGGGCAGGCGCGGGAGGGCGGCCCTGGGGATCAGGGGCTGCACATCGAGGGCAAGGCGGTTTTGCAGTCTCCAAGGCTTCTCGCCGACATCATGGCCGTAAAGGCGAAGTTCCCGAAATACGTCGAGCGGTCTCGGGACAGTTCCACGTGCGAATCCGGCCCTTCCCACCCGCGACCTCATGCTGAGGTGCTGGCGATCGAAGATCGCGACTGATACGAAATCCGGAAGATCACTTCCGGATTTCGTATCATCAGCCCGCGCGGCGCCTGAGCGAAGCCGCTTTCCGCATCGCGAAGCGATCAATCGGAAAGCGTATGAAAGGAGCCTCGAAGGAGGGCTCCAGAAGTCGCTGCGATCCCTGGAGCCCTCTTTCGAGGTCAGTCGATCTCCGATCGCCAACACCTCAGGATGAGGTGAGAGGGTAGGATTTTACGCCAAAAACGCCTCACACGAGGGACGGCAAATCCAGCCCATGCTCCCGGGCGCAGGCCTCGGCCTCCTCGTAGCCGGCATCGGCGTGGCGCATCACGCCGGTGGCGGGGTCGTTCCACAAAACCCGCTCGAGGCGCCGATCCGCGGCCTCGCTGCCGTCGCAGACGATCACCATGCCGGCATGCTGCGAGAATCCCATCCCGACGCCGCCGCCGTGATGCAGCGAGACCCAGGTGGCGCCCGACGCGGTGTTGAGGAGCGCGTTGAGCAAAGGCCAGTCGGAGACCGCGTCCGAGCCGTCGCGCATGGCTTCCGTCTCGCGGTTCGGCGAGGCGACCGAGCCGGAATCGAGGTGGTCGCGCCCGATGACGATCGGCGCCTTCAACTCGCCCTTGCGCACCATCTCGTTGAAGGCCAGCCCGAGGCGGTGGCGGTCGCCGAGGCCTACCCAGCAGATCCGCGCCGGCAGGCCCTGGAACCTGATCTTGTCCCGCGCCATGTCGAGCCAGCGGTGGAGGTGGTGGTTGTCGGGCAGAAGCTCCTTCACCTTGGCGTCGGTGCGATAGATGTCCTCGGGGTCGCCCGAGAGGGCGCACCAGCGGAACGGCCCGATTCCGCGGCAGAAGAGCGGGCGAATGTAGGCCGGCACGAAGCCCGGAAAGGCGAAGGCGTCCTCGACCCCCTCTTCCAGCGCCATCTGGCGGATGTTGTTGCCGTAATCGACCACCGGCACGCCGGCGCGGTGGAAATCGAGCATCGCCCGGACATGCACCGCCATCGAGCGTTTCGCCGCCGCCGCCACCGCGGCCGGATCGGTCTCGCGCTTCGCTTCCCATTCGGCCACCGTCCAGCCCGCCGGCAGGTAGCCGTTGACCGGATCGTGGGCCGAGGTCTGGTCGGTGACGCAATCGGGGCGCACGCCGCGGGCGTAGAGTTCGCCGAAGATCTCGGCCGCGTTGCCGAGCAACGCCACCGAGCGCGGGGTCTTGTTGCGGCAGGATTCCTCGATCAGTTCGAGGGCGTGGTCGAGGTCGCGGGCCTGGACGTCGACGTAACCGGTGCGCAACCGGAACTCGATGCGCGAGGCCTGCGCCTCGACGGCGAGGCAGGAGGCCCCCGCCATGGTGGCGGCCAGCGTCTGCGCGCCGCCCATGCCGCCGAGACCCGCGGTGAGAATCCAGCGGCCGGAGAGATCGCCGGCATAATGCTGGCGGCCCATCTCGACGAAGGTCTCGTAGGTGCCCTGAACGATGCCCTGGCTGCCGATATAGATCCAGGACCCGGCCGTCATCTGGCCGTACATCATCAGGCCCTTGCGATCGAGCTCGTGGAAATGCTCCCAGGTCGCCCAGTGCGGCACCAGGTTCGAGTTGGCGATCAGCACGCGGGGGGCATCCGCATGGGTGCGGAAGACCCCGACCGGCTTGCCGGACTGGACCAGCAGGGTCTGATCGTCGTCGAGGTCGCGCAGGGCCGCCACGATGCGGTCGAAGCTCGCCCAGTCCCGCGCCGCGCGGCCGATGCCGCCATAGACCACCAGCTCGCCCGGCCGCTCGGCCACGTCGGGATCGAGGTTGTTCATCAGCATCCGCAGCGGCGCCTCGGTCAGCCAGCTCTTGGCGGTGAGGGTGGTGCCGTGGGGCGCGCGGACGATGCGGGCGTTGTCGATGCGGGTCATGGGTGGCTCCGGGCAGGAGGATGGCGTTCGAATGTCGTCCAATTCATCCCACCCACAACCTCATCCTGAGGTGTGAGCGAAGCGAGCCTCGAAGGAGGGCTCCAGTGATCTTGGAGACTTCTGGAGACCTCCTTCGAGGTCAGTCCATCAATGTGATGGACTGACACCTCAGGATGAGATCGCGGATGGGAGAGAATGATTTTGAGTTCAGCGCGCTCCGCAGATACGGGCATGAAGCGGGTTGAACCCCATGCGGTAGACGAGCTCGGCCGGCCGCTCGACCGACCACACCGCGAGGTCGGAGCGTTTGCCGGCTTCGAGTGTGCCGACCTCGGACAGGATTCCGAGCGCGCGGGCGGCCTCGCGGGTGGTGCCGGCGAGGCACTCGTCGACGGTGAGGCGAAACAGCGTGGCGGCCATGTTCATGGCCAGCAGCAGCGAGGTGAGCGGCGAGGTGCCGGGATTGGCATCGGTGGCAACCGCCATCGGGACGCCATGCTGCCGGAACAGGGCCACCGGCGGCAGCTTGGTCTCGCGGATGAAGTAATAGGCGCCGGGCAGGAGCACCGCGACGGTGCCGCTCGCCGCCATGGCGGCGGCGCCGGCCTCGTCGGTATGTTCGAGGTGGTCGGCCGACAGCGCGTGATGGCGCGCGGCCAAGGCGGCGCCGCCGAGATTCGAGAGCTGGTCGGCATGGAGCTTCACCGGCAGCCTGAGAGACTCGGCGCGCTCGAACACCCGCGCGACCTGCTCGGGCGAGAAGGCGATACCCTCGCAGAACGCATCGACCGCATCGACCAAGCCGTCCGCGGCGAGTGCCGGCAGCATCGTGTCGGCGACCTCCGCGATATACGCGTCCTTGTCGCCCCCGGCCTCCGGCGGCAGGGCATGGGCGCCGAGGAAGGTGGTGCGGATGCCGACCGGGCGCAGCTCTGCGAGCCGGCGGGCGGCGCGCAGCGCCTTGCGCTCGCTTGGCAGGTCGAGGCCGTAGCCGGACTTCACCTCGACGGTGGTGACGCCCTCGGCGATCAGCGCGTCGAGCCGTTTCAGGGTCTGGCGCACCAGGTCGTCCTCGCTCGCCGCCCGCAGGGCGCCGACCGAGGAGACGATGCCGCCGCCGGCCCGCGCCACCTCCTCGTAGGAGGCGCCTGCCAAGCGCAATTCGAATTCGTGCGCCCGGTCGCCGGCCCAGACGAGATGGGTGTGGCAGTCGATCAGGCCCGGCGTGATCCAGCGGCCCTCGCCGTCGATCGTCTCGGCCCCCGCCAAGGCCGCCCCCGGCAGCTCGGCCGCGGGCCCGGCATACAGGATGCGCCCGTCGCGGATCGCGAGCGCGCCGTCTTCGACCGCGCCGATTCCCGCGAGCCCGGGCGCGAAGGTGGCGAGCCGGACGTTGCGCCAGACCTGTGGCACGCCTTCACTCCCGCTCATGCGCGTCTCCTCCGATTCGCCTATATGTATAGACATGAGCGATCCGCTTTGTATAGACATGAATGGTGGCGCGCGGGAGCGCACCGCCCGATGCAGGAGACGCGCCGATGCAGGGGATGCTCCGATGACCGTGCTGCACGCCGCTCAAGGTCTTACGCCCACGGGCTGGCAGGCCGATCTCCGGCTGACCGTGACCGAGGGCCGGTTCTCGACGCTCGAGGCGGGTGCCGCGCCGCAGCCCGGCGATACCCGGGTCGCCGTGCTGGTGCCGGGCCTGCCCAACCTCCACAGCCACGCCTTCCAGCGCGGCATGGCGGGGCTCGCCGAGCGGCGGGGGCCCGCCTCCGACACGTTCTGGACCTGGCGCGAGACGATGTACCGCTTCGCCCTGCGGATGAGCCCGGACGAGGCCGAGGCGGTGGCGGCCCAGGCCTATGTCGAGATGCTCGAATCCGGCTTCACCCGGGTCGGCGAGTTCCACTACCTGCACCACGCCCCGGACGGGCGCCCCTACGGCAACGTCGCCGAGATGGCGGAGCGGATCGCCGCCGCGGCGGCGCTGACGGGCCTGCGCCTCTCCCTGCTGCCGGTGCTCTACCGCTGGTCGAATTTCGGCGGTGCGGCGCCGAATGAGGGTCAGCGCCGCTTCGTCAGCGATCTCGACCTGTTCGGGCGCCTCGTCGCGGAATCCCGCGCCGCCCTGGCGGCCCTCCCCGGCGCCACGCTCGGCGTCGCGCCCCACAGCCTGCGGGCGGTGACGCCGGACGATCTGTCCACTGCCGTCGCCCTTGCGGAAGGCGGGCCGGTCCATATCCACGCCGCCGAGCAGGTGCGGGAGGTGGAGGAGTGCCTGGCCTGGTCCGGCGCGCGGCCGGTGCAATGGCTCCTCGACAACGCCGGGCTCGACCCGCGCTGGTGCCTGATCCACGCCACCCACATGACCCCGGACGAGACGACGCGGTTCGCGGGAAGCGGCGCCGTCGCGGGCCTGTGCCCGGTGACCGAGGCGAGCCTCGGCGACGGTATCTTTCCGGCCCCCGGCTTCGTCGCGGCGGGCGGACGCTACGGGATCGGCACCGATTCGAACGTGCTGGTGGGGGCGGCCGACGAGCTGCGCCAGCTCGAATACGCCCAGCGCCTCGGGCAGCGCCAGCGCAACGTGCTCGCCGCCCCCGGCGCCTCGACCGGGCGCGCCCTGTTCGAGGCGGCGCTCGCCGGCGGCACGCAGGCGCTGGCAGCGGAGGGTGATGGGCTCCGCGCCGGGGCCCCGGCCGATTGCGTCGCTCTCGACGGGATGGATCCGGCGCTGCTCGAACGGCACGGCGACGCCCTCCTCGACGGCTGGATCTTCGCGGCCGGATCGCGGGCCGTGGAGTCGGTGTGGGTGGCGGGCCGCCAGGTCGTCACGGGCGGGCGGCACGTCGCCCGGGAGGCGGTGGGCGCGCGGTATGCGGGGGTGCTGCGTCGGTTGATGGCGGAGTGACGGACGGGGTCTTCGCGCGTCGCACCGTCAGCGGATCGACATAACGGCCCTGGCCCTCGCAGGGCCGATCGGCTATCAGCCCCGCCGCCCCGGCAGCGGCCGGGCCCGGCCGGGCGCTCGCACCAGCGTCGCCCGGGCGCCCTGTGGCCGCGAGGCGGGGCACGAACGGTCGAGGGCGATGCGGTACGAGGTCGAGCGGAAGTTCCTGGTCGCCCATGCGGGCTGGCGCGAGGGGGCGGTGAGCCGGCAGCGGCTCACGGACGGGCTCGTGGGCGAGTTCGCCACCGGCAAGGTACGGGTGCGGCTCGACGACGAGCGGGCCTGGCTCACCGTCAAGGGCCGGCGCGACGGCCTGTCCCGGCCGGAATTCGAGTACGAGATCCCGCGGGACGAGGCCGAGGCGATGCTGCGCCTCGTCTGCGAGACCTGCCTCATCGAGAAGACCCGCCATTCCGTGCCCCATGACGGGCTGGTCTGGACGGTCGACGAATATGGCGGCTCGCTCGCCGGAATGGTCCTGGCGGAGATCGAGCTGGAGCACGAGGCGCAGGTCGTCGGCCTGCCCGACTGGCTCGGCCGCGAGGTCACGGCGGATGCCCGCTTCCGCCAGTCGACGCTGCTGCGCCTCGCCCGGGAGGCCGGCCGGCCGGTGACCCTGACCGAGGTGATCGCCGCGGCGCTGTGACGGCCGGACCCCCCGCTTCATCCGCGTGCGCGGCAACTCATGGACCGGCAGCAGCAGGACAGGCATTATAGTTCTCAGGCACCGCCGTTGAGGAAGTGTCAGCAAAGTCCGGAACTGCTCTCACTCGACGATGATGGGCACGGCGGGAGCGGCGGTCGCGGGGCGATTGTCCTTCCGGTTCACATCGGCTATGAGCCGACCGCAAGATCATCGAGCCGAACCGGCCAGCGTCTTCCCCGCCCCCGAGGTCGGTCCGCGGTCTTGTCCGCGCCGTGCCGCCTCTTCATCCCCGGCGGAAGGGACGCCCCCGCGATCCCGGACCGGGAGCGGGACCCGCGTCGCGAGGGACCGGCCGATCGCGGCCGGGTGCCGCGACCGATACGAGGAAACCCACCCGAATGGTCTTTGGGACGCGCGGGCCCTCCCGTCGTCGCGATCTGACGCCTGTCACGGCCGGGGGTGCCTCGCGCATCCGCCGGCCCGCACGAGAACGGGATCTGGCCATGCGTGCCGACGACAAGACCACCTCCCTGAAGGCCGCCTGCTTGACCGGCGTGAGCCGCCGCCAGATCCTCGGCGGTGCGGCCGCCGGCCTCGCGGCCTCGGCGCTGCCCGAGTCGCTCGCCTTCGCGCAGAGTGCCGACAAGGTCGACGTGCTGCTGATCGGCGGCGGCATCATGAGCGCGACGCTCGGCGTGTGGCTCAACGAGCTGGAGCCCGGCTGGTCGATCCGGATGATCGAGCGCCTCGACCAGGTGGCGCTGGAGAGCTCGAACGGCTGGAACAACGCCGGCACCGGCCATTCGGCTTTGGCCGAGCTGAACTATACCCCCGAGAAGAAGGGCAAGATCGAGATCGCCAAGGCGGTTGAGATCAACGAGGCGTTCCAGGTCACACGCCAGTTCCTGGCCTGGCAGGTGAAGAACGGTGTCCTGAAGGACCCCAAGTCCTTCATCAACTACACGCCCCATATGAGCTTCGTCTGGGGTGACGACAACATCGCGTACCTGAAGAAGCGCTACGAGGCGCTGAAGGCGAGCCCGCTGTTTGCCGGGATGGAGTTCTCGACCGATCCCGAGAAGCTCAAGACCTGGGTCCCCCTGATGATGGAGGGACGCGACCCGAACCAGAAGGTCGCCGCCACCTGGTCGCCGCTCGGCACCGACGTCGAGTGGGGCGAGGTCACCCGTCAATACGTCGCCCACCTGAAGAACCAGAAGACATTCCGCCTCGACGTCTCGACCGAGGTCCAGGGCATCGAGAAGAATCCGGACGGCTCCTGGCGCGTGACCTCGCGCAATCTCAAGGACGGGTCGCGCCAGGCCATCGACGCCAAGTTCGTGTTCATCGGCGCCGGCGGCGGGGCGCTGCACCTGCTCCAGGCCTCCGGCATCCCGGAGGGCCAGGATTATGCCGGCTTCCCCGTCGGCGGCTCGTTCCTGATCAACGAGAATCCGGACGTCGCGACGCTCCACCTCGCCAAGGCCTACGGCAAGGCCTCGGTCGGCTCGCCGCCGATGTCGGTGCCGCATCTCGACACCCGCGTGCTCGGGGGCAAGCGCGTCATCCTGTTCGGCCCGTTCGCGACCTTCTCGACCAAGTTCCTGAAGGAGGGGTCGTATTTCGACCTCTTGACCTCGACCACGACCAGCAACGTCTGGCCGATGATGAAGGTCGGCATGGACGAGTACCCGCTGGTCGAATATCTCGCCGGCCAGCTGATGCTCTCCGACGACGACCGCCTGGCGGCGCTCCGGGAGTACTTCCCCAAGGCCAAGAAGGGCGAGTGGCGCCTGTGGCAGGCCGGCCAGCGCGTGCAGATCATCAAGCGCGACAAAGACAAGGGTGGCGTGCTGAAGCTCGGCACCGAGATCGTCAATGCCAAGGACGGCAGCATCGCGGCTCTGCTCGGCGCCTCCCCGGGCGCCTCGACGGCGGCGCCGATCATGCTGGAGGTGCTGCAGAAGGTCTTCGCCAAGAACGTCGCCACACCCGAATGGCAGGAGAAGATCCGCCGGATCGTCCCGAGCTACGGCCAGCGCCTGAACGACGACCCGGAGAAGGTGGCGCAAGCCTGGGCCTATACCAGCGAGCAGCTGCAATTGCCGGCCCCGCCGGCGATCGATCGCGGACCGCTCAAGCCCACTCCGGTGAGCGACACCGTGCTCAACAGCAGCGACACGCCGGTCAAGGGACCGGTCGGCGATCTGGCGCCCTGAGGCGGAACCCGCGCGGGTGGGACGATTGTCTCCGGCAGTCGCGCCACCCGCGCGAGCGGGATGCGGTGCGACGGGGTCGTGGGCCCCTCCCCTTCCTGCCCACAGGGCGCAGGGCTGTCCGGGGAAAATCCCCTTTAAGATCAAGCGCGGGATCCCCTCTCCCGTGTGGGAGAGGGGTAGGGGTGAGGGTGACACGGCTCAGAATGAAACTGAATCGTTGAGCTGCCGGCACGATAGTTCGAGCTTCACACTGAAGCGTGTCACCCTCACGCGGGATCTTCGATCCCCAGGCCCCTCTCCCACACGGGAGAGGGGAGGCGCGCTTTTTTCTCTCCCCGGACAGCTCCTTGCATAAGGGGAGAGCGGCGCGCGTCGGTCCGGCAAGGACCGGGAACCGGCCCCGCATCCCCACCGTTCTCCCGATACGGCCAAGCTCCCGGCCGGTCCCGAGACACCGCCCGAGATACGACTCATGACCATCGCCCTGCGCCTCGCCACCACGGCCCTCCTCCTCGGCTTCGGGATCGGTGCCGCCCAGGCGCAAGGGGCGTCCCGCGGGGCCCAGGACGGCGCGGCCCGGGGCGAGGCGATCGCCGGGCCGGTGGGCGCGGTGGTGGGCGGGGCCATCGGGGCCGCCGTCGGCACCGCCAACAGCATCCTGGGCATCGACCGGCGCGAGCGCTTCCGCATCTATGCCGCGGGCGAGCACCGGCGGTCCTTCCGCCATGAGGGGCCGCTGCGCGTCGGCACGGTGCTGCCGCCCGAGGGCGTGATCTACTACGACGTGCCGCCGGAATTCGCCCTCAAGGGACTGAACTACACCATCGTCAACGATCACCCGGTGCTGGTCGAGCCCGGCACGCGCCGGGTCGTCGAGGTGATCGATTGAGGGGGCGGGTGACGCAAGAGCCGTGACCTTCGGGCCGTCCTCGCGTTAAGAGCCGGGACAGAAAGCCCCGGCCACGCATGTCACTCCCTCCCGATCCGCCGATTGCCGTGTGCGATCCCGACCGCCTCGCCGCGCTCGATTCGTATGCCATCCTCGACACCTTGCCCGAGCAGGGCTTCGACGACGTGGTGCGCCTGGCCAGCCGCCTGTGCGATACGCCGATCGCGCTGGTGAGCCTGGTCGCCGGCACCCGGCAATGGTTCAAGGCCCGCACGGGCTTTCCCCTGCCCCAGACCGATCTCGGCCGCTCGGTCTGCGCCCACGCCCTGGCGCAGCCGGACGCGCTCCTCGTCATCCCCGACCTGAGCCGGGATCCCCGCACCCGCGACAACCCGCTCGTCACCGCCTCGCCCGGCATCCGGTTCTATGCCGGGGCGCCGCTGCGCACGCCCGACGGGCTGGTTCTCGGCACGCTCTGCGTGATCGACTACGTCTCGCGGCCGGAGGGCTTGAGCGATGCCGAGACCGGGGACCTGCGGGCGCTGGCGCGCCAGGTGATGGGCCAGCTCGCCCTGCGCCGGGCGAATGCCGAGCAGGAGGCGGCCTTGAGCGCGGCACAGGCCACCGAGGAGCGCTACCGCCGGGCGGCCCAGGCCACCCGGGACGCCATCTGGGACTGGGATTTCGCCACCGACCACGTGCTCTGGAACGAGGCGCTGGAGGCGGCCTACGGCCACGTCCTCGTCGATGTCGCGCCGACCGGGGCGTGGTGGATCGACCACATCCATCCCGACGACCGCGCCCGGATCGACGCCTCGATCCATGCCGTCATCGACGGGACCGGGACGGTGTGGAGCGACGAGTACCGCTTCCGCCGCGCCGACGGCTCCTACGCGGACGTCTTCGATCGCGGTTCGGTGATCCGCGACGAGGCCGGCCGCGCGGTGCGGATGATCGGCGCGATGCTCGACCTCACCGAGCGCAAGCGCGCCGAGGCGGAACGGCGCGACTCGGAACGCCGGCTCGACCTCGAACGCGGATTGCTCGAAGCGGTGTTTCGGCAGGCGCCGGTCGGCATCTCGGTCGCCGGGATCGGGCCGGGCGCGCCGAACCTGATCAATGCCCAGGCCGAAGCGATCCTCGGCCACGGCATCGACGGTCCCGCCCTCTCCCGCTACGCCTCCTTCCGCGCCGAGCACGCCGACGGCCGTCCCTACGCGCCCGACGAGTACCCGTCCTTACGCGCGCTGCGGGACGGCGCGGTGGTGACCGGGGAGGCGATGCGCTACCGCAACGCCGCGACCGGGGCGCTGCGCCTGCTCGAGGTCTCGAGCAGCCCGGTGCGGGACGAGGACGGGGCGATCCGGGCCGCGGTCACGGTGTTCCTCGACGTGACCGAGCAGCGCGAGGCGGAAGCCGCCCTGCGCCGGCTCGCCCTCGTGGCCGAGCAGTCGAGCGACTTCATCGCCATCGCGGATGCCGAAGGCCGGATCGACTACGTCAACCCGGCCGGCCGGGCCCTGGTGGGTCTCGGCGAGGACGCGACGCAGGATGTGCGCCTGACCGACGTCTTCACCCCCGAGGACCTGCCGTTTGCCGAAGACACGATCCTGCCCGCCATCCGGTCCGGCGGGTGCTGGAGCGGCGAGTTCCGCTTGCGCAACCGCATCACCGGGGCGGTGGTGCCGGTGCGCTACAACCTCTTCGCCCTGCGGGGGCCGAAGGGCTCCTCGTCGCTCGGGGCGTTCGAGGGTTTCGCGGCGGTCAGCCACGACATCTCGGCCCGCAAGGCGGCGGAGGCGCAGCAGGAGATCCTCAACCGCGAGCTGAGCCACCGGCTCAAGAACACCCTGGCGATGGTCCAGGCCATCGCCGTGCAGACCCTGCGCAACGCCACCGACCCTGCTGCGGCCCGCGAGGCGCTGGTGGCCCGGCTGGTGGCGCTCGGCAAGGCGCACGACCTCCTGCTGACCGGCGAGGGCGAGAGCGCTTCCTTACGGGCGGTGCTCGGCGGTGCGCTCGCCATCCACGACGACGGCCGGCCCGGACGGTTCCGCCTCGACGGCCCGCCGGTGCCGTGCGGGGCGCCGGCCGCGCTCTCCCTCGCCCTGATGGCGCACGAACTCGCCACCAACGCGGTCAAGTACGGCGCTCTTCGCACCCCCAACGGTTACGTCACCCTCGACTGGACGATCACCGACCCCGCCGCCCCCGTCCTGGCCCTGCGCTGGCAGGAGCATGGCGGTCCCCGTGTGACGCCGCCCACCCGCAAGGGTTTCGGCTCGCGGCTGATCGAACGGGGGCTGGCCGGCACCGTCGACGGCGAGGTCACCATGCATTACCCGCCCGAGGGGGTGGTGTGCACGCTGACGGCGCCGCTGGTGGAGCTGCGGCGGGGGGAGTGAGGCGACGTCTCCGTGATGAGTTCGTGTAGAGCTGGAGCACATCCCCCCTCTCCCGTGTGGGAGAGGGGCCTGGGGATCGAAAATCCCGCGTGAGGGTGACACGCTTCAGTATAAAGCGCTGAGCGTGGTGCTGGCAGCTTTACACGGAGCCGTAGCACCCTCGCGCGATCTTCGATCGCCCCTACCCCTCTCCCACACGGGAGAGGGGATCCTGCGTCTCATCTTGATATGACGTGGGGCAGCCCTTCAGAACCGCACCACCTCGCTCCCGTTCACCGCCCGCACCGTCCCGCTCGGGCGCCCCTCCGTCCCGGTGAATGCGAGGCGTCGCTCTCCTCCCGGCGCAAGCGGGAACCAGGTGTCGGACGGGCGCCCCTCGCCGTCGAGCACGACATGCACCCCGAGGGCGTGCCGCTCCGTCGCGACCCGCAGCCCGACGCCGTCGCGATCCTCGACGAGGGCGGCGGAGAGGCCGATCTCCCGCGGGGTCGCGTCCCGGCCGGCCGGATAATGGAACGCCTCGGCGAGGAACGTCCCATCGGCGCAGGTGAGCCGCAGGTGTGCCAGGTCGTGCGCCGCCGGGCCGAAGCGGTAGGCGGCGGTCGCGTCGAAGAAGCGGCCGAGCAGAGCGGCCGAGGACAGCACGAGCGCACTGCGCGGTGCGAGCGTCAGGGCGCGCTCCGCCTTGGCGGCGACCTTGCCGGCGGCGGTGGCGAAGGTGAGCGTGACGGTCGCCTCGATCGAATCGGCGGTCTCGTTCAGCAGGTGCGCGTGGAGGCCGTTCAGCCCCTCGTCCGTGAGCACGGCCTGAACCGGCCGGAAGGCGCGCTTGAGGGCGTACCAGGCCGATTTCGGCCGCCCGGCGACGTCGACCACGCCCCAGCCCGCCCCCGGCGCGAGATCGTGGTAGAGCCAGACCAGACCGCCGGCTGTGATCGAGCCGGCGCGCCGCCACTCCGAGAAGGTCGCCTCCATCACCTCGGCGACCGCGGCCCGGCCGAGGGTCAGGTAGCGCTCCGGATCGTCGCGGCGCAGGGCCTGCGGGTCCACCCCATAGAGCGACCCGACATAGTGGTCGCGCACGCCCTCGAAGTCCCAGTCGGCGCCGCGGTCGCGCGGCACGCCGAGGGCCCAGGCGGGATCGCGCGGATCGGTCAGGCCGGCTTCCGCGAGCGAGACCGGCTCCGGCACGTTGGCGAAGGCCAGGCATTCGGAGGCGAAGCGCACGTCGGCCCGGCGCGCATCCTCGAACGGGCGGCCATAGGCGCCGACGCCGTAATAGTGGGTCACGCCCGCATTGGTGGAGAACGGCAGGTCGCCGCCCGAGGGCGAGTTCGGCACCACGACGAGGTCCGGCCGGATCTCCGCCGCGGCCTCGCGCAGCATCGCCTCCACGGCCTTTGCGCGCCAGACCGATTCCGGAAAGCCGAGCATCGCCGCCTGCTGCTCGACCTCGCTGCCGCCGCCGACGATGCAGAGCGAGGGCGAGGCCTGGACCCGGTCGAGGAGCTGCGCGATCTCGGTCTGGAGCGCCGAGCGGAAGGCCGGATCGTCGGTCGGATAATCGAAATTGGCCAGCATCAGGTCCTGCCAGACCAGGAGGCCGAGTTCGTCGCAGAGATCGTGGAAGGCGTTTGCCTCGTACAGCATCGTGCCGCCGACCCGGATCATGGTCATGCCGGCCTCCACCGCGAGGCTCAAGGAGGGGGCATAAGACGCGCGGTCGCCCGGCAGCCCGACGAGATCGGGCGGGGTCCAGCAGGCGCCGCGGCAGAAGACCGGCACCCCGTTGACCGCGAGGCTCAGGCCCTCGGCGAAGGGGCGGGTCTGCGTGATGGTGCGGAATCCGACCCGGCCGAGATCGAACGCCTCGCCCCCGGCCTCGACCGTGACGGCATGCAGCCGCGGCTCGCCATGGGTGTGCGGCCACCACAGGGCGACGCCCGGCAGTTCGAGCCGGCCCTCGAACCGGCCGGGCGTGGTCTCGGCGAGCCCCCTCTCGCGGCCATCGCAGCTCAGGGTGACGGGGCCGCGGGCTTTCGGAAAGCTGAAGCCGACAGCGAGAATCCCGGCCCCCTCCTCGACGCTCGCCCGCAGGTCGATGTCGGTGGGTCGAGCCCCCTCCCCTCTCCGGGTGACCGGCCGGTACGGCCCGACGGCGTCGACGCTCGGGCACCAGCCCGGCATGAAGCCGAGCAAGGTGGTGCGGGCATGGCGCAAGGATCCGGGGGTGGCGAGCTGGGGCCGCCAGCGGCCGCGCTTGTGCGGCCGGGCGAGATCCTGCGCCAGGGAACGGAAGGCGAGCGCGAGGGTGTGAGTGCCGTCGAGATCGACCGCGACCTCGTGGGCGAGGAACATCGAGCGGGAGGAGAGCACGAGTTGCCCGTCCAGCCAGATTTCGCAGAGCGTCGCCAGGCCCTCGAAGCGCAGGATCTCGCGGCCCCGGCCTTCGATCTGCGTGCGGTACCAGATGTCGGAGCCGTGCAGCGGCGTCGGCTCCCGATCCGACCAGCGGCCGGCTGCGCGCAGAGCGCCCGCGGCGGTACCGGGCACCGGGGCGGGGATGAAGCCGGTGAGACCTTTCAGCTCCTCCGGCCCGGCGCAGGCGCCGGGCTCGATCACGATCATGTCCCAAGGCCCGTCGAGGGGCCGGTCGACGGTGCGCGGAAGGGCCATGCTGTCGGTCAGAGCCTGCTCGATGGGGTAAGTCGATAGGATCCCGCCCACGACCTCATCCTGAGGTGCGAGCATTGCTCGCCTCGAAGGAGGGTTCCGGAGATCTCGGAGACTTCCGGAACCCTCCTTCGATGCCAACCGATCTTCGATCGGCCGGCACCTCAGGGTCAGGTCGTGGATGGGATCGACACAGACATCGGCGAGGCTGGTCCTCGCCGATCATGCTGGCTCTCACTCCGCCGGAAGCGCCCGGTCGAGCGCCGCGAACACGGCCGCGTAGGTCGCCTCGGCGGCCGACAGGCGCTCCGGGAGACCGGCGAGCTTGCCGCGGGCGAAGGCGCGGGCGAGCTGGAACTGGAACGCCTTGGCCTCCTGCGCCAGCCGCGTCGCCGCCTCCGCCGCCTCACTGAGCGACCCTGCCCCCGCTGCCGTCAGCCAGGCGAGATGGCTGCCCAGAAGCTCGAAATTGGCCCCGAGCTGCCGGGTGGTGTTGAAGGCGTAGGCGTGGAAGGCGGTGAGCGGACGCTGCACGAAGGAATCCGCCTTGCCCGCCAGGCACGCGCGGAAGGCGGTGACCGGGTTGGCCGCCGGTGCGTGGGCGCGGTGCCGGCGCAGCAAGGCGAGGGCGGCGCCGGGCAGTTCGGCCGGGCTCAAGGGTAAGCCGCACGGCTTCACGAACTCGGCATAGGGCAGGAGCCGCCCCTTCGCGAAGATCCCGTCGTAATCGGCGCCTTCGAGCGTGAAGCGCCCGGCATTGTGGACGTAGTCGAGGACGCGCCGCGCCGGATCGAGGGCCAGGATCGCGATCGTGGTCTTCGAGGCCTCGCGGCCATAGGTGGTGCCGGCGGTGTCGGGGAGGAAGAAGGCATCGACCTCGACCAGCACCGGGAATCCCCGCGCCGCCTGGACCAGGCTGTGGCTCTCCAGATCCTCGTAGAGCGCCAGTTCCAGGATCTCCAGGCCGTAGAGCGCCTCGATGTCGGCGGCCTTCGGCTTGAAGAAGGTGAACTGGTCGCCCTCGAAATCCTGCCGCAGGGTGAAGCCCAGCATCGCCTCGGGGCTAAGACCCCGCAGGTGCAGGAGCTCGATCCAGAGATCGACGTAGCAATTCGTCTCCGGCCAGGTCCGGTCGGGGGCGTGGAGCGCGTGCGGCGTGTGCACGGGACGGGGAAGAATCGGGGCCGCGGACGTCTCCGTCCGCGGCGCGATGGCGTGAGCGAGGGCGGCCGACATCGCGGCTTCAGCCGAACAGCTGGGCGCGGACCTCCGCCGGCCAGGCGTCGAGGTCGAGGCCGTGGTGGCGCAGGAGCGCAAGCGTGATCCGCTCCAGGCCGAAGCCGACGCAGGCCGTGTGGGCGGTGGAGCCGTCGGCCTGGGCGATACCCCAGGTCGTGCCGAAATGGTCCTGGTGGTAGTTGAAGCTGAGGCAGGCGGTCGGCTTGTCCTCGCTGTTGACCGGCACGTTCAGCTCGAACTTCAGCGCCTGGGCGCGCTGGTTGTTGGCCAGCATCTTGCCGGCGCGGCCGAAGAACGGATCGTTGGCCGGGTCGATGGCGAGCGGCAGGCCGAGATCGCTCATCATCTTGGTGCCGCGCGTCAGCCACAGTTCGCGGAAGGCCAGAACCTGCTCCGGCGTGCCCATGCGGACGTATTCGCGCATGCGGAACAGCTGCATCCGGGTCGGCTCCAGCGAGGGTTCGTGCCGGAAGCAGTAGGATTGCAGGTCGAACAGCAGCCCACCCTCGGGCAGCCGGCCGCGGGCGGCGGCGACCGGATAGAGCGGGTAGCAGGCGGCCGGGGTCAGGACGATGTCGGTGGCGGCCTGCTTGGCGGTCCAGTCCTCGCCGGCGTCCAGGCAGGCGAGGAGCCGGGCATGGTCCGCCTCGTTGCCGCAGAAGCTGTGCACCGTGCCGGCGAGGTGCGGGAAGCCCTTGAGGTAGCCGCTGCGCTCGAAGCTGGAGCGGGCCATGCCGGGCGGGAAGCGTAAGGTTTCGGCGCCGTCGGCGCCGCCGATGCGCGAGACCAGCCGGTCGAGGGCTTCGACCACGCTCTCGAAGGCGCCGGAGCGGCCGTAGAGACCGTCGACCCCGGTGCGGATCAGGAGGCCGCGATCGAACAGGCGGTCGAGGAACGAGCGCGGCGCGGGCGCCTCGGCATCGTCGAAGGCGGGCAGGAGATCGGAGGGGGAGAGGCTCTGGTCCATCACGCGCTCAGGAGCTTGCCGCTGCCCTTCTGCACCAGCAGGAGGTTGGCGGTGTTGGAGAGGATGCGATCGTTGTTGATCATCAGCGGCGCCGAGAGGACGTCGCGCAGCTGCCGGCCGAGGCTGAACGGGGTGCCGTTCTTGTAGCCCATGATGCCGACGACGCTGAGCGCCCGCTGCACGATGTCGACGGCCTGGACCGAGACGGTGGTCTTGACGTTGTTGAGCATGATCGAGAAGCCGATCGCGCTCAACGCATCGGGGTCGCCCTTGGCGGCCTCGTAGCGGGCGAGCCCGGCGACGACCGTGCTCTTCATCGCCTGGAGTTCGTTGGCGGCTTCCGCCAGGCGCAGGGCGCCTGGAGGCACCTGGCCCGGCTTCTTGCGCGCCTCGGCCTGCACGAAGGCGCGGGCACGGTCGACCGCGTAGCTGCTGATGCCGAACCACACGCTGCCCCAGAGCAGGTGCGAGGCGGCGAGCATCGATTGCGCGGCGATCTCCGCGAAGGGTTTCTGGAGCACCTGGGCCACGGGCAGGCCCTCGGCCTTGAGCAGGAAGCCGTCGCTGCAGGTGCCGCGCATGCCGAGCGTGTCCCACACGCTGGTGCGCTCGAGCGTGATCTGGTCGGCGAGCAGCGCCACCAGCACCTGGTCGGAGGTCGCGGCCTCCTTGTGGCGGCGGGCGGTGGCGAGGATCAGGTCGGCCTGCGCGCCGTAGGAGATGACGCTCGCCTCCTTGGTCAGGCGGAAGGTGTCGCCCTCCACCTCGACGGCGCAGAGGCTGTTGCGCAGATCGCCCCCGATGCCGGCCTCGGTGGTCGAGGAGGCGATCAGCATCTGTTCGGCGGCGATCCGCTCCATCAGCGTGCAGTGCCAGGCGCTGTCGAGGCCGTGGGTGACGAGGCTCGCGAGCTTGATGTGGTGCATCGCGAATACCATCGCGGCGGCCGAGCAGGCGCGCCCGAGAACCGCGCAAAGCTCGGCGATCTCGCTCATCGAGGCCCCCTCCCCGCCCAGGGAGCGCGGGACCTGGATGCCGAAGAGGCGCTCGGCCTTGAGCGCGGC
Organism: Methylobacterium sp. SyP6R; assembly: GCF_019216885.1. Lineage (NCBI taxonomy): Bacteria > Pseudomonadati > Pseudomonadota > Alphaproteobacteria > Hyphomicrobiales > Methylobacteriaceae > Methylobacterium > Methylobacterium synurae. Next base: position 5,222,256 of record NZ_JAAQRC020000001.1, on the reverse strand, counting down.
GACCGCCTCGGCCGGGAAGCGGCCCTCGCGGTCGACGGCGTCGGCGTGGCGGGCGGCTTGTTCCGCGACGCGCTTGGCCCGCGCGTCGAGGTCGCCCGCCGGGGCCGGCGTCGCGGCGGGCAGAGCCGCCGCGACCTCGACGTGCATGTTCATGCGGCCTCCTGCTGGGCCAGGCCCGAGACGGTGTCCCGGATGATGCGGATGGTCGAGAACGAGCGCCGGCCGAGCGCCGAATCGGGGAACTCGATGTCGAATCGCTCCTCGAGGGCCAGCATCAGCTGCACCGAACCGAAGGAATCCAGTCCCTTCTCGAACAGGTCGTCGTCGTCCGACAGCCCATCGACGACGGCCTTCAGCGATTCCAGCGACTTCAGCACGTCGCGGATGTCAGAGATTTCGACCATGAGGCACCACCTTCCTGTGTGAGACGAGCATCCCATTCGGCAGATGAGATTGCAATCTCCGGGCCACTTCTTGGTAAATTTTCACATGTCTATTTTAGGGAATTTTCTGTTCCACTGCGGGGCGACCCGGTCGATCCGAGTGGATGCGGGACACTAAACTCTGAACAGCTTAACGGCCGGCAAACCGCCGGAGCGCCCTTGAGATGGAATTCCGTCAAGCTTACGGATTTCACCGAGAGGACTAAGCCTGGTGCGCGTCGCGCGCTCTTGGGGTGCCACCCTCTGGCGGCCTGCCGCTTCGGGTTGAGCTTGGTCGATGGGTCTCGGCGCCGATCCGGACCCTAGCGCCGGGCGAAGGCGCGATGAAGCGGTCGTGGCCGCCTCACTTCGAGGTAGGTCCTATGCCGTCCGGAGGGGCTGCCCCGCTCCGGGTGGAGGGGCTCGGAGCCGGAAAGCCCCCTCTCCTTCCCGGCCCCCTGGCGTCGGGAGCTTGCGCCGGGCTTGCGGGGCGGCGCGGCGGCGATTGCGAATCGGGGTAAAAACAGGCCAATTGCAGTTCGAACGCCGAACCGGCGAATTTTCTGCAAACAGGGCCTGCGAGGATGAATCAGCACACGCCGCCGCAACCCCCCGCCCCGGTGGCACCCGCCGCGACGATCGGCGCCCATGCGGCGACGCTTCGCGCGCAGCTCCAGGCGATCTCGTCGGGCCTCTTCCCGCCCACCGCCGCCAAGGGCCTGCGCCGCTTCACCTCGACCGAGGCCGCCCGGATCATCGGCGTGACGGTGTCGCGGCTCCAGCAGCTCGCCGCCGACGGGCTCGGGCCGCAGCCGGAGGTCTCGGCCAATGGCCGCCGCTCCTACACGCTCGCCGACATCCACGGCCTGCGCGCCTATCTCGACGAGAATACCCGGGGCGGCCGACGCTACCAGCCGCGGCGTTCGGGCTCCGAACACCTGCAGGTGGTGGCGGTGGCGAACTTCAAGGGCGGGTCGGGCAAGACCACCACCACCGCCCACCTCGCCCAGTCCCTGGTGCTGCGCGGCTACCGGGTGCTCGCCATCGACCTCGACCCGCAGGCCAGCCTCTCGGCGCTGCTGGGCGTGCAGCCGGAACTCGATGTCGGGGCCGACGAGACGCTCTACGGCGCGATCCGGTACGACGACTCCAGGCCGCTTCGCGACGTGGTGCGCCCGACCTACTTCACCGGCCTCGACCTGGTGCCGGCCAATCTCGAACTGATGGAGTTCGAGCACGAGACGCCGCGGGCGCTCACCCGCCGCCGGGCCGGCGAGCCGCTGTTCTTCGATCGGGTCGCCCACGCCATCGACTCGGTGGCCTCGTCCTACGACATCGTCGTGATCGATTGCCCGCCGCAACTCGGCTACCTGACCCTCTCGGCACTCTGCGCCGCGACCTCGCTGCTCATCACCGTGCATCCGCAGATGCTCGACGTCGCCTCGATGAGCCAGTTCCTGGCGATGACCGAGGACCTGCTCGGCGTGGTGGCCGAATCCGGCGGGCGCCTGCAATACGACTGGCTGCGCTATCTGGTGACCCGCTACGAGCAGCAGGATGCGCCCCAGACCCGCATCGTCGGCATGCTGCGCACCCTGTTCGAGGATGCGGTGCTGACTGCGCCGATGCTCAAATCCTCTGCCGTGTCCGATGCCGGCCTGTCGAAGCAGACCCTCTACGAGATCGGCCGCGAGAGCGTGACCCGCTCGACCTACGACCGGGCGCTCGAATCGCTCGAGGCCGTCAACGGCGAGATCGAGGGTCTGATCCGCCGCGCCTGGGGCCGGTCATGAGCCGCAAGTCGAACCTCGACGCGCTGTTCGGCGCCAAGCCGACGGCCAAACCGGCTGCCCCCGAGGCCCCGCCGACGCCGGAGCCGGAGGCGTTTGCAGCTGCAAACCCGAGCCCACCCGAGCCCGAGTTTGCAGCTGCAAACCCCCGCGCCCCGGAGCGCAGCCGCAGCGGCGCGGTCCGGGCGATGAGCAGCACCCTGCGCGGGCTCGCCGCCCGGGCCGATGCCGCGGCGGAGATCGAGGCCGGCACCGTCGTCGTCGAGATCGAGCCTGAGCGCATCGACGATTCCTTCATCGCCGACCGGGTGACTGACGCCAACGATCCGGGCCTCGCCGCCCTGGTCGAGAGCATCCGCGAGAGCGGCCAGCAGGTGCCAATCCTGGTACGGCCGCATCCGGACAGCCCGGAGCGCTACCAGGTCGCCTATGGCAGGCGGCGGATCCAGGCGGCGCGGCGTCTCGCGCAAGCCGTCCGCGCGGTGGTGCGCCCGCTCTCGGACGCCGAGTTGGTGGTGGCCCAGGGCAAGGAGAACCTGGAGCGGCAGGACCTGAGCTATATCGAGCGGGCCTTCTTCGCGCTCCGGCTCGAGGAGCACGGCTTCCCGCGCGCGACGATCACCGCCGCGATGGGTGTCGGCAAGGGCGACCTCTCGACCCTGATCTCCGTGGCCCGCACCGTGCCGGCGGAGATCGTCCGGGCGATCGGCCCGGCGCCGTCCGCCGGGCGGCCGCGCTGGATGCTGCTCGCCGAGCGGATTAGGACGGCCCCGGCCCGCCGGATCGACGGCCTGCTCGCCGATCCCGGCTTCCGGGAGAAGCCGACCAACGAGCGTTTCGCCGCGGTGCTGAATGCGCTCTCGCCCCCCGCCGCGAAGCGGCCGGCGCCGCAGGTCTGGAGCGACGAGGCCGGTCGCTTCATCGCCCGGATCGAGCGCACGCCCGACCGGGTCGCCCTGTCGTTCGACGAGAGCGTGGAGCCCGGGCTCGCCGATTACGTCCTCGACCGGCTGCCCGAAATCCTGGCCGCCTACCGCGCCGGCCGGTCCAGACCCTGACGCCGTCATATGATTTCCGACTGATCGCTCGGCGATTGCTGCGCAATCGCCGAGCGATCAGTCGGAAATCGGCTTCGCTCAAGCGCCGCGCAGGCTCGTGAGACGATCTCCGAAAGGAATGTTCCGGAGATCGTCTCACTCCGGCTCGAAGGCGGTGATGATCGGGCATGGCCCGCGCATCGTGGCGCCGCACGCCTCGGCGAGGCGCGTGAGCGCGTCGCGGGCTGCGCTCAGCTCGGCGATCCGGGCCTCCAGGGCCTCGATGCGCAGGCGGGCGAGCTCCCGCGCCCGGGCCCGGTCCTCGCCGGCATCGAGTGCCAGGAGCTCGGCGATCTCCTCCAGGGTGAAGCCTGCGCCTTGCGCCGAGCGGATGAAGCGCAGGCGCCGGATCTCCTCGGGTCCGTAGCGCCGGATGGCGCCGGCCCGCGCCGGCACCGGCAGCAACCCGCGCCGCTGATAGTAGCGGATCGTCTCGACCCCGACGCCGCCGGCGCGGGCGAGTCCGGCGATGGTCAGGTCGGCGGTCTTCGAGAGGGGCATGGCTTGACTCCGTAGCATGGTACGGATGCTACGCCATCGGGCCATGATCGACACCAGACGAGGTTGCCCGATGAGCACCGCTTCCGCCCGCAACGCCACCCTCTACCGCATGGCGACCGACAGCCATGTCTGCCCCTACGGGCTGAAGGCCCGCCACCTGCTCGCCCGAGCCGGCTACGCGGTCGAGGACCGCCCCCTGACCACCCGGGAGGAGACCGACCGCTTCAAGGCCGAGCATGGGGTGAAGACCACGCCGCAGGTCTTCATCGCCGGCGAGCGCATCGGCGGCTACGACGACCTGCGCCGCCGCCTCGGCAAGCCGGTGCGCGACCCGAACGCGGTGAGCTATCGCCCGGTCGTTGCGTTGTTCAGCATGACGGCCCTGATGGCGCTGGCGGTCAGCCAGGCCGCCTACGGCACGCCGCTCACGATGCGGGCAGGCGAGTGGTTCATCGCCTTCAGCATGTGCGTGCTGGCGATCCTCAAGCTCTCGAACGTCGAGACCTTCTCCAGCATGTTCCTCGGCTACGATCTGCTTGCCCAGAGATGGGTCCCGTACGCCACGATCTACCCCTATGCCGAGGCGCTCGCCGGCCTGCTGATGGCCGCCGGAATGCTCACATGGCTGTCGGTGCCCGTGGCCTTCGTCATCGGAGGAATCGGCGCGGTCTCGGTGTTCAAGGCGGTCTATCTCGACCGGCGCGAGCTGAAATGCGCCTGCGTCGGCGGCGGCAGCAACGTCCCGCTCGGCTTCGTGTCGCTGACCGAGAACCTGATGATGGTGGCGATGGCGATCTGGATGGCCGCGACGGCCCTTTGAGCCCGCGTGGGGAACCATCGGGCGGGACCGGCGCTGGACCGGGACGAACCACCTGCCGATCGAGGCCCGTCATGCGCCACGCCCTCCTGATTCTCGCCCTTCTGTCACCCGCCGCCGCGTCTGCTCAGGCCGCTCCCGATCCGGCTCCGGCGGAGGGACGCCGGGCCTGCGAGGCCAAGGCCGACCAAGCCGGGATCACCGGCGACAACCGGGCGACCTACCTGCGCGAATGCGAGGCGGGCGAGCGCCTGGTGCGGGGTGCCGCGCCGCGCTGAGGCGAACGGCGGCAGGCCTGGCGCGTTAGTCTTGGCGCGTTAGTCTTGGCGCGTTGACCCGGGCACAGGCAATGACCGTGGAGCACCCGATGACCGATTGGAGGCCCATCGATCGCGCGCCCCGGGACGGGCGCTGGATCATCGCCATCCACCGGGACGAGCCGGACCGGCGCGCCGTGATCCGCTGGGATCCCGGGCGGCTCGGGGACGGCCGGCCCTGGCACGTCGCCACCACCGATTACGGCTACGAGGTCGACGCCTTCACCGACTGGACGCCGTTTCCGGAGCCGCCGGGGCAAGGAGAAGGGCAGGGGGCCTGATGCCGGCCGACGCGACGGCCTTCCCCTCGGGGAGAGCGTTGCGTCGCTCGGTACGGTGAGCAGGTTGCAGCCCATCGGCACGGTGGCCGCGCGGCTTGTCCCTTTGGCCGGATTGCGCGGCCCGGTTGCGTGTGGGACAACATGGAAGCACCGCCGCGATGGCGTCGCGGCGGTGCTTGCCCTCGTTGAGGGCCTTCCTCCCCAGACTTCGGGCCGCTCTCGAGGGCGGCCTGTTTCGTGTCTGTGATCACAGTGGTACCCGGCGATTCACGCCCGCACAAGCACAATTGTGCGTCATTCCCGGGCACCTGGCATTTTCCTGCGCAGATCCCGGGGCAGGGCAAATCTCATGATAGGGGAGGGGGCGCGCGACACCCCGCCCCGACGATGTCGGCCTCCGTCAGATCGGATGCGCCGCGTGCCCGGTCGGCTCAAGCCGGTCGGTCTTCGCGCCGCCGGCCTCCGGCCGGATCCGCACCGGCACCGATTTCGCCGCCGGCGTTCCCGACTGGATGTCGTGGTGCGAGAGCGCCATCAGGGGGTTCATCTCGGGGTAATAGGCCCCCAGGCACCCGTCCGGCAGGGAGAACGGCGTCACGGTGAGGCCGGTCACCTCGCGGGTGATCCCGTCGCCGGCATCGCTGACGAGGGAGACGACCTGGCCGTCGCGCAAGCCGGCCCGGCGGATCTCGCCGGGGTTCATCAACAGCACGTCGCGGGTCCCCTCGATCCCGCGCAGGCGGTCGCTGTAGCCGTAGATCGTGGTGTTGAACTGGTCGTTCGACCGCATGGTGATCAGCCGGTAGCGGCCGGGCTCGTCCTCGAATCCGGTTGCCGACATCACCTCGGGCGCGGTGAACTCCGCCTTGCCGCTCTCGGTCTTCCAGATCCGCTCACGGGCCGAGTTGCCGCGATAGAAACCGCCGGGGATCCAGAGCCGGTCGTTGAAGTCGTGGAACTCCTCCCGATAGGTCTTGGCGATCTCGTCGCGGATCAGGCCGTAATCGCCGACCCACTCGTCCCACCGAACCTTCGGGTTTTCCGCCAGCGTCGCCTTGGCGAGGCCCGCCACGATCGCGACCTCCGACTTCAGGAAGTCGCTCGCCGGGGTGCGGCGCCCTTGCGAGCCGTAGATGCAGCTGAACGTGTCCTCGATGCTCACCGCCTGCGGTCCGGCGGCCTGCTTGTCCTCCTCGGTGCGGCCGAGGCAGGGCAGGAGGTAGGCGATCTCGCCGTTGACGAGGTGCGAGCGGTTGAGCTTGGTCGCGACCTGCACGGTGAGGCGCATGCCGGTCCAGGCCTTCTCCATCCGGTCCTGGTCGGGGATCGCCCGCACGAAGTTGCCCCCGAGCCCGATGAAGGCCTTGATCGAGCCCTCGAGGATGCCCTCGCAGGCCTCCACCGTGTTGACGCCCTTCTCCCGCGGCGGCTCGAACTCGAATTGCTCGGCGATCCGGTCGAGCGGCACCAGTTCCGGCTTCTCCGAGATACCGACGGTGCGCTGGCCCTGGACGTTGGAATGGCCCCGCACCGGCGACACCCCGGTGCCCTCGCGCCCGATATTGCCCTTGAGCAGCAGCAGGTTGACGACCATCGCGACGTTCTCGAAGCCGTGGACGTGCTGCGTCAGCCCCATGCCGTAGAAGGCGCAAGTTCGCTCGGCCTCGACATAGACCTGGGCCGCCGCCTCGATATCGGCGCGCGGGATCCCGGATTCGCGCTCGATCTCCTCCCAGGGGGTCGCCCGGACCTTCGCCTCGAAGGCCTCCAGCCCGGTCGTGTGCTGGGCGATGAAGTCGACGTCGAGGATTCGGGTGCCCCGCGCCTTGGCGGCGTCGTCGGCGTTGAATACGTGCTTGCACAGGCCGAGCATCACCGCGATGTCGCCGCCGGGCCGGACCTGATGGTACTGCGCGCTGATCTGCGTCGAGGAGCGGGTCAGCATCTCGACCGGGCTCTGCGGGTTGGTGAAGCTCTCCAGCCCCCGCTCGCGCACGGGATTGAAGGTGATGATCTTCACCCCGCGCTTGGCCGCCTCCTGGAGCGGGTGCAGGAATCGCGGCGAGTTGGTGCCGGTGTTCTGGCCGAAGAAGAACATCGCGTCGCATTTGGACAGGTCGTCGAACACGACCGTGCCGACGCTGGCACCGATCACCTTCTTCAAGGCCACCGAGGTCGTCTCGTGGCACATGTTGGAGGAATCGGGCAGGTTGTTGTTGCCGTAGAGCCGGGCGAACAGGGCGTAGAGATACGAGGTCTCGAGGCTGGCCCTACCGGACGAGTAGAACACCACCGATTTCGGAGCGAGCTGGCGCAACTCCGTGCCGATCGCCTTGAAGGCCTCGTCCCAGCCGCAAGGAACGTAGCGGTCGCTGGCGCGGTCGTAGCGCATCGGGTGGGTGAGGCGGCCGAGCTGCTCGAGATCGTAGTCGCTCCAGCCCCGCAACTCGGTCAGCGTATGCTTGGCGAGGACGTCTGGCGTGCAGCGCCGGGTGGTCAGCTCCCACAGGGTCGCCTTGGCGCCGTTCTCGCAGAACTCGAAGGGGTGGTAGTTCGCGGGCTTCGCCCAGGAGCACGAGACGCACATGAAGCCTTTCGGCTTGTTCTGGCGAAACAAGGTCTCTGTGGCGAGCGGCGTCGCCCATTCCTTGCCGAACACCTCGGCAATGCCGCGCACCGAGCCCCAGCCGCCGGCCGGGCTGTCGTAATGGACCGTGTTCTCCTCGACCGACATGCTGGCTCTCCCGGCGGCGAAAGGCAGCCGCCGACAAGGAACCCGCAGGGATTGGGTAAGTTCGCGGGAAGCGGGCTCAGCCGCCCTGGGCGTTGCGCCGCAGCCGCACCAGCGCCCGGTCGAGGGCGTCGAGGAAGGCGGAGCGGTCCTTCGCTGAGAACGGCTTCGGCCCGCCGGTCACCGCGCCGGCCTCGCGTAAGGACTGCATCAGGTCGCGGGTCGCGAGCGCCATGCCGACCGAGGAATCGGTGAAGGCCTTGCCGGTCGGGCCGAGCACGCTGGCGCCGGCCTTCACGCAGCGGCTGGCCAGCGGCACGTCGGCGGTGACGACGACCGTCTCCGGCCCGGCCCGCTCGGCGATCCAGTCGTCGGCGGCGTCGAACTTGTCCGACACGATGACGCGCTCGATCCACGGCTCGCGGGGCACGTTCAGAAACGCATTCGCGACCACGACCACGTGGGCGCCATGCCGGCCGGCGACGCGATAGATCTCGTCCTTGACCGGGCAGGCATCGGCATCGACGAGGATGGTGATCGCCGCCATGGTGTCAGCGGCCGGGATTGAGGAACAGGCTGTCGAATTCCGGCGGCGCGTAGTCCCGGCCGGTGATGTCGGTGATGACGACGTGGTCGTGGCCCTCGGCCTCGAGTTCCTGCGCCTTCTCCAGGGCATCCTCCGGCGAGGTGCGCTGGTGCGACAGCGGGCCGTTGGCGGTGTGGGCGGTCACGACGAGGTGCATTGTCATCCTGTTGCGGGCGGGTCCCGCACGCTTATCGCATGAGGACTTGCGACGCGGCGAGCCCTGGCAGGGGAGGGGAGGGCAACGGCATCCGTCGCCGCGGCCCGGCCAGGGTCGCGGATGAGGGTTAACGGTGTGTTGACGGAGCGCGGCCAAGCCCTCCCCCCCTCTGCGCGGCAGGAGACGGGCAGAGCGACGCCGAAAGATGTGGCGCCCTTCATGCTGCGCGTGACCTCTCGGGAATCGGCGTCCCCTCTCCCGGGCCGCCTCCGGGGGCCACCCTGACCCGCAGAAGGGGGCAGGCTCGCAGACCTTTTGGCCCAGATCCCCTCACGCCGCCGTGGCGGCCACCACCGGCCCGGTCCCGGCGAGCGCCGCCTCGTAGGCCGCGACGTAGCGCGCCGCGACGCTCGACCAGCGGTACTCCGACAGGTCTTCCGACCCGGGCACGATCGCACCCCGCTCCAGGCGGTCGTAGGCGCCGCGGATCGCCGCGGCGGCGCCCGGCGCATCGGCGAAATCCGTCAGGGTGATCGAGGGGTGGTGCCGCCCGAGCCAGGCAAAGGCGTCGTTGGGATGGGCCACCGGGACGAGCCCGGCGCTCAGCGCCTCGATCAAGGCGATCCCGAACCCCTCGTATTGCGAGGCCGAGACGAACAGGCTCGACTGCCCGATCAGGTCGCGGACCGCGGGAGCGTCGAGGCCGGTATGCAGGGTGACGGCGCCGGTCAGCCCCAGCCGGTCGATCTCGGCGGTGAGCGCGGCTTCGGTCCAATCGGAGGGGACCCCGACGATCCGCAGCCGCCAGCCGGCGCCGCCGGTGGTCAGCGCCTGCATCGCCGCGAGCAGGCGGTCGAGGCGCTTGTTGTGGGCGAAGCGGCCGAGGGTCAGGAGCGCGCGGCGGGGCTCGCGGGAGGCGGCGTCCGCGAACTTGTCGAGGTCGACGCCGTTCTGGATCACCGTGACGTCGCCGGGTGTGATGGCTGAGAACAGCCGGGCGTCGCTCTCGCTGCAGGCGATGATCGCCTCGTAGGCGCGCGCGCTCATTCGGGTCGGGCCCTGGAACCAGAGCTGCTTCAGCCGCGAATGCGCCTTGGTGTGAAAGAAGCCGCCATGGGTCGTCGCCACCATCGGCCGGCGATGCAGGGGTCTGGCCAGCGCGAAGGCGTCGAAGAAGAAGTCGATGGCGTGGACGTGGACGAGGTCGGCGTCGCCGAGATGCCGGAACACGGACGGCGCGACGGGATAGCGGTGCGAGCCGACGAACGGGATCCGCTCGATGTCGATCCCCTCCAGCCGCTCCCGCGCCGGCAGCCGGGCGTCGGGCTGCGAGAACAGCCGGTCGAGGGTCAGCACCCGGACCCGGTGGCCGAGGCGGGCCTGCTCGCGGGCGAGGTTGGCGACGAAATCCTCCAGCCCGCCGCGATTGGGCAGGAATTGGCGGACCACGTGCAGGATCGAGAGGGGGGCGGGGTTCGGCATGGCGATTGTCAACCTGGCGCTCACGGCTCGCAGGACGGCTTGGCTCGGGCGGCGGCCTGGATCGCGGCCACGACCGGGGCGGTGGCCCCGGCGGGATCGAGCCTCAAGGGATAATCCGGCGCCCACAGGTCGCCCGCGGCCCAGGCGGTCCAGCCGACCCAGGCCTGCGGATTCGCGTTGAGATGGGCCAGCAAAGCCGCCAGCTTCTCCGGGCAGCCGCTTTTGCCGGAGGCGCCGATCTCGCCCAGGAAGGCGCGGCGCTTGTTCTGCACCAGCCAGCCGGTCAGGCGTTCCACCGCCTTGAGGGCGTCGGCGCCGCGGCTGCACTCGGCATGGGTGCCGGAGAAATCGGCGTCGAGGTACTGGTGCACCTCGTAGGCGTAGTTCTCTCCCGGATCGACCGTGCCGAGCATGATCGCGGCGTTGTTGCCGGTCGGCAGGTCGGCGGTCCAGCTATGCGCGCCGGTCCAGCCCGAGCCCGGCACCAGCACCAGCTGCCTGGCCCCGGCCTCCCGGATCGCCGCGATGGCGGCGTTGGCGGCGGTGAGCCAGCGATCGGCCGGAATGTCGTGCGGCTCGTTCATCAGCCCGAACACCACCGAGGCGTCGCCCCGGAAGTGCTGCGCCAGGCGTCGCCAGACATCGGCGAAGGCCTCCGGCGTCACCATCTCGGTGCCGATCCGCGCCTTGCCGTGATAGGCGTAGTTGTGCAGGTCGATCACCGTGCGCAGGCCCGCCCGTGTCCCGGCCGCGACCGCGGCTTCGAGGCGGGCGAGTTCGTCCGGATCGAGGGGCTGGCGCAGGGTCGGTTGCAGCCGCTCCCAGCGGATCGGCAGCCGCATCGCGCTGAGGCCCAAACCCGCGAACCGGCCGATCGTCGCGGCCGAGGGGTAGAGGTAATCGAAGCCGTAACGTCCCGGCACGGTGCCGAACTCGGCCCCGCTGATGTTGACGCCGCGCAGGCAGGCGGGTGCGGCGGCGGCAGGCGCGGGCGGGAGCGCCAGGAACAGGCAGGCGAGGGCGAGGAGGCGGCGCATGTCACTCGGCCGCCTGGGCGGCGGGCTGCAAGGGGGCGGATTGCAAGGGGGCGGGCGCCCGGCGGCGGGTGAAGAAGGCAGTCGCGCGGCTGTCGACGTTCCAGTTCGCCCGCACCCAGCGGGCGAGGACCAGGTTGATGACGATCGTCCAGCACACATTCGCCACCGCGACGCCGAGGATGCCGAACGGTACCGCCACGAGGCAGAGCAGGACCGCGTAGACCGAGAACAGGACGGCGTTGCTGATCAGGATGTAGCGCTCGCCGCCGCCGATCGTCAGCAGCGAGGCCCCCGGCCCGAAGAACGCGGTGACGACCGACGAGAGGCTGAGCACCATCAGCACGTCGGTATGGGCGGCGAAGTCCGGCTTGAACAAGGTCAGCGCGAAAGGAGCGCCGACCGCCATCGCCACCGCGCCTGCCGACGAGATCGCGAAGCTCGCGAGCGACAGCCGGCCGACCAGGCGCTGCGCGCCCTCCCGGTCGCCGGCCTGGAAATGGCCCGCGATCATCGGCATGCTGACGGTGTCGATCGCCGCGCTCGGCAGGTTGACGAGCGTCGCGTAGCGGAGGGCCACGAAGTAGAACGCCGCCTGCTCCATGCCGAGCAGCGCCCCGACGATCACGGTCTCGAGGAAGGCCGTGACCGCCACCATCACGTTGTTGGCGGTGAACAGCAGGCTCTCGCTGCGCCAGGCCGGCGCCTTCTGCGGATGACCGAAGCCCCCGCGCCAGGAATCCCAGCCGTGAAGGCTCGCGAGGTGACCGATCTGGTAGAGCGTCATCGCCAGCAGCAGCCCGAGCACGATCCCCATCGCCGCGGTGGCGCCGGTGAGGAGGCCGGCGAGCGAGGCACCCCAGAGCAGCACCGAGCAGGCGCCGCGCCAGACCACCTCCCGCGGCAGCAGCGCCAGCCAGATCTGGCCGTGAACGCGAAAATAGCTCTGGAGATATTCCGACAGCGCGAACACGGCCGCGAAGGCGCAGGCGAGGTGGAGCCGGTGATACGGGTCGGGCAGGGATTCCTCGGCGACGAAGACCACCGCGCTCACACCCACCATCAGGGTGATCGCGATCCCGAGCCAGCCGAGATTGTAGCGCACCAGCCCGTCATTGTGCGGCGTGACGCCGTCCTGCGCGCGGTAATGCTTCAGCACCAGGTTCTGCTGGCCGAAGGCCGCGATGAGGCCGAGCCCGCTGCCGAGCGAGAAAAGGAAGACGTAGACGCCGTACTCGTAGGTGGTGAGGACCCGGCTCGCGACGAGCAGCATCACGAAGCCGAGCACCGCGCTGGCGATCCGGGCGACGAAGGCCGAGGCGAATTGCTGCGAGCGGGCCGATCGGCGCAGCCGCGCGACGAGTGTCAGCATCGTGTCCGTCGCCTCTCGATGGGGGCGGGGTCTTCGCGCCCGCCGCTCATCCCTCGGACTTAGCAGCGATCCCCTATCGGGACTTTAACGCGATCCCGCGCGTGCGCCCCGACCATCGGGATATCGTCGCGACGTCGTAACAAGACGACAAGCTTATCCATTCGTAACGGCTCCGATACGGACTTGCCGGTATTCGTCCAACGCGCCGTTAACCCTGCACTGAATTAAGGCTGCATCTCGAGTGCGGGTGGCTGCATTCATCGTGAGGCGGGTGCGGACCGCCGGCAATTCTTCACCGATCGCCGCGATGGTCTTGCCTCGACACGGATCACCGCAACCCCCAATCGGAAGCGTCCCATGCCTGACCGCGCCCCCGACACGGCGCCCGGAGCTGCGAGCGTCGACCGGCTCGAACTCGAAGGCGTCAGCATCAGCGACCTCACCCGCGACGAGGTGTTTTCCCGCCTGCGCGATGCCCTCGACCGGCGTGCACAGGTCTGCCTCGGCTTCTGCAACGCCAACATGCTGCTGAAGGCGCTCGGCCTGCCTGCCTATGCCGCCGCCCTGCGCGGCTTCCTGCTCGTCAGCGACGGGCTCGGGATCGACCTGTGCTCGGGGCTGTTCCGCGGCCGGTTCTTCCGCCAGAACCTCAACGGCACCGACCTGGTCCCGGCCTTCCTGGCCGCCGAGACGGTGCCGCGCACCCTGTTCCTGCTCGGGGCCAAGCCCGGCATCGCCGAGGCGGCGGCGCGCAACCTGGCGCTCCTCCATCCCCAGCACCGGGTGGTCGGCGTGCGGGACGGCTACTTCGCGCCCGAGGAGACCGGCGCCGTCATCGCCGCGATCAACGCCGCCTCGCCGGACATCCTCCTCGTCGCCCTCGGCAATCCGGGCCAGGAGATGTTCATCGCCGAGCACGCGCACCGGATCGACGCGCGCGTGCTGATGGGAGTCGGCGCGCTCCTCGACTACACCGCCGGCGCCTCCCTCCGCGCGCCCGCGGCGCTTCGCCTCGTGCGGCTCGAATGGCTGTTCCGTCTCCTGCGCGAGCCGCGCCGCCTCGGACGACGCTACACCGTCGACATCGTGGTCTTCCTGGTCGCGATCCTGCGCCTGCGGCTGGCGAGCCTGATGCGCGACCGGCCGGTCCGGGTGGCGCGGTCGTGAGGGGACACAGCTAGGCTTTGGGGGAGAAGGAGTGGCGCGGGTTTCTCCCTCCCCCCTCTGCGGGGGAGGGGGAAACCCGCGCCACTCCTTCCGCAGCCAGCCCATCACCGCGAAAACCCTTTCGTGACGGATCACGAGGCATGATCCGTCACGGCCGGCGCCTCCCCGACCCCGCTCGTCTTAGACGAATCAGAAAAATTCAAGCGCTAAAACAATCCAGGCCGGCCCCAGGGTCGAGGATTGTTCCGATCGAACGAGAAGGAACTGTGCAGATGCTGACCGACGGCACGGGCGAGAGGCCCGCCGCGACGGAGCCGGTCCCGGTCGCCCTCGGCGATGCGTTCGGCTGGTACAGCCCCGGCGCGCGCCGGCGCGGCGTGCTGCTCTGCGGCACCTTCGGGTTCGAGCAATGGTGCGCCTATCGCTCCTGGCGCGAACTCGCCGCGATGATCGCCGGGGCCGGCTGCCCGACCCTGCGCTTCGACTATCCGGGCCAGGGCGATTCGCGCGACCCGGCGGGGCCCGAGATCCCGGCGGCGCTCGATGCGATCCGCGCCGGCCTCGCCTTCCTGCGCGAGCGGGGCGCCGAGGAGATCGCCGTGGTGGGCCTGCGGCTCGGCGCCACCCTGGCGGCGCTCACCGGCGAGGACATCGACCGGCTGGTGATGCTGAGCCCGTTCCCGAGCGGCAAGGCCTATCGGCGCGAGATGGCGATGCAGGCCCGGCTCATCGACGTGATGCCCGACCGCACGCCGATGCCGCAGGAGCCCGATTCGCTGATGATCGGCAGCTTCCTCCTCGGGTCCCAGACCCTCGCCGACCTCGCGCGGCTCGACCTCGCCTCGGCGGAGGGGGCCCCGGCGCCCCGGATCCTGATGCTCGGCCCGAAGGTCGATGCCATCGCCGAGCGCTACCGGGCGCTCGGGAGCCAGGTCGAGACCGGGCCGTTCCCCGACCTGACGCAGCTCGTCTCCGATCCGCTCTTCTCCCGCACCCCCGACCAGACCTTCGCGCTGGTGCGCGACTTCGCGGCGGCGGAGGCGCCGGCCGCAATCGAGCCGGTTACCATGCCCCCCTTGCCGCCCTGCCGGCTGGAGGACGAGGACTGGCGCGAGGAGGTGTCGCGCTTCGGCCCCGGCCTCGTCGGCATCCTGTGCCGGCCGGCCGCGGCCTGGAGCGGCGATACCGTGCTGGTGGTCAATTCCGGGCGCAACCCGCGGGCCGGGCACGGGCGCCAGACGACGCGGCTCGCCCGGCGCCTGGCGGCCTCCGGCATCGCCTCGTTCCGCTTCGACCTGCGCGGCATCGGCGACAGTCCCGACCGGCCGGACGGCTCGCTGCCGCTCTACGCCGCCGATTCGGTCGCCGACGTCACGGCGGCCATCGATCACCTGGCGGCGTCTGGCCACACCCCCGGCGTGGTCCTGGGCAATTGCAGCGGCGCCTACCAGGCGTTCCAGGCCCTCGTCCGCGATGCCCGCCTGCGGGCGGCGGTGCTGGTCAACCTGTACTGCTTCGACCTGAAAGCCGGCACCGACGTCGAGACCATGGTGCGGGACACGTTTCGCCACAGCCAGAGCTACGGCGAGCGGGCGCGGCAGGGCCGGTTCTGGCACCGGATCCTCACCGGCGACCTCAGCCTGATGAAGATCGCCCGCGCGCTCCTGCGCGACGGCGCCGCCCGCCTCGACCGTGCGACCGCCCGGATGCCGTGGCGGACGCTCTCCGCCGCGAGCGTCGCCGGCCGGGTGGCCTCCTTGCGCCGCCGCGGCGCCCGGATCTGCATGGTCTACAGCGCCGACGACCTCGGCATCCCGACGGTGCGGGCGCATTTCGGCGAGTCGGAGACCCGGATCGCCCGCCGCCTCGGCTACCCGGTCCAGATCCTCGAGGGCACCGACCACAACCTGAGCCGCGCGGTCGACCAGGACCGGATCTTCGCCATCCTCGAACGGGTGGTGCGCGACACGCGGCCCGAGACCCGGCCGGGTGCCGCCCCCGAGCCGGCGGCCCCGCGGCAGGCCCAGGGTCCGGGCGACCTGTTCCTGCAGGCGTCACCCCTGCAAGTGTCACGCGGCGGCTGAGGATCAAGACGATGAGCACCGAGCACGCCCCCTCCGCTCCCCCGCCGCTCGTCTCCCTGCTGGTCTGCACCAAGGGCCGCTCGGCGCAGCTCGAACGGCTGTTCGAGTCCCTGCTGCTCCAGACCTGCCGGGATTTCGAGGTGGTGCTGGTCGACCAGAACGAGCCCGGCACCCTGGAGCCGATCGTAGGCCGCTACCGCGACCGGCTCAGCATCGACCATGCCCGTTCGGCGCCGGGCCTGTCCCGGGCCCGCAATGTCGGGCTCGCCCGCTGCCGCGGCGACCTGATCGCCTTCCCGGACGACGATTGCTGGTATCCGCCCGGCCTCGTTGCCGCGGTGGTGCGGCTGTTCGCCGAGCACCCGGGGGCCGATGCCGTGACCGGGCGCACCCTCGACGCGGCCGGCCGCGAGTCCCTCGGCGCGTTCCTGGCCGCCGACCAGGCGGTCGGCCGGCGCAACGTGTGGTTCTCCGGCAATTCCAACGGCCTGTTCGTGCGCCGCGCCGCCGCCCGCGCGGTCGGCGGCTTCGACGAGAGCCTGGGCGTCGGCGCCCCGACCCCGTTCCGCTCCGGCGAGGAGACCGACTTCCTGCTGCGCCTCCTCGCGCAGGGGAGGGGGGTGGTGTTCCGCCACGGCCTCGTCGTCCACCACGACCAGGTGGCTGAGGCCGGCCGCCACACCCGCGCCGCCGATTATGCCCGCGGCTTCGGCCGGGTGCTGCGGCTGCACCGCTACGGCCTCGTCTATCTCGGCTTTCGCCTCGCCCGCTTCACCGCCAGCGGCACCCGCGCGCTCCTGCGACGGGACACCGGCACGGCGCGCGACAAGGCGTTGTGGGCGATCGGGACGGTGGCGGGCTACTGCGCCGCGCGGCGAGGAGCGGGAGAGACGGTCGCGGGAGGGCAGGGCGCCTTCGGTCGCTGAGGATTGCGCTCCCGGTCGCAATCCTGTCGGAAGGAGCGGGTTTTCCCCGCGAGACAAGGATGCGGCCGCCATGAAAGCGATGATCGTCGAGCGTTTCGACAGGGTCCCGGAAATCTGCGACGTGCCGGACCCGACGCCCGCGCCCGACGGCGTGGTGATCGACGTCAAGGCGACGGGGCTCTGCCGTAGCGACTGGCACGGCTGGAAGGGGCACGACCCCGATATCCGCCTGCCCCACGTGCCGGGACACGAATTCGCCGGGGTGGTCTCGGCGACGGGATCGGCGGTGCGCCGGTTCCGGATCGGCGACCGGGTCACGGTTCCGTTCATCGCGGCCTGCGGCCATTGCCGGGAATGCCATGCCGGCCACCAGCAGGTCTGCGAGGCGCAGTTCCAGCCCGGCTTCACCCATTGGGGCTCGTTCGCCGAGTTCGTGGCGATCGACCGGGCCGACCACAACCTCGTGCGCCTGCCCGACGACATGACCTTTCCGACGGCCGCGAGCCTCGGCTGCCGCTTCGCGACGTCGTTCCGGGCGGTCGTCGACCAGGGCCGGGTGCGCGGCGGCGAGTGGGTCGCCGTCCACGGCGCCGGCGGGGTCGGCCTCTCGGCGATCATGATCGCGTCCGCCCTCGGCGCCCAGGTCGTCGCGGTGGACATCGCCGCGTCCAAGCTCGCGCTGGCCCGGGCCATGGGGGCCGATGCGACGGTCAACGGCCGCGACGTGCCGGACGTGGTCGAGGCGGTCCGGGAGATCACCGGCGGCGGCGCGCACGTGTCGATCGACGCGCTCGGCAACCCTGAGACCTGCTTCAACTCCATCGCCAACCTGCGGCGGCGCGGCCGCCACGTGCAGGTCGGCCTGATGCTGGCCGACCACGCGCGGGCGCCAATTCCCATGGCGCAGGTCATCGCGCACGAACTCGAGATCTACGGCAGCCACGGCATGCAGGCCTGGCGCTACGACGCCATGCTGGACATGATCCGGGCCGGCCGGCTCAAGCCGGAGCGGCTCCTGGGCGAGACGCTCTCCCTTGCCGAGGCGATTCCGGCGCTCGTCGCGATGGGCGGCAGGGCGCCCGACGGCATCGCGATCATCGATCCGCGGGCTTGATACCGTTGCGCTGTCGCCTCGACACGTCGATGCGACAGCGTCCGGCGCATGGGCGCCGACGCCCGTTGGGGCTTGGCCAGCCCCTTCGAACAGGTCCGTTCGAAGGGGCGGCGGTACGAGTCGTGCTCAGGACGCCACGGCCGCGACGGCGCGGCTCAGGCCCTGCCAGACCTCCAGGCCGTACATGACCTCGCTTCCCGGCGGCGGCCGCGAGAAGTCGTAGGTCGGGGCCGGCCTGAAACGCTCCGGGCCGAACCCGAACAGGCCGAGATTGCCGGTCTGGCTGCGGTGGCAGGCGAAGGCCGCCTCCTTGCGCCGCGCCGCTTCCGGCGTCAGCGGCACGCCGATCTCCGGGAGGCCCGGATCGTCGAGGAAGCGCCCGGTGCGCAACTGGCCGTGCCGCCGGTGGTAGCTGGTGAATTCGAGCCGCGCCGGGGCGTGGCTGCCCTGGCGCACGAGGCGCGCGCAGGCCTCCTGCACCGCGAAGGCCGCCGCGTCGTGGTCGAAATGACCGCCCTCGTAGGGGTGGGTCAGGACCGCATCGACCCAGATCAGGTCCTCGACCAGCCGCTCGACCGCCACCGCCAGGTGGTCGGCCAGCCGCCCGTCCGGAATCTCGTAGAAGGCCTGGCGGGTGAAGCGGCCCTCGACCAGCACGGCGAGGGCGTCGACGAGCTCGCCGCGCCGGGCCGCCGCATAGGCCTGGCGGGTCGCGAAGCCGGCATTCGCCGCGATGGCGGGATCGAGCGGCGCCCCGTCGGTGAGCTGCAGCAGGGTCAGGTCGCGCAGGTGGGCCATCACCCCGCCGAGGCCGATCGTCTCGTCGTCCGGATGCGCCGTGACCACGGCCACCGCCAGGTCCAGGGGCTGGCGGGCCGCCAGGGCGCCCAGCACCCGCTCCGTCGCCGGCATCGTCATCGCGGTCTCGTTCCTCGCGGTCGCGTCCCTCGTGGTAGCGTCCCTCTCGGTCATGCGCCCTCCGCGCGGGGTGGAGACACGCCGTCGAGGCGGTAGCGGGCGAGGTCGGCGAGGCCCGGGCGGGTCGCCTTGCCGGACCACGCATCCGCGATCGACCCGATATCGACGGCGACGCCGCCGCGGGCGGCGATCTCGTGGCAGTAGAGCTTGCCCAGGTAGCCGGCGGCGACGAGCCAGAGCATTCCGGTCCAGTCCCGGCTCCGCAGGCGCGCCGTCACCCGCGCGAAGGCGTCCGGATAATGGGTGCCCGGCATCCCGGTCGCGCCGATGACGCGGGTGAACCGCTTCTCCTCCGGCACCAGCAGCGCGGCGGCGACCCGGGTGCCGGGCCGGCGCGCGAGCGTGGCGGCCAAGGCCGGGTGGCAGGAGATCAGGCCGACCGGGTGGCCCGCTCCCATGAGCCGGTGCAGGGCGCCCGAGAGGTGCAGGTCGAGGTGGATGTCGTGGGTGCAGAAGGACGGACCCCCGGACCCCAGGAGGGCTGCGACGTGGCGCAGCACGTTGGTGCAGCACGGCACGCCGTCGGGACTGGCGATGGCGTATTCGTGCCGCACCCGCTCCGGATAGGTCACGCCGACGACCGAGGCGGCCGGGATCGTCGCCAGGATGCGTTGGCGCAGGTCGAGGAAATCCCGGCGGTCGATCAGGGCGTCGCTGCCGAACCAGGTCCGCAGGATGCGCTTGCGGTTGCGGCGATAGAGATCGCGAAAACGCCCGCCCTCCTCGTCGGGATCGCTGATCCAGGCGCCCTCGCCGTCGCCGAGCCTGATCAGCGAGAAGGGCTCCCGCCCGGAGAGGGCGGCCCCGATGCGGGCCTCCACGGCGGCGGTGCCGAGATGGCGCTGAGAGGTGCGGACCGCCATGGCGAGACGCATCGCCTCCGCCTCGGGATGCCGCCGCATGAAGGCGAGCAGCTGGTCGAGCCGCGCCACCCGGCCGGCTTGTGCGGGCGTCGCCGGAAAGGCCGACAGGCAGCCTTGCGCCTCGTCGAGCCGCCCGGCGCCGGCGAGCTGGCGCACCGACTGCACCAGGGTGAGGAGGTCGCCCGGATCGGCCGCCCGCGCCCGCGCGAAGTCGTGCGCGGCCCCCGCCGCGTCGCCCGCCCGCCGGCGCAGGATCGCGCGCTCGCGCCAGCCATAGGGCAGGTGGGGAAACAGCCGGCACAGTTCGGCGAGGATCGCGGCCGCGCCGAGGATGTCGCCGCGGTCCCGCAGGGCCTCGGCCGCCCGCACCGCCGCGACGGGATCGGCGCCGGCCTGTGCCCAGCCGGGGCGGGGCGTCTCCCGCCGCTCCGGGCCGGCGGGCGGGGGATGGCCCGGCACGGCGCCGATCACGACGCCTCGCCCGGGATCTTCTCGATCTCGAACACCACATGCGTGCAGAACAGGATCCGGAGCAGGTTGATGGTCCGGATGTCGAGGCCGAGCCGGTGCCCGGTCTCGATCAGGGACCGGTGGACGAAGCCCCCCGGCCCCATCATGGCGTTGAACGGGGTGTCGTCGCTCGCCGTCAGGGTGATCAGCAGGCGGCGCAGCAGGAACACGAAGGCATCGTGCTTCGGCTCGACCCGGGTCAGCCGCAGGCCCGCTTCCTGCGCCGCCACCTTCAGGCCGTAGGGCGTGAAGTTGAAGGTGCCGTAATCCTGCATCTGCTCCAGATACGCCACCTGCCCGATCAGCTTGCCGCCGGGCCGCAGCACGCGGGCGATCTCGCCGAAGCTGAGATCGATGTGCTGCACGTGGTGGAGCACCACCATCGCCCAGACCACGTCGAATTCGCCGTCGGCGAAGGGCAGCACGCGCCCGTCGTAGAAACGCACGGCGTCGCCGAGGCGCGCCACCTCGTCCCGGACCGTGCCCGAGACGCTGTCGAGATGGTCGACCCCCTGCCAGGCATAGCCGAGAGATTCGATGAACGGCCGGCTGTGCATCGACCCGCAGCCGAAATCGAGCAGGCGGGCTCCCGGCTGGAAGGCGGCGGCGAGCAGGTCCTCGGCCGACGCCGCCTCCAGGCTGTCGCCGTTCACCGCCGGGCCGACCTCGTGGTAGAAGGATCCGTCCATGGCAAGCGTCGTCGCCCGGGCGGCGATCGCGCCGATCAGGCGTTCGAGCTGCGCGTCCAGGGTCTCGGGCGGGGTCTCTGCCGCCGGCTTCGGGGCTGCCTCCGAAATGGGCGCCGGCGCGTGCCTCCCGCGATCGGGATCGAGGAGCCGCGCGAGGGTGCGGCGCAGGGCCGTGAGGCTGAGGCGGTTCGGGGCGTTCATCGCGGCCGTCGGCTCCGGAGGGCGTCGATCATCGTACGGTAATCCGCAGCCGCCGCCTCGGGTGCGTGGGCTGTGCGCAGGCGTTGCGCCGCCGCCGCACCCAAAGCCGCGCGCCGGTCCGGCGCGGCGACGAGGTCGCCGAGCGCGGCGATCCACGCCGCCGCCCCGGCGGCGAGGCGGATCTCGACCCCGTCCCGCAGGGTCTCGCGGAGGGCGGGGGTGTCGCCCGCCAGGGTCGGGATCCCGAAACGCGCGGCGGAAAGCCAGCCGGTCGGGCCCAAGCAGGATTCGGCCTCGCTTCCGTCCACCGGCACGAGGTTCAGATCGCTGTCCCGCACCGCCTCCTCCCCGTCCGGGACGGGCCCGCGCCGGGTGATGCGGTCGGCGAAGGGCGCGAAGGCGTCGTCGAGCAGGACGAAGCCGGCCGTCGTCAGCCTGACCCGCTTCTCCCGCTCCAGAACATGCAGCAGGGCCGCGCCGACGGGATCCGCCGGGCCCACGATCCGCGATTGCGGCGTGGAGAGGAACAGGCGGATCGCGTCCCCCGCCGCGCCCGACCGCTCGCCCGGCTCGGCCGCGTCCCGCACGACGAAGCTGCGTCCCGTCGCGACGATCCGGTCGAGATGGCCGGCGAGCGCCCGGGTCGGCGCGAGGCCGTGATCGCACAAGGCCGCCGCCCCGCGATAGAGCGCCACCCCGAAGACGAGGTCCTCGTAGGCCCGCTCGCCGATCCGGCCCTCGAAGGCCGCCCGCGGCGGCGGCGCGTGGCGCGGGTCGAACGTCATCTCGTCGGTCTCGTACAGGGTCGGGACGCCGAGACGCCGGGCGCGCACCAGCGCCTGGACGACGGTGGGCCAGGCCGGCATCCGCACCAGGATCGCCGCGGTGGCGGCGGGGAGCGCGTCCTCGAAGGCACGGACGGTGGCGAGGTCGAAGACGCGCACCGCGTAACCGATGCGGCCGAGAAGCTCGACCGAGCGGCCGAGCCGGCGCCGCGCCCGCTCCGGAAGGCCGTCGGCCAGCACGGCGACGAACGGTTCGGGCGACGGGGCCCGCGCCCCGGCGGGCAGGCACGCGGCCGACAGCTCCGCCACGTCCCGCACGGCTTGGGCGAGGAGCGCATCGCCCTCCTCCCGTCGCCCGTCGCCGTAGAGCGACCGCGCCGCCCGGCCGCGCTCGGCGAAGAAATGCTCGGTTGCGTCGCGGACCAGGGCGTCGTCGGCGGGTGTCGGGACTCGCGAGGCGAGGCCCCGAAGGCGGCCGAACAGGCGCGGCCACGCGCCACGCGCCACCGCCGCGGCCACGAAGCCGCGCAGCGCCGCGTCGTCGCCCGCGCCGTCCGCCGGCAGATCGTCCAGGAGCGTATCGTAGAGATCGAGGGCGGCGCTCCAGGCGCCGGCGCGGCCATAGGCCTCGGCGAGCCTGACCTGCGTGGAGGCGGAGGGCTCCAGCGCGGCGGCCAGCTCGTAGGCGCGGATCGCTTCCTGCCGGCCGAGCCGCGTGAAACGATCGCCGACCGCGATCAGGAACGACGCCGCATCCTCGCCATAGGGAAGCCGCTCGCCGGCCGCGGCGAAGCCCTCGCGCAGGAAATCGGCGAGGGCCGCCCACCGGTGCACGGCGGTGCGCGGGTAGAGGCGCGTATAGAAGCGCCACGGGAAAGCGGCGGGGTAGGCCTGCAGGGCGAGGCCGAGGCACTGGAGATGCGCGGCCTGCGTCCCTGGGGCGCCGTCCGGACCGCCCTGGGCCTGCCATGCGTCCTGGCAGGTCGCATCGTCGGCATGGGCGAAGGCAGGATGCGTTTCGCGAAAATGATCCGGATCGAAGCCTGGAATCTGATCGGGGCGATAGGCGAGTCCTAGCGACTTGCCGACCGTGCAATAGTGGAGGCGGGCATCCTGGTCGCTCAGGTTCTCGGCTTCAGGATTGATCTTGCGGTATTCGACCGGACTGAAATCGTGCGGCAGCTTTGCGAGCGCTTCATTCAGCCGCGTCGCGTTCGGGAAACGTCCTTCGCGTCGGCCATGCTTGACGTAGTGATGGCTCAGGGAGTCCGTGCTGTTGAAATGACTGAGATCCGCATAGAAATTTTTGTAGAATACAACATCGAGTTCTACAGGAAGCGCCGACGCGATCGGAAATGCGGGTTGTGTTGCCGTTTTGTTTCTGTGAATGTTTGCAAGCGAAAGAGTCTTCTTGATTTTATAAATCGCCATTATACTTTCCTGCAGCTCGATACTCAGGTCTGCGATTTTTCATTCATCCATGAAGCCCGGCGCTCGACACGACGATATATATAATCGTTTTCCGAATTTAGTCTTTATCCTGATGTCCAATTTTTTTGTCAAGGCATCTCATGATGCGCCTCGGAGTTGAGTGAGCCCGAGTTGATTGCATCCGGCAGTGTCATGTACTGAACGGGCGCCGAATGTCGCAGGACCGGCCGGCGCTGCCGGCCTGCTGGACTCGACGCGGTCATCGGATCAGGTCACAGGATCAGGTCATAGGCTCGCTCGCCGCCACAGTCTCGAGCAGGCTTGCCCTGGCAGGCCACACGCTCGGCGGCGTGGCGATTCATCTGCGGGGCATGTCCGGATTGCAGGCGCGGCAAGGGCCTTCGCAAGCACGGGACTGTCCCCGATCGCCCGGCGCGATGGCTCCCCCGGAGGAGGCCTGTACCGTCCCCGAGGGCAGCGCCCGATCACGTTGCCACGGGACACGACAGCGACCTGAAGCCTGCCGGCCATGGGGCGCTCCAACCCTCAACCTCATCCTGAGAGCCTGTTTGAGCGGATTTGACTGCCGAAATCTGACGGTGAGCATGAGATGTCCTACCCATCCACCTCATCCTGAGGTTTCAGTCGATCGAAGATCGACTAACCTCGAAGGAGGGCTCCAGGGATCGCGGAGGCTTCTGGAGCCCTCCTTCGAGGCTCCTTTCAGTCGCACCTCAGGATGAGGTGGTGGGTAGGATATCCCCCCAATAATCTCAAGTATTTTTCAGAAATTGCTGCTCAAACAGGCTCTGAGGTGTCGGCGATCGGAGATCGCACACGATCGGAGATCGACTGACCTCAACTTAGGTCTTTGGTTTGCCGCATTGTCTGCGACGAACCGGTCTCCACGTCGTCGGAAAATGCCCTAAGCAGACTTGCGTTGGCAAGCCAACGCTTCGTCCGCTTAGGTTGTTGAATTATCGCAGATTTTTGTCGCAAAACCGGCCGCCACTTTTGCGAAATCTGCTTAGCCCACCTGCGAGAGGCGGCCGGTCTCGCCGGCCGGCCGGTTCCGCAGCAGGAAGTCCGGGATCGCCTCGCCGAACACCGCGTCGGCCGCCGCCCGGTCGTCCGCCGCCACCGCTTCGGCCAGGCGGTCGAGCCAGGCTTGCAACTGGGCGCGGTCGGCGAAGATGGGTTTCGCTGCCATCACCCCGTCGATGCCGGCGAGGTTCACCATCGGCTCGTCGCGGGCAAAGAGAATCTCGTTCAGGCGCTCGCCCGGGCGGGCGCCGGTGACCACCACGTCGATGTCCTCGCCCGGCTCGAAGCCGGCGAGCCGAATCATCCGCTCGGCGAGGTCGCGGATCCGCACCGGCTGGCCCATCTTGAGCACGTAGACGGCGGCACGCTGGTCGCCGGCCGCCGGGTCGCGGGCCTCGCGGTCGGCGTGGGAGGCGGCGGTGAGGACGAGGTCGGCGGCCTCGCGCACCGTCATGAAGTAGCGCACCATGTCCGGGTGCGTCAGCGTGACGGGGCCGCCGCGGGCGATCTGCGCCTTGAACACCGGCACCACCGAGCCGACCGAGCCGAGCACGTTGCCGAACCGCACCGCGACGAGGCGGGTCTCGCCCGCTGTGCGCCCGGCATCGAGGGCCTGGGCGTACATCTCGGCGAAGCGCTTGGTGACGCCGAGCTGCGACACCGGCTCGATCGCCTTGTCGGTCGAGATCATCACCAGCGCCTTGGCTCCGGCCGCCAGCGTCGCGTCGGCGACGTTGACCGAGCCGAAGACGTTGGTCTTGATGCCCTCGCTCCAGTCCCGCTCCAGGTAGGGCACCTGCTTCAGCGCAGCGGCGTGGAAGACGTAGTCGGGCCGGAACTCCGCCAGCACACGACACAGCCGGTCGCGGTCGCGGATATCGGCGATGACGCCGCTCACCCCCTCCCGGCCGGAGAGCCCGGGGCGGCTCAAGACCCCGTGCAGGGCGGGCTCGGAACTTTCCAGCACCAGGACGGCGCTCGCCCCGAAGGCGACGGCGCGGGCGCAAATCTCCGAGCCGATCGAGCCGCCCCCGCCGGTGACGACGATCCGCTGGCCGGTCAGGAAGTGCTCCAGCCGCGGCCGGTCGATGGCGACGGTCGGGCGTAAGAGCAGGTCTTCGATCTCGATCGGGGCGAGTTCCGCCCCGCGTCCGGCATCGCCGAGGCTCGTGACGCGCGCGAGCGGCAGGCCGAGGCGGCGCGCCCGGGCGATCAACGCCTCGGGCTCGGCCTCGGGGGCGAGCGCGCTCGGCGTCGCGACGAGGCGGCGGATCGGCACGCCGCGGGCGGCCAGGCCGGCCACCACCGCATCGAGATCCGAGACGGAGCCCAGCACCGGCACCCCGCGCATGGTCTGGCCCTGCTCCTCGGCCCGGGGCGAGAGGATGCCCTTCGGGTCGAGCTTGCGCACGGCGCCCGATTCGATCGCGCGGAGCACCACCTCGATGTCGTGGCCGCGCCCGATCAGCAGGGTGGGCGTGCTGGCGGCCCGCGCCGCGCTCTGGCGCGAGCGGCTGTATTTCAGGTAGCGGAACGCCAGCCGCGGCCCGCCGAGCAGGAAGATCTGCAGGACGAAGTAGAGCCCGATGGCGATCTTGCCGAAGAAGTAAATGCCGAACAGGGCCGGTGAGACCAGCACGTAGTCGAGCACCAGCAGCAGCAGCGTCAGCAAAGCCACGGCCCGCACGATGTTGGCGAGATCCGGCAGCGAGGCGAAGCGCCACTTGGTCCGGTAGAGCCCGAAGGCGCGATAGACCAGCCCGGCGCAGGCCACGAAGGGCGGCAGGAGCACCGGCAAATGGGCGAGCCGCTCGGCCAGCAGCGGGCCGTCGAAGCGGATCGCGAAGGTGAGGAGCACGGCGAGGGCCGTCGCCACGAGGTCGTGGACGATGATCGTCGCGGTCTTGAGGATCTGTCTGCGCATCGGGAGCCGGGCGCGGTATCGGCCGGGGCTTCCGCGGTGTCAACGCGGGGCGGCGGCCCCGGTGCCGTGCGCGGGGGGATTTGCCGAGCGCCGACGCTCCGCCATCTGGCATACCGTCAGGGAGCATCGCGGGTGCGCGACGCGCAAGAGGGAGACTCCCGCGCTGCATGCCCAGCCTCGTCTTCTAAGGCTCCAGCCTGCTCTCCGCCTCGGTGGGTCGTCCCGGAGTGGGATGGTGCATCCTCCGCCTGACGCCCAGGCGGAGGATGCACGATGGCCGGAGGTCTTCGCGGCAGCGCCCGCACGACGCCGCGCCGCCGGGTTCCTGGGCTGGGTGCCGCGTGTGCCGATGGAGCAAGCCTGCGCGCCACGGTGATGCGGTTCTCCGGCGAGGCCGAGGACGGGCCGCGCGCCGCCGACTCGGCCGGGGCTCGCCGCGCCGGCGGCCCTGGCCTGAGGCACGGCGCCGCCCCGCTTTCGGGCGCCGCCGTCCTACATGGCGGGCATGCCCCATCCTCCCGTCATGACCCGTGCGGCCGGCCTCGACCTGCTGGCCGCGTTCCTCGCCGGCCCCGGCGCCGATTACGCCGCCGCCCGCAACACCGATCGCGGCCGCGGCGTGGCGCCGACGACCTCCGCCCTCTCGCCTTACCTGCGCCGCCGGCTCCTGACCGAGGAGGAGGTCGCCCGGGCAGGCGTGCGGGCCTACGGCGAGCGCGGGGCGGAAAAATTCGTCACGGAGGTCTTCTGGCGCACCTACTTCAAGGGCCATCTCGAGACCCATCCCGAGGTGTGGGCGCGCTACCTCGCCGGGCGTGAGGCCGCCCAGGGCCGCCTCGCCGCCGAGCCCGGCCTGCGCCGGACCTACGAGCGGGCGATCACCGGTGAGACCGGGATCGACGGCTTCGATACCTGGGCGGTGCAGCTCGTGGAGGAGAACTGGTTGCACAACCACGCTCGGATGTGGTTCGCCTCGATCTGGATTTTTTCCCTGCGGCTGCCCTGGGAACTCGGTGCCGCGTTCTTCCTGCGCCACCTTCTCGACGGCGATCCGGCAAGCAACACCCTGTCCTGGCGCTGGGTCGCGGGCCTGCACACGCGGGGCAAACCCTACCTCGCGCGGCGCGACAACATCCGGGAATTCACGCAAGGCCGGCACGACCCCGACGACCTCGACGAGCACGCCGCCTCGCTGGAGGAGGAGACGCCGCCGCGCGAGGTTCGGCCGGCGCCGGCCGATGCGCCGCCCGACGGTCCGGTCGCCCTGCTCCTGCATCTCGACGACCTGCACCCGGAGAGCCTGCCCCTCGGCGGCGCCCGGGTGGTGCGGGTCGGCGGCCTGACCGCCTCGATCGAGGGGGCGACCGATCGGGTCCGCGCGGCGGATGCGGCGGCGATGGCGGATGCGCTGGCCCGTGCAGGGGGGCATTTCGATTGCCCGGCCGGGCCGGCGGAGGAAGGGTGGGCCGGCGCCCTGCCGGTCGTGACGCCGTTCGCTCCCGTCGGCCCCTCGGCGGAGGCGCTGCCGGCGGGCTGTTCGCGGATCAGGCGGGAGTGGGACGAGCGAGCCTGGCCGCTGTCGAATCGCGGGTTCTCGCGGCTGCGGGGGAAGATTCCGACGGTGATGGGGGCGTGGGGAGGGTGATGCCGGCGCAGGCGTGACCTGCACCGGCAACGAGTGGACGCGGGTTTCCCCCTCCCCCGCAACAGGGGGGAGGGGAGAAACCCGCGCCATTCCTTCCCCCGGATGCCACTGCCACAGGCGGGGAAAGGAGGGCGCTGCGCTATGCCGGCGAGGCGTTGTCCCTCACGCCGCCGTGGTCATTCCGGCCTCGTTGCGCTTCACGTCGAAGCGATCGAGCATCATCAGCTTGTGCCAGACCTTGACGAAGTCGCGCACGAACCGTGCCTGGCCGTCGCTGCCGGCATAGATCTCGACCACCGCCCGCAGCTGGGCGTTCGACCCGAAGACGAGGTCGCAGCGCGTCGCCGTGAACGTCGTCGCGCCGGTCTGCCGGTCGTCGAGGGTGAAGGTCATGCCGCCGTCGTCCGCCTTCTTCCACTCGTAGTCCATGCTGGTCAGCACGGTGAAGAAGTCGTTGGTCAGCACGCCGACGCGGTCGGTGAAGATGCCGTGCCGCGACCCGTCGTAGTTGAGGTCGAGCGCCCGCAGGCCCCCGGTCAGCACCACCCATTCCGGCGCGGTGAGCGCCAGCAGGTTGGCCTTGTCGAGGAAGACCTCCTCGGGCGAGACGCGGCCCTTGGTGATCTCGGCAAAGGACGGATCGACGTAATTGCGAAAACCGTCGACCAGGGGCTTCAGCCACTCGAAGCTCTCGGCGTCGGTCAGCGCGTCGGTGGTGTCCATCCGGCCGGGCACGAACGGCACCGTGGTCGCGGCGCCTGCCGCCTTCGCCGCCTCCTCGACCGCAGCGCAGCCGCCGAGCACGATGAGATCGGCCAGCGACACCTTCTTGCCCCCGGACGCCTTGCCGTTGAACCCGGCCATGATGCCGCGCAGTTTCTCGATCACCGGCAGGGTGCGCCGGTTGACGGTCCAGCCCGATTGCGGCGCGAGCGCCAGGCGGGCGCCGTTGGCGCCGCCGCGCTTGTCGCTGTTGCGGTAGGTGGCGACCGACGAGAAGGCCGTGAAGGCGAGGTCGGAGACCGACAGGCCGCTGCCCAGAATCTCCGCCTTCAGGGCGGCGATGTCGGCCTCGTCGACGACCGGGTGATCGACCGGCGGGATCGGGTCCTGCCACAGAAGATCAGGCTCGATCTTCGTCTCCGGCCCGACATAGCGCTCCTTCGGGCCCATGTCGCGGTGGGTCAGCTTGTACCACGCCTTGGAGAATTGCAGCGTGAAGTAGTCGAAGTCGGATAGGAACTTCTCGCAGATCGCGCGGTAGACCGGATCGGTCTTGAGCGCGATGTCGCTGGTCATCATCATCAGCGGGTGCGACTGGCCCGGGATATGGGCGTCGGGGGTGCGCGGCGCGTTCGGGTCGGTCGGCTCCCATTGCAGGGCGCCGGCGGGGCTGCGGGTCTGCTTCCACTCGAACTTGAACAGGTTCTCGAGGTAGCTGTTGTCCCAGGTGGTCGGATCGGGCGTCCACGAGCCCTCGATGCCGTTGGTCATCGTGTATTGGGCAAAGCCCGTGCCTTCCGGGTTCTGCCAGCCGAGGCCCATCGCCTCCATCGGGGCGATCTCCGGCGGCGGCCCGACCTTGTCGGCCTTGACCATGCCGTGGCTCTTGCCGAAGGCGTGGCCGCCGGCGATCAGCGCGACGGTCTCCTCGTCGTTCATCGCCATGCGGGTGAAGGTGATGCGGATGTCGCGGGCCGAGCCCATCGGATCGCCGTTGGCGTAGGGACCCTCCGGGTTGACGTAGATCAGCGCCTGGTGTGAGGCCGCGAGCGGGTTCTCGAGGTCGTACTCGGCCTCGCCGTTCTTGCCCCGCCAGCGCTTGTCGCGCTGCACCATCCCGTCGAAGGCCTCGACATTGGTCGGGTCCCACAGCTCCGGGCCCCAATAGGTCGCGTTGTCGGCCTCCCAGGCATCCTCGCGGCCGCCGGCGAAGCCGTAGGTCGGGAAGTTCATGATCTCGAGGGCGCAATTGCCGGTCAGCACCATCAGGTCGGCCCAGGACAGGGCGCTGCCGTATTTCTGCTTGATCGGCCAGAGCAGGCGGCGCGACTTGTCGGTGTTGCCGTTGTCCCACCAGCTGCTGATCGGCGCGAAGCGCTGCAGGCCCTGGCCGGCGCCGCCGCGCCCGTCGGCGATGCGGTAGGTGCCGGCGGAGTGCCAGGCCATGCGGATCATCTGCGGGCCGTAATTGCCGTAATCGGACGGCCACCACGACACCGTGCTGGTCAGGAACTGCTTGATGTCGCGCTTCAGCCCCTCGTAATCGAGCGAGGCGAAGGCCGCCCGGTAATCGAAGGTCTCGCCGAGCGGGTTCGCCTGCGGCCCGTTCTGGTGCAGCATCTCGACGCGCAGGCGGTCGGGATACCAATTCTCCAGGGTGGGCGGCGTCGCGAAGGCGCCGCCGACGCGGTCGCCGCCGAAGGGGCACTTGCCCGACAGGACGTCAGTATAGGTTTCCACGCCGTGGCTCCTTCCGTGCCGATCGCGCGGCGATCGGGATGCACGAGCGACGGGCCTCGACCGCGCGAGGCACGCCGCTCAGAAGTTCTGGTTCGATCCCGGAGGATGCATTATACTGGTGCCGAGTATATGGATATGGCCATGCCCCTGGGCGATGGGCGGTTCCGCCCCTGGCGCCGACTTGAGGACACAGCTCTTCATCCCGGACCCGACACGATCAGACCATGCGCCGGGGCAGATAGGCGCCGATCCCGTTGCGGCCACTAAATTCCCGTTCATCGCGGCCCGGGGGCTTGCGAGCGGGCATCGTGCCGGGGCCGCGGCGCCGGCACGGCGCGGATGGGTGAGCCGATCCGCCGGGACCGCCGGCCTTCAGCCCTTCGCCACCGTGAACCCGGCCCGCGGGAAGTGCAGGTGCAGCACGCCCACCTGCGTATCGTCGCGGCGGATGACGATGCGCTCCGCATCGACCGCGACGAGCCTCCCTGCGACCGGCACGCGGGCGAAATCGTCCGGCGTCACCGTCACGGGCTCGCCGGGGGCCGCCGCGATCAGGTCCGGCACCGCGTTCGCGGCCTCGACCGGTGCCGGCTCGGCAGCCTTCGCCACTTCCAGGGCCGCCTCGGCGGTCATCGCTTGCGGCCGGCCGTGGCCGAGGCCGGCGACCCGGTCGATCCAGCCGAGGAGGGGTTTGAGCCCGAGTAGCCGGTCGACCGAGCCGGCCCGGCCGCCGCCGCGCATCAGCCAGAGCAGGTGGTAATGCGCCAGGTCCGCCACCCCCGGCCGGTCGCCGCCGAGGAACCGGCGGCCATCCGACAGGGAAGCGGCGAGCCAGGCGGTCCAGGCCGCGACCCGCTGGGCGTTGCGGGCGAAATCCGGCTCCATGGCGGCGTGGCTGATGTCGACGTAGAGGTAATCGTCCTTGCGGTCGCGCAGGAACGCCTCGGGCAGGTCGCCGGCGAAATGCACCGTAACGCCGATGACCGCGAGCCACAGATCGCGTTCCAGGCCGTAGGTCAGGCCCTCGGCCAGCGCCGGGGTGAAACCCGGAGACAGGCCGGGCTCGGGGTGCAGCCGCGCCAGGGCGGGCAGGATCGCGTGAGTGTCGCAATAGATGTCGGCGCCGACCTGCATCACCGGGATGCGGCGATAGCCGCCGGTGAGCGGATCGAGGAGCGGGCGCGGCGGCATCATCGCGACCTCGACCGAGCCCCAGTCGAGCCCCTTGATCCCGAGGGCGAGGCGGACCTTCTCGGCGTAAGGCGAGAAGGCGTAGTGGTGCAGGACGATCTGCGGCGTGGACATGCGGAGGCTCCCGGCTGACGGGTGGTGAGGGATGGGGATCAGGCCGGGAGGGCGCCGACCTGCTTCAGCATCCCGAGATTGTCCAGCAGCGCCCAATGCTCGACGAGGCGCCCGTCGACGATGCGAAACAGGTCCATCACCGCGATGTCGATACTGCGGCCGCTGGCGGGCAGTCCCATCAGGTCGCCGGTATGGCGGCCCCGGAAGCGCAGGCGCACCAGCACCCGGTCGCCCTCGGCGATCACCTCGTCGATCGGCAACGTCATCTCGGTGACGCCGCCATGCAGCACCTCGCCGAGCCGGGCCACGCCCTCGGGGCCGCGCACCGTGAAGTTCAGCCCGGGATCGTGCCGCACGAAGTCCGGCGCGATGTGCCGCTGCCACCAGGCCTCGTCGCGGTCGAGGAAGGCGGTGAAGTAGGCGCGGGCGAGATCCTTGTTGGCGTCGATCGGCATGGCGTTCTCCCGGGGCGCGCGCCCTCTTCCGGGGCGCGCAGCTACCCTATTGTTTTGCGCACAACCGATCGACTTGCAATCCGTCTGTGCGACGCGGAAGGATGACCGCCGCACGCGAACCCTCCCTCTGCGGGCTAGTGGCTTCATGCTTCTCTCTTGAGAGCTAACTCACTGTAAATATGCGCGCTTTCCCCTCCCCCCGGCGATCCCGGGCTTGCCCGGTATCGCTGCAAGTTGTGGGGAGGAGAAGCGCGCTATTCTCAAATGGAGAGGCGCTCAAATCGAGATGTGTGAATCCGATAGCTCGCAGAGGGGGGAGGGGTTCGAGTACGCTTCCGGCCGACGCCCCGTCAGGGCCGCCCCGCCAGGAACTCCAGCACGCCGGCCTTGTGCACCTTGTCGCCGACCGCGAGGTTGTGGTCGCGGTTGGGGATGTCGAGGGCCTTGGCCTCCGGGATCAGGGCGGCGAGGGCCGGGCCCGACCCCGCCACCGTGTCGGTGGTACCCACCGCCACCAGCACCGGGACCTCGATCTGCGCGACTTCGGCCCGGGACAGGGTCTGGCGCGAGCCGCGCATGCAGGCGGCGAGCGCCCGCAGGTCGCTGCCGGTCGATTCGGCGAAGACCCGGAACATCCGCGCCGTCGGGTCGGTGACCGCGTCGCGCGACGGCGCCTCCATCGCGT
This sequence comes from Methylobacterium sp. SyP6R, assembly GCF_019216885.1. Lineage (NCBI taxonomy): Bacteria > Pseudomonadati > Pseudomonadota > Alphaproteobacteria > Hyphomicrobiales > Methylobacteriaceae > Methylobacterium > Methylobacterium synurae. The sequence continues at coordinate 5,189,400 of NZ_JAAQRC020000001.1, read as the reverse complement.
CCGAGATGCCGGCGGGCAGCCCGCGCCCCTCGACCAGGTGGATGCCGAGACCCCCGAGCACGGCCGAGCGGACGCGGTCCGGGTGGCCGAGCGCCAGAAAGGCGGTGATCCGCGCGCCCATCGAGTACCCCATCACGTCGGCGCGGGGGATCTCCAGGTGGTCGAGGAGCCGGCGGGCATCCTCCGCCATCAGGTCGGAGCCGTAGGCCTCCGGCTCGTAGAGCTTGCCGCTGCGGCCGTGGCCGCGATTGTCCAGCGCGATCACCCGCCGCCCGGCTCCGGTCAGGCTGCGCACCCAGGAGGTGTTGACCCAGTTGACGGCGTGGTTCGACGCGAAGCCGTGGATCAGCAGGATCGGCTCGGCCGCGCCCTCGGCCGGGGCGACGTCGAGATAGGCGATCGGCACGCCGTCCGAGTCGAAGGTCTGCATGGCGTTTGTGCTCCCGCGCGAGGTCCGGGCCGGCTTTAGCCACGGGCGGGCGGGCCCGCAACGCAGAGAGCGGGGAGGGGCGGCGGAGCCCGGCGCCCGGTCGCACGTTGATGCGGGACTTGAAAGGTCCGGCCCGGAATCCCGCATGAGCTTCGCCTTCCTCACCCGCGCCTTCGGCGGCGGCGATCCGGCCGAGGAGGTGCAAGGCCCGGCGCAAGACCCGGCCGCTCCGGTCCGGGCCTCGCGGCGCGACCGGCGGGCCGGCCGGGCGGATGCGGTGGTGACCGAGGCCCTGAGCCAGAAGGTGCTGCACGCCTTCCTGCAGAACCGCCACCAGACCCTGGTGCCGCTGACCCTGAACCTCAGGGTGCTGGAGCCCGCGCAGCGCGACCTCGTCATCCAGGCGATGGCGGCGGCGTTCCTGGCGCAGGGGCGGCGGCAGGACCCGGCCCCGGTGCGCGACGCGCTGGCCCGGATCAGCGCCGCGGAGGCCGAGCGCCAGCGCCTCGACAAGGCGCTCGCCGCGCCGCTGGCGCTCGGCGACCTGCTCGACGCGATCCTGGACGCCGATCTCGGCGCCTATGCCTACGTCGCCTCGCTGCTCGCCGTCGACCAGCGCCGCAGAGTCAACCAACTGTATCTCGCCTATCTCGCCGAGCGGCTGGGGTTGGCGGAGGACGTGGTGTCGAGCCTGCACCGGCGCTACCGGGTCTGACGACTGCGGCTCCAAGGCGCCGGAGCGGGGCTTCTCCTGGCGCCAGCCGGCCGCTACCCTGGCGGGATCGTCGCGCCGTCGATCCTGACTGTCTTTCGAGTTCCATGCCCCGCAGCCGCCCCGGCGCCCAGACCCGCGACGAGACGCATCCGGCGGACCCGCCGTTCTCAACGGGCCCGAACTATCCCGGCTCAAGCTCCCCCGGCCCGAACGCCCGCGCCCGGCCGGTGCCACCCTCGGCGGATGCGCGGCTGCTTGCCATCGCGGCCGACCACCTGCGCCGGCTCGGCCACCGGCAGGTCACGGTGGTGGGGGTCGCGGCCGAGGCAGGCATGACGCATGCCAACGTCTACCGCTACTTCCCGTCGAAGACCGCCCTCGTCGATGCGGTGGCGGGCCGCTGGCTGCGCGAGGTCGAGGCCGAGCTCGGCGCCATCGCGGATGCGCCGGACCCCGCCGACGACAAGCTCGAACGCTTGCTGCTGGCGCTCGCCTCGATGCAGCGCGAGGTGCTGGCGCGGGACCCGCACCTGTTCGCCGTCCACCGCGACGCCACGGTCGAGTCCCGGCCGATCGCCCGGCGCCATCGCGGCCGCCTGCGCCAGCTGGTCGAGCGGGTGATCGAGGAGGGGATGAATGCCGGCACATTCTCCTTGCGCGACCGCGAGCGCGGCATCGCCTTCATCTTCGACACCAGCCACCGCTTCCTGCACCCGGTCTCGATCCAGCTCGACGCCGAGATGCCCCGCGACCTGATCGAGACCCGCCTCGGCGCAGTCATCCGGGCGATGCTGCGAATCCTGCGCATCGGCACGCTGTAGCGGCGCTGACAAACTATCGAAAATGTAACAATCGGTCGGAGTTCAGGGCAAAGCATTGATCAGAAAGGAAGTTTCTGGTCGTGTGACGGCCCCTGAACGCGGCCGCGGCGGCGCCTTGGCGCCTCGTGCCGGGCCTTCGGGTTGTCGGCCCCGGCTTTTTTCGCCAAAGAGGCACCCGCCGGCGCGGGCTCCTCGCGAGCGGACCCCGGCCCACGACGGTTCCACCACACCGCGAAGGATCGGTTCTGACATGGCACGCAAGAAGATCGCGCTCATCGGCGCTGGACAGATCGGCGGCACGCTCGCGCACCTCGCCGGCCTCAAGGAGCTGGGCGACGTCGTGCTGTTCGACATCGCCGACGGCGTGCCGCAGGGCAAGGGCCTCGACATCGCCGAGTCGGCCCCGGTCGACGGCTTCGACGCCAAGTATTCCGGCGCCAGCGACTACAGCGCCATCGCCGGGGCCGACGTGGTGATCGTGACCGCCGGCGTGCCGCGCAAGCCCGGCATGAGCCGCGACGACCTGATCGGCATCAACCTGAAGGTGATGGAAGCGGTCGGCACCGGCATCAAGACCCACGCCCCGAACGCCTTCGTGATCTGCATCACCAACCCGCTCGACGCGATGGTGTGGGCGCTGCAGAAGTTCTCCGGCCTCGACCCGAAGAAGATCGTCGGCATGGCCGGCGTGCTCGACTCGGCCCGCTTCCGCCACTTCCTGGCCGAGGAGTTCCAGGTCTCGGTCGAGGACGTCACCGCCTTCGTGCTCGGCGGCCACGGCGACGACATGGTGCCGCTGGTGCGCTACTCGACGGTGGCCGGCGTGCCGCTGCCCGACCTCGTCAAGCTGGGCTGGACCACCCAGGAGAAGCTCGACGCGATGGTCGAGCGGACCCGTAAAGGCGGCGGCGAGATCGTCAACCTGCTCAAGACCGGCTCGGCCTTCTACGCGCCCGCCGCCTCGGCGATCGCGATGGCCGAGAGCTACCTCAAGGACAAGAAGCGGGTCCTGCCCTGCGCGGCCCACCTCACCGGCCAGTACGGCGTCGACGGCCTGTTCATCGGCGTGCCGATCGTGATCGGCGAGAACGGCGTCGAGCGCATCGTCGAGGTCGAGTTCTCCGGTGAGGAGAAGGCGATGTTCGAGAAGTCGGTCAATTCCGTGAAGGGCCTGGTCGAGGCCTGCAAGGGCATCAACGGCGCGCTGGCGTAACCCGGATTTGAGCGGCGCGGGGGCCTTCCCCGCGCCGCCTCTGCACGCACGCCCCGCCTGACTTTCAGAAAGCTTGTCGCCCCATGAACATCCACGAGTATCAAGCCAAGGCCGTCCTCAAGGAGTTCGGCCTGCCGGTCTCGAACGGCCGCGCCATCTTCAAGGCCTCCGAGGCCGAGGCCGCCGCCAACGAGCTGGGTGGCCCGCTCTGGGTCGTGAAGTCCCAGATCCATGCCGGCGGGCGCGGCAAGGGCAAGTTCAAGGAGGCCGAGGCCGGCGAGAAGGGCGGCGTGCGCCTCGCCAAGTCGGTCGAGGAGGTCAAGGCCTTCTCCGAGCAGATGCTCGGCCGCACCCTCGTGACGGTGCAGACCGGCGAGGCCGGCAAGCAGGTCAACCGCCTCTACATCGAGGACGGCTCGGACATCGAGACCGAGTTCTACCTGTCGATGCTCGTCGACCGCGAGACCGGCAAGGTCGCCTTCGTGGTCTCGACCGAGGGCGGCATGGACATCGAGCAGGTCGCCCACGACACGCCCGAGAAGATCATCACCTTCTCGGTCGACCCGGCCACCGGCGTGATGCCGCATCACGGCCGCGCGGTCGCCAAGGCGCTCGGCCTCACCGGCCCGCTCGCCAAGGAGGCGGAGGACCTCACCACCAAGCTCTACCGGGCGTTCACCGCCAAGGACATGAGCATGCTGGAGATCAACCCGCTCATCGTCACCAAGGACGGGCACCTGAAGTGCCTGGACGCCAAGATCTCGTTCGACTCGAACAGCCTCTACCGCCACCCGGAGATCGTGCAGCTGCGCGACATCACCGAGGAGGACGAGAAGGAGATCGAGGCCTCGAAGTACGACCTGGCCTACATCGCGCTCGACGGCACCATCGGCTGCATGGTGAACGGCGCCGGTCTCGCCATGGCGACGCTCGACATCATCAAGCTCTACGGCGAGGAGCCGGCGAACTTCCTCGATGTCGGCGGCGGCGCCTCGGAGGAGAAGGTCACCGCGGCCTTCAAGATCATCACCGCCGACCCGAACGTGAAGGGCATCCTGGTCAACATCTTCGGCGGCATCATGAAGTGCGACGTGATCGCCAACGGGGTGATCGCGGCCGTGAAGACCGTGGGCCTGCAAGTTCCGCTGGTGGTGCGCCTCGAGGGCACCAACGTCGAGAAGGGCAAGGAGATCATCCGCTCCTCGGGCCTCAACGTGATCCCGGCCGACGACCTCGACGACGCGGCGCAGAAGATCGTCGCGGCGGTGCGCAAGGGCTAAAGGACGCGGGGCCGACCCGGACGATCGGAGCGAGCGATGACGAAGGTGATCCTGGACCTCGACGAGACGACCCTCGACCGCGTCGCCAGCGTGGCGCGGGCGCGGCAGACCTCGATCGAGGACCTGCTTCAGCAGCATGCCAGGGACCTCGTCGCGCTCGCACCCGTGGAGATCCACAATCCGGGTCACCGCGCGATCATGGCCGTGCTGGACGAGCAGCCGGAGGAGGGCCGCGCCGCCCTCCACGACCGGCGTCGGGGCCGGGCCGAGACCTATGCCGACAACCGTCGGCGTCTGCTCGCCCTGATCGACGCCACCACCGGCGACCTCGGGTCGGACGTGTGGAGCAGGACGCGCTCCTATGAGCCCTGACTGCTTCCTCGACACGAACGTGCTGATCTATGCGGCCCTCGGCCGCTTCTCGGCACCCAGCAAGTACGAGCGCGCCCGCCTGCTCATCGCGGAGACGGATTTCGGCATCTCGGGACAGGTCTTGCAGGAATTCTTCTACAACGCCACGCGCAAGTCGAAGACGCCGTTCACCTCGGCAGAAGCGATCGCGTGGATGGACATCCTGCGGGACCGTCACGTTTCGCCCATCACCTTCGAGAGCGTCACGCGGGCGGCCGAGATCTGCGACCGCTACCGGATCAACTACTGGGACGCAGCGATCATCGCGGCGGCCGAACGGCTCGATGCCCCGGTCGTCTACAGCGAAGACCTCAATGACGGGCAGACCTACGGCTCGGTCCGTGTGGTGAACCCGTTCCGTCCGATCTGAACACGCACGCCGGAAAGACACGCATGTCCATCCTCATCGACAAGAACACCAAGGTCATCTGCCAGGGCTTCACCGGCAAGAACGGGACCTTCCACTCCGAGCAGGCGATCGCCTACGGCACCAAGATGGTCGGCGGCACCTCGCCGGGGAAGGGCGGCGCGACCCATCTCGGCCTGCCGGTGTTCGACACTGTGAAGGAAGCCCGCCACGCCACCGGCGCCGACGCCTCGGTGGTCTACGTGCCGCCGCCGGGCGCCGCCGACGCGATCTGCGAGGCGATCGACGCCGAGATCCCGCTGATCGTCTGCATCACCGAAGGCATCCCGGTCCTCGACATGGTGCGCGTCAAGCGCTCGCTCGAAGGCTCGAAGTCGCGCCTCATCGGCCCGAACTGCCCCGGCATCGTGACGGCCGGCGAGTCGAAGATCGGCATCATGCCGGCCAACATCTTCCGTCCGGGCTCGGTCGGCATCGTGTCGCGCTCCGGCACGCTGACCTACGAGGCGGTGTTCCAGACCACCAACGAGGGCCTCGGCCAGACCACGGCGGTCGGCATCGGCGGCGACCCGGTCAAGGGCACCGAGTTCATCGACATGCTGGAGATGTTCTTAGGTGACGACAAGACCGAGTCGATCGTGATGATCGGCGAGATCGGCGGCTCGGCCGAGGAAGAGGCGGCGCAGTTCATCCGTGACGAGGCCAAGCGCGGCCGCAAGAAGCCGATGGTCGGCTTCATCGCCGGCCGCACCGCCCCTCCCGGCCGCCGCATGGGCCATGCCGGCGCGATCATCTCGGGCGGCAAGGGCGGCGCCGAGGACAAGATCGCCGCGATGGAGGAGGCCGGCATCCGCGTCTCGCCGTCGCCGGCCCGTCTCGGCAAGACCCTGGTCGAGGTCCTGAAGGGCTAAAAAGCCCTTCGCCTCGCGCATGGCAGGCGTGGCGTGCGGAATTCCGGTTCCGCACCCATATCGCAAGCAAACGTCAACTCTCTTGAGTGCGTAAGACATCCTCGCGTCCGGTGAGACCGGACGCCCCCACCGTCGATCCCCCGCCATCCTCCCGCCTCAACTGAGGGAGAGAAGCCGGCCCCCGATCGACCAGCGCGGATAGACAGATCGCCATGGCACGCCAGGACGCGAACGACGCCCTCCTCGGAACCTCGTTCCTCTACGGAGGCAACGCCGACTACATCGAGGAGCTCTACGCGACCTACACCCGGGACCCCAACGCGGTCGATCCCGAGTGGCGCAGCTTCTTCTCCGGATTGAAGGAGGAGAGCGCGATCGTCGTCAAGAATGCCGAGGGCGCGTCCTGGGCGAAGCCGAACTGGCCGATCGCCGCCAACGGCGAGATCGTCTCGGCGCTCGACGGCAACTGGGCGCAGGTCGAGAAGGCGGTCGGCGAGAAGATCAAGGCGAAGCAGGAGGCCAAGGGCCAGCCCGTCGCCCCGGCCGACGTGCTCCAGGCCACCAAGGATTCGGTCCGCGCGATCATGCTGATCCGCGCCTACCGCATGCGCGGCCATCTCCACGCCAAGCTCGATCCGCTCGGCCTCCAGCCGCGCGGCGACCACGAGGAGCTGCACCCGCAGCATTACGGCTTCGCCGAGTCCGATTGGGACCGCCCGATCTTCCTCGACAACGTGCTCGGCCTCGAATTCGGCACCATCCGGGAGATCGTCGCGATCCTGGAGCGGACCTACTGCCAGACGCTCGGCGTCGAGTTCATGCACATCTCCGATCCGGAGGAGAAGGCCTGGATCCAGGAGCGCATCGAGGGCAAGGACAAGGAGATCTCGTTCACCGAGCAGGGCCGGCGGGCGATCCTCAACAAGATGATCGAGGCCGAAGGCTTCGAGAAGTTCTTGGACCTCAAGTATACCGGCACCAAGCGCTTCGGCCTCGACGGCTCGGAGGCGATGGTCCCGGCGCTCGAGCAGATCATCAAGCGCGGCGGCGCGCTCGGCGTCACCGACATCGTGCTCGGCATGGCCCATCGCGGCCGCCTCAACGTGCTCGCCAACGTGATGTCGAAGCCCTTCCGGGCGATCTTCCACGAGTTCAAGGGCGGCTCGTCCTCCCCGGCCGAGGTCGAGGGCTCGGGTGACGTGAAGTACCACCTCGGCGCCTCGAGCGACCGGGCCTTCGACGGCAACACCGTCCACCTGTCGCTGACCGCCAACCCCTCGCATCTCGAGATCGTCGATCCGGTGGTGCTCGGCAAGGTGCGCGCCAAGCAGGACCAGACCGGCGACGAGCAGCGCACCACCGTGCTGCCGCTCCTCATCCACGGCGACGCCGCCTTCGCCGGCCAGGGCGTGGTGGCGGAATGCCTGGGCCTGTCGGGCCTGAAGGGCCACCGCACCGGCGGCTCGATCCACTTCATCATCAACAACCAGATCGGCTTCACCACCGATCCGCGCTTCTCGCGCTCCTCGCCCTATCCGTCCGACGTGGCGAAGATGGTCGAGGCGCCGATCTTCCACTGCAACGGCGACGACCCCGAGGCCGTCACCTTCGCGGCCAAGATCGCCACCGAGTACCGGCAGAAGTTCCACAAGCCTGTCGTGATCGACATGCTCTGCTACCGCCGCTTCGGCCACAACGAGGGCGACGAGCCCGCGTTCACCCAGCCGAAGATGTACCAGATCATCCGCAAGCATCCCTCGACGCTGGAGACCTACGGCAAGCGGCTGACCGAGAGCGGCGTGCTGAGCCAGAAGGAGCTGGAGGACCGCAAGGCCGAGTTCCGCGCCACCCTCGACAGCGAGTTCGACATCGCCACCGCCTACAAGGCCAACAAGGCCGACTGGCTCGACGGCCGCTGGTCGGGCCTGAAGGCGGTGCGCGAGGACGAGGACGACCCGCGCCGCGGCCGCACCGGCGTGCCGGCCGACACCCTGCGGGAGATCGGGCACGCCATCACCACGGTGCCGCAGGATTTCCACCTGCACCGCACCATCCGGCGCTTCCTCGACAACCGCGCCAAGGCGATCGAGACCGGCGAGGGCCTGGACTGGGCGACCGCCGAGGCGCTCGCCTTCGGCTCGCTCCTCACGGAAGGCCATCGGGTCCGCCTGTCGGGCCAGGACGTCGAGCGCGGCACCTTCTCGCAGCGCCACTCGGTGGTGATCGACCAGGAGAACGAGGAGCGCTACACGCCCCTCAACCACATCAAGGACGGCCAGAGCCGCTACGAGGTCATCAACTCGATGCTCTCGGAGGAGGCGGTGCTCGGCTTCGAGTACGGCTACTCCCTGGCCGAGCCGAACTCCCTGGTGCTGTGGGAGGCGCAGTTCGGCGACTTCGCCAACGGCGCGCAGGTCGTGGTCGACCAGTTCATCAGCAGCGGCGAGCGCAAGTGGCTGCGCATGTCGGGCCTGGTGATGCTGCTGCCGCACGGCTACGAGGGCCAGGGTCCGGAGCACTCGTCGGCGCGTCTTGAGCGCTACCTGCAGATGTGCGCCGAGGACAACATGCAGGTCGCCAACTGCACGACGCCCTCGAACTACTTCCACATCCTGCGCCGCCAGCTGAAGCGGGACTTCCGCAAGCCGCTGGTGCTGATGACCCCGAAGTCGCTGCTGCGCCACAAGCGGGCGGTCTCGGCGCTCGCCGACATCGCCGAGGGCTCGACCTTCCACCGGGTGCTGTGGGACGACGCCGAGAAGGCGCAGGACGGCGTGAAGCTCGTCAAGGACGACAAGGTCCGGCGCGTCGTGCTCTGCTCGGGCAAGGTCTATTACGACCTCTACGAGGAGCGTGAGAAGCGCGGCATCTCCGACGTGTACCTGATGCGCGTCGAGCAGCTCTACCCGTTCCCGCTGAAGTCGCTCGCCACCGAGATCTCCCGGTTCCGCAACGCCGAGGTGGTGTGGTGCCAGGAGGAGCCCAAGAACATGGGCTCGTGGGCCTTCGTCGACCCCTACCTCGAATGGGTCCTCAACCAGGCCGGCTCCGCCTCCAAGCGCCCGCGCTACGTCGGCCGCCCGGCCTCGGCCTCGACCGCCGTCGGCCTGATGTCGAAGCACCTCGACCAGCTCCAGGCCTTCCTCAACGAGGCCCTGGCGGTCTGATCCCTCGTCACCGGCGCCCCTTCCGGGGCGCCGCCTGATCCTTTTCCGGGCACCCCACCGCCCCAACCCTGACGGAAGACATGGCCACCGAAATCCGCGTCCCGACGCTCGGCGAGTCCGTGAGCGAGGCCACGATCGGCCGCTGGTTCAAGAAGCCCGGCGACACCGTGAAGGCCGACGAGCCGCTGGTCGAGCTCGAGACCGACAAGGTCACCCTCGAGGTCAACGCCCCGGCCTCCGGCCAGCTCGGCGACATCGTCGCCAAGGACGGCGAGACGGTCGAGCCCGGCGCGCTGCTGGGCTCGATCGTCGAGGGCGGCGCCGCCGCCGGCAACGGCGCGGCTCCGAAGGCCGAGGCTCCCAAGGAGGCCCCGAAGGCCGCCGCCGAGGCGCCCGCCAAGTCCTCGTCCGCCTCGTACGGCAGCCACGGCGCCGCCGCCCCGAAGGGTCACTCGGCCGGCGACAACGGCCCGGCCGTCGGGCGTCTGGCCCAGGAATCCGGCGTCGATCCGTCGTCGGTGAAGGGCAGCGGCAAGGACGGCCGCGTCACCAAGGGCGACATGCTCTCGGCGATCTCGTCCGGCGCCTCGGCTCCCGCCCCGACCCCGGCCCCGCAGGTCGCCCGCGCCCCGTCCGCGCCGGACGATGCCTCCCGCGAGGAGCGGGTGCGCATGACCAAGCTGCGCCAGACCATCGCCCGGCGCCTCAAGGACGCGCAGAACACCGCCGCGATGCTGACGACGTTCAACGACGTCGACATGGGCGCGGTGATGGCCCTGCGCCAGCAATACAAGGACGTGTTCGAGAAGAAGCACGGCGCCAAGCTCGGCTTCATGGGCTTCTTCACCAAGGCGGTGATCGGCGCCCTGAAGGACGTGCCGGCGGTGAACGCCGAGATCGACGGCCAGGACATCGTCTACAAGAACTACTACCACGTCGGCATCGCGGTCGGCACCGACAAGGGTCTCGTCGTGCCGGTGGTGCGCGACGCCGACCGGCTGTCGATCTCGGGCATCGAGAAGGCCATCACCGGCTTCGGCCGCAAGGCCCGCGACGGCAAGCTGTCGATCGAGGACATGCAGGGCGGCACGTTCACGATCACCAACGGCGGCATCTACGGCTCGCTGATGTCGACCCCGATCCTCAACGCGCCGCAATCCGGCATCCTCGGCATGCACCGCATCGAGGAGCGCCCGGTCGTGCGCAACGGCAAGATCGAGGCGCGGCCGATGATGTACCTCGCCCTGTCCTACGATCACCGGATCGTCGACGGGAAGGAGGCCGTGACCTTCCTGGTGCGGGTCAAGGAGGCCCTGGAGGACCCGGCGCGCCTCGTGCTCGACCTCTGAGGTTCGGCTGAAACCAGAGCCCCTGCCCCACCCGGGGAGGGGCCTTCGGAAAACTTGCGTGACGAGAGTGGCGCGGGTTTCCTCCTCTCCCCGCGGGCGGGGAGAGGGCTCCGGCGACCTTGTCGTCGACGGAGCGAGCTGCGAACCGCAGGTTCGCCGCGAGGGTGAGGGGGTATATCCGGAGGAGCCACATCCGGAGATACCCCCTCACCCTCGCTCCGGCTGCGCCTGCGCTTGCTGTATTCCCTGAACGGGAACACAGCCCTCTCCCCGCCCACGGGGAGAGGGGAAGCCCGCGCCTCTTTTTTCCTCCCGGATAGCTTCGTCGCCTGGGGGAGGGGTCTCTCGTCATCGGGGAGCACGGCAATGACGGACAAGGTCCTGGTGGTCACCGGCGGCAGCCGCGGCATCGGCCGGGCGGTTTCCTTGAGGGCGGCACGGGCCGGCTGGCGGGTCTGCTTCTCCTACGTCGCGGCCAAGGACGCCGCCGAGTCCCTGGTGCGGGAGATCGAGGAAGCCGGCGGCACCGCGCTCGCGGTGCGGAGCGACGTCGCGGTCGAATCCGACATCCCGGCCCTGTTCCGGGCCGCCGACGCCCTCGGCACGCTCGGGGGCCTCGTCAACAATGCGGGCGTCGTCGACTACGCCGCCCGGGTCGACGAGATGACGTTCGCGCGCCTTCACCGGATGATGACCACCAACGTCGTCGGCTCGTTCCTGTGCGCGGGCGAGGCGGTGCGGCGGATGTCGACCCGCCACGGCGGGCAGGGCGGCGTCATCGTCAACCTCTCCTCGGTCGCGGCCCGCCTCGGTGCGCCGGGGCAGTACGTCGACTACGCGGCCTCCAAGGGCGCCATCGACACCTTCACCACCGGCCTGGCCGGCGAGGTCGCCGAGGAGGGGATCCGCGTCAACGGCGTCGCCCCCGGCCTGATCGAGACCGACATCCATGCCAGCGGCGGCCAGCCCGACCGGCTGGCGCGCTTGAGCCCGCTCGTGCCGATGAAGCGCGCCGGCACCGCCGACGAGGTCGCGGCCGCGGTGCTGTGGCTTCTCTCGGACGAGGCCTCCTACGCCACCGGCGCGACGCTCACGATCTCGGGCGGCCGCTAGCCGCCCTCCTCATCCATCACTCATCCGGCGGCGGCGCCGTGAAGGCCCGCCGCGCCCAACCTCGCGAGTCCCGCATGTCCTCCTACGATCTCGTCGTCATCGGCACCGGCCCCGGCGGCTACGTCTGCGCCCTGCGCGCCGCCCAGCTCGGCCTGAAGACCGCCGTGGTCGAGAAGCGCCCGACCCATGGCGGCACCTGCCTCAATGTCGGCTGCATCCCGTCGAAGGCCCTGCTCCACGCGTCCGAGGCGTTCGAGGAGGCGACCAAGCACTTCCCGGTGCTCGGCATCACCGTCGGCGAGCCGAAGCTCGACCTGCCTAAGATGATGGCGTTCAAGCAGGACGGCGTCGACGGCAACACCAAGGGCGTCGCGTTCCTGCTCAAGAAGAACGGCATCGACGCCTTCCAGGGCACCGGGCGGCTGGCCGGCGCCGGCCGGGTCGAGGTCACCTCGGAGGACGGCAGCAACCAGATCCTGGAAGCCAAGAACGTCGTCATCGCGACGGGCTCCGACGTCGCCAACCTGCCGGGCGTGACCATCGACGAGGAGGTCGTGGTCTCCTCGACCGGCGCCCTCGACCTGACCAAGGTCCCGGGCAAGCTCGTCGTCATCGGCGCCGGCGTGATCGGCCTCGAACTCGGCTCGGTCTGGCGGCGGCTGGGCGCCGAGGTGACCGTCGTCGAGTATCTCGACCGGATCCTGCCGGGCATGGACGGCGAGGTCGGCAAGCAGTTCCAGCGCATCCTGGCCAAGCAGGGCATCGCGTTCCGCCTGTCGCAGAAGGTCACCGGCGTCGAGCGCACCGGGAACGGCGCCAAGGTCACGGTCGAGCCGGCCGCGGGCGGCGCGGCGGAGGTGCTGGAGGCCGACGTGGTCCTCGTCGCCATCGGCCGCACGCCCTACACCGCGGGCCTCGGCCTCGACACGGTCGGCGTCCAGCTCGACAACAAGGGCCGGATCCAGACCGACGACCGCTACGCCACCAACGTCACCGGCCTCTACGCCATCGGCGACGTGATCGCCGGCCCGATGCTCGCCCACAAGGCCGAGGACGAGGGCGTCGCGGTGGCCGAGATCCTGGCCGGCAAGGCCGGCCACGTGAATTATGGCGTGATCCCGAACGTGGTCTACACCACGCCGGAGGTCGCCTCGGTCGGCAAGTCCGAGGAGGAGCTGAAGAAGGACGGGATCGCCTACAACATCGGCAAGTTCCCGTTCACCGCCAACGGCCGCGCCAAGGTGAACCACACCACCGACGGCTTCGTGAAGGTGCTGGCCGACGCGTCGACCGACCGGGTGCTCGGCGTCCACATCGTCGGGCCCGATGCCGGCAACCTCATCATGGAGGTCGCGGTGGCGATGGAGTTCGGCGCCTCGTCCGAGGACATCGCCCGCACCTGCCATGCCCACCCGACCCTGACCGAGGCGGTGAAGGAAGCCGCGCTGGCGGTGGAGAAGCGCGCGCTGCACATGTGAGCGCGACGGCTATACCCCTCCCCCCTCTGCGGGGGAGGGTGGCCTGCGGAGCAGGCCGGGAGAGGGGAACCACGATTCCGGAGAGGCCGCGCGCCCGATGAAGGGCGATCCCTGGAAGAGCGTCGCGCTGCCCCTCTCCCGGCTCACTTCGTTCGCCACCCTCCCCCGCAGAGGGGGGAGGGTCAGGCGCTCAGCGCGGTATCATCTGTTTGAGAATGACAAAGAAAACGGGAGGGCACGCGACGATGGACAATGCCGCAGGAAACCCGGCTCCCCCGGCGGTCATCGTCGTGATGGGCGTCTCCGGCTCCGGCAAGACCACGGTGGCGAGCCTGCTCGCCGGCCGGCTCGGCTGGGAGTTCGAGGACGGCGACGATTTCCATCCTCCCGCCAATGTCGAGAAGATGCAGGCCGGCTCCCCCCTCACCGACGAGGATCGCTGGCCCTGGCTCGCGGCCATCGCGGCCTGGATCGACCGGCTCCGCGCCGAGGGGCGGCACGGGGTGGTGACCTGCTCGGCCCTCAAGCGCGCCTATCGCGAGGTCCTGGTCGGGGACCGGCCGGACGTGCGCCTCGTCTACCTCAAGGGCGACCGCGAGCTGATCGGCCGGCGCATGGCCGCCCGCCACGGGCACTTCATGCCGACGAGCCTGCTCGACAGCCAGTTCCGCACCCTGGAGGAGCCGGCGCCCGACGAGCGCCCGCTCGTGGTCTCGGTCGGCGCCACCCCGCAGGCGATCGTGGCCGAGATCGGCGAGGCCCTGACCGGGCGGCCGGTGCAGGGCGCCTGATCCGCGACGGCAGCCGCGTGCATTTCACATTTCTTAAGTTTGGTTTTTGACAGTCCGGGGCGCCCGTGCCATCGCGAGGGCATGCGGGACCCTATACTCATGCCCGGTAACCGGCCGAACGCGCACGAGATCCTGTTCCCCGGCGGTGGCGAGATGGGCGCACGTCTGCGCGCCCACGACTGGTCGGCGACATCCCTCGGGCCGGTCCAGGCCTGGCCGCCATCGCTGACCACGGCGGTGCGGATCATGCTCGGCTCCCGCTTCGCCATGTGGATGGCGTGGGGACCCGACCTCACCTTCTTCTGCAACGACGCCTACAAGCCGACGCTCGGCGTCAAGGAAGCCTGGGCGCTGGGCTCCCGCTCCGACGTGGTCTGGGCCGAGATCTGGCCCGATATCGGCCCGCGCATCGCCCAGGTTCTGCGCACCGGCCAGGCGACCTGGGACGAGGCGCTGCTGCTGTTCCTGGAGCGGCGCGGCTTCACCGAGGAGAGCTACCACACCTTCTCGTACAGCCCGCTGGCGGACGAGTCCGGCACCGTCACCGGCATGCTCTGCGTCGTCTCGGAGGAGACCGAACGGGTGATCGGCGAGCGGCGCCTGCGCTGCCTGCGCGATCTCGGGACCGGGATGGCGGCAGCGCGCACCGTTTCGGAGGTCGGAGCCGTGGTGGCCGCCTGCCTCGGGGAGGGCACCCGCGACCTGCCGGTGGCGCTCGCCTATCTGGCGGGCGATGCGCCGGCCCTGCTGGCCCGGGCGGGACTGGGGTCCGATCACCCGGCCGCCGGGCGGGCGGCGGAGGCCGCTGCGGCCGCGATGGTGCATCTCGACGCCGCCGGCCCGAAGCCGGTGGCCGTCGCCGATCTCGGCCCCCTCTTCGCCGGGCTGCCGGCCGGCCCCTGGGACCGGCCCCCCACCCATGCCCTGGTCGTGCCGATCGCCCAGCAGGGCCAGGCCCGGCCGGCCGGGGTGTTCGTCGCGGGCCTGAACCCCTACCGGCCCCTCGACGAGGAATATCGCGGCTTCGTCGACCTGTTCGTCGGCCAGATCGCCACGGGGCTCGCCAACGCCAATGCCTACGAGGCCGAGCGGCGCCGGGCCGAGGCCTTCGCCGAGCTCGACCGGCAGAAGACGGTGTTCTTCTCCAACGTCAGCCACGAGTTCCGCACGCCCCTGACCCTGATGCTCGGGCCGCTGACCGAGGTGCTGGATTGCGCGCCCGCGACCCTCGATCCCGACACGCGCCGCCTGGTGGAGCTGGCCCATCGCAACGGCCTGCGGCTGCTGAAGCTCGTCAACGCGCTGCTCGATTTCTCGCGCATCGAGGCCGGCCGGGCGCAGGCCGCCTTCGAGCCCCTCGACCTCGCCCGCTTCACGGCGGAACTCGCCTCGAGCTTCCGCTCGGCCACCGACAAGGCCGGCCTCGTCCTCGACGTCGATTGCGTTCCCTTGCCGGAGCCGGCCTTCGTCGATCCCGACATGTGGGAGAAGGTCGTCCTCAACCTCGTCTCCAACGCCTTCAAGTTCACGCTTCGAGGCCGCATCGCCGTGCGGCTGGGCGCGCAAGGGGAGCGGGCGGTGCTGTCGGTGGCCGATACCGGCCTCGGCATCCCGGAGGCCGAGCTGCCGCGGCTGTTCGAGCGCTTCCACCGGGTCGAGGGCGCGCAGGGGCGCAGCTTCGAGGGATCGGGCATCGGGCTCGCCCTGGTCCAGGAGCTGGTCCGGCTGCATGGCGGCACGGTCGGGGTCGAGAGCGCTGTGGGCGAGGGCAGCACCTTCACGGTGAGCCTGCCGCTGGGCCGGGCCCACCTGCCGCAGGACCGCATCCGCGCCGCCCGGGCCGGGGTGTCGACCGCCACCCGCTCCCACGTCTTCGTCGAGGAGGCGACGCGCTGGCTCGACGAGGAGGCTGCGGGTCCCGCCGATCTCGGCGAGGCGCCCCGCCCGTCCCTGGCCGGCCTCACCGGCCGGGTGCTGCTCGCCGACGACAACGGCGACATGCGGGCCTATGTCGGGCGCCTGCTCGGCGACAGCGGCCACGTCGTCGAGGCGGTGGGCGACGGGCAGGCGGCTCTGGCGGCGGCCCGCCGCCACGCCCCGGACCTCGTCCTTTCCGACGTGATGATGCCCGGCCTCGACGGGTTCGGCCTGCTCGCCGCCCTGCGGGACGATCCCGCGCTCCGGGGCATCCCCGTGATCCTGCTCTCGGCCCGGGCCGGCGAGGAGGCCCGCATCGAGGGACTGGCCGCGGGCGCCGACGACTACCTGATCAAGCCGTTCTCGGCCCGCGAGCTGCTGGCTCGCGTCGAGACCAACCTGCGCCTCGCCCGGGTCCGGCGGGAGGCGGCGGATGCCCTGCGGCGGGTCAACGAGACCCTGGAGGCCCAGGTCGCCGAGCGCACCCGCGAGCGCGACCGGATGTGGCGCCTGTCGAAGGACGTGATGCTGGTCGCGCGCTTCGACGGCACGATCGCGGCGCTCAACCCCGCCTGGCACGCGGTGCTCGGCTGGACCGCCGAGGATCTCATCGGCCGCCCGTTCCTCGACCTCGTCCACCCGGACGACCGGGAGCGCACGCTGGCGGAGACCAGGCGCCTCGCCGACGGCCACGCGACGCTGCTCTTCGAGAACCGCTACCGCCACGCCGACGGCTCCTACCGCATCCTGTCCTGGACCGCGGTGCCGGGGGAAGAGCACCTGCACGCGGTCGGGCGCGACGTGACCGAGCAGCGCGAGCTGGAGGAGGCCTTCCGCCAGTCGCAGAAGATGGAGGCGGTGGGCCAGCTCACCGGCGGCATCGCCCACGACTTCAACAACCTGCTCACCGGCATCGTCGGCTCCCTCGACCTCCTGTCGACGCGCCTGGCCCAGGGCCGCACCGACGTGGCCGCGCGCTACATCGAGGCGGCCCTGACCTCGGCCCACCGGGCCGCGGCGCTGACCCATCGGCTGCTCGCCTTCGCCCGGCGCCAGCCCCTCGACCCGCGCCCCGTCGATGCCAACGCCCTCGTCGCCTCCCTGGAGGATCTTGTGCGCCGGACGCTCGGCGAGACCGTCACCCTGGAGACGCGCCTCACGGAGGGCCTGTGGCCGACGCTCTGCGACGCCAACCAGCTCGAGAGCGCGATCCTCAACCTCGCCATCAACGCCCGCGACGCGATGCCCGACGGCGGGCACCTCACCATCGAGACCCGCAACGTCACCCTCGACGGGGTCTTCGCCGCCGCCCACGGCGACGTGGCGCCGGGCGCCTATATCCGCCTCGCCGTCACCGATACCGGCACCGGCATGCCGCCCGAGGTGGTGCGCCGCGCCTTCGACCCGTTCTTCACCACGAAGCCCATCGGCCAGGGCACGGGCCTGGGGCTCTCGATGATCTACGGCTTCGCCCGCCAGTCCGAGGGCCACGCGGTCATCGCCTCGGAGGTCGGCCGCGGCACCACCGTGGCGCTCTACCTGCCGCGCCACGACGGGCCCCTCGCCGAAGCCGAGGGCCCGGCCCCCGGCCCGGCCGCGCCGCCCGCCGGCAGCGGCGAGACCGTGCTGGTGGTGGAGGACGAGCCGGCGGTGCGCAGCCTCATCGTCGACGTGCTGCGCGACCTCGGCTACCGGGCGCTCGAGGCGCAGGACGGCCCGGCCGGCCTCGCCGCGTTGAGGGGCGCCGCCCGCATCGACCTCCTCGTCACCGATGTCGGCCTGCCGGGCCTCAACGGCCGCCAACTCGCCGACGCCGCCCGCGAGCATCGCCCGGGGCTCAAGGTGCTGTTCATCACCGGCTATGCCGAGAACGCCGCCATGGCGGGGTTTCTCGCGCCCGGGATGCAGATGGTCACGAAGCCCTTCCCGGTCGACCTGCTGGCGCGGCGGATCCGGGCGATCATCGAGGGGTGATCCCCGAGAATCATCCCGCCGAAAATCACCCCGTCCGGGGCATCCCTTGAGGAGGTGCCACCCATGCGGGGTGCGGGGTGGACCTCCGGCCCCAACCCCTGTAATGGCTGCCTCCTCCACGAAAAGACCGTAGGGATTCCCCGCGCGCCGCGAGCGCCCGCCGCCATGCGGCCGGCCCTCTGATGAGGCCATGTGCTACAAAGCCTGGTCTCCGGAGCCGATTCGATCCCCGCGCGTCGCCATTACCTGGGATCGAATCCACGTGCCTTTTCCTGTTCTACCCGCCCCCCTCGCCAAGGCCCTCGCCGACCGCGGCTACGAAGACCCGACGCCGGTCCAGGCCGCCGTCCTCGAGCCCGAGACCGAGGGGCGCGACCTCGTCGTCTCGGCCCAGACCGGCTCCGGCAAGACCGTCGCCTACGGCCTCGCTCTCGCCCGCACCCTCCTCGGCGACGCCGAGATGCTGCCCGCGCCCGGCGCGCCGCTCGCGCTGGTGATCGCGCCGACCCGCGAGCTGGCGCTCCAGGTCCACCGCGAGCTGTCCTGGCTCTACGGCCCGGCCGGCGCCCGCGTCGTCTCCTGCGTCGGCGGCATGGACCCGCGGCGCGAGAGCCGCTGGCTCGCCGACGGCGTCCACATCGTGGTCGGCACTCCGGGCCGCTTGCGCGACCATCTCGAGCGCCGCAACCTCGACCCGTCGGCCTTGCGCGCCGTGGTGCTCGACGAGGCCGACGAGATGCTCGACCTCGGCTTCCGCGAGGATCTGGAGTTCATCCTCGGCACGACGCCGTCCGAGCGGCGCACCCTGCTGTTCTCCGCCACCCTGCCGAAGGCCATCGTGGCGCTCGCCGAGTCCTACCAGCGCGATGCGAAGCGGATCGCGGTGGTCGGCGAGACCAAGGCGCATGCCGACATCGAGTACCGCGCCTTCCGCATCCTGCCGCGGGAGACGGAACTGGTGGTGGTCAACACTCTGCGCCAGATCGAGGCGCGCACCGCGATCGTGTTCTGCAACACCCGCAATTCCGTGCGCCACCTCCAGGCGGTGCTGACCGAGCGCGGCTTCCAGGCCGTGGCGCTCTCGGGCGAGCTCGGCCAGGGCGAGCGCAACGCCGCCCTCCAGGCCCTGCGCGATGGCCGCGCGCGGGTCTGCGTCGCCACCGACGTCGCCGCCCGCGGCATCGACCTGCCGGGGCTCGGCCTCGTCATCCATGCCGAGCTGCCCAACGATGCGGAAGTGATGCAGCACCGCTCCGGCCGCACCGGCCGGGCCGGGCGCAAGGGCATCAGCGTGCTGCTGGTGCCGCCGTCCCGCCGCCGCCGGGCCGAGGAGCTGATGGTGCGGGCGAACGTGGTGCCGGTCTGGTCCGGCCCGCCGCCGGCCGACGAGATCCGCGCCCTCGACCAGGAGCGCCTGCTCCAGGACCCGCTCGTCACCGACGAGGTGAGCGACGAGGACCGCGCCATGGCCCAGTCGCTGCTCGCCCAGCGCTCGGCCGAGGATCTCGCCGCCGCCCTGGTGCGGGCCTACCGCTCGCGCCTGCCGGCGCCCGAGGAGGTCACCGATCCGGGCTTCACCACCGGCCGCGGCGCGACGACCAAGCGCGAGACCACCCCGCGGGACGGCCCGCGCGCCCCGTTCGGGTCGAGTGTGTGGTTCCGCCTCAATGTCGGCCGGCGCGACAACGCCGATCCGCGCCGCCTGCTGCCGATGCTGTGCCGCCGCGGCGACGTGACCCGCGAGGAGATCGGCGCGATCCGCATCTTCGACCGCGAGACCAAGTTCGAGGTTCGCGGCGGCGCCGCCGAGCGCTTCGCCCACACCTTCCCGCGCACCGGCCCGGCCGACCTCCAGGTCGAGGCCCTGGCCGGGGGCGAGGCCGAGGTCCCGCCGCGTCCCCGCCAGCCCCGGCGCAGCAACAACGCCCGGCGGGGGTGAGCGGCTCATCTGCCCGAAACAGGCGTTTTTGACGGGCGCACCCCTTGAACCCTCCCCCCTCTGCGGGGGAGGGTGCCCCACGGAGTGGGGCGGGAGAGGGGACGCCGTTTCCGGATAAAGCGGAGCCGTTCTGACGGGCGCCAACTGGATCAACGTCGCGCTGCCCCTCTCCCGGCTCACTGCGTTCGCCACCCTCCCCCGCAGAGGGGGGAGGGTTCACGCGCGGGCCTTCTGACAGCCCGCCGCTGCATGAGGCCCCGATGACCGACACCGTCGAGATCCGCCACCGCGCCACCGCCGCCCGCCTCGCCCTCGCCGGCGCCGAGCCGGTCTCCTGGCGGGTCGGCGGCACCGAGTACCTGTGGTCGGGCGATCCGGCGCACTGGAACCGGCACGCGCCCTGGCTCTTCCCGGTCGTCGGCGCCTCCGCCGGGGGCGCCGTCACGGTGGCGGGCACGAGCTACCCGATGGCGCAGCACGGCTTTGCCCGCGACAGCCGCTTCACGGTGGTGGCGCAGGCCGAGGACAGCGTGACCCTGCGCCTGACCGACACGCCGGAATCCCGTCAGTCCTATCCGTTCGCCTTCCGCCTCGACGTCACCGCCACGGTGACCGACGGGGCACTGACCTTCGCCTGCGAGGTCCATAATCCCGGCTCCGAGCCGCTGCCCTACGGCCTCGGCTTCCACCCGGCCTTTCCCTGGCCCTTCGCCGGCGGCGAACGGGTGGCCGGGGGCGGCTACGCGGTGCACTTCGCGCATCCCGAGCGGCCGGCGGTGCCGGAGGTCGGGCCCGGCGGGCTGCTGGTGCGCAGCGAGCGGGCCTTGCCCCTCGCCGGCGACACCCTGCCCCTCGATCCCGAGATGTTCACCGAGGCGCTGGTGTTCCTGAACGCCCGCAGCCGGGCGATGCGCTTCACCGCTCCCTCCGGCGCGACCATCGCCCTGGAGGTCGAGGACTTCCCGCATCTCGCGGTCTGGACCAAGCCGACGGCGCCGTTCCTGTCCCTCGAATGCTGGACCGGCCACGCCGACTGGATGGGTTTCTCCGGCGAGCTGGCGGAGCGCGATTCGCAACGCCTGCTGGCGCCGGGCGCGAGCGCCCGCCACGGCGTCACCTTGCGCTTCACCCCCGCCTGACCGGGGGCGTCAACCCACCATAAACCCGATCCGGGGCCTACTCGTCTCCCCCCAACCGGAGCCCGGCCCCCGATGTCCGACGCAGACCCCGTCGACCTGCTGCTGCCCGGCGCCCCCGACGTGCGGGCGGCGGCCATTACCTGGCTCGAAGGAATGGCCTCGGAGCGGCGCCTGTCGCCCAATACCGTCGAGGCCTATCGGCGCGATCTGCGCCAGTTCCTCGCCCACCTGGCCAAGGGGGGCCGGAATCCCGACATCCCGACCCTGATCGGGCTCAAGCCCCGGGACGTGCGCGGCTTCATGGCGTCGCGGCGCCAGGACGGCGTCGGCGGGCGCAGCCTGATGCGGGCACTCGCCGGCTTGCGCTCGTTTGCCCGCCACCTCGACCGGGAGGGCCATGGCAGCGTCGCGGCTTTGTCGGCGGTGCGCTCGCCCAAGGTCGAGCGGCGCCTGCCCCGTCCGCTTCCCGTCGCCGCCGCGGTCGCGATGGCGAGTCCCGACATCCGCGCCGGCGAGGACCGCCCGGCCTGGGTGCTGGCCCGCGACGCCGCGGTGCTGGCGCTCCTCTACGGCTCGGGCCTGCGCATCTCGGAGGCGCTCGGCCTCACGCGGCGCGATGCGCCCATCGATGGGGTCGACGCCGTGACGGTGGTCGGCAAGGGCCAGAAGACCCGCAGCGTGCCGGCCATCGCCCAGGTCCAGGCCGCGGTGGAGGAGTACCTGAAACTCTGCCCCTACGCCCTGCCGCCGGAGGGTCCGCTCTTCGTCGGTGCCAAGGGCGGTCCGCTCTCGCCGCGCATCGTGCAACTCGCCGTCGCGTCGATGCGGGGCGCGCTGGGGCTGCCTTCGACCGCGACGCCGCACGCGCTACGCCACTCCTTCGCCAGCCACCTGCTCGCCCGCCAGGGCGACCTCAGGGCGATCCAGGAACTCCTGGGCCACGCCTCCCTGGCGACGACGCAGGTCTACACCAAGGTCGATGCCGCCCGCCTGCTCGACGCCTTCGACGCCGCCCATCCGCGGGCGCGGGCTTCTTGAGAGAGGCCTACTCCGCCGGCACCTCGCGCGCCCGCCCGAGGGCCACGTGCGGCACCAGGAGCGCCGTGGCGAAGGCCGCCGCGGAGATGATCAGCACCGCCCAGAAGGTCTGGTGCAGGGCGTGCTGGAGCACCAGCCGCACGGTCTCGGCCTCGCCCGGCAGGCCGCCCGCCGCCAGGGCCTGCTGGAGGCTGTCCGCCGTGACGGTGCTACCCGCCGCCGAGAGCCCGTGGTTGAGCACCGCGCCGAACACCGTGGCGCCGAGCGTGCTGCCGAGGTTGCGCGAGAAGATGTTCGAGGCGGTGGCGCTGCCGCGCTGGGTCCAGGGCACGATCTCCTGGATCAGCATCAGGGAGGCGTTGCTGACCAGCCCCATGCCGAAGCCCATGATCAGCGAGCCGGCCCCGGCCTGGACCGGGTGGCTGCCGGGCTGGAGCGTCACGACGGCGATGGCGCCGAGCGGCAGCATCAGGCTGCCGGTGACCAGGATGCGGCGCAGGCTGAAGCGGTGGATGGAGCGCGCCGCCAGCGTCGCGCCCATCGGCCAGCCGAGCACCATCACGGTGAGCGCCATGCCGGCGACGATCGGTGTCTGCCCGAGCACGCCCTGGACGTACATCGGCAGGAAGGTGGTGAGCCCGATCAGCGCCATGCCGGCCAGCAGCGAGGTGGCATTGGCGGCGGCGATCGGCCGGCGGCGCCAGAGCGCGGCGTCGATCACCGGCTCCCGCGCCCGCCGCTCCTGGAACGCCAGCAGCAAGGCCGCCACGATCCCGAGCCCGGCGGCGATGCCGACGATCGTCCAGCGTGCCTCGCCGGCCTCGGTCAGGGCCACCATCAGGGCCGCGACCGTCAGGGTGAACAGGGCGGCGCCCGCCGCATCGACCGGCCGGCGCTCGCGCCGCTCGCCCTCGTGCAGGAAGGCGATGAACAGCCCGCTCGCGACGAGGCCGACCGGCAGATTGATCCAGAAGATCCACGACCACGAGGCGTGCGCGATGATGAAGCCACCCGCAACCGGCCCGACCACCGCCGAGATCGCCCAGACGCTGGCGAGGAAGCCCTGGATCCGCCCGCGCTCCTGCGCGGAGTAGAGGTCGCCCACGATGGTGAGCGAGACCGGCTGGATCGCGCCCGCGCCGATGCCCTGGATCAGCCGGAAGGCGATCATCGCCGGCATCGACCAGGCGAAGCCGCACATGACCGAGGCCGCCAGGAACACCGCGATGCCGGTGAGCAGCACGGGCTTGCGCCCATGGATGTCGGCGAGCTTGCCGAACACGATGGTGGCGGCGGTCTGGGTCAGGAGGAAGCCGGAAAACACCCAGGCATAGAGCGACAGCCCGCCGAGCTCGCCGACGATGCCGGGCATCGCCGTCGAGATGATGGTCGCCTCGATCGCCACCATGGCCATCGCCGCCATGACGGCGGCGATCACGAGGGGACGGCGCGTCGTCCGGGAGGTGGTCATGGTCGCGGGCTTCGTCGGGCAGGGGAGGGGACGAGGGCGGCAGCTAAACCGATCGGCCCGGAAAGCAACCGGCGCCCGGCGCAGGCCAGACCCGCGCCATCATGATTGGACCTGGTCTTACTTAGCGTAAGTCACCGGCAGGGCGGTGGTGTACTTGATTCGCTCCATCGCGAAGGCCGAACTGACATCGTAGAGTTCGACCGACTGGATCAGCCGCTTGTAGACCCGGTCATAAGCCGCGATGTCGGGCACGACGATGCGCAGCAAGTAGTCGATCTCGCCGCTCATGCGGTAGAACTCGACCACTTCGGGGATCTGCGCCACGGCGGCGCAGAAACGTTCGGCCCAGTCGGCATTGTGCCGGTTGGTCCGCACCGAGACGAACACCGTGACGCCGACCCGCATCCGGTCGGGATCGAGGAGCGCCACCCGGCGCTGGATCACCCCTTGCGCCTCCAGCTTCTGGATCCGCCGCCAGCACGGCGAGGCCGACAGGCCGACCCGGGCGGCGATCGCCTCGAGCGACTCGGCCGCGTTCTCCTGGAGGCACAACAGGATTTTCCGGTCGAACTCGTCCACGCGAAATTTTCCCAACCGATCGCGTTCTGGCGCAACCTGATTGCGCGATCATGCGAAAACGGAGGAAAATTCGCAATCCGCCTTCGCGGGGTCCGTGCGATCCTCAGCCTGCCTTTCGAGACCACCGAGACCCTTGGAAATCCCCATGTCGAGGCTGTCCTTCTCCGAGCACCCGGCCGCCGTCGGCGAGACCTATGTCGAGCATATGGGCGTCGCCACCAGCTTCGGGCTCAGCATGATCGCCGGCGGGCTCGCCTGCCTCGTCCACGGCATCCTGCCCTTCGCCTTCACCTCGACCGGCTCGCGCACGATCCTCCGCCTGCACGACCGCATGGTGGCGAACCGCACGCGCGCCGCCCATCATCGGACCGAGACCTCCTCCGCCGTCTCGGCCTGACGCCTGCTTCTTTCGTCGCGGGTTGACGTGTCCGGGACATTTCCGGACCCTGGCTCCCTGAACGGCCCCGGCGGGCGCTCGATCGAAGCGTCCGGACAGGGGCCGAGACCAGGGAGCATTCGCCCATGCCGTTCCTCAGGCGCGCCGTCGGCGCGCTGGCCGTCGCGCTCGGCCTCGCCACCTCCGCCGCCCATGCCGAGACCGGCGAGGTGCGCTTCACCCGCCAGCCCGGCCTGATCTACATGCCGATGGTGCTGGCCGAGCAGCAGCGCCTGGTCGAGAAGCACGTCGCGTCGGCCGGCCTCGGCGACGTGAAGGTGAGCTGGGTCACGCTGACCAGCGGCGGCGCCTCGGTCGATGCGCTGATCTCCGGCAACGTCGATTTCGTCACCAGCGGCGCCACCAACCTGCTGCTCGCCTGGGACCGCACCCGCGGCGAGGTGAAGGGGCTGGCGGCCTCGGCCGGCGCGCCGATGATGCTCGTCACCCGCAACCCGGCGGTGAAGACGCTGGCCGATTTCTCGGCGAAGGACCGGATCGCGGTGCCGACCGTGAAGGTCTCCGCGCAAGCGGTGATGCTCCAGATCGCCGCCGAGCGCCAGTTCGGCGAGGCCGGCCGCAACAAGCTCGACGCGCTCACCGTGCAGCTCGGCCATCCCGACGCGGTCGGCGCGCTGCTGGGGGGCACCAGCGAGGTCAACAGCCACTTCTCGCTGCCGCCCTACCAGCAGATCGAGCTGAAGGACCCGAAGATCCACGTCGTGCTCAATTCCTACGACGTGGTCGGCGGGCCGTTGAGCAACGCCATCGTGTTCGGCCGCGGCAAGTTCATGGACCAGAACCCGAAGACCACCGCCGCGGTCCTCGCCGCCATCGACGAGGCCAACGCGCTGATCCGCGACGACCCGAACAAGGCCGCCGAGATCTACCTGGCGGCGACCAAGGAGAAGTTCACGCCCGACGAACTCGTCGCGATGATGAAGCAGCCCGGCGTCGTCTTCTCGGCCACGCCCTACGGCACGATGCTCCAGGCCGACCACCTGGCCAAGGCCGGCGTGCTGAAGAACCGGCCGAAGGCATGGACCGACTTCTTCGCCAAGGCGGTGCACGACCGGCCGGGCACCTGAGCCGGACTGTCAGCGCGGCAGGATGTCGAGGCCGGCGCGGCCGAAGGTGAGTTCGCCGATGTCGCATTCCGCCACGCTGTCGGCCGGGAACGCGACGGCACCGGAGGCCGAGGCGCCGCCGGTGCCGTAGCCGTAGGCGGTGCCGCCCCAGCCGCTCGCCGCCCGCACCGGGCGGGCGCCCGGGCGCGGAGTCGGTCCGACGGCGTCGTGATCGAAGGGAGTCCAGAGCCGGCAATCGTAGCCGGGCAGGCCGGAAATGACCGGGCCGACGGGCGCACGAGGCCGCGGAGCCGCAACGGCGAGGGTCGGCAGCAGGGAAGCGGCGACGATGACGATGCTTCGGATCATGCCACACGCTCCCGGTTGCCGCTTCCTGCGACTCATGAAGCCCGAGATAGGCGGCGGCGGGCGGTGCGCCAGCGGGGTAATGCGCGTTCGTGCGAAGCGAGTGCCGCGTGCACGGCAGGCCGCGCGGCCTGCCAGACGGCCCGTTGCGATCTAGAACCTATCCCACCCTGGACCTCATCCTGCGGTGTCAGTCCATCTCCGATGGACTGACACCGCAGGATGAGGTCCAGGGTCGGATGAAGCGGACGCTGCCTCAATTATCGAGCAGGCAACTCGCCCCCCAAAACCGATCAATCCCGGCAGGTGATCCGGATCGGGCGCTCCGAGGTCTTCACGGCGGGAGCCGCCTCGATCGCGCCGGTATACTCGTCCTGGGCGGCGATGCCGTAGGAGGCCGACTTGGCGTAGCCTTGCGACTCGCACCAGGCATCCGCCACCACCTGGCCGCACTCGCCGCCGGTGGTCAGGCACTCGGCGACGCCGTAGCCGTCGCTGGAGGGGATCAGGAAGGTCTTCTCCACGCCGGTTCCCTGGCCGGTTCCCTGCGAGGCGGCCAGCGCCGGGGCGGTGGCGGAGGCCAGGACACCGAGGGCGCTGAGGACGGCGAGGGTGCGACGCATGGGGCAAACCTTCTGATCGGAGCCGTCGGCATCCGGCTCCGGCCCGACACTGGGCGTGGGTGGTAAACAATCTCTCTACGCATCGTGCGAGCGGGGCGATTACGCAGGGTCCGGCAGGGCTTTGCACCCGGCGGCGTCTGCCTTCTCGAATTGCTCACGGATTTGAGCTAACCCGGATCGGCTCGTTCGGGCGTCTCACCCGTGCAACAGGCGGCCGCCTCGGTCGCCGGCACGGGCGCCGCCCGGGCCTTCCGCCGGACGGGACCGAGCCCGATCCGGCAACGACTTAGAACCTCGGCCGGTGCCCCGCGCGGCGCCCCGGCCCGACCCCGTCCCGCAGGTGTTTCATGGCCTCGCTGTTGCGCCTCTACAACACGCTCTCCCGGGCCAAGGAGCCGCTCCGGCCGATCGATTCGGGCCGGGTGCGGATGTATGCCTGCGGCCCGACCGTCTACGACGCGGCCCATATCGGCAACGCCCGGCCGCTGATCGTCTTCGACCTGCTGTTCCGGCTGCTGCGCCACCTCTACGGGGCGGAGGCGGTGACCTATGCCCGCAACGTCACCGACGTGGACGACAAGATCAACGCAAGGGCGGCCGAGCGCGGGATCACCATCCGCGAACTCACCGACGGCACGCTGGCGCAGTTCCACGACGACATCCGCCGCCTCGGCATCCTGATGCCGGGGGACGTGAACGTGGCCGGCAAGCCTCCGGCGATGATCGAGCCGCGGGCGACCGACCACATCGTCGAGATGACGACGCTGATCGACCGCCTCGTCGCCGCCGGGCACGCCTACGTGGCCGAGGACCACGTCCTGTTCGACGTGCCCTCGATGCCCGATTACGGCGCCCTGTCGCGCCGCCCCCTCGACGAGATGGAGGCCGGGGCCCGGGTCGACGTGGCGCCCTACAAGCGCTCACCCCTCGATTTCGTGCTGTGGAAGCCGTCCAAGCCCGGCGAGCCGTCCTGGCCCTCGCCCGGCGGGATCACGGTCCCGGGGCGTCCGGGCTGGCATATCGAGTGCTCGGCCATGGCCTGGAAGCATCTCGGCGAGACCTTCGACATCCATGCCGGCGGCATCGACCTGGTGTTTCCCCACCACGAGAACGAGGTGGCCCAGTCCCGCTGCTGCTTCGGCACGCCGGTGATGGCCAACATCTGGCTCCATAACGGCTTCCTGCAGGTCGAGGGGGAGAAGATGTCGAAGTCGCTCGGCAACTTCGTCACCTTGCGCGAGGTGCTGGCGGATTGGCCGGGCGAGGTCGTGCGCCTCGCCATGCTGCGCACCCATTACCGCCAGCCGATCGACTGGACGCTCCGCGGCCTGGAGGAGGCGAGCCGCACCCTCGACCGCTGGTACGACGCCGTCGGCGACGCAGAGCCCGGTCCGGCGCCCGACAGCGTGCTCGAGCCGCTGCTCGACGACCTCAACACCCCGGCGGCCCTCGGCGAGGTGCACCGCCTCGACGACCCGGCGGCGCTGAAGGCGGGCGCCGGCCTGCTCGGCCTGCTCGGTCAGACCAAGTCCGAGCGCGAGCGGGCGGCGGTGGCGGCCTCCGGTGTCGATGCGGCGGCGGTGGAGCGGCTGATCGCCGAGCGCAAGGACGCCCGCGCCCGCAAGGACTGGGCCGAATCCGACCGGATCCGCGGCGCGCTCACGGCGCTGGGGGTGACGGTGAAGGATAACAAGGACGGCACCACTACCTGGACGGTGGGCTCGTAGAACCATGGGCCGAGGGGCGGCGTACCGCCCCTCGTGCCGCCCTCACTCCTTGACCACCGACGGCCAGACGATGGCCTGCGCCACGATCACATCCGTGCCGTTGAAGGTGCAGGAGGGCGAGCCGTACAGCCGGTAGCCGAGTGCCAGCGCCTCCGAGATACGGCGACAGAAATGGGCGTCGTCCTTACCCGTGATCAGGCGGTAGGGCAGCATGTCGTTCGGGGGCTTCGAGTCCGGGGCCGTGGTCAAGATGGGCTCCTGGTGGCGTTATGTGCTTATCCATCCACAACCTCGGGATGAGGTTGAGGGTAGGCGAGAGTGCGGAGCCTGCCACCGCCGGCTCCTGAATGTGCCGGAGGTGGCAGGCCTTCTCATGAGCCGCTGCAGGCTCAGAACTTCTCCTCGATCAGCGCCTCGGCCTCAGGCCGCGGCACCGTCTTGGCGATCGCCTCCCGCAGCATCGGCACGACCTGGTCCGGCTCCTCGGCGACGAGGTAGCTGAGATCCAGCCCCTCGCGGATGAAGCCGGTGCGGCGCATGTGGTCGAGGAGGCCGAGGAACGGCGCCCAGAAGCCGGCCACCGAGAGCAGCAGGATCGGCTTGGCGTGCTGGCCGAGCTGCGACCAGGTCATCTGCTCGACCAGTTCCTCCAGGGTGCCGATGCCGCCGGGCAGGGCCACGAAGGCGTCGGAGCGGTCGAACATCAGCTTCTTGCGGGTGTGCATGTCGGAGACCACGATGGTCTCCTGCACGTCGTCGAGCATGCGCTCGCGCGACTTCAGGAAGTCCGGGATGATGCCGGTGACGTGGCCGCCATGGTCGAGCACCGCCCGTGCCACCGTGCCCATCAGCCCGACATTGCCGCCGCCATAGACCAGGGCGATGCCGGCCTCGGCCAGCTGGCGCCCCAGCGCCCGCGCCGCCGCCTCGAAGACCGGATCGGTGCCGAACCCCGAGCCGCAATACACGCAAACCGTCCGCATCGAGTCTCCGCACCGTTCGCAGCCGATACCCGGCCGTCGCTACGCAAGTTTCCGGCCGCGCCGCGCTTGTGAGCGCCGCGTGGTCTCGCCCCGCCAGTCCTGTTAATATGAGGGTGATGGCGCGGGCGTGTCGACCGGAGGCGAAAGGTCGCGCGGTCGTGCGTGGACCATCGGCGGGAGGACCCGTGAGCGGGAGTGTTGCGCCATGACGACCGAGTTGCGGACGACCGAGTTGCGCAGGGGCATCGTCCTCGCAGGCGTCGGCCTCGTCGCTGGGTTCGTGCTCATTGGCGTCGCAGCGAGTGGAACGCGGCTGTTCTCGCTCGTCTCGCCGGAAGCCGAGCCGGCAGCGACGACCGCGACGCAGGCGCCCGCCCCGGCCGTCAAACCGCTCGCCGCCCTGCCGGCCGAGTCCCCAGCCAATGCCCCCGCCAATGCCCCCGCCAAGCCCGAGGCGGACGAGGCGCCGGCCTTCGACGTCATCCGGGTCGAGCCCGACGGGGCGAGCGTGGTCGCCGGGCGCAGCCGCCCCGGGGCCGAGGTCGAGATCCTGCGCGACGGCCAGCCCTTCGCCCGCACCAGGGCCGACGAATCCGGCAACTTCGCCCTGGTGCCGCCGGTCCTGCCGCCGGGCAGCCACGAGATCACCCTGCGCAGCACCGCGTCGGACGGCGCCAAAGCCGCCGGCCGGGCCAGCGCCGTGGTGGTGGTGGCGCAGGACCGCCGCACCAGGCCCCTCGTCGCCGTGACGGCGCCCGGCCGGCCGACCGCCGTGCTCTCCCTGCCGGACACCGCGCCCAAGGCCGAGCCCGGCAAGATCGAATCCGGAAAGATCGAATCGGGCAAGGCGGAGGCCAAGGCCGAGATCAAGCCCGAGACCAGGTCCCTTGCCGGTTCCCCGCCGGTCAAGGTCGTCGGCGTCGATGCCGAGCCGGGTGGGCGGCTCTACGTCACCGCGCAGGGCGCGCCCAAGGCGGACCTGCGCCTCTACCTCAACGACACGCTGGTGGCGCCGGGCCAGGCGGGACCCGATGGCCGCGTCGCCTTCACCATCGGGAGCGGGGTCAAGCCGGGCGATTACCGGGTGCGGATCGACCAGGTCGATCCCGCCTCCGGCGCGGTCAAGACCCGGGCCGAGACCGCCTTCGCGGTGCCGCCCGGCCTCGACCGGCCGGCCCCCGCCGAAGCCCCGGCCCGCCAGACCCTGCTGCGCGGCGCGCCTGCCACCACCGGCCCCGCAGCCGCCCCCTCGGCAGCCGCACCGTCCGCGGGCGGAACGGTCGCGGCTTCACCGCCATCGTCGGTCGCCGAGGCATCGCCGAATCCGGTCGATCCCGGCACGGTATTCGTGCCCGGTGTCAGCACCGCGAAGGTCATCCGCGGCGACAACCTGTGGAGCATCAGCCGCCGGGCCTACGGCCGGGGTCTGCGCTACACCGTGATCTTCGACGCCAACCAGGGCCAGATCCGCGATCCCAACCGGATCTATCCCGGCCAGGTCTTCGTGCTGCCGGGCGAGGGGCCGCAAGCGCGGGAGCCGGAAAGCCGCGGCTGACCCGATCGCGCCCGATCGCGCGAGGTGTCTCAGGTCGACCGCCGCGCGGGTGCGTCCCGCCGCAGGTCCGGGCCGCGTCGGGCGCGCTGTCTCCCCGTCGCGTCCTGGCCTATATGCGGCGCCGATCCCGTCCGGAACCGGTTCCTTGTCCACTACCCAGACTCCCCCGGCCGAGCCCGAGCGGCCCGGCCTCGTCGCGACCTACCGCCGCCTGTGGCCCTATCTCTGGCCCCACGGCCGGCCCGACCTGCAGCGCCGCGTCTTCACCGCCTTCGGGCTGCTGCTCGTCGCCAAGGTGGTCACCCTGGCGATGCCGTTCACCTTCAAATGGGCGACCGACGCCCTGGTGGCGGTGGTGGGGGGCAAGGACGGGCCCGTCCCGACCGGGATCTGGGCCGCGCCGGCCCTGATGATCCTGCTCTACGGCGCCACCCGGATCGCCATGGCGCTGCTGACGCAGGTGCGCGACGGGCTGTTCGCCAAGGTGGCGATGCACGCGGTGCGGCGCCTGGCGCTCCAGACCTTCCGGCACATGCACCAATTGTCCCTGCGCTTCCACCTGGAGCGCAAGACCGGCGGCCTGACCCGGGTGCTGGAGCGCGGCCGCAACGGCATCGAGGAATTGTCGCGCCTGATGGTGCTGACGCTGGTGCCGACCATCGTCGAGTTCCTGCTGGTGCTCGGCACGCTCGCCTACGAGTTCAGCCTGTCCTATTCACTGGTCGTGCTGGTGATGGTGGCGGCCTATCTCGGCTACACCTACAAGGCCACGGAGTGGCGCATCGCCATCCGCCGGCGGATGAACGATTCCGACACCGAGGCCAACACCAAGGCGGTCGATTCGCTGCTCAACTACGAGACGGTGAAGTACTTCGGCGCGGAGATCCGCGAGACCGCCCGCTACGACCAGTCGATGGCCCGCTACGAGAAGGCCTCGACGCAGACCTACGTCTCCCTCGCCGTGCTGAATGCCGGCCAGGCGGTGATTTTCACGATCGGCATGAGCGTGGTGATGTGGCTGGCCGCCCGCGACATCATGGCCGGGCGGGCGACGATCGGCGGCTTCGTGCTGGTCAACACCATGCTGGTGCAGCTCTCGATGCCGCTCAACTTCATGGGCATGATCTACCGCGAGATCAAGCAGGCCCTGATCGACATCGACGACATGTTCAAGATCCTGCACCGCAACCCGGAGATCGCCGACCGGCCGGGCGCGCAGCCGCTCGCGATCGGCGAGGCGGTGGTGCGGTTCGAGGACGTGCATTTCGCCTACGTGCCGGAGCGGCCGATCCTGCGCGGCATCAGCTTCACGGTGCCGGCAGGCCGCACCGTCGCGATCGTCGGCCCCTCGGGCGCCGGCAAGTCGACCCTGTCGCGCCTGCTGTTCCGGTTCTACGAGCCGCAAGCCGGCCGCATCACGATCGACGGGCAGGACATCGCGTCGGTGCAGCAGGATTCCCTGCGCGCCGCGATCGGGATGGTGCCGCAGGATACCGTGCTGTTCAACGACACGATCGGCTACAACATCCGCTATGGCCGCTGGGAGGCGAGCGAGGAGGAGGTGAGGGAGGCAGCGACGCTCGCCCAGATCGACCGGTTCATCGCCGCCCTGCCGGAGGGCTACGACACCCCGGTGGGCGAGCGCGGCCTGAAGCTCTCGGGCGGCGAGAAGCAGCGCGTCGCCATCGCCCGCACCATCCTGAAAGGGCCGCCGATCCTGGTTCTCGACGAGGCGACCTCGGCGCTCGATTCCTTCACCGAGCGCGAGATCCAGGACGCCCTCGACCGGGTGAGCCGCGGCCGCACCACGCTCGTCATCGCCCACCGCCTCTCGACGGTGGTCGGCGCCGATGAGATCATCGTCCTCGACCAGGGCCGCATCGCCGAGCGCGGCACCCATCTGTCGCTTCTGGACCAGGGCGGCACCTATGCGGCGATGTGGAACCGCCAGCGCGAGGCGGAGGCCGCCCGCGAGGCCTTGAAGCGGGCGGAAGCGGAGGAGGGCGCGAGCCTGCGCACCCATCTGGAGCCGGGGGAGATTCCGGGGCCGGTGGCGAAGGCGCCGGAGCCGGCCTCGGTGTCGTGAGGCGCGGCGGGCCGCGTGACCCGGACCGAGATGCGTGATTGCGACGGCCCGTGCGAGAGCGGGGAGAGATGAAACCCGCGCCCGATCCCGTCTCCCGATCGCTCTCCCACACGGCATCTTAAATCGCGGGCGGCTATGACGGGACCCGCCGCCGCCGGACCGATCCCATGCCGACCACCACGCTCCGCACGGCCCCCCGCCTCGGCCCGGCCCTCGCCCGCGCGCAGGTCCCGGCCGCCGCCGCGGCCTTGCTCCTGTCGGCGTTCCTGCTGTTCTCGGTCCAGCCGATGTTCACCAAGATGGTGCTGCCGCGCCTCGGGGGCAGCTCCGCGACGTGGTCGGTCGCCCTGGTGGTGTTCCAGGCCCTGCTGCTCGGCGGCTACCTCTATGCCCATCTGCTGGCCCGGCGGCTCGGCATCCGGGCAGCGCTCGCCCTGCATCTCGGGCTGATGCTGGTCGCGGGGCTCGCCCTGCCCATCGGCCTGCCGGCGGGCTTCGGCCCTCCGCCGGTGGAGAACCAGGCGCTCTCGCTCGTCGGGCTGTTCGCGACCGCGGTCGGGCTGCCGTTCTTCGCCCTCTCGGCGAACGGCCCGCTGCTCCAGGCGTGGCTCGCCCGATCTGGCCATTCGCGGGCCCGCGATCCGTATTTCCTCTACGCCGCCTCCAACATCGGCTCCTTCGCCGCCCTCGTCGCCTATCCGGTCCTGATCGAGCCGGTGCTGCCGCTGCGGGCCCAGGCCGAGGCCTGGTGCGGCGGGTTCGTGCTGCTGGGCCTCCTCGTCCTGGCATCGGGCCTGGCCTCGAGCGCGGGCGCGGCGGGCGCGGACGAGGCGCGGGTCGCATCGGCCTCGGCGGCGCCCGGCTGGCGCCGGCGCGGCGCCTGGATCGGCCTCGCCCTGGTGCCCTCGGCGCTCCTGGTCTCGGTCACCGCCCACATCTCGACCGACATCGCGGCGACGCCCCTGCTGTGGGTGGTCCCGCTCGCGCTCTTCCTCCTCACCTTCGCGATCGCGTTCCGGGAAGGGACGGCCCTGCCCGGCCGCAGGCTGCTGCGCCTCCAGGTCTGGGGGACGGCGCTGGCGCTGGCGAGCTTCGCGATCGGGTTCGGGCTCTGGGGCGGGCTCGCGCTCCATCTCGGCCTGTTCTTCGTCAGCGCCCTGATCGCCCACGCCACGCTCTACCATGTGCGGCCGGCGCCCGACCGGCTGACCGAGTTCTACGTCTGCGTCTCCCTCGGCGGGGTGCTGGGCGGCATCGCCTGCGGGCTCGTCGCGCCGCTCGTGGTCTCGCGGGTGGTCGAGTACCCGGTGCTGCTCGTCGCCGCCCTAGCCTGCCGGCCCGGCTTCTTCTCCGGCAGCGCGCGCGCCTGGCTCGCCGAGGCGGGGCCCAGCGCGCTGGCGGGCGCGGGCGCGGCGGCCATCATGGTCCTGGCCGGAACGCTCCTGGGGGCGGCCGCCATGCCGCAGCTCCTCGTGCTGGCGGGCGCGGGCCTGCTGGCGGCGAGCTGGCGCGACCCGCACCGCGTCGCCGTGGCCGGCCTGCTCGCCGTCTCCGCCTGCCTGGCGATGATGCAGGCGGAGGCCGCGGTGAGCCTGCGCTCGTTCTTCGGCATCCATCGGATCGTCGAGACGCCGGACGGGCCGATGCGCCTGCTCATGCACGGCACCACCGTGCACGGGGCGATGCGGCTCGCGAAACCCGACGGCTCCCCGGAGCCCCTGGTCTACTACACGCCGGAAGGACCCCTCGGCACGGCGATCCGGGAGGTCCGCGCGGCGCGGGGCGGCTCCCTCGGCCGGGTCGCGGTGGTCGGGCTCGGCACCGGCAGCCTCGCCTGCCACCGGGCCGGGGACGAGGCCTGGCGCTTCTACGAGATCGACCCGGTCGTGGCCCGCATCGCCCGCGATCCGAAGAAATTCCGCTTCCTCGCGGCCTGCGGTCCCGACATGCCGGTGGTGCTGGGCGATGCCCGCCTGACCCTCGCCGAAGCGCCGGGCGGGCTCGGCGCCCTCGTCGTCGACGCCTTCTCGTCCGACGCGATCCCGGCCCACCTCCTCACCCGCGAGGCCCTGGCCCTCTACCTCGCCAAGCTCGCGCCGGACGGCGTGCTGGCGATGCACATCACCAACCGCCACCTCGATCTCGGCCGCATCCTGGCCCGGGTCGGGGCGGAGTTCGGCCTGTCGACCCACGTCGCCCGCGAATCGTTCCCCTTCGATCCGGTGCGGTTCCGCGCCGCGAGCACGGTCGCGGTGCTCGCCCGCGATCCCGCCCATCTCGGCGCGCTCGCGACCGATCCGGCCTGGGAGCGGATCGCCCCGGACCTGGCGCGGCGTCCCTGGACCGACGATTTCTCCAACATTCTCCAGGCGATGGCCGACAAGCGGGCCCTCCCGCGTCGATCGGATGATTGACGTGGCGCCACGCGCCTGCCATCCGCGGGCGCTGGACCGGCCGCGCGCGGCCGGCACAAGGCCCGAGGACCGACCCCGAGGACTCATGACCGACCTGTTCGAGACGATCCGCCGCGTGCTGGTGCCGATCCACAAGGAGGGCTACCCCTTCATCGCGATCGGCATCGTGCTGACGGTGCTCGCCGGCACCTTCGTGCAGTTCCTCGGCTGGATCTTCCTGCTGCTGACGCTGTGGGTCTGCTACTTCTTCCGCGACCCCGAGCGGGTCGTGCCGGTCGGCGACGGCCTGATCGTCTCGCCGGCCGACGGGCGGGTGAACCTGATCAGCACCGTGCTGCCGCCCTCCGAACTCGACCTGCCCTCGGTGCCGATGCTGCGCATCTCGGTGTTCATGAACGTGTTCGACTGCCACGTGAACCGGGTGCCGGTCACCGGCCGGATCGACCAGGTCCACTACACCCCGGGCCTCTTCCTCAATGCCGAGCTCGACAAGGCGAGCGAGGACAACGAGCGCAACGGCCTCGTGATCGAGACCCGGCAGGACGGCGAGCCGGTGCGGATCGGCGTGGTGCAGATCGCCGGCCTCGTGGCGCGGCGCATCGTCGACTGGGTCAAGCCCGGCGACGACCTCACCGTCGGCGACCGCTTCGGCCTGATCCGCTTCGGCTCGCGGGTCGACGTCTACCTGCCGGCGGGCACGCGGGTGCTGGTCGGCCTCGGCCAGAAGGCGGTGGCCGGCGAGACCGTGCTCGCCGACCTGCGCGGGACCGGCCCGGTGCGGCAGTTCCGCCGCACCTGACCGGGGAGGCCTCACCATGGACGATCTCTTCCCGCCCTTCGCGCCGGAACCGAACGAGCCCAAACCCCGCCGGTTCAAGCCGGTGCCGGTGCGGATGATCATCCCCAACATGATCACCCTGATGGCGGTCTGCCTCGGGCTGACCGCCGTGCGCTTCGGCTTCGAGGGCAAGTTCGAGCCGGCGGTGATCGCCATCATCGCCGCCGCGGTGCTCGACGGCGTCGACGGGCGGGTGGCGCGCCTGCTCAAGGGCACCTCGCGCTTCGGCGCCGAGCTCGATTCGCTGGCCGATTTCGTCAATTTCGGCTGCGCCCCGGCGCTGATCCTCTACACCTTCGTGCTGCACAACCTGAAGTCGGTCGGCTGGATCGTCGCCTTGATCTTCGCCATCGCGATGGCCCTGCGGCTCGCCCGCTTCAACGTGATGCTGGACGATCCCAACCGGCCGGAATGGAAGAAGGACTTCTTCGTCGGCATGCCGGCCCCGGCCGGCGCGCTGACGGTGATGCTGCCGCTCTACCTGCACTTCCTCGGCTTCGAGATGTCGCCGGCCCTGGCCCCGGTGGCGCTGATCTACATGCTGGTGATCGCCCTGATGGTGATCTCCACCGTGCCGACCTTCTCGGGCAAGACCGTCGGCAAGCGCGTGCCGCGGGAATACGTGCTGCCGATCTTCGTCGTGACGGTGGCGGCGTTCGGGCTCCTGATCAGCTTCCCGTTCGAGATCCTGGCGCTGCTCAGCCTCGGCTATCTCTGCGCGATCCCGATCGGCGCCGCCCAGTACCGGCGCAAGCTCAAGGCCGAGGTACTGCAGGCCCCCTCGGCCCCGGGCGACGACGCGTCGGCGGCCTGAGCGCTCGACCGGTTGGACAAGGAAAGACTCGTAGGCACTCTCTCCATCCAATCGACGACCTCATCCTGAGGTGCTGGCGATCGAAGCTCGCATTCGACCGTAGGAAGCCTCGAAGGAGGGCTCCAGAAGCCTCTGTGCTCTCTGGAGGCCCTCCGTCGAGGTCAGTCGATCTTCGATCGCGTGCGATCTCCGATCGCCGACACCTCAGGATGAGGGTGTGGGTGGGATCGGAAGAGCGATCGGATCGACCGGGCTGTGATGACCGTCGCTCACACCCGCCGCGCCACGATGAACAGCCGCGGGAACGGCAGCAGCACCCGCCCGTCCTCCTGCATCGGATAGGCCCGGCGCAAGGCATCCTCGTAGCGGGCGAGATAGGCCGCCTGGGTCCCCGGATCGAGCGGCGCCAGGAACGGCCGCAAGCCGGTGGAGCGCACCCACTCGACGATGCCGCGGTGCCCTTGCAGCGGGTGGACGTAGGTGGTGCGCCACAAATCGACGGTGCAGCCCGCCCGCACCAGCCAAGTGTCGTAATCCTGGAACGTCCCGAGCGGGGTGCGGGCGCCCGCGGCACCGGCCAGGGCCTCGCGAAACGGCGCCTCCTCCGCCACCTCGCGCATCAGCCGGTGCGACGGCTCGTCGAGATTGTCCGGCACCTGCACGGCGAGGCAGCCGCCCGGCGCCAGGAAGCCGGCGAGGCGCGGCAGCAGGGCGGCGTGGTCCGGCAGCCATTGCAGTACGGCATTGGCGAAGATCAGGTCGGGGGCTGTGTCCGGCTCCCAGGCGGCGAGGTCGGCCTCGACGAAGGTGACGGCGGGCAGCGTCCGGCGCGCCTCCTCCAGCATGGCGGGGGAGGAATCGAGCCCGGTGATCCGGGCTTCGGGAAAGCGCGCGGCGAGCAGCGCGGTGCTGTTGCCCGGCCCGCAGCCGAGATCGACCGCCCGGGCGGGCGCTTCGAGCGGCACCCGGGCCAGCAGGTCGGCGGCCGGCCGCGTGCGCTCGTCGGCGAATTTCAGGTACTGGCCCGCATCCCAATCCGCCATCGGACGACTCCCCGTCGCGCGTCTCCGCCCCAGCTTAACCGAACGGGTGCGGCCCGCGCGACGTCGGCCTGCGCGGGGCAGAATTGCCCGCACGGAAAGCCCCTCCGCGGAGATTCAAGGCATGATCGAGGAATTCAAGAAATTCGCCCTGCGCGGCAACGTGGTCGATCTGGCGATCGGCGTGGTGATCGGCGCGGCCTTCGGCGCCATCGTCACCTCGCTGGTGCAGGACGTGATCATGCCGACGGTCGGCGCGATCACCGGCGGGCTCGACTTCTCGAACTACTATCTGCCGCTGTCCTCGAAGGTGCAGAGCGGGCTGGCCTATGCCGAGGCCAAGAAGCAGGGCGCGGTGCTCGGCTACGGCCAGTTCGTCACCGTGGCGCTCAACTTCCTGATCGTCGCCTTCGTGCTGTTCCTGGTGATCCGCGGCATGAACCAGCTGGTGCGGCGCGAGGAGGTGAAGAAGGACGATCCGGCCGACGTGAAGCTGCTGACCGAGATCCGCGACCTGCTGGCGGCGCGGCGGTGACGCTCACCGTTTCGCCGGCAACTCGCGCAGGATGTCGTTGAGCGCATCCTCCACCGCCTCGCGGCCGGTGTCGTGGGCCTTTAGGCGGCCTTCGAGGCGGCGCAGCTGCGGGGTGAATTCCGGCGGCAGGCTCGGATCGCCGAGATAGTCCGGCTTCTCGGCCTCGGCATTGTAGGCCGAGCGGAGCTGCTGCCCGAGGTGCTCGCGCACCGGCTGCGGCAGCGCGGCGTCGTGGTTCCCGTGCGGGTCGGAAGGCATTGGGATTCGTCTCGTCGAGTGTCCGTGGCGCAGGTGTCAATCCGCCTGCCCCGATCATCAACAAGAACGACGATCAAGCCGGATTTGTTGCAGGTTCCGACGCAACGGCCGACACGATTTCACGCGACCGGACAGCAAAAAGCCCCGGTGCGAGACCGGGGCTTCCTGTACGCCAGGTTTGCGCCGCCCGAAGGCGGCGCCCGTAACGGTTAGTCGATCACCTGCACGATGCGGCGGGTGCCCGGATCGACCAGCACGACGCGGTCGTTGACCACGGTGTAGCGGCGGCCGCGGATGCCGTAATCGGACGGGACCTCGTAGTAGCTCACGCCCGAAGAGGGCAGCACGGTGCCGACGGCGACATCGCCGTCCCAGTCGTAGGAGCGGTGCTGGCGCACGGCGTAGGAGCGGAAGCGCGGGCGATCGTCGACGCCGAGCAGGCCGCCGACCGCGCCCGTCGCGGCGCCGACCGCACCACCGACGATCGCGCCGACCGGGCCGGCCGCCGCCGCACCGTCCTCGGCGCCGCGCTGGGCGCCGGGCAGCAGGCCCTGGGCCTGGGCGGCCATCGGCAGGGTCAGGGCAAGGGCAGCGGCAGCCAGGAGGGTCTTCTTCATCGGGTCGATCTCCGTTTCGTCCAGTCTACCCCGGTCGAGCGGGGCAGCTCTTCGGGGGGAGTAACGTCGCCCCCGGCGAAACGGTTCAATCGTTCGGCCGAAAAAATCGTCCCGAACCCCGCAGGAGTACTCCGGGCCGGATCAGGCGTCTTTCGGCATCGCCGACTGGATCAGCCGATCGGTGCCGAGATCTTCCTCGTCGTAGCCCAGCAATTCCGCCAGCCGGCCGCGGGCGCGGCTGACGCGGCTCTTCACCGTGCCGACCTTGCAGCCCATGATCGCCGCCGCCTCCTCGTAGGAGACGCCCTCGGCGCCGACGAGCACCAGGGCCTCGCGCTGGTCCGGCGGCAGCTTGGCGAGCGCGCTCTGCAGGTCCTCGACGTCGAGCCGGTCGCCCTGGTGCGGCGCGGTGGCCAGCCGCGCGGCGTAGGAGCCGTCCTGGTCCTCGACCTCGCGCACCCGCTTGCGGTGATCGGAGTAGAAGATGTTGCGCAGGATCGTGAACAGCCAGGCATTCAGGTTGGTGCCGGCCTGGAACCGGGCCCGGTGCTGCCAGCCCTTCAGGAGGGTGTCCTGCACCAGGTCGTCGGCCCGGGCCGGGTTGCTGGTGAGCGACAGCGCGAAGGCGCGCAAGGACGGCACCGCCTGCAGCAGCCCGTCGCGGAATTCCGGCAGGACGATCTCACCCTGCGCCTTGAGCGCCGCTTCGAGGCGCGCGATGAGGTCGGCGAACCGGTTGTCCGGATCGGCCTCGCCCAGGGCCTCGTAGGTGGCCCGGAGCTCGGTGCCGAGATGCGACCGGATGCTGGCCGACAGCCCGGGGCGGTCCTCCGCCGGCGAAGTCCGGGTCGACGGGTCGTTGGCCGACTGATTCGGGACGATGTCTCGCGTCATGGCTCTCGCGTCTGCCTGTCATTCAGGAAGATGGGCCCGGGGGCCGCGACCGGAAAGGGAGAGCTTAGCGAGAAACCGGCCGGAACCGATAGGGGCGGCAAGACACGAATATCGTCACGAACATCGTCACGACCATCGTCACCACCGGCGCAGGCTCAGCCCCCGGCGCCGGCCGCATTCTCGTCCCCGTCCGGCACGCCGAGGCGGAAGGCCAGCACCTCGCCGGGGGCGAGGTCGGTCCAGTTCTCGTCGCGGGTCAGCGGCCGGGTCGCCACCACGGTCACGATGTCGTCGGGCGTGGTCTCCTGCGCGAAATCCACCCGCCAATCCTCGTCGATCAGCGTGGCGGTGCCGAACGGCGCCCGCCGGGTCAGGGTGCAGAGGCGCTTGCCGCAATGGGCATAGAGGGTGCGGCTGTCGGAGAGCAGCATGTTGAACACCCCGAGCCCGTGCAACTCGGCGCAGAGCTCCCGCACCGCCCCGTCGAGGCGGGTGGGCTTCGGCAGGCTGCCCCAGCGTTCCTCGAGCCTGCCCAGCATCCAGCAGAAGGCGTGCTCGCTGTCGGTGGTGCCGACGGGCTTGAAGCGGCCGAGCGTCAGGCGCTTCACGCCCTTCAACTGGCCGTTATGCGCGAAGGTGAAGGTGCGGCCCCACAATTCGCGGCTGAACGGATGGGTGTTCTCGAGCGACACCCGGCCGCGATTGGCCCGGCGGACATGGGCGATCACGATCCGGCTCTTGATCGGGTATTGCCGCAAGAGCCGGGCGATCTCCGAGCGGGCGCTCGGCTCCGGGTCGTGGAAGCTGCGGCTCCCACGGCCTTCGTAGAACGAGATGCCCCAGCCGTCCTGATGCGGCCCGGTCTCGCCCCCGCGGCGCGCCAGGCCCGCGAAGCTGAAGCGGATATCGGTCGGGACGTTGGCGCTCATGCCGAGCAATTCGCACATGGCGACGGTTATAGGGCCCGATCGGTGAGCGGGGAGTGAACGGGCTTACCCTCGGGAGAGGTAATCAACCAGCGTCATCGTGAACAGGATCCCGACCCAGAAGAAGCCGATGCCGGCAAACAGCTTCACCAGCGGCGGCTCGTGGCGGACCTCCATCGAGAACATGAGGATCGTCACCACCATGGCGCTCGCCACCAGAAGCTCGACGATCCAGACATGCGGGAAGGGGAGGGTGGCGCCCAATCCCACGTTGATCCCGAGCATCGTCAGGAGCGCGCCCGCCGTCAGGACCGGCTC
This sequence comes from Methylobacterium sp. SyP6R, assembly GCF_019216885.1. NCBI lineage: Bacteria > Pseudomonadati > Pseudomonadota > Alphaproteobacteria > Hyphomicrobiales > Methylobacteriaceae > Methylobacterium > Methylobacterium synurae. The sequence continues at coordinate 5,147,800 of NZ_JAAQRC020000001.1, read as the reverse complement.
GCGCATGTGCCGCCAGAGGATGCGGCGCTCGTCGCTCGTGCCGAACATGGGCGCGCCTCCTACCGGTTGACCACGTAGAGGATCGGGAAGGCGAGGATCCAGATCAGGTCGATGAAGTGCCAGTAGAGCCCGAAGATCTCGATCCGGTTCTGATGCACGCTCAGGAAGCCCGGCCGGCTCGCCTGCCGGGTCATCACCAGCAGGATGGTGATGCCGGTCATCAGGTGGAGGCCGTGCAGCGAGGTCGCGACGTAGTAGAGGTTCACGAACAGCCGCGAGGGCGGTGAATCCTTCAGTTCGTAGGGCCGGTCGGACAGGAACGGCATCATGTGCTCGTGGTAATCGGCGTAGTACTCGTAGCCCTTGAGCACGAGGAACAGCGTGCCGAGCGCCGCGGTCGCGAGCATGAACCGCACCATGCCGCGCTGCCAGCCGAGCCGCGAGAGCTGGATCGCCCCCGACATGGTCAGGCTGGAGCCGATCAGCACCACGGTGTTGGTGGCGCCGATCCAGAACTTGAGATGGCGCGCCGCCGCCTGCACCGCCTCGGGGTGGAGGATGCGCAGGATCAGCGCGGTGAGGAACAGCCCGGCGAAGAGCAGGAGCTCGGTCAGCAGCCAGGCCCACATGCCGAGCACGGCGGCGCGCTTCTGCTGCTCGACGGTCGCGAAATGCGAGACGAGCTTGACGCCCACCGCGGTGTCGGTCGCGCCTGCGCTCACGAGTGCTGCCTCCCGGTCTCGCGGGCCTGGAGCGGGTAGTCGTAGGGCACCTTCGGGGCCACCGGCTCGGTGAGGAAGTTGTGGGCCGGGGGCGGCGAGGGCACGGTCCATTCCAGGCCCTTGGCGTCCCAAGGGTTGGCCGGCGCCCGCTTCCCGAACCAGATCGAGTAGACGAGATAGACCATCGGGAAGAGGTAGCCGACGGCCAGGATGGTCGATCCCGCCGAGGACAGGATGTTGAGGAATTGGAATTCCGGCGGATAGACGTGGTAGCGCCGCGGCATTCCGAGATAGCCGAGGATGAATTGCGGGAAGAAGGTGACGTTGAAGCCGATGAAGATCAGGAAGGCGGAGATCCGGCCCCAGGCCTCGATATACATCCGCCCGGTGATCTTCGGCCACCAGAAATGCAATCCGCCGAGGAACGCCAGCACCGTGCCGCCGACCATGATGTAGTGGAAATGCGCCACGACGAAGTAGGTGGCGTGGACATGCTGGTTGATGGCGAGCGTCGCCAGATAGAGACCCGTCAGGCCGCCGAGCACGAACAGCCCGATATAGCCCATGGCGTAGAGCATCGGCGTGTCGAGCTTGAGCGAGCCCTTGTGGATCGTCGCGGTCCAGTTGTAGACCTTGACCGCGGACGGCACCGCCACCGCGAAGCTGAGCACCGAGAACGCCACGCTGGCGAAATCGCTCTGCCCGTTGACGAACATGTGGTGGCCCCAGACGAAGAAGGTCACCGAGGCGAGCCCGATCGCCGCGTAGGCGACGAACTTGTAGCCGAACAGCTTCTTCTGGGCGAAGGCCGGGACGATCTCGGAGATCACCCCCATCCCCGGCAGGACCATGATGTAGACCGCCGGGTGCGAGTAGAACCAGAACAGGTGCTGGAACAGCACCGGATCGCCGCCATAGGCCGGATCGAACACCCCGATATGGAAGGCCCGCTCGGCGATGAGCAGGATCAGCGCCACGGTGATGACCGGGGTGGCGAGCAAAAAAATCAGGCTGGTGGCGTAGTGGGTCCAGACGAAGATCGGCAGCCGGAACCAGGTCATGCCCGGTGCCCGCATGGTGTGGATCGTCACCACGAAGTTGAGGCCGGTCAGGATCGACGAGAAGCCGACGATCGTGACGCCGATGAGGGCGGGCACCACCCAGGTGTTCGAGAAGGCGGTGGAGAGCGGGGTGTAGAAGGTCCAGCCGGTATCGACGCCCCCTAAGACCACGCTCGCCAGCGTGAACAGGGCGCCGGTCATGAACACGTACCAGGAGGCGAGGTTCAGCTTCGGGAAGGCGAGGTCCCGCGCCCCGATCATCAGCGGGATCAGGAAGTTGCCGAAGGTGGCGGGGATCGAGGGGATCAGGAAGAACCACACCATCACGACCCCGTGGATCGTGAACAGCTTGTTGTAGGTGTCGTTGGTGAAGACCTGCCCGTCGGGGACGACGAGGGCCAGGCGCACCAGCCCCGCCGTCACCGCGCCGATGACGAAGAAGGCGGTGATGCTGGCGAGATACAAAAGCGCGATGCGCTTGTGGTCGGTGGTGAAGAACCACGAGCGCAGGGTGTGCTCGGCATGGAGGTAATCGGCCCCGTGGCCGATGCGGGAATCCGGGGTGTGGGGGTCGCGCAGGGCCGGCCCGTCGGTGATGGTGCCGCTCGTCATCGAATGATGCTCATGGCTGGGCTTCCTGCTGGGCCGTCGCCCCCGTGCTCTTCAGGTACGAGACGAGACGGTCGAGGTCGTCGGGCGGGATCACGTTGCGGAAGGCCGGCATGACCTGCTTGTAGTCGGCGGCGAGCTTCTGCCGGTTCGGGTTGAGGATCTTGTCGCGGAGATACGTCTCGTCGGCGGTGACCGTGCGGCCGTCGGCGAGCCTGACCTCGCGCCCGTAGAGGCCGGCGAGCGACGGCGCCCGGACCTTGGCGCCGGGATCGTGGCATGCGCCGCAGCCATAGGATTCGTAGACGACGCGGCCGGCCCCGGCCTGGCCGCCCTGCTGGGCGCCGGCATTCTGGAGCCAGGCGGCGTAGTCGGCCTGGGTCATTAGGGTCAGCGTCCCGTCCATCTTCGAATGGTCGGTGCCGCAATATTCCGAGCAGTACAGCCGGTAGCTGCCGGTGCGGTCGGCCTTGAACCACAATTCGGTGTAGCGGTCGGGCAGGGTCGCCATCTGCATCCGCAGGGCCGGCAGGTAGAGGTTGTGGATCACGTCCTGGCTGATCATCCGGATCTTGATCGGCTGGCCGATCGGAAGGTGCAGGTCGTTGATCTCGGATTGCCCGGTCGGGTGCTGGAACTTCCACATCCATTGCCGGCCGATCGCCTCGACCACCATGGCATCGCCCGGCACCTGCTTCGAGATGAAGAACAGCCGGGCGCCCCAGACGAAGAAGATCAGGGTGAGCAGGAACGGGATCAGCATCCAGCTGATCTCGATCAGCACGCTGCGGACGTTGCCGTGGCTGCGGTCGGCCTCCTCGCCCTGGCGGTAGCGGATCGCAAACCAGGTGATGGCGACGAAGACCGGCACCGTGAGCAGCAGGGTCAGGACCGTGAAGGCGAGGATCAGCCAGTCGGTCTCGACCGCGGTGGCGGAGGCGGCGGCCGGCCAGAGCTGGAGCGCGAGGTCGGTCGGGTTCATCGAACGGGGGCTCCGCCGGCGGGCGGGACCGGATCGAGGGGGGACGGATCGAGGGATTTGCCGGCGATCAGCTGCATCGCCCGCGCGACCGGGATGCGGGCCCGCCCGTCGGGCAGGGCCGCGTAGGTGGTGAGCTGCGCCTTGTCCCGCGCCTCCTGGCGGGCGAGGTCCTCGTAGGGAGCCCCCTGGAGGTTCGGTGGCGGCGGCTGCACCTTGGCGGTCTGCTGCGGCGTCAGGGGCGGGGTAGCGCCGACATGCCAGACGCCGAACAGGTGCATCATCAGCCCGACCGCGCCGATCGCCAGGGCGACCGAGCCGGCGAGCCCCGCCACCACGACGGTGGTGCGGCGGACATCGACATCCTCCTCCTCGAACCCTTCCGGGTTGTGCGGGCCCTGATCGGGCTCGGGCGGCGCGGCGGGCTTCATGCCGGAGAGGCGCAGGATCCCCGCCGCCGCGACGGCCGAGAGCAGGGCGAAGGGGCCGGGCCGGGTGATGCCGCTCACGAGACCTGCCCCCGCAGGCGGCGATCGACCGGGCCGTAGAGGCCGCCGGCGACGCCCACCACCCCGACGAGCGCCAGCGCGTCGGCCCAGGTGAAGCGGAAGGCGCCGCGGAAGCCCGGCGTGACGAGCCAGAAGATCTCGGCGCCGTGGAGCAGCAGGATCAGCAGGGCGATGCCGGCGAGGAGCGCCGGGCGGCCGGCGGTCCGGCGCGGGATCAGGACCAGGACCGCCAGCACCATCACGCCGATCCCGGCCCAGACGCCGAGGCGGCCGAGCGCCCCGTCCCGGGCGAGGTACCAGCGCGCCTCGTCGGGGAGGTTCGCCGACCACACGGTGAGATACTGGCACGCATGGACGAAGCCCCAGATCGCCAGCAGCACCAGGATCGGGTCGGCGAAGGCGGCGGCGGTGCGCTGGTCGCGGCCGGGCCGGCCGGAGGAATCGCGTGCCGCGATCAGGGCCGCCGCCGAGAGGGCGAGCCCCGCCTGGATCGTCATCACCAGGAGGCCGAAGGCGGTCGAGGCCAGGCCCGGATCGGCCGATTGCACCCAATCCTCCGCCGCCAGCGTGCCGGTGATCGTGGTGAGGATCAGGCCGAGGATGGCGCGGCTCCGGCGCTTGTCCGCCGCGGGGCTTCCGGGCTCGGCGGCCGGGCGGCGGAAGGTGTTGGCGAGCCAGAGCCAGACCGCCAGATAGGCGAGGCTGCGCAGGATGAAGAGGAGCGGCGTGAACCAGACGGCCGCGAACGGCGTGCGCGGCGGCACGCCGCGGTCCCAGGGGTAGAGGCCGTTGAGGCTCAAGAGCACCGGCAGCAGCAGCAGGCCGGCGATGGGGAGGAGCCCGAGCAGGCGGCGTAACGACGCGGCCATGGGACCTGCGGCGAAGCCCGCGAGTTCGAGCCCCATCAGCAGCGGCAGCGCGCCGACCGGCAGGGCCACCAGCACCAGCCAGGCGGCGAGGTAGGACGGCATCACCGGGCTGCCGGTCGCACCGGCGAACGCGCAGGCCGCGAGCGCCGCGATGCCGAGGGCGAGGGAGATCGGGCGACGGTTCATCGTGTGCCCCCCGGGCTGGTCCGGCTCGCCGCCGCGAGAGCGGCCTGATCCTCCGCCGGCAGGCTCGCCGGCGTCGCGCCCTGGCTCAGTTGCAGGGCGCGGATATACGCCACGATCGCCCAGCGGTCGGCCGACGGCACCTGCGGCGCATAAGGCAGCATGGTGCCTTTGCCGTTCGTGATCACGTCATAAAAATGTCGGGCCGGGGCCGCGCGCAGACGGGCGTCGTCGAAGGCGGGCGGGCGGGGATAGCCGCGCTGCACGATCAGCCCGTCGCCGTGGCCGGCGCCGCCGTGGCAGGGGGTGCAGAACACGTCGTAGCGTTCCTGGCCCCGCGCCAGCAGGGCGGGCGTCGCGGCGGCCGGCTGGGGCACCGGCCGGTCCGGGCTGTTGCGCGGCACGGTGCCGGGCACCGGCTGGCGCATCGTCTGGTTCTGCGGGAAGAACGGGTTCGCGTCCCAGGTCCTGGATTTGGGCTGGCTCACCATGTCGGCCTGGTCGCAGGATACGAGCGCCAGCGGAAGAAGGAGCGCGAGACGCTTCACAGCGGCACCCTCCGGACCATCAGTGGCCGGCCCTGCGGCAGCCGCGCCAGGGCCTGCTCGATCCGGGCCGGATCGAAGCGCGGGCCCGCCGCCTCCAGCGCGAGGAAGAAGCGGTCCTCGCTGGCGCGGGAAAACCCCGGGATCGCGAAGGCCGGGTGGTTGAGCCGCGGCAGGCGGTTCTGGAACAGCAGCGCCAGCAAGGCCGTCAGCCCGCCGCAGAGCGTGCCGAACGACACGCTCGGCACCAAAAAGGCCTGCCAGGAGAAGCGGGGACGGCCGCCGACATCGAACACGTAGTCGAAGCCGGTGGCGTAGAGGCACATGGCCATGAAGGCGATGCCCCCGCCCAGCGCCGCGCCGAGGGCGAGGAGCGGCAGGATCCCGGCCGGTCGCCCCAGAGTCTCGGCGGCGCGGCGCATCGGCACCGGCCCGTAGGTCTCGACCCGGGCGCCGAAATCGCGCTGCTTCAGGGCCTCGATCGCCGCCGCGAGGGCACCAGAATCGTCGAATTCGGCGCTGACGCCCCAGAGCCGTGCGCTGTCCGTCTCCGCGAGGGTCGGTGCCCGCTCGCCGCTCGGGCGCCCGTCCGGGTGGCTCTCGGCGAAGCGCCGCGTCTCGGCGATCGAGACCATCGGCAGGGTGCGTAAAGCCAGCAGCAGCAGGGCGAGGAACAGCCCGATCGTGCCGGCGAGCGTGGCGAGGCCCCAGGCGCCGATGGAATAGGGATGGGCCGAGGAGGGCAGGAAATCGTGGCTCAGCGTCACGATCAGCAGCATGAAATGATCGCCGAAGCTGCCGATGGCCGCCGCCACGCCGACCAGCGCCACGACGAGGCCGGAGCGGCGAAAACCGGAGAACCAGAACAGCTGCACCGGCATGAGGGCGAGGACCACGATGATCCAGAACGCCCAGGCATGCGAGCCCGAGAGCCGGCGGACCAGCACCGCCCGGTCGTAGGCATCGCCGTGGAGCAGGCTCGAGAAGATCTCGGTGGCATAGCAATAGGCCGAGGCGAGGCCGAGACCCAGCATCAGGCGGGCCATGAGCGCGACGTGCCGTTCGGTGATGAGCGCGTCGAGGTGGAGCGCCCGGCGCACCAGCACGGAGAGGGCTGCGGTGACCCCGACGCCCGCGAGCAAGGAGGCGGCGAGGAAGCTCACCGGCAGCAGCGTGTCGTGCCAGCCCGGCAGCACGGTGCCGGAGAGCATCACCGAGGCCCCGGTCTGGAGAGAGACGACGAGGACGAGGGCCAGCGCCGACAGGGTGCGGGTGGCCATCAGCCAGCGCTCCCAATGGGTCGAGGCCCCGCGCCAGCCGAGCGCCAGGATGCCGTAGGCCTGCGCCTTCAGGAGCGTCAGCCGCCGGGTTCGGCCGCGCTCGTCGGATTCCGTGAGCGCCGCCTCAAAGGCGCGGTCACGGAGCGTGGCGAAGTCGGGCAGGAGGCCGACATACCAGAGCGAGAGGCAGACCCCGAGAAAACTGATGATGTCGACCGCGTCCCAGACCAGCGGTGAGCGGAATTGCGGCCACAGCGCCAGGGTGTTGGGGTAGGGCAGGGTCCAGTAGAACACCCAGGGGCGCCCGAGATGGATGATCGGGTAGAGGGCTGCCGCCGCCGCCGCCAGGATCGCCGTGGTCTCGGCGATGCGGTCCAGCCCTGAGCGCCACGCCGCGCCGGTGAGCCGCAGGGTGGCGGAGGTGAGGAGCGCCCCGCAGGCGATGCCGATCCACCAATCGTAGGCGACGATGTCGAGCGCCCAGACGACCGGGTTGTTGTTGTGCCAGATGCCGACGCCGTTGATGAGCAGCCAGGCGAGGGTGACGGCGAAGACGCCGAGAAGCCCGCAGGCCCCCGCGAAGGCGATCCACCAGGCCCGCGAGCGGGTGCGGGCCGGGGCGCCGGTGACGGCGCGGCCGATCGAGGCGAAATCCTCGCCCTTGCCGAGGAGGCCGGCCCGGGCCGGCAGGGATGTGACCGTCCCGCTCACAGGGCGCTCCCGGGCTTGACGGCGGCGTCCTCGACCAACCGGGCGAGGTAGGTGGTGCGCGGCTTGGTGTTGAGTTCGGCGAGCAGCCCGTAATTGCGCGGATCGGCGGCGGCCGCGGCGACCCGGCTGCCGGAATCGCGCAAATCCCCGAAGGTGATGGCCCGGGTCGGGCAAGCGCCCTGACAGGCGGTCTCGACCGCGCCGTCGGGGATCGGGGCGTGGTCGCTCTTCGTCGAGTCGATCCGCGCCGCGGCGATGCGCTGGACGCAGTAGGTGCATTTCTCCATCACGCCGCGGGCCCGGACGGTGACCTCCGGGTTGCGCTGCTGCTGCTGCACCGGCGCCACGTCGCCGGAATAGTCGAGGTAGTTGAACCGCCGGACCTTGTAGGGGCAGTAGCTGGAGCAGGCCCGCGTTCCGACGCAGCGATTGTAGACCATGAGGTTCAAGCCCTCGCGGTCGTGGATTGTCGCCTCCACCGGGCAGCCGACCTCGCAGGGCGCCTGCTCGCAATGCATGCAGGGCACCGGCATGAAGTGGGTTTTGGGGGCGTCGAGCCCGCCCTCGTAGTAGCGGTCGATCCTGAGCCAGTGCAGCCAGCGGCCTAAGCCCACCTGCTCCTTGCCGACGACCGGGATGTTGTTCTCGGACTGGCAGGCGGTGACGCAGGCATTGCAGCCGATGCAGGCATCGAGGTCGATCACCATGCCCCAGGCGCGCTCGTGATCGTAGCGCCCTCCGGCTGAGGTCGGGGCCGGGGGATAGAGCGAGGGCAGGGCCGCGCGGGAGGCGACGGGAGTGGTGCTGCCCACGGCCTGGACGCGGACGAAGTCGTGCCCCTCCATCGTGCCATGGTTCTGGGTGGTGACCGGCGGCGCCCTGCGGCCGGTCTTCGCCAGGGTCGCCTCGGCGAGACGCCAGGGCGTGGCGCTGGCGCGCAGGGGCGAGGCGTCGTAGCCGATCCCGTCCGCCAGCTGCTCGGGGATCCGCCGGCCGTAGCCGAGGAAGACCGTGACGGCGTCGTCGGCCTGGCCGGGCTGGATCCAGGCCGGCCCCTCGATCCGCCGCCCCTCGGCCTCCAGGGTCACGACGTCGCCCTGGCGAAGTTCCTCGCGCTCGGCGAGGGCGGGACTCACCGCGATCACGTTGCCCCACACCACCTTGGTCAGGGGCTTGGGCAGCTCCTGCAGCCAGGCGAGATTGGCGAGGCTCCCGTCCCACACCGTCGCGTCGGGCCGGAACAGTACCTCGACCCGCCTTGCCGGGCCGGCAGGGGAGGGGGCGGGGCGGGGCGCCGCTGCGGTGGCGGGCAGGGCTGCGCCGACGGTCTCGGGCGGGAGCGCGCTGTTCTCCAGGAAGCCCGCCTGCAGGAAGGCCTCGCGCCGGGCGGTCCAGGCGGCCTCGGACTCGCCGGACGAGCGCCAATGTGCGTCGAACAGGGCGGCGCCGTCCTTCGCCTCGGCATCGGTCAGGATCGACAGGATCTCCGGACCCGAGCGGCCGTCATAGAGCGGCCGGATCGTCGGCTGGATCAGCGTCACCGTCCCGTCGAGGGAGCGGGCGTCGCCCCAGGCTTCGAGCGGATGGGCGAGCGGCAGGTTCCAGTCGCAGTGGAACGCGGTCTCGTCCTGGTAGAGCCCGGCATGGATCTTGAGCGGCACCCGCGCCATGGCGTCGAGGAAGCCGAGATCGCCCGGCGCCTCGTAGACCGGGTTGACGTCGAGCATCACCAGGATCCGCACCTCGCCCCGGCCCATCGCCTCGGTGAGGGCCGACAGGGGCTCGGGATCGAGGACCGGCACCGGCGCGGTGTGGAACACGGTCCGGCCGGTATTGCCCAAAGTCGCGTTGAGGCGATGGACCTGGGCCAGCAGTTCCGGCCCGGCCTGTGCTCCGGCGAGCACGATTCCGTTGCCGCGGGCCGCGTTCAGCGCCGCGAAGGCCTTTTGGCGCCATGCGGCGGCCGGGCCGCCGCGATCCTCCGCCGTGCCGCCCCCGGCCTCGGCGAGGAGGTCGCGGACGAGGGCGTCGAGGCCGTCGGAGCCGATGACGAGGGGGGCATCGGCCTTGGCCGAGGTCAGGTTCGGGCTCGGGCCGGCATGGTGGAGGGCGACGAGCCGCCCCTCGCCGGCGGCCTTGCGGCGGGCCTCGATCCAGTCCCGCGCCTGCCCGACCTGGCCCGGCCCGGGATCGAGCACGTCGCCGTCGAGCGAGACGACGACCCTCGCCTGGTCGAAGCGCCAGCGGGTCTCGAGCGGCCGGCCATAGGCCCGGCGCGTGCCCTCGTAGAGCGCGTCCCGCCCGACCGGGGCCGAGACGTGCCAGCGCATCGCCGGAAAATCCCGGCGCATCGCGGCGATTTGCGCGGCGAGCGAGGGCGAGGTCACCGGCCCGGTGACGAGGTGGAGGCCGCGCCCGCCCTCACTGGCCTTGAGCGCCGCGAAGCGCCCGGTCATGGCGGCGCGGAAGGCCTGCCAGGAACTCGGCCGGCCGAGATGCTGCGGGGTCTGGAGCCGGAACGGATCGTAGAGCCCGAGCACCGAGGATTGGGCGAACACGTCGGTGCCGCCGCGGCTCCAGGGATGCTCGGCATTGCCCTCGATCTTGAGCGGCCGGCCGTTGCGGGTGGTGACGGTGATGCCGTTGGCGAAGCCGTCGATCAGCGCCGCCGAGGCATAGGCGAGGGGCGCGCCCGGGATGATCCGCTCGGGCTGGCGGACATACGGAATCTCCTTGGTGCGCCCGTCCGGCTGGCCGCAGGCGGCCAATCCGCTCATCGCGAAGGAGGCGGCCATCAGCTTGAGGAAGCCGCGCCGGTCGGGAGCGGCGGCGAGCCGCGCGGCGGCCGGGTACTCGGTGTCGAGGAAGGCCCGGAACTCGGGCGAATCCGCCACCGCGTCGAGGCTGCGCCAGAAGGCCGGGCCGTCGCCGGCGGCGAGGCGGGCGCGGAGCGCGCCGATGTCGTCTGTCATCGGTGGCAGATCCCGCATTCGGTCAGGCGCTCGCCGCCGCGGATATGGTACTGGCGCACCAGATCCGGCCCGAGCGTGGCCTGGTTCGCCGGCGGGCTCCAGGTCATGTTGAGGATCTGGTCCTTCGGCCGCACGTATTTCTCGGGGTTGCGGTGGCAATCGAGGCAGAAGCTCATCTCGAAGGCGTTGGCCCGGTAGGTGAGCTGCATGTCGGTGACGCTGCCGTGGCAGGTCGAACAGCCGATGCCGTTGGTCACGTGGACGGCGTGATTGTAGTAGACGTAGCCCGGCAGCTTGTTCAGGCGGGTCCAGACCAGGGGCTGATCCTTGGCGTAGCTCGCCCGCACCGGTTCCAGCATGTCCGAGCCGGACCAGATCTGGCTGTGGCAGGTCATGCAGGTCTGGGTCGGCGGCAGGCCGGCGGTGGCCTGGGTTTCCACGGTCGTGTGGCAGTAGCGGCAGTCGATCTTCAATTCGCCCGCATGGTGCTTGTGGCTGAACGGCACCGGCTGGGCCGGCGCCACCCCCACGCCGGTGACGTAGGACGAGCGCACCAGCCCCGCCCCCACTACCGGAAGCGCCGCCAGGCAGGCCGCAAAGGTGAGGAGCGCAAGGCGCAGGAGGGCATCCGCGCCCGGCGCGAAGAGCTGGCGCACGACGTCAGGCTCCAGTCCGGGGGGAGGCCGACGCGTCATGACTTGAGGCGGGAATCACGCTCTGCACGCCGTCCTCGTCATGCCGTCGCGGCTCAGTTCGGTACGATGCGGGATTAGGTGGCGCAGCGCCCGGCCTCGGCCAGATGCCGCGGGTGCGAGAAAGGCCGAATGTCACAGCTCTGCAACCGGCGCGCCCGCCCGCCTCATGCCGAGGTGGCCAAGTTGTCATGCGATTGCCGATCGGTCTGTTCAGTAAACAATGGAACGCGTCTCCTCTCTCCCGTGTGGGAGAGGAGCCGGGGGTGAGGATGACACGCTTCCGCGATAAAAATCGGACCGTAGTGCGGGCAGCGTGACGCCTTGAGATTTACATTGAAGCGTATCACCCTCACCCCTACCTCTCTCCCACACGGGAGAGGGGACCCCGCGCTTCATTGGTTCGGGGGCGGAGCGGCGGAATTTATATTACACGTCCCGCACCATCAGGGCCGCACCCGCACCGTAGCCGGGGGGCGGCGCCTCCGGGATCGGCCGGAAGCCGTGGCGGTGCCAGAAGCCGGCGGCGTTCCCGACCGCGACAAGCACCATTCCGGGCAAGGCGCGCCGCCGGGCTTCCTCCCGCATCAGCCCGACGAGGTCGGAGGCGGCGCCGCGGCCCCTGGCCTCGGGCAGCAGCGCCACGTCGTGGATGCACCAGGCGCCCGCCGGCTCGGGCAGGGCACCGAGGAGCGTGTCGAGGTCCGGCACCGAGCGCGCCCGCCAGGGATGGCCGACGGCGTAGCCCAGCAATCGATCCCCGGCGGCCAGCGCGAAGCAGCCCTCCGGGCACAGGCGCAGGCGCTCGACCATCACCGCGTCGTCCTCCGGGTAATCCGGATGGATGCGGGCGGCGATGGACGAGGCGGCGGCGAGGTCCGGCACCCGTAAAGGGCGCCAGCGTAAGGACGGCGTGCTCAGCGGGCGGCCTCGTACTTGAAGGCCGGCGCGGCCTGGAGTTCGGCCTTCGTCAGCCGCACCTCGGCCTCGGCCACCGTGCCGTCGGGCCCGGTCGCCAGCACCGTGGCGCGGCCCCGCGGCGCGGGCGCCGCGACCGAGCCGGTGGCGTCGTCGACGGTGCCGCTGCGCTTCTCCGGCACGGCGGCCAAAGCCCGGTCGGTCACCTTGGCACCCGGCATCGTCTCCGGACCGGCGGTATCGGCAGCCGCGTCGCTCGGCGCGCGGCCGGGCGTGGTGAAGGAGGGCGGGGCCTCGGCGGCGGCGGCGCCGGTGTTCCAGGCCATCGTGTCGAACGGCACCGCCACGGATTTCTGGCCGATGCCGAGGAAGCCGCCGACGCCGATCACCACCGCCCGCACCCGCCCGTCCTCGGTGAGGAGCACGTCCTCGATCTCGCCGACCCGGACGTGGTCCATGCCGATCACCTTGACGCCGACGAGCTTCGAGGCCCGCACGAAGCCGGGCTCCGGCCGGGTCAGGAATCCCGCCGCCGGATCGGGGGCGGCCGGACGCTGCTGCTGCTGCTGCTGCTGCTGCGCGAGCGCGGGCACGGCCATCAGCACGAGGGCGAGAGGCAGGGCGCCGAGAAGCGTGCGTGGGGCGGTCGTCATGTCGGGTCTCCTGGCTGTCATGGTCTCCAACGGGACGGAAGCGCCACGGTTCACCAGCGCAGACGGTCCATCACCCCGCCAAGGGCCGCCCGCGCCGAGCCCGCCGCGCCGATCGCCCAGTCCCGCGCCCGGGCGACGACGCTGCGGGTCGTGCGCGCCCGCGCCTCGGCCTCCTGGGCCGCCAGCATCGCGCGGACATAGGCGTCCTCGTGCGGCTTGCAGGCGGCGAGCGCGGCCCTCTGCGCCGCCCGCCGCTCCATCCCGAAGGCCTGGCCGCCGAAGGCCTGCCGCACGCAATCGTGCCAGCGGGTCTCCAGCGCAGCGAGGCCGGCCTCCTCGGCCGGGGCCGGCCCGCCCGCCAGGGCCAGGAGCACGAAGGACAGGGGCAGCGGCAAGACACTAAGCAGATTTCGCAAAAGTGGCGGCCGGTTTTGCGACAAAAATCTGCGATAATTCAACAACCCAAGCGGACGAAGCGTTGGCTTGCCAACGCAAGTCTGCTTAGGCCGCAGCCGCCGCAGCGTCGCCGCGGCGATCTCTGCGAAAGGCTTCATGGTCGCACTCACGATCGAAGGCTCCCGCAGCGGCGCCTCCTTGAACGCAAGATCTCGGGCGGATTCGAGGCCGGAACGACTTTGTGCGCTGGCGCACATCGGGCGACGCACACGGAGCGGTGGCGAGTGACGAATGTTGACATTCATCACTCCTCCGGTAGGTTCTGGGCATGCGGCCGGGCCGGCCGCGACTTCGGGTTGAGCTCCGCCCCCTCGCTCCGCTCGAAGCCGTGAACGGCCCGGCCGTACCCGTTTCCGCCGCCCCGGCTTTACGCGCGGCGGCGTTTCTGGCACCGCCCGCCGATGTCGCTGCGCGCCTGCCTCGTCCTCGCCCTGCTCACCGGCCTTGCGGGCCTCTCCTTGCGCCTCGCCGTGCCGGTCACGCCGGTCGACCAGGATTACCGCGACGTGGTCGCGTTCTACCGCGCCCTGCCGGCGGGGAGCGGGCATTGAGCCTGCGGGGGCCGATCCCGTCCCCGGAGAGCTGACGGCATGACCGACTGGGCCGCCCTGCACCGGACCGCCCGCGAGGCCGTGGGGCGAGCGGCGCGGCGCCTCGGCATCGGCACCCTGGCGGGCCTCGGCGATCCCGGCACGCCCGAGGACCATGACGGCGGGCGTCAGAACCTCCTGCTCCTGGTGCAACTGCGCTGGATCGCGGTGGCGGGCCAGGTCGTCACCATCGCGGTGGCGCAAGCGGGCCTCGGCATCGCGCTGCCGCTCGGGCCCATGGCGGTGGTGCTGGCCGGGCTCGTCATCCTCAACCTCGTCAGCCTGGCCTGGATCGCCCGCAGCGGCACCGTGAGCGAGGGCGCGCTGTTCGTCGCCCTCCTCCTCGACGTCGTGGCGCTCACGGTGCAGCTCTCCTTGAGCGGTGGTGCCACCAACCCGTTCACCTCGCTGTTCCTGCTCCAGCTCACGCTCGCGGCGGTGCTGCTCAGCAGCCGGGCGACGATCGGCCTCGTCGCCGTCACCACCGCGGCGCTCGGCCTGCTGATGCTGGCCTACCGGCCGCTGGTTCTGCCGCCGGACGACGACAGCGGCGAGCTGTTCCGGCTCTACCTCGTCGGCATGCTGGTGGCGTTCGTCATCGATGCCGCCCTGATCGCGGTCTTCGTCACCCGGATCTCGCGCAACCTGCGCCGGCAGGATGCCCGACTCGCCTCCTTACGCCAGCGCGCGGCGGAGGAGGACCACATCGTCCGCATGGGACTCCTCGCCTCGGGCGCGGCGCACGAGCTCGGCACGCCGCTCTCCTCGCTCTCGGTGATCCTCGGCGACTGGCGCCGGATGCCGGAACTCACCGCCTCGCCCGACATCGCCCGCGAGATCGAGGAGATGCAGGAGGCGGTGGGGCGCTGCAAGGCGATCGTCACCGGCATCCTGCTCGCCGCCGGCGCCGCCCGCGGGGAGGCGCCGCACCTCACCACCGTGCGCGGCTTCGTGACTGAGCTCGTCGGCGACTGGCGCCGGATGCGATCCTGCTTCTGCCTGGAGGTCCGCGACGAGTTCGGCGAGGACCAGGAGATCGTCTCCGACACCGCGCTCAAGCAGGTGCTGTTCAACGTCCTCGACAACGCGCTGGAGCTGTCGCCCAACTTCGTCGAGCTGGCCGCCTGGCGCGACGGCGACACCCTGCGGCTCTCCGTCACCGATCGCGGCCCGGGTTTCGCGCCCGAGATGCTGGCGCGGCTCGGCCAGCCCTATACATCGAGCAAGGGCCGCCTCGGCGGCGGGCTCGGGCTGTTCCTCGTCGTCAACGTCGTGCGCAAGCTCGGCGGCACGGTGGAGGCCCGCAACCGCAGCTATGGAGGCGCCGTCGTGACCATCAGCCTGCCGCTCTCCGGCCTGACGGTGTGAGATGGCCGACGACGACCGCCTGCTCGTCATCGTCGAGGACGACGAACGCTTCGCCGCCACCCTGACCCGCTCCCTCGAGCGGCGCGGCTATACCGTCGTGAGCCTCACCGGCCTCAGCGCCCTGGAAGCGCTGCTCGCCGAGCGAACCCCGGCCTACGCCGTCGTCGACCTGAAGCTCAACGGCGAATCGGGGCTCGCCTGCGTCAAGGCGCTCCACGACCACGATCCCGGCATCCTGACGGTGGTGCTGACCGGCTATGCCAGCATCGCCACCGCCGTCGAGGCGATCAAGCTCGGCGCCTGCCATTATCTCGCCAAGCCCGCCAACACCGACGACATCGAGGCGGCCTTCTCCAAGGCGGCGGGCGACGTCGACGTGTCCCTCGACGGCCGGCCGACCTCGATCAAGACGCTCGAATGGGAGCGCATCCACCAGACCCTGGTCGAGACCGACTTCAACATCTCGGAGACGGCGCGCAGGCTCGGGATGCATCGGCGGACGCTCGCCCGCAAGCTCGACAAGCAGCCGATCAAGTAGCGCGCTTCCCGCGGCGTCTGCCGCCTGCATGGCTGGCGCGTGCGGAATGCGATTTCGCATCCTGGCGAAGCCGGCACGCCCGGGGTAACGTCCCGGCCGAAATGCAAGGAGGAAATGCATGAACGCCCCGTCCGCCGCGGTCGCCACCCAGACCAACCTCAGCCCGGTGAAGCCCCATGAAGGGACCCGCGGCGCGTTCCGGTGGGACGACCCCTTCCTGCTCGACGACCAGCTCACCGACGACGAGCGCCTGATCCGCGACTCGGCCCGCAGCTTCGCCCAGGAGCGCCTGCTGCCCGGCATCGTCGAGGCCTATGCCGAGGAGAAGACCGACCGTTCGCTGTTCAACGCCATGGGCGAGCTGGGCCTCCTCGGCGTCACCCTGCCGGAGGAATACGGCTGCGCCGGCGCGTCTTACGTCGCCTACGGCCTCGTCGCCCGCGAGGTCGAGCGGATCGATTCCGGCTACCGCTCGATGATGAGCGTGCAGTCGTCGCTCGTCATGTACCCGATCTACGCCTATGGCGACGAGAACCAGCGCAAGAAGTACCTGCCGAAGCTCGCCTCCGGAGAGTTCGTCGGCTGCTTCGGCCTGACCGAGCCGGATGCCGGTTCCGATCCGGCCGGCATGAAGACCCGGGCCGACAAGATCGACGGCGGCTACCGCCTGTCGGGCGCCAAGACCTGGATTTCGAACGCTCCCATCGCCGACGTGTTCGTGGTCTGGGCGAAGTCGCCCGCCCACGACAACCAGATCCGCGGCTTCATCCTGGAGAAGGGGATGAAGGGGCTCTCGGCGCCGCAGATCAAGGGCAAGCTCTCGTTGCGCGCCTCGATCACCGGCGAGATCGTGATGGACGGCGTCGAGGTGCCGGAGAGCGCGCTCCTGCCCAACGTCTCGGGGCTCAAAGGTCCGTTCGGCTGCCTCAACCGGGCGCGCTACGGCATCTCCTGGGGGGCGCTCGGCGCGGCCGAGGATTGCTGGCATCGGGCGCGGCAATACACGCTCGACCGCAAGCAGTTCAACCGGCCGCTGGCCCAGACCCAGCTGGTGCAGAAGAAGCTCGCCGACATGCAGACCGAGATCGCGCTGGGCCTCCAGGGCTCGTTGCGGGTGGGGCGGCTGTTCGACGAGGGCCGGATGGCGCCGGAGATGATCTCGCTGGTCAAGCGCAACAATTGCGGCAAGGCGCTGGCGATCGCCCGCGAGGCGCGCGACATGCACGGCGGCAACGGTATCATGGGCGAGTACCACGTGATGCGCCACGCCCAGAACCTCGAGACGGTGAACACCTACGAGGGCACCCACGACGTCCACGCCCTGATCCTGGGCCGGGCGCAGACCGGGCTGCAGGCGTTCTTCTAACCTTCCACCGCTTTCCGCCAATATTCGAGGCTCTCCGGGTTCACCGGGGAGCCTGCCAGCCGGTCGAGGGTGAGAACATCCTCGTAGAAAGCCCTGGCTTCACCCGGCCCGACGAGGTCGCGCAGGGATGTGAGGATGCGGGTGATGCGCAGGTGGTTGTGGTCGAAGGCCGTCAGCCATCCCTTGGTCTGAACATAGAAGCGCACCATCCGGACCCTGGCGGCAAGCAGGCCGGACTGAGCCAGGGAATCGCTCCGGATTGCCTCGGCCTCCGCGTCCCCGAGCACCGGCGACCCTGGGACTGCCCGGCTCGGCTCGCGCAGCGGGAACAGCCACTGGATGAAATCGTGCTCGCGATCCAGGCGCGCATCATCGAAAGCCAGCACGTCCGACAGAGTGCGTCCGCTTCCGTCCTGACCCTGACAGGCGAGGAAGGCGTGGATCGGTCCGGCGCTCGTCCAGGTCCATTCCTTCTTCGTCGATTGCTTCTTCGCGACCTCCTTCCGCGCCTTCGTCATGCCCGGCCTCCTCGCGTCATCTCTCCCGATCTATGGCGAGGCGCAGCGGCGGACAGGCGGGGCGATCGCGCAATCGAGGCTGCATTGCTGGCGCGCGCCGCAGAACCACGACAGGCTACCGCTCTTGAGGCAGGCGCCGCCGCACTGGCGGTAGGTCCCGTAGATCGGCCGGACATAGACCGGCTCGGTCAGCGTCCGCGTCCGGCTCATCTCCCCCGCGAGGGCCTGCACGGCGGCGAGGGAGACAAGAAGCGCCGTCGTGCAGGAGCGAAGAAGGGTCATGGTCTCGGCAGCCGTGGCGTGGGCTGCCATGATCAGGTCATCGACGCACCGGGTCGATTAAATTGCGATTCATCCGGGGCCTGGTCGCGCGCGTCAGGCCGCCTCCTTGCGCTCGGCCCGCGCCGCCTCCAGTGCCCGCACCCGCGGGATCACCTGTTCGCCGAAATACTTCACTTCTTCCTGGAAATGCAGGAAGCCGAGCAGCGCGAGGTCGGCGCCCGCATCCTTGAGCGCGAGGATGCGCTCGGCGATCTGGTCCGGCGTGCCGATCAGGTCGGTGCGAAAGCCGTCATTGTACTGCACCAGGTCCTCGAAGGTGGAATTCGCCCAGTTGCCCTGGCGCTCCGGCGAGGCCGCGCCGGCATTCTTCACCTCGTGGCCGAAGGCGCGCACCGCGTCCGGATCGGCCTGGTCGATGATGTCCTTCAGGACGGCGCGGGCCTCCGCCTCGGTGTCGCGGGCGATCACGAAGGCGTTGACGCCGATCTTGACGTGCCGCCCCTCGGCTTCAGCCTTGTGGCGGATATCGTCGACCTGGAGGCGGATGTTCTCCGGCGTGTTGCCGTTGGTGAAGTACCAGTCGGAGACCCGGGCCGCCATGTCCCGCGCCGCCCGCGAGGAGCCGCCCTGGAAGATCTCCGGCAGGGGCTCGGCCGGTTTCGGCTTCAGGGTGTAGTTGCTGTAGCGGTAGAAGTCGCCCCGGAAGGTGAAGTTGTCCTCCGTCCAGATCCCGCGCAAGCTGCGGATGAATTCCTCCGAGCGGCGGTAGCGCTCGTCGTGGTCGAGCCAGGGCTCGCCGATCGCCCGGAATTCGCCCGAGAACCAGCCGCTGACGATGTTGACGGCGATGCGCCCACCGGTGAGCTGCGAGATCGTCGCCACTTGCTTGGCCGCCAGCGTCGGGTTCCACGGCCCGGGCAGGAGCGCCGCGATGACGTTCAGCTTGGTCGTGGCGGCGAGCAGGGCGTGGCTGAAGGCGACCGATTCGTGCTGGTACTCGGCGCCGTAGCCGGCGGTGAAACGGATTTGCGTCAGCGCGTAATCGAAGCCCGCCCGCTCGGCGATCCGCGCCAGGTCGCGGTTGTAATCAGCGTCCCAGGACGTGCGCTGGGGGATCTTGCTGACGACGAGGCCGCCGGAGACGTTCGGCACCCAATAGGCGAAGCGGATCGGCTCTGCGGTTTGCTGCGTCATGGCGGGTCCTCGCTCATCGATTGTCGAGAAGAACCGGCGCCGTGATAGTCGAACGGCGCGGTTGACCTTCAGTATCGAAGGCCCTATCCGCGCCGTCAAAAGCATCGTCGTGCTTTTTTGCTGCCTGCGCGAAAAACCCGTTCTCCCGAACGGGCCGCCCGCGCTGATGATCTTCCGAATCGCCGCTCAGGCCTTCGACCGCTCGCGGTTGCCGTATTGCGCGAGTTCCAGCCGGGCGATCGAGCGGTTATGGACCTCGTCCGGCCCGTCGGCGAGGCGCAGCGTGCGGATGCGGGCGTAGGAATAGGCCAGCCCGGCATCGCTGCTGACCCCGGCGCCGCCATGGGCCTGGATTGCGTCGTCGATGATCTTCAGCGCCATGCGCGGGGCCGCGACCTTGATCATCGCGATCTCGAGCTTGGCGCCCTTGTTGCCGACCTTGTCCATCATGTCCGCCGCCTTGAGGCAGAGGAGGCGCGTCATCTCGATATCGGTGCGGGCCTCGCCGATGCGCTGCTCCCACACCGAGTGGTCGGCGATGCGCTTGCCGAAGGCGACGCGGGACAGCAGGCGCTTGGCCATCTTCTCCAGCGCCTCTTCCGCCACCCCGATGGTGCGCATGCAATGGTGGATGCGCCCCGGCCCGAGGCGCCCTTGCGCGATCTCGAAGCCGCGGCCCTCGCCGAGCAGCAGGTTCTCGGCCGGGACGCGCACGTCGTTGAGGATCACCTCGGCGTGCCCGTGGGGCGCGTCGTCGTAGCCGAAGACCGGCAGCATCCGCACCACCTCGATCCCGGGCGTGTCGAGCGGCACGAGGATCTGCGATTGCTGCTGGTGCAGGGGGGCGCTGGTGTCGGTCTTGCCCATCACGATCGCGACGGCGCAGCGCGGGTCGCCGACGCCCGACGACCACCACTTGCGGCCGCTGATCACGTAATGGTCGCCGTCGCGGCGGATCTTCGTCTCGATGTTGGTGGCGTCCGAGGACGCGACGTCCGGCTCTGTCATCAGGAAGGCCGAGCGGATCTCGCCCGCCATCAGAGGGGTGAGCCAGCGCTCCTTCTGGGCCTTGGTGCCGTAGCGGTGCAGCACCTCCATGTTGCCGGTATCGGGCGCCGAGCAGTTGAACACCTCGGAGGCCCAGGAGATCCGGCCCATCTCCTCGGCGCAGAGCGCGTAATCGAGGTTGGTGAGACCCGCGCCGCGGAACTCGCCGTCGTCGTGCTGGGGGGAGGGGGGCAGGAACAGGTTCCACAGCCCGGCCTCGCGGGCCTTGGGCTTCAATCGCTCGATCACCGGCACCGGCTGCCAGCGATCGGTGCCGAAGGCCTCCATCTCGGCCTTGTAGGTCGGCACCATGGGGCGGACATGCTCGTCCATGAAGGCCCGGACCCGGTCGCGCCAGTGGCGCTGCCGCTCGGAGAGGGTGAAGTCCATGCGCGAATCCTCCCGTCGCCAGGGTCTCTCGCGCCCCGGCCTTGCCGGAGGTGAGCCTAGCGCCAACCGGGCTCGAGCAAAACCGCCTTTTCGAAAGGGGAGGAGGCGATGGGCTGCACCGGGGCCGTACCGGATTTTCGAAGGCTCTGTCGCTCGCTCGACGCGGTTCATACCCTCAGTGTCATCCCGGGGCCGCGCAGCGGAACCCGGGATCCATAAACGCCGACGATTCAGGATGAGGCGGGACGGTTTTCGTCCATTTTTCCACGTCAGCGGTTATCGATCCCGGGTTCTCGGCTGCGCCGAGCCCCAGGATGACACGGAGGGCGGCAGTCCTGTCCGGCCAGAACGATCCGGAGCGATCTTTCAGCCCCGATACACCCGCTCGTAGCGTCGCCCGAGCCCGGTCAGGATCTCGTAGCCGATCGTCCCGGCACTGCGCCCGACCGCGTCGACGTCGAGGCCGTCGCCGATGAGCGTCGCGGGTGCGCCGCGAAACAGGGCCCCGGGCGGCGCTTCGGTCACGTCGAGGATGATGAGGTCCATCGAGACGTTGCCGGCAAACGGGCAGCGCACGCCGCCGACCACAGCCTCGCCGCGGCCGGTCGAGGCGCGGGGAAAGCCGTCGGCATAGCCCAGCGACAGGGTGGCGAGGCGGCGCGGCCCCGGGGCGACCCAGCGAGCATTGTAGCCGGCGGTCTCGCCGGAGGCGACCTCGCGGACCTGGAGAATACCGGCCTCGAGCCGCACCACCGGGCGCATCGGATTGTCGCGCCCGGGCCGCGGGTTGCCGCCGTAGAGGGCATAGCCCGGCCGCGCCAGGTCGGCGCGGCAGGAGGGCAGGAAGTCGCCGGAGGAGTTCGCCAGTGAGGCTCGGATTCCCGGATAGGCGGCGCGCACCCGCGCGAACTCCGCCGCCTGATGGTCGGTGAGCGGATCGTGCTCGACCTCGGCGCTGACGAGATGGCTCATCAGGAGGTCGATGCCGGCTTGCTGCACGATCGGGTCTCCGGCGAGCGCCAGTCCCTCCGGCACCGACAGGCCGAGGCGGTTCATGCCGGTATCGACGTGGAGAGCCGCCGGGCGCGTCACGCCCTCCTGACGGTTCGCCGCCGCCCACTCGGCGACCTCCTCGCGGGAGCCGAGCACGGGGTGCAAGCCCGCGGCGCGGTAGGCCGCCGCGCTGCCCGGCGGAAATCCGTTGAGCACGTAGATCGCCGCCTCCGGTACTGCCTCTCGCGCAGCGAGCGCTTCCGACAGGTGGGCGACGAAGAAGGTGCGGCAGCCCTCCGCCCACAGGGCGGGCGCGGCCCGGGCGATCCCGCAGCCATAGGCATCGGCCTTGATGACCGCGGCGGTCTCGGGGCACTCCGCGGCTTTCGCGAGAATCCGCCAGTTCGCCCGCAGGGCCGACAGGTCGATGGTGAGGCGGCCGCCATGGCCGATGGGTGTGGGCTCGGTCATGATCTCGCTCCTCGGCCCCGGTCTACCCTCTGACGAGGGGGCAAGGCCAGGGCCGAGGAAGGGGGCGCCTGCCCGAAAGTCAGGCGAGGCGGTGCCTCACATCGTATCGGGCAGCCGGTCGCCCTGCGCCAGGTTCGAGAACCGGGTGATCTCGGCATCGAACTGAAGCTCGACCGTGCCGGTGGGGCCGTGGCGCTGCTTGCCCAGGATCACCTCGGCCTTGCCGTAGACGCGGTTCATCTCGGCCTCCCAGGTGAAGAACTCTTCCGTACCCTCGCGCGGCTTCTTGTTCTTGACATAGTATTCCTCACGGAACACGAACATCACCACGTCGGCATCCTGCTCGATCGAGCCCGATTCGCGCAGGTCCGAGAGCTGCGGCCGCTTGTCGTCGCGGGCCTCGACCTGGCGCGAGAGCTGCGACAGGGCGACGATCGGCACCGCCAGTTCCTTGGCGAGCGCCTTCATGCCGGTGGTGATCTCGGTCATCTCCTGCACCCGGTTCTCGCCCTTCTTCGACGAGCCGGAGAGCAGCTGGAGGTAGTCGACGACGAGCAGGTCGAGGCCGCGCTGGCGCTTGAGCCGGCGGGCCCGCGCCGCGAGCTGGGCGATCGAGATGCCGCCGGTCTGGTCGATGTAGAACGGGATCGTCTGCATGTCCCGGGCGGCGTCGGTGATCTTGTAGAATTCCTCCGGCCGGATGTCGCCGCGGCGGATCTTGTAGGAGGCGACGCCCGATTGCTCGGCGATGATGCGGGTGGCGAGCTGCTCGGCCGACATTTCGAGCGAGAAGAAGCCGACGATGCCGCCGTTCTTGGTCGCGATCGAGCCGTCGGGCTGCTTCTCGCCGACATAGGCCTTGGCGATGTTGAACGCGATGTTGGTGGCGAGCGAGGTCTTGCCCATGCCGGGACGGCCGGCCAGGATGATCAGGTCCGAGGCCTGCAACCCGCCCATCTTGGCGTCGAGGTCGGACAGGCCGGTGGCGATGCCCGACAGCCGGCCCTCGCGCTGATAGGCCTTGGCCGCCATGTCCACCGCCGCCGTCAGGGCGTCGGAGAATTTCTGGAAGCCGCCGTCGTACTTGCCGGTCTCGGCCAGCTCGTAGAGCCGGCGCTCGGTCGCCTCGATCTGCTCGCGCGGCGAGGTCTCGACCGGGGCCTCGTAGGCGCCGTTGACGAGGTCCTCGCCGATGGTGATGAGCCGCCGGCGCAGGGCCAGGTCGTAGATCGTGCGGCCGTAATGCTCGGAGTTGATGACCGTGGTCGCCTCGGCGGCGAGCCGGGCGAGGTACTGGCCGACCGTGAGGCCGCCGAGATCGGCATCGCCCAGATAGGTCTTCAGCGTGATCGGGCTCGCGAGCTTGCCCGCCTTGATCAGCGTGATCGACACCTCGTAGATCCGCCGGTGCACCTCCTCCATGAAGTGCTCGGGCAGCAGGAAGTCCGAGACCCGGTAGAACGCGTCGTTGTTGACCAGGATCGCGCCGAGCAGCGCCTGCTCCGCGTCGATGTTGTGCGGCGCGACGCGGTATTCCTGCTGCACGGGTTCGAGATTCGCCGTCAGGGTGCTGGGAATGGCCATCCGGCGGGGCTCCGGCTCAATCGAGGGGGCGGCACGGGTCGGGGCGACCGCGTGTCGGAACAAACGCTGCGGCGACCATCGCACCACCATCGTTGACCAAACCTTGACCGAAGGGTGGCGAACGGCGGTTCGAAACGACAGCGGGGCCCGCGACTCACGCCGCGGACCCCGCCATGCTGGAACAAAATGGGAACAAGTCAAGCCCGGATCCCGGGCTTGTCCCCGCTGTCCCGGCTATCCCGCCCCGGAGGACAGGACAGCGTGTGGATCGTCAGCGGTCGAGGCTGGCGTCCGGGCCGGCCTCGGCCAGGGCAGCGCCGACCTCGAGGCCGAGATCGTCGAGGTTGAACTCCTCGCGGGTGGTGGTCGACTCGCCGCGGGCCTGGCGCTCGGCCTCCTCGGGGCTGCGGGCGATGTTGACGGTCACGGTGACCTCGACCTCGGGGTGCAGCACCACCGGGACGGTGTGCAGGCCGAGCGTCTTGATCGGCTGCGCGATGTTGAACTGGTCGCGGTTGATGGTGAAGCCGTCCTGGGTCACCACCTCGGCGAGGTCGCGCGGGGAGACCGAGCCGTAGAGCACGCCGGTCTCGCCGGCCTGGCGGATCAGCACGAAGCTCTTGCCGTTCAGGGTCTCGCCGACCTTCTCGGCCTCGGCGCGACGCTCGAGGTTGCGGGCCTCGAGCTGGGCGCGCTGGTCCTCGAAGCGCTTCTTGTTGCCTTCCGTGGCGCGCAGGGCCTTGCCGCGGGCGAGCAGGAAGTTGCGGGCGAAGCCCGCCTTCACCTTCACGGTCTCACCCATCTGGCCGAGCTTGGCCACGCGCTCGAGCAGGATCACTTCCATGGTCGTCGTCCTTACGTTGGTGAGGCTTTTCGGGCCTCGGGGTGTGATGGCGGAGCGTGCCCGCCGTCGGGGATCCGGATCGCCTCGCAGCGGCCCGGGGATTCAGGTCAGGCCACCGGCGGAACTTGCGCCGGCCGGCGCCGCCCGGTCAGGGCGTCGACGAGGCCGAACAGGGCGAGCGCGGCGAGCGCCAGCCCCTGCGTCAGGAAGACCAGAACGTAGAGGCCGATCAGCATCGGCACGCGGCCGGGCTTGCCGCGGCTGCGGTCGTGGAGCGCCGCCAGGCCCTGCAGGGCGAGCACCGTCGAGAGGGCGCCGAGCAGCGCGACGCCGAAGGCGCCGGCATAGCCCGGCGCGACCGACAGCGCGGCGCCGATCACCAGACCCCACAACGCCCGGCGCGGCAGGGCGGTGGCGGCGAGATCCGGCCAGGGCCGGGCCAGGCGGCCGGAGATCTGCACCACCCGGGCGCCGGCCCAGAGGTAGAAGGTCAGGAGCAGGGTGAACGTCGTCGCCATGATGGCGGGGGCAAGGCCCGCGACCCGCTCGGCGATGCGGGCGAGGTCGTCCTCCTCCAGCCCGGCGCCCCGGGACGGGGCCTCCTGGATCTGGAACTGGAGCATCGCCCGGGCGAGGCGGCGGACCCGGTCCTGGTAGGCGGCGTGGTCGCCCGACGACAGCATCACCACGACGACGAGGGCGATGGACGCGGTGACGGCGACCCAGGCGAGCAGCCGGCCGGTCGGGTACCATTCCATCTCGCCCGACGTCGTCCCACCGGAGACTTTGGGACGGCCCAGCAGCGCGAGATAGCCGAGCCACCACGCGGGAAGGGCGGTCGAGACCAGGAAGGCGAGGCCGCGCAACGGCGAGGCGGCGAGGGCGAGGGCGAGCGTGCCGGAGGCGGCGGCGACGAGGCCGGTCCGGTGGCTCCAGCCCATCGCCACGATCAGGATCGGCAGCGGGGCGAGCAGGTAGAGGGCGAGAGCGAGCGGCGTCGCCTGGACGACGACCCCGATGAGGAGCGCCGAGGCGAGGCCGGCGATGACGCCGATGCCGGTGTGACGAACCATGGAAACCTTATGCCCGCTGTCCCGCCGCCCGGTCCGGGCGCGGTTAGAGGCGGTGCTTGAGACCGCCCCAGCGACCCGGCGGCGCGCTGCCGCCGGGTTGTTGATCAGACGATTAGCGGATCACGTAGGGCAGGAAGCCCAGGAAGCGGGCGCGCTTGATCGCCTGGGCGAGCTCGCGCTGCTTCTTGGCCGACACCGCGGTGATGCGCGAGGGCACGATCTTGCCGCGCTCGGAGACGTAGCGCGAGAGCAGCTTCACGTCCTTGAAGTCGATCTTCGGGGCATTGGGGCCCGAGAACGGGCAGGTCTTGCGCCGACGGAAGAACGGACGACGGCCACCGCCGCCGCCACCAGCACCGAAAGCCATGGCTTACTGCTCCTCGTTCGTGTTGCGCTCGGCGCGCTCAGGCCGCTCCGGACGATCGCCGCGATCCGGACGGTCGCCGCGCTCGGGGCGGTCACCGCCGCCGAAGCCGCCGCCGAAGCCGTCATCGTCGCGGCGACGGCCGCGCTCGCGGTCCTTGCGCTCGTCGCGGTCGCGCTTCTGCATCATCGCGGACGGCTCGGACTCGAGCTCCTCGACGCGCACGGTCATGAAGCGCAGCACGTCCTCGGAGATGCGCATCTGGCGCTCCATCTCGGCGAGGGCCGCCGGGGGA
This sequence comes from Methylobacterium sp. SyP6R, assembly GCF_019216885.1. Taxonomy (NCBI): domain Bacteria; kingdom Pseudomonadati; phylum Pseudomonadota; class Alphaproteobacteria; order Hyphomicrobiales; family Methylobacteriaceae; genus Methylobacterium; species Methylobacterium synurae. The sequence continues at coordinate 5,121,724 of NZ_JAAQRC020000001.1, read as the reverse complement.
GCGTCGATGTTGAGGAGGGTGAAATGCGCCTTGCGGTTCTTCCGGATGCGGTACGCGAGGGACTTCACGCCCCACATCTCGGTCTTCTCGACCTTGCCGCCGTTCTGCTCGATGACGGACTTGTAGGTCTCGACCATCGTTTCGACCTGCTGCGAGGTCACGTCCTGGCGAGCCAGGAACACATGCTCATAGAGAGCCATGATGGGCCTTTCTCAGGGAGACTAAGGCCCGCTGCACGACAACGCGGGTAAGCGGTTTCGGGCGTCGGGCCGGTTCGTCCTCGCGTCGCACGGCGCCAAGCCCTTCGAGCCTGCAAAGGCCCGAGCGGTTGTTCGAAGGCGGAGACACGGGACGACGGGGCGAACCCCTATGGCGGGTCGTTGGAGATCCGCCACCGTCCGTTCAGCCCCCGGCCGGAGCGAACGCGAGGCGCGGCCTATAGCAGGTTTTCACGAGAGGGCAAGAGGCAGGGCGACGGATGTGTCCGGACCGCGTGCTCGCCATACGGTCCGCGCGGCCGCGAGCCGGGCACCGTCCACGCTCGTTTCTGCCCGGTTCCGGGTCCCGCCCGGCCGGCGTCCCGGGTTGACACGGGCCGGCCCCTCCGCCAAGCCTCCGCGCCGCCCGGTCCCCGATGGGCCGCCCCGACCCGCAGGCGCTCCACACCCGCAGGGCTCGCAACAGGCCCCGGCCTCCCGCCTCGATCTCCGCGACGCCGGCCCGACACAGCATAGGTCCCGATGCGCTCCTACCTCGACTTCGAAAAGCCCGTCGCCGAGCTCGAGGCGAAGCTTGAGGAGCTGAAGGCCCTCGGCGACCGCGACGGCGCGGTGGCGATCAGCGAGGACGTGGCGCGGTTGGAGGCCAAGGCCGCGGCGGCGCTCGCCGAACTCTATGCCGGCCTCACCCCCTGGCAGAAGACGCAGGTGGCCCGCCACCCCCAGCGGCCGCATTTCGTCGATTACTGCGCCGGGCTGATCGAGGAGTTCCAGCCGCTCGCCGGTGATCGCGTCTTCGGCGAGGACGAGGCGGTGGTCGGCGGCTTCGGCCGCTTCCGCGGCCGCCCGGTCTGCGTCATCGGCCAGGAGAAGGGCGCCAACACCGAGGCGCGCATCCGGCACAATTTCGGCATGGCCAAGCCCGAGGGCTACCGCAAGGCGGTGCGCCTGATGGGGCTCGCCGGCCGCTTCGGCCTGCCGGTCCTCACCTTCGTCGACACGGCCGGCGCCTATCCGGGCATCGAGGCGGAGGAGCGCGGCCAGGCCGAGGCCATCGCCCGCTCGACGGAAGCCTGCCTCGGCCTGCCGACCCCGAACGTCACGGTGGTGATCGGCGAGGGCGGCTCTGGCGGCGCCATCGCGCTCGCCACCGCCAACACCGTGCTGATGCTGGAGCATTCCATCTACAGCGTGATCTCGCCGGAGGGCGCCGCCTCGATCCTGTGGCGCGATGCCGGCCGGGCCCAGGACGCCGCCACCGCGATGAAGATCACCGCCCAGGACCTGCTGCGGCTCGGCGTGATCGACGGCATCATCCCCGAGCCGACCGGCGGCGCCCACCGCGACGGCGAGGCCGCCATCCGGGCCGCCGGCGACGCGATCGCGAACGCCCTGGAGCCGCTCTCGGCCCTCGACGCGGAGGCCTTGCGCGACCGCCGGGCGCAGAAATTCCTGGAGATCGGCCGGAGCCTCTGATCCCTCTCCAATCCCCATCTTCCACAGCCCCGCACAACCCACACGGCCCAGACACAACCCGGCCTTGGTTTTGCCGAAGACCGGGCGGATGTCTTCGCGGGTGAACCCCGTGATGCGTGACGTCGGCGTCTTGGCCGGTCCATCGTTGAGCGAATTCCCGCAACCTTGACCGTTCTTGCGGTAAGAGCCGGGTAAGTTTAACGAAGCTATGGGGTTGGGGAGACCGGTCCGCGGCGTCAGTGTGCCGGCGGTCCGATGGCGAGAAGGCGGGGTTCCCATGGTGGGTCTGGCGAGGCGTCTGGCGATGCGTCCGGTGCTGGCGGCGAGCGGGCTCGTCGTCGCCCTGTCCCTCGGGGCGTGCCAGGATGCCGGCTTCTCGGCCGCCGGCTCGGCCCGGGCCCGCGAGCCGATCCCGCAAAAGACCGTCGCCCTGATGGCGACGAAGAACATGTCGCCCCGCGACCCGATCCTGATCCGCGCCTTCAAGAAGGAATCGGAGATGGAGGTGTGGAAGCGCGGGACGGACGGCCAGTACGCGCTGCTCAAGACCTTCCCGATCTGCCGCTGGTCGGGCCAGCTCGGGCCGAAGGTGCGCGAGGGCGACCGGCAGGCGCCGGAGGGGTTCTATCCCATCAGTATGGGCCAGATGAACCCGAACTCATCCTATTACCTGTCCTTCGACACCGGCTACCCGAACGCCTTCGACCGCGCCAACGGCCGTACCGGCAGCTACCTGATGGTGCACGGCACCTGCTCGTCCGCCGGCTGCTTCGCGATGACCGACGAGTCGATCGCCGAGATCTACGCCATCGCCCGCGAGGCCTTCGCCGGCGGGCAGCGGGCGTTCCAGTTCCAGTCCTATCCGTTCCGGATGACGGCGCAGAACCTCGCCAAGTTCCGCAACGACCCGAATATCGGCTTCTGGCGCAACCTGAAGGAGGGCTCGGATTACTTCGAGGCCCTGCACGAGGAGCCGCGGGTCGGCGTCTGCGGCACCCGCTACGTCTTCGGCGGCTCGGACGCGGCGGCGGGCGCCTGCAAGCCGAAGGTCGATCCGCTCGTTGCCGCCAAGCACGAGAAGGACGAGGTCGAGGTGGCCGAGCTCGTCGCCAAGGGCACCCCGGCGACCCGCCTCGTCTACCAGGATGGCGGCCAGCACCCGTTCTTCCGCGAATCCTCGCCGAGCACCCAGCTCTTCGCCGAGCAGGCGCAGCCGCGGCCCAACATGGGGACGATCAGCCGGCCCGAGGCCCTGGCGGCGGCGCCCGAGGAGATCACGATCGAGCCGAAGGTGAAGCCGGTCCTGCTCGCCAAGATGGACCCGAAGTTCGACGCGAAGCACGAGAAGGGCAAGCACGGGGCGGTGAAGCCGACGGCGCTCGCCTTCGCGGCCCCGGCGACGAACCCGGCCCCGATCCCGACCCGCGAGGCCGCTCAGGCCGCCGCCCCGGCGGCGCCGATCACCGTGGCGAGCGCCGACGGCGACCCGGCGACCTACCGCAAGCTCCTCGGCAACCTGTTCGGCGGCGCCCCGGCGGCGCCTCCGGTCGCCCCCGCCGCCCCGCCGGCGGCCGACACCACCCCGGTCGCGGCGATCTCGCCGGCCGCGCCCCTGCCGAAGAAGGTCACCGCCCGGTTCCACCCGGCCGCCCACACGGCGTCGGTGAAGGTCGACGGGCTCAACCCTGCAGCCGCGACGAAGGCCGACGGCAAGCCCGCCGACGCCAAGCATGCGGCCGAGACGAAGCCCGCCGCCAAGCCGGCGGAGAAGGTACCCGAGGCCGGCAAGCGCACCGAGGCGCCGAACCGCAACCGCGTCGCGGCGTCGCAGCCCGCAAACTGAGGACGCTGCACGGAGGGGAGCGTGGTCAGTCGCCCTCCGCAACCGCGCCGTGATCCGTGACCGTTGGGTATCCGCAGAACCTGTTTGAGCGGCCGCGCCGATCGATCAGACCCATGCGCCGACATCTCTCCGCGACATCCCGGGGTTCGTCGAAGACGAGAACCCGGGATCCATGAACGCCGACGGTGCTGGATGAAGCGGAACGCCGGCCGCCTCACTCTCCACGGTCAGCGGTTATGGATCCCGGGCTCCGCTGCGCGGACCCGGGATGACACGGCGGGTTTGAACTCTGTCGAGACGGGTCCGGATACGCCCTGCGTCGCGCGGAGCAAGGTCCGCGCATCTCTCGTTCTTGCATCATCGTTGGCGCCGAGCCGGTAACCGGCCCGGCGAATGGTGTTTACCGGAACAGGATCAGCGCCTTCGCCAGCGTGATCCAGACGCCCCACAGGATCGGCAGGCCAACCGCCGCCCAGGCCAGGATCGCCGCAGGCGTCAGGCCGCCCCGGCCGATCCCGTCGGCACCGCCCTGGCTCTCGACCGCGGCCGGCGCGGCGGGCAGCTCGGACGCCTTCATGAACCAGCGCTCGGCGAGCGGCCGCACCAGGAGGTTGGCCACGAAGCCGGCCGCCAGGAAGCCGGCCAGGATCAGCAGCGTCCGCCCGTAGAGCGCCGCGCCCTGCACCCCCGCATCGACCTGCGCCTGCCGGATCGCCGTGACGACGAGCGGCCCGACCACGCCCGCCGTCGACCAGGCGGTGAGCAGCCGGCCGTGGATCGCGCCGACGAACTGGGTGCCGAACACGTCGGCCAGGTAGGCGGGTATCGTCGCGAAGCCGCCGCCATACATCGACAGGATCACGCAGAAGAACAGCACGAACAGCGCCTTCGAGCCGATGCCGGCCGCCCAGGGTGCCGCCGCGTAGAGCACGCAGCCGAGCGCGAAGAAGGTCGCGTAGGTGAGTTTGCGGCCGATGCGGTCGGACAGCGTCGCCCAGAAGAACCGGCCCAGGATGTTGAACAGCGACAACAATCCGACGAAGCCGGCGGCGATCGCGGCGACCTGCGCCCTCGCTCCGGCATCGAGCTGCCCGAACCCGACCTCCGGGTGCCCGATCAGCGCGCCGCCGAAAATCTCCTGCAGCATCGGCGAGGCCAGCGCCAGGACGCCGATCCCGGCGGAGACGTTCAGGCACAGCATCGCCCAAAGCAGCCAGAACTGGGGCGTCCGGTGCGCGTCGCGCAGGTGGACGTGCCCGCTGGTGATCATCCGGTTGCGGGCGGCGGGCGGGGTCCAGCCGTCGGGGCGCCAGCCGGCCGGGGGCACGCGATAGCCGAAGGCGCCGCAGAGCATGACGACGAGGTAGCCCGCGCCCATCACGGCGAGGGTCTGCCACACCCCGGCGGAATCCGACCCCTTGAAGCGGGTGATGAGCAGGTCGGCGAGCGGCGAGCCGATCATCGCGCCGCCGCCGAAGCCCATGATCGCCATGCCGGTCGCCATGCCGCGCCGGTCCGGGAACCACTTCACCAGGGTCGAGACCGGCGAGATGTAGCCGAGCCCCAGCCCGATGCCGCCGATCAGCCCCATGCCGAGCCAGATCAGCCAAAGCTGATGCAGATAGACCCCCAGCGCCCCGATAAGGAAGCCGCCGCTCCAGCACAGGGCGGCGGCGAGGCCGGCCTTGCGCGGCCCGGCGCGCTCGAGCCAGCCGCCGAACAGGGCGGCTGAGAGGCCCAGCATCACGATGCCGATCGAGAAGGTGAGGACGAGGTCGCTGACGCGCCAGTCGCAGGTCGTGGTGACGAGGGCGGTGGCGAGCCCCATGTCGGGGCAGGCCGCCGGAGCGGGCCGGCCCACGCTGAGCGCCCGCGACAGCGGCAGCCAGAACACCGACAGGCCGTAGGACATGCCGATGCAGAGATGGATGGCGAGCGCCGCCGGCGGCACGAGCCAGCGGTTGAAGCCGGCCCGGGCGACGATGCGCTCGCGGGTCAGGAATCCGGGCGCGGATGCCCCCTTGGTGTCTCGATCGACGACGCGCGCGTCCACGCTGCCCTCCTTGCGTCCGGTCCCCAAGGCACCGGTTCCCAGGTCCCGGTCCTTGCCGGCCGGTTCACCGGCCACGTTTTAGGCCGGCGGTTTCATCCATGGGAGTCGTCGGAACCGCGAATTCAACCTCTGCGCGTCATTAATTTCGGGTATGACACTCTGCCGCATCTCGCGCGGCGATCCGTAGGGCTCCGTCAGCGCCGCACCCGCAGCCCGCTCGCGACCGAGCCGGCCAGCGCCAGGGCACTCGCCAGCCAGAGCACCGTCACGGTGCCGCCGGTGTGGAGGTAGCCGAAGATCACCGCCACCATCGCGGCGCCGAGGGACTGGCCCAGCAGCCGGGCGGTCGATTGCATGCCGCTGGCGCCGCCGCTGCGCTCCCGCGGGGCGCTGGTGATGATCACCTTGTTGTTGGGCGACTGGAACAGCCCGAAGCCGAGGCCGCACAACGTCAGCCGCAGGGCGATCGCCAGCGGCGAGGCGTCGGGGGGAGCGCTCGCCATCAGGGCGAGGCCGGTCGAGAGGGCGACGAGGCCGATGCCGCCGAGCAGCCCCGGCGGGTAGCGGTCGGCCAGCCGCCCGGCGACGGGGGCGATCACCGCGATGGCGATCGGCCAGGGCGTCATCAGCACGCCGGTCTGGGTGCTCGTGAGGTGGAGCACGTCCTGGAAGTAGAACGGCAGCGCCACGTAGGCCATCATCTGGGCCGAGAACGAGCAGACCGAGCTCACCATCGACAAGGCGAAGACCGGGATGCGCAGGAGGTCGATCGGCAGGAGCGGGGCCGGGAGGCGGGCCTGCATCCACACGAAGGCGCCACCGATCACGGCGGCCCCGGCCAGCAGGGCGAGCGCCGTGCCGCTCCGTCCCGGCTCGCCGAGCCCGTCGACGCCGGTGATCAGCAGGCAGAAGAACAGGGCGTTGAGGAGCGCGCTCAGGGCATCGAAGCGGGCGCCGCTGCGGGGCGTCGCCGGCAGCATCCGGGTGGCGAGCGTCAGCGCCGCGAGGCCGAGCGGCACGTTGACGAGAAACAGCCACGGCCAACTCGCCACCGACAGCACGGCGGCCGCGACGCTCGGGCCCGCCGCGGAGGCGATCGCCACGATGAGCGCCATGGTGCCGACGCCGCGCCCGATCATCCGGTGCGGATAGATGAAGCGCACGAGCGCGATGTTGACGCTCATGATGCCGGCGGCGCCGAGCCCCTGGACGATGCGGGCCGCGACCAGCACCGGCAGCGAGCCGGCGAGCGCGCAGGCGAGCGAGGCGGCGGCGAACAGGGCCAGCCCCGTGCAATAGACCCGCTTGTAGCCGAGGATGTCGCCGAGCGAGGCCAGAGGCAGCAGGGAGGCGGTGACGGCGAGCTGGTAGCCGTTGGTGACGAAGATCGCGGCGCCCGGGCTGACCTGGAGGTCCCGGGCCACCACCGGCAGGGCGACGTTGACGATGGCGCCGTCGAGCACCGCCATCGACATGGCGATGCCGATCGCCAGCATCGCCCACAGCCTCTCCCGGGTCGGCAGGCCGTCGGCCACCTCCGCCGTCACCGGCCCCGCCGCTCCCGTCATCCGTCCCGCGCTCCCTGTCGGACTCCTGGCGCCCGCCCGAGCCGTAGCGGAAAGCCGCCCCCGCCGCACCTCCCCCCACTTCATCCCGCCCCTGCGCGGGGAGCGCGCCGCCTCACGCGGGAGGCGCGAATCTTTCGGATGGTTGGCCGGTGAATGAGCATTGACACGCCGGTCCGGAGGCGTATGGAGCCCCCGTGGCCCGGGTGTATGTCTCGCGCCCCGCCACCTCACTCCAGGACCGATCAACCCCATGCCGAGCGACAGTCACAGTCGATCGACCGCGCCGTTCGTGCCGGCCGCTTCTCGCAGGGACGCCTGATCGGGCGCTCTCTCGTGGGCGCCGGCCGCGCGGACGGCCGCCCCCGAGAGGTGCATCATGACCTTCACCATTCTGCCCTTCGCGCCGAAGGGCGCCGTGTCCGCCCGCCTGCCCGCGGCCCCCGCCGTGCCGGCGCCGAAGGCTGCCCTGCGCGCCACCTGGTCCCTCGATCCGCACACCGGCCGCCCGGTCTGCCGCTGGAGCACGGACGACGAGGGGACCCCGGACCGCTGCCCGGTGGCGCATCGCCAGGCGGCGTGAGCGGCCTGACACGGACGCGCGCTCCGAACCCTCCCCCGCAGAGGGGGGAGGGTTGGGATGCGGCTCGCGCCGCGCCCCCTTTCCCACCTGTGCCGAGGCTCAGAACCGGTAGGTGAAGGTCCCCTTCACCGCGTGGTCCTCGGCCCGCGAACCCACCTGGCCGGTATACGACACGCCGATCGTCGCCGCCCGCGACACCCGCAGATCCATCCCCGCCGAGGCCACCAGCGCGTCCCGGGTGATCGGGATCCCCGCCGTCACGAAGCTCGGGCCCGTCCCGAAGGCCAGCAACGCCGTCGGGATCACGTCCCCGAAGGCGCGCCGGTAGCCCACCAGCCCGTGCAGCGACACCGGGGCGCCGAAGCCCAGATCGACCTCCGTCTGCCCGCGCACGCCCGCCGTCAGCGTCGGGATCTCCGACAACCGCGAGGCGCCGCTCAGGGCCGCGACGCCACCCGTCTCGGCGAACCGGTCGCGATCGATGCCGACATAGGCCCCGCCCACGAACGGCTCGATGTAGGATGCCGAGACCACCGAGGTCTTGCCGAGCACGCCCGCCCCGAGCGCGATCCGGTAGCCGATCTCGCCGAAGCCCTGGAACGTCGAGCCGCCGTAGCGGGCGCTCTCGGTCTCCGAGAACCCGGGGACGACCACGCTGCGGCGCAGGCGCAGGCTGTTGTCGGCATAGACCGCCCCCAGGCGCAGGGCGAAGGGACCGGCCTCGTAGCCGCCGTAGATACCGCCGAACCCACTCTCGATCGTACCGCTCGCCGTCTGGCCGGGCGCGTCGAGGTTGGTGCGGGTGTAGCCGCCAGCGACGCCGAGCGTGATGCCGCTCTCCAGCCGCAGATCGGCGCCGAGCACGAAGCCGGCGGTGTCGCGGTTGAGGGTGACGGCGTTACCGTCGCTGCGGGCCTGGCCGAAGCTGCCGAAGCCCTGGCCCCACAGGCCGAACACGCGGGGATCGAGCACCCGCACCGGCACCGGGGCGACCGGGGCGGCGCGGCCGGGCAGGTCGGCGGTGTAGGTGGCGGGCAGGCTGCCGTAGTCGCGGGTGGCCTCGCCCGACCAGCGCAGCCGGTCGAGGATCGCCTCGCGGACGAAGAACGCGGTCTCGTAAGCGGCCGAGACCGAGCTGGCGTGGATGTCGCCGGTGAGCGCCTGGAAGGCGGTGACGGCCTCCGGCGTGGTGAGGCCGACGGTCCGGTTGTAGAGGCCTGCGCCCGACCCGGCACCCTGGACGGCGTTGGCGACCGCCGCCTGGTTGCGGGACCGGGCGATGGTGGCGAAGGCGACGTCGTTGCGGGTGAGCGTGAGGTCGACTTGCGCCGTCTGGTAGCGGAGCGTCGGGGTGAGGAAGGCGAGGGTGGAGGAGACGCCCGCGAAGGTGCCGGTGACCCCACCGTTGGCCGACAGGATGGTGTAGCCGGTGCGGGGGTTGTAGCTGCCGTTTTGCGCCAGCACCTGGACGGTGCCGCCCTGGAGGGTGGCGGCCCCGGTGGCGGCGAGGCGGTCGGACTGGCCGCTCGCATTGGCCTCGACCTGGAGCGTGGAGCCGGGTGCGAAGGCGGCGTTGCCGGCGACCGACAGGGTACCGATGGAGTTGCCGGGGGCGACCGTGGCGCCGGATTGCGCCACGATCCCGCCGACCGTGCCGGTGCCGCCGAGGCGGGCGCCCGGGCCGACCGTGACGGCCGAGCCGGCAAGCGACCCGTTCACCGCCAGCCCGCCGCCGAGGACGGCGGTCGCGCCGGTGAAGCCGCTCTGGCCGGTCAGCGTCAGGGTGCCGGCATTGAGCTTGGTCAGGCTGCCGGAGCCGGAGATCGCGTTGGCCATGGCGGCGTCGCTCGCCTGATCGAGGACCAGGCTGGCATCGTTGCGGATCGCCCCGGAGCCGAAGGCCTGGGCGTGGCCGACGAGGGTGCCGCCCGACACGGTGGTGCCGCCGGCATAGGTGTTGGTGCCGGTCAGCACCAGGGTGCCGGTGCCGGCCTTGGTGAGCGAGCCCTGGCCGGAGATGTCGTTGCGCCAGGTATCGAAGGCCGAGGTGCCGCCTTGCGCAGCGTCCATCGTCACCGTGACGGCGCGGGTGAAGGCGCCGTAGCCGTCGAAGGCGGCGTAGAGGTTCAGCCGGCCCCAGCCGTCATAGGTGTTGCCGCTCAGGATCGGGTAGCCGGAGGGCAGGCCGGTGCTCGCCAGCACCTCGGTGCGCTGGGCGTCGGTGAGGTAGGGGAAGCGGGTGAGAAGCAGCACCTGCGCCTGGAGCGGCACGTCGGCGGCGGTCATCGGCGTGACGGTGCCGGTGGGCTGGAAGCCGTAGGTCAGGCGGGCGGTGTAGTCCGCCTTGTTCTGTGCCGCGTTGCCGAAGGCGTCCTGGCTGCCGGAGGCGGTGTTCAGGCAGGCGGCGACGCTCGCCGCGCCGCAGGAGGAGGCGAGGTAGGACTGCGTCTGGCGGTAGGCCTGGTAGACCCCGTAGGCGGCGGTGTTGGCCGGGTTGGTCCAGTCGACCCGGTTGCCGCTGGCGTCGTAGAGCGCCCCGTAGATGTTGGTGGCGACGATCGCCGTCGATTCCATCCGGCCGCCGATCACGTCGGCGGGCGAGTGCATGCCGGCGAGGATGCGGTTGTAGCCGAGTTCCGAGGCCCGGGTCAGGAGCTGCTGGGCCCGCTCCGGCACCAGGAAGGCGGTGGCCAGCGCCTGCATCGAGCCGGAATTGGTGTGGCCGCTCGGATAGGCGCCGTCGGCGTAAGGATTGGTGCTGTTGATGATCTGCCGCAGCGGCGTGGGCACGCTCACGTCGGTCGAGACGCGGTAGGGGCGCGGCGAGGTCCCGATGCCCGGCACGTAATCGCCGACCCCGAAGGTCGCCGCGGTGAAGACGCCGCCCGAGAAGGTGCCGACATTCGGCACGGTGAGCGGCCGGCCGCCATTGGCGTCGATCATCGCTTGCGTGACCGTGAAGCCGCGCACCCACCGGTCGACCGTGCCGTAGACCGCCGGGACGGGGAAGTTCGACAGGTAGGTCGGCACCACCAGGCCCGCGGTGTCGCGGGTCGAGAGGGCGGTCCGGTTCGTCGTCGCGCTGTAATTGTTGAAGCGGGGATCGAGCGGGTTGATGGCGGGATTGTCGCCCTGGTAGCGGGCGAAGATGCGCTTGGCCGGCTCGGTCGAGCCGCTGGCGCGGGCGACATCGTCGATGAAGGCGACGGCCGCCGCGAGCGGCGTCGCCGTGCCGTTGCCGAAGGTCCGCGACCCGGCATTGGCGTTGTTGCCGGTGCGGATGTTGGCGGCGTAGTCGGCGAGCGTCGTGGCGACGTAGGTGGTCGGCGTCAAGGTCGTCGGGGTGGTGCCGGTAAACGAGGCGCCCGCACCCGTGAGATAGGCCGAGGTCAGCGGCCCGAGGCCGTTGAGGATGCTGTAGGCCTGGCCGGTGCGGTCGTCGTGGATCGCCGCGAGGGTCTGCGCCTCGGTCCGGCCCCGCGTCATCGTGACGACGGTCTGGTAGTTCTGGGTCAGCACCGCCGGATCGCCGGTCAGGAGCCCGGTATACGAGTCGAGCACGCGGTTCAGCACCGTGCCCGGATTGACCGAGGTGCTGTTGGCAAATCCCACCGGCGGCGAGGTCGGCACGGTTTGCGCCCAGGCTTCGACCGGGAACAGGCATGTCGCCGCCAGCAGGGCGACGTTGAGTTTCGATCGCATGAGCCCCTCGGAGTCTTTAGTCCGTTCGGAGCCGCCGCCTAGCTTGGCCGTATGAAGTCCGGATGACGATCATGCTGGCGGATACATCGAGAAACAATGTGCAGCGATTGATTATCCGGCATCATATCAAGTATTGCGGTCGATTTTTTGTCCCGCCGTCGTTTCGCCGGACAGTCGAGCGATCCCTTCGCCGCACCATCGGACGGGGCGCGGCGATCACTCGGTCTTTCCCACACCCTGATGTGGCCGGACGGCATCGTCATCGGGAGAAGGCGGACATTCATCCGCCGCCCGGGATCGTATCGGTCCCGGGCGGCAGGTCACGGATGACTGTCTTCATGCCGGATCGCGCGCTCGCATGGCGGTCGGCGAGCCCGCGAGGCCCGGCATTACGCCGCCCGGACGGTGGCGAGGAAACGGTTCACCTCGGCGCCGAGATGCTCGGACTGCCGCGACAGCTCGGAGGATGCCGCCAGGACTTGGGACGCCGAGATCCCGGATTGCTCGGCGACGCCTGCGACCGCCGCGACGCCGTGGGTCACCTCGTCGGTGCCGGCCGCCGCCTGGGAAACGTTGCGGACGATCTCCTGGGTTGCCGACCCCTGCTCCTCCACCGCCGCCGCGATGCCCGTCGCGACGGTCGAGATCTCCTCGATCCGCGCGGTGATCCCGCCGATCGCGCTCGCCGCCTGGCCGGTCGAGGCCTGGATCGCCGCGATCTGGCTGGTGATCTCCTCGGTGGCCTTCGCGGTCTGGCCGGCGAGTTCCTTCACCTCCGCCGCCACCACGGCAAAGCCGCGTCCCGCCGCGCCGGCCCGGGCCGCCTCGATCGTGGCGTTGAGCGCCAGGAGGTTGGTCTGGCTGGCGATGGACGAGATCAGCCCGACCACGTCGCCGATCCGGGCGGTGGCCTCGGTCAGCGTGCGCACCTCCCGGGCGGTCTGCCCGGCTTCCGCGACGGCGGCCTGGGCGAGCCGCGCCGAGCCGTCGACCTGGCGGCCGATCTCGCCGACCGAGGCGCCGAGTTCCTCCGCGGCGGCGGCGACCGTGCCGACATTCGCGGCGGCCTGGGCGGCCGCGGCCGCCACGCCGTTGGACTGGCTGGCGGTCTCCCGCGCGGTGGCGGTCATGGCCTGCGCCGTGGCCTGCAACTCGGTGGCCGAGGCCGAGACCCGGCCGACGATGCCGCCGACCGCCGCCTCGAAGGCATCGGCCATCTGGCGCATCCCGGCGCGGCGCTGCTCCTCGGCCGAGACGCGGGCCAAAGCCGTCTCCTGCTCCAGGGCGCGGGCCCGCAGCATGCTCTCCTTGAACACCTGCACGGCCGCGGCCATGGCGCCGATCTCGTCGCGGCGCGCCGTTGCCGGCACCGTCTCGTCGAGCCGGCCGGCGGCGAGCGCCGCCATGCTGCCGGAGAGCCCGACCAGCGGCCGGGCGATGCTGCGGCCGATCAGCGTCGCGGCGGCGGCGACGAGGAGCGCCACCAGGCCGGCGCCGACGAACAGGTTCTTCAGCCAGCCATGGACCTGGACCGCGGTGTCGTCGGCATAGATGCCGGAGCCGACGACCCAGCCCCAGGGCCGGAAGCTGCGGGCATAGGATACCTTCTCGACCGGCACGTCGGAGCCCGGCCGCGTCCACGTGTAGGTCTCGAAGGCCGCGCCGTCCGCCTCGACCTTGCGCATCATCGCGGCGAAGAACTTGCGGCCGGACGGCTCGGCGAGGCCGCTGACGTCCCGGCCGACCAGCTTGGCATCGGCATGCGCGACCAGCCGCGACTGCATGTCGTTGATCCAGAAGAACTCGCCATTGCCGTAGCGCAAGGCGCCGATCGCCGCGGCGGCGGTCTTCTGGGCGGAGTCCCGGGTCATCCGCCCGGCACGCTCCTCGGATTCGAAATGCACCAGCAGGCTGTGGGCGGCGTCCACCAGGTCCTTCGTCTTGAGGGAGCGGCCGCTGGTGACCGCGCCCGCGAGATCGTAGGCGGACAGGCCGAGGATGAGGAGGAGCCCGACCAGCGCGACGCCGGTCAGGGCCTGGATCCGGGCGGCGATCTTGAGCGACATCGAGGGCCTTGGGTGAGGGCGAGCCGTCCCCGGGTGTCGGAACGCGGCCGGTCCGGGTCGCCGACGGGTTGCAGGCAGACGGCCGGTGCCGCAGGACGGACCCGGCCGAGAGAGTGCCCCGATTCAATCGAGCGCGTCGCGACCATGCGGCCTAACCGTTACAAGGACGATAACGCAGAGGCATCCGGTCTTGCGGGACAATCCTCGGCAAGGAGCGCCGGGGCCGCGACGAGGCCGGGCGGCGGGCGCGGCCGGCGGCTTTCGCTGCCGATGAGCGGTTTTGTTTCCTTCTTGCCGTCACTGCACCTTTTCTGTCGATCATCCCCGTAAGCATTTGTTCGGGACTGGACGGGTAACTGATGAGGACAGAAGGGGCCGTGCGGCCGCCGGGAGGGACGCGATGCCCGACGAGAGGACCTTCGTCCTCGTGACCGACAGGCCGGACCGCAGCGCCGCGATCAGCGCGGCCCTGCGGGCGATCGGGATCTGCGACGTCGTCGGACCCGAGGAGACGTGGCGGGACCGGCGGGCTCTGGCCGGCGTCGTCTCCGACCTGACGCTGTCGCGGCCGGAGGCCGATCATTGCCTGCGCGCGCTCCAGCGCCGCTTCGCCGACCGGCCCCTGCCGGTGGTCTGCCTCCTGCGCAAGGCGACCCAGGATGCGCTGCGCCACGCCAAGACCCTCGGGGCGACGGTGTGCATGCCCGCCTACGTGCCGCCCGAGACGATCGTGGCGGCCCTGGCCAACCAGGCCGGGATCATGGCCGGCGCCGCCGAGCAGGCGGTGAGCCAGGGCGTCGTCCGGGCCGGGGAGGCGCTGACCGGCCTCATGGCGGAGACCCGGGCCGGCCTGCCGATCCGCATGGGCACCGTCGAGGCCGGCCTGGGCCCGATCCTCACCGCGGTGCAGGAGGGCGGCCTCGCCCGCTGGCTCGACACGGTCTGGACCCACGACGACGCCACCTACCAGCATTGCCTGCTGGTGGCCGGCCTCGCCGCGCAATTCGCGCTGCATCTCGGCTTCCGGCACGAGGACCAGTTCCGCTTCGTGCGCGCCGCGCTGATCCACGATGTCGGCAAGGCCCGCATCCCCCTCGAGATCCTCAACAAGCCCGGCCGCCTCGATGCGGACGAACTCGCCGTGATGCGCACCCATGCGGCCATCGGCCACGAGGTGCTGCTCGCCGGCGGCGAGCGCGACCCGATGACCCTCTCGGCGGTGCGCCACCACCACGAGATGCTCGACGGCTCCGGCTATCCCGACGGCCTCGCCGGCGACCGGATCGGCGACATGGTCCGCCTGCTCACCATCTGCGACATCTACGCCGCCCTGACGGAGCGCCGCCCCTACAAGTCCCCGATGCCGATGGCCGACGCGATGGGGATCCTGTCGGCCATGGACGGCAAGCTGGAGGCGCGCCTGGTGCAGTCCTTCGGCGAGGCGATGGCGGCGGCGGTGTGAGCGGGCCCCCGGGTGGGAGTGTCGTCCGGGGATGTGTCGGGTCCGGCCTGAGATCAGGCGCGGCGCCCCGGGGATAGAAGGCCTGTTCGCCCCGACATGGTTCTGGCTTACGCGAGATCGACCGAGCGCAGGTGCATCGAATAGGGTCGGGATGATCCAGGCGATTCCTGCGTTATGCCAACGGCCCAGGATGCTGACGCAGCGATCCGATCTCGGGCAGG
This sequence comes from Methylobacterium sp. SyP6R, assembly GCF_019216885.1. Classification (NCBI taxonomy): domain Bacteria; kingdom Pseudomonadati; phylum Pseudomonadota; class Alphaproteobacteria; order Hyphomicrobiales; family Methylobacteriaceae; genus Methylobacterium; species Methylobacterium synurae. The sequence continues at coordinate 5,106,535 of NZ_JAAQRC020000001.1, read as the reverse complement.
CCCGAGATCGACGGGACCGTCGATCCATCTCGAATTTCCGACACCAAGCCCAGAAGTCCGGGACCTCGGGCTTGGCGTAAATTTGAGACTTGGCGAAAATTCGAGACCGGAACCAAAGGTCGTTTTCAACGACCGTTGGTATTAGTTCGTCACCGGCTTCGCGGTCCCTTGCGGATGAAACATATGGCAGAGTGGACTTGCCGTCGGCGGAGAGATCGGTTCGTCTTTGGTGTGCCAGACCCCGCGTATCAGTTGGATCCGGGCTCCTCTTCAGTCCCCTCGCTTGCGTCACGGGCCGGTCCTCGGGCCAGCCCCGGAGCGCGTCATTTAGATTTGATCTCACGGGAGCCTGCGCCGGCGGCCTGACGGCAAGGAGATCGTGATGAAGGTCCTCTACCCCCGCTGCGCCGCCCTCGATGTTCACAAGGACACCGTCGTCGCAGCCATCCGCCGGGCCGAGAGCAGCGAGGTTCAGCGTGAGGTGCGGACGTTTGCCACCACCACGCCCGCTCTGCTCGACCTCTCCGCCTGGCTCGACGAGCACGCCTGCACCCATGTCGCCATGGAGGCGACCGGCATCTACTGGCGCCCGGTCTGGCAGGTCCTCGACGCCGACAGCCGCACCCTGATCCTGGCCAATGCCGCCCATGTCAAGAACGTGCCCGGCCGCAAGACCGACGTCGCCGACGCGGTCTGGCTCTCCGACCTGCTCGCCCACGGCCTGATCCGCGCCAGCTTCGTGCCCGAGGCCCAGACCCAGGCGATGCGCGACCTGCTGCGCACCCGCAAGCAACTGGTCCGCGAGCAGGCCAGCCACGTCCAGCGCATCCAGAAGACCCTCGAGGAGGCCAACCTCAAGCTCGCCTCGGTGCTCACCGACATCATGGGCCAGTCCGGTCGCGCCGTGCTCGACGCGCTGGTCAAGGGCGAGCGCGATCCGGCTGGGCTGCAGGCGCTGGTCAGCCCGCGGGTGAAGGCGGCGCCCGAGGCGATCCGGGCCGCGCTCACGGGCCGGATCGGGGATCACCACCGTTTCCTGCTCGGTGTGCATCTACGCCAGTACGACGGGTTGGGGCGAGCGATCGCGGAGATCGACGCGCAGGTGGAGCGCGACCTCGGCCCTTTCCGGGAAGCGGTGAAGCTGCTGGTGACGATCCCGGGCATCAGTGACCTCACCGCGCAGGTGATCCTCTCCGAGATCGGCCCCGACATGAGCCGCTTCCCGACCGCCGGCCATCTGATCTCCTGGGCCGGGCTGTGCCCGAGAAACGACGAGAGCGCGGGCAAGCGGCGCTCGACGCGACTGCGCAAGGGCGCGCCCTGGCTCAAGACGGCCTTGGTGCAGGCCGCCTGGGCCGGAGTGCGCAAGAAGGCGAGCTACATCAGGGCGCAGTTCCAGCGCTTGCGCGGCCGGCGCGGCCCCAAGAAGGCGATCTGCGCGGTCGCCGCTTCGATGTTGACCGCGATCTATCACATGCTCAAGGCCGGCACGGCTTACGTCGATCCCGGGCCTGATCACGGCCGCAAGGCGGCCCCGACCATCCGCGCCAAGGCGCTCGTGCGGCAGATCGAGCGCCTTGGATTTGCGTGCGAAATCAAACCCGTAGAGCCAGTTTCTATTTAGACAGCGCGTTTCACCCCTTCTCTTGGAGGAAATGTGGCCCGGATAGACGAAAAGTCCCGGACTTCCTGGGTCCCCGGATCGCTGTCCCGCCTGGCGAAGGGCGCATGCACCCTCACGCCGAGCGCCGCTCCTCCGGCCAGCAGAGGGCCGCGAACGCCGCCGCCGGCATCGGCCGGCCGAACAGGTACCCTTGCGCTTCCGCGCAGCCCTCCGCCGAGAGTTGCCCGGCCATCGCCTCGGTCTCGACGCCCTCGGCGATCACCGAGAGGTCGAAGCTACGGCCGAGGGTCAGCACCGATCGCACGATCGCCCGGTCCTTGACCGCCTGATCCTGGCCTGAGCCTTCCATGCCCTGCACGAAGGACCGGTCGATCTTCAGCCGCGTCAGCGGGAAGCGCTTGAGCAGGCTCAAGGAGGCGTAGCCGGTGCCGTAATCGTCGAAGGCGAGGCCGATGCCGAGGTCGCGCAGGGCCCGCAGCGGGGCGATCAGGGCTTCGTCGTGCTGCAGGATGATGGTCTCGGTGATCTCGAGTTCGAGGGAGGAGGCCGGCAGGCCGGACTCGGCGAGCGCCGCCCGGACCTCGTCGACGAGGCTCGCCGAGTGGAACTGCGCGCCGAAGAGATTGACGCCGACGCGCAGGTCCGCGGCGCCGGCCCGGTGCCAGGCGGCGGCCTGCGCGCAGGCCTCGCGCAGCACGAAGCGTCCGACCGGCGCGGCGAGCCGGCTCGCCTCCAGGGGAGCCAGGAACGCCGCCGGGGCGAGGAGGCCGAGCCGGGGATGGCGCCAGCGGATCAGGGCCTCGGCGCCGACGATCCGGCGGTCGGCGAGGCGCACCTGCGGCTGGTAGAACACCTCGAATTCCCGGGCCGCCAGCGCCCGCGGCAATTCCTGCTGGCGGGCGGTCCAGGACAGGGTGGCGTCGCGCAGGGCCGGCGTGAACACCCGGTGGCAGTGCCGCCCGCCGCGCTTGGCCTCGTAGAGCGCCATGTCGGCGCAGGCGAGCAGCGCGTCGGTGAGGGGGCCGTGCACCGGGCTCAGCGCGATGCCGATGCTCGCCCCGATATGGAGGGGCTGGCCGTCGACCGGGAACGGCTCGGAGAGGCTGTGCAGGATCGTCTCGGCGACCGTGACCGCGGCGGCCTCGTCGCAGCCGGGCAGCAGCACCGCGAACTCGTCGCCGCCCATCCGGGCGACGAGGCCGTCCCCGGCAAGGCAAGCGCGCAGGCGCGCCCCGGCCTGCCGGATCAACGCGTCGCCCGCCTCGTGGCCGAGGGTGTCGTTGACCTTCTTGAAGCCGTCGAGGTCGATCATCAGGGCGGCGGCCGGCGCGTCCGGTGCAGCGGCGAGGCGGGCCATCGTCAGGGCGAGGCCGCGGCGGTTGCTCAGGCCGGTCAGACCGTCGGTCTCGGCCTGCCGGCGCAGGGTCTCCATCAGGCGGGCGCGCTCGCGCATCCGCTCCTCCAGCACCGCGAGCGCGTCGAACAGCCGCCGGATCTCGACGATGCGCAAGGCCGGGCCCAGGGTCGGACGCCTGGCCGGCACGCCGCCCTCGGCGAGCGCCATCGCGGTCTCGCGGGCGATCAGCAGCGGGCGCAGCACCGAGGCGCGCAAGGATTGCAGCAGGGCGACCAGCAGGGCCAGGACCGCGACGGCGCCGCAGGCGACCCCTGCGAGCCGCATCCGCACCGCGTCGCGCTCGGCGGCAAAGCCCGCCACCATCCCGGCGAGGTAGCGGTCGCGCAGGGCCTCGACCGGCTTCAGGGTCGGCACGTAGCGGTGGGTCAGCTCGTCCGCCGAGAGGCCGTAGCGGCCGGCGGCGCGGCCCTCCGCGATCGTCGCCTCGATGAGGCCGAGCCCCTGCCCGGCGAAGGTCTCCTCGACCTCGCGAAAAAGCGCTTCGAGGGGCTGCCCGGGCCCGAACGCCGCCTGCCCGCGCAGGAGCCGCAGCAATTCCAGGATGCGCCCCCGGATCTGCGTGGCGTCGGTGAACTGGCGGGTATCGAGGGGGCGGTGCACGGCGACGGCCGGGATGATGGCGGAGCCGATCCGGCCGCCATACTCGCGCAGGTCGCTCACCGCGTGGCCGATCAGGGCCGATCCGGCGAGGGCGGGATCGGCCCGGCCGATCGCCTGGATCTCCCAGGCGACCACGTCCTGGAACGTGTCCACCGCGGCGATCATCCGGGCGATGGCGCTGGCGAGGCCCTCGAGGTTCCGCTCCGCCTCCGGCAGGCCGGCCACCCGGTCCACGTCCCGCCGCGCCGCGTGGAGCCGGGCGGCGGTCGCCGAGAGGAGGCGGGAGGGCAGGGCGTGGCCGGCCTCGTCCGCCGCCGGCTCGCGCAGGGCCGCCAGCGCCCCGTCGCTCGCCGCGCGGAACGCGGCCAGTCGCGCCTCTGCCGCCGGATCGCTGCCGGGCGCGATCGACATCATGACGTTCGCCGGACCCCGCTCCGCCGAGAGGCGGTTGGCGGCCTCCAACACCTGCCGCAGCCGGCTGATGTGCAGGAGGTTGCTCTGGCTGCCGCGATAGGCGGTGACCGAGGGCGCGATGACGATGGCCGTGAGGGTGAAGAGCCCCGCCGCCATCAGGAGGGCGGTGCCCCAGAGGCGGCGCCCGAGCCTGACCTCCCGCGATCCGGACGACGCGCGGCCGAACCGTCTCGAGGGAGGGGCCGGTGCCGGAGATGGGTGCTGCACGGGTAACCCTCGGGAAGAGCCGGAGCGACGCGCCGGCCTGCTGCCGTCGTTGCTGATGGGCTACGCGGCAAATCTTTCCGAATGCTGAGAGCCGCCGACGGGCTGCCGTGAGAGGCTCGCTCCCGGTGCCCGGTACCCGCTTGATCTCTCGGAGGAAATCGTCCGCGGCGTCGAGACGGACGCTGCGACCCTGCATGGGCCATCGTCCACGATCGGTTAGCTCGCGGTAAGACGCGCCTCGGCGAGGCAAGCGGCCAGGGAAGCGGCGAGGCAAGCGGCGAGGCGGCGGATGCCCGCCCGGATCGCGTCCGGCTCGCTGCCGGCAAACCCGAGGAGCAGCCCGGCCCGGTCCGGCCGCGCCGCCGCGACGTGGTAGAGCGGGCCGACCGGGTAGACGCCGATGCCCGCCGCCCGCGCCGCCGCCGCCATCCCGGCCTCGGCGGCGGCCGGCACTCCCTCGAACCAGGCGACGAGGTGCAGGCCCGCCGCCGCGCCCTCCACCCGCACCGCGTTGCCGAAGCTCTCGGCCAGCGCCGCGAGCAGGGCGGCGCGGCGGCCGGCATTGCGCCGCCGGGCCTGGCGCAGGTGGCGCTCGTAGCCGCCCTCGGCCAGGAACTCCGCGAGGGCGGCCTGTTCCAGGCCCGGCGCCTGCCGGTCGGCGAGGCGCTTGGCGTCCGTGAAGACCTCGCCCAAGCCCGGCGGCACCACCAGGTAGCCGAGGCGCAGCTGCGGCGAGAGGGTCTTGGAGACCGTGCCGGCATAGATCACGCGGCCCGCCCGATCGAGGCTCACCAGCGCCTCCACGGGCCGGGCGTCGAAGCGGTACTCGCCGTCGTAATCGTCCTCGACGATCATCGCGCCGCACGCTTCCGCCCAGGCGAGCAGGGCCTGCCGGCGGGCGGCGGGCAGCACGCCGCCGAGGGGGAACTGGTGCGAGGGCGTGACGTAGGCGAGGCGCGCGGGCCCGATTCCGGCGAGGCGCCCGGTTTGCAAGCCCTCCGCATCGACCGGGACCGGCAGGAGCGCGGCGCCCGCGGCGACAAAGGCCCGGCGCGCCGCACCGTAGCCCGGATCCTCCATCACCACCCGGTCGCCGGGATCGACGAGGAGCCGGGTGCAGAGGTCGATGCCCTGCTGCGAGCCGTTGACCACCACGATCTGGTCGAGGCCACAGCTCACGCCCCGGGCGCGCCAGAGATAGGCCTGCAACGCGGCGCGCAGCTCCGGCAGCCCGCGCGGATCGCCGTAGCCGAGGCGCGCCGGCCGGCGCAGCAGCACGGCGTTGAGCGCCCGCCGCCAGGCGAGGACCGGGAAGTCGTCGCCCGAGAGGTCGCCGTAGCGGAAATCGATCGCCGGCGCCGGACCTGGGGGCGGCGCGGGCTCGGCGAGCAGGCGCCGCCCGAAGGCGGAGAGACGATGCGGCGGGATCGGAGCGGCCGTAGCCGGCGAGGCCCCCGCCAGGATGCCGGCGGCGACCCGCGTCCGGGCCCCGGGCCGGGTCTCCAGGTAGCCCTCGGCGACGAGCTGGTCGTAGGCCGCCGTCACGGTGGTGCGCGAGACCCCGAGCTCGGCCGCCAGCGCCCGGGTCGAGGGCAGGGCGCTGCCCGGCGGATAGACCCCTCGCGCGATCTGCGCCTTCAGGTCGGCGCCGATCCGGGCGCTGACCGGCAGGGGGGTGGGCGAGGGGCGGGGCGAGGGGGCGTCCAAACCGGCCCGGTCCCCGACGGCCTGACCCGGACGGGTCGTCGAAGGCGGCCTCAATACGCCTCGCCCGCCATTCCCGCCGTCACCAGCGCCACGCCCGAACTGGTGCCGAGCCGCGTCGCCCCGGCGGCGATCAGGGCGCGGGCGGCCTCGAGGCTGCGCACGCCGCCCGACGCCTTGACTCCGACGGCGTCGCCGACGGTCGCACGCATCAGGGCGACGTCCGCCCCGGTGGCGCCGCCGGTCGAGAAGCCCGTCGAGGTCTTGACGAAATCGGCCCCGGCCTCGACCGCCAGGGTGCAGGCGAGGCGCTTCTCGGCCTCGTCGAGCAGGCAGGTCTCGATGATGACCTTCAGGACCCGCCCCCGGCAGGCCGCCCGGACCGCAGCGATGTCGGCCCGCACGGCCGCGTGGTTCCCCTCCTTCAGGGCCCCGAGCGCGATCACCATGTCGATCTCGGCCGCACCGCGGCGCACCGCGCCCGCGGCCTCCGCCGCCTTGTCCTCCGGCGTCGCCGCCCCGAGCGGGAAGCCGACGACGGAGCAGGGGGCGACCTCGCCGCCGGCCAGGATCCCGGCGGCGAGCCCGACATGGACCGGGTTGACGCAGACCGCCTTGAAGCGGTGCGCCAAAGCCTCCTCGCACAGGCGCCGCACCTCGGCCGAGGTCGCGTCGGCCCGCAGGAGAGTGTGGTCGATCAGGCGGGCGAGGGCGGATGCGTCCAAGGGAATCCTCTCCGGGCGACGCGAGCCCGGATGCCCGGCGCCGCGACGGCAGGAGTGCAATCGCGGCGGCCGGACCGTCAAGCGCCCGAAGCAGACTTAACGTCGGCAGGCCGACGCGACATCCGCTTGGATTCTCGTTTCGTCGCAGCTTCTTATCGCGAGACCGGCGGCGACTTTTGCGAAACCTGCCGAGGATCAGCGCCTGCCAGCCTGCCGGATCGCCGCGACGATCGTCTCGACGAAGGCGACGCCCGGCGCGGTGAAGGTGATCGCGTCGTCGCTCAAGCTGGCGAGGCCGCGCTGCTCGACCTCGGCGGCGCCCTCCGGGTCGGCGTGGTGGCCGTTGCCGTCCCGGCGCACCACGGAGCTGACCGGCTGGCCGCTGATCAGGTGATGGTAGGCCGCGAAGGCGAAGATCGACAGGGCGCGGTCGGAGAGGGCGCGGTCGGAAACGGGATTGCTGTCGGCAGCCATCGGGTCGGGCCTCGGGGAAGGGGCCGCCGCAGGATGCGGGGCGCGGTCCCGACCCAACGCCCGGGCTCCGGAAAGGGCCTGCGCCCCCAAATGACGCAGCCCCGACGGGGGCGAGCCCCGCGCGAAAGCCTCACCGCAGCCGGGCCGGGAGCGGCATCGCCGAGGTCTTCTCGTCGTAGACCACGGCGTAGCTGCCCGCTTCCAGGTCGAACAGCGCGTAGTCGAGGCCCTTGATGGTCTCGGTCCGGAAATGCACCCGCTGGCCGCCGCGGGTGATCGCCGCGAGGCGGTGCGACAGGGCCGAGACCGGCAGCATCCCGGTCACCCGCTCGGGCCCCTCGGCGAGATCGACCCGGAAGGTCAGGTCGTGCCCGTTCCAGGCCAGGGCCTCGAACCGGGTCGCCTCCCGGCGGTCGAGCCAGCGCAGCATCTGGGCGGCCGAGATCATCGCGACGCCCCGCTCGCGGGCGGCCGCGACCAGGTGGTCGAAATAGCCGTCGGTGTAGTCGTAATGGGTGCCGAAGGCGCCGAAGAACTGCTCGGGGCCGAGCGCCCGGTCGAGCATCGCGTCGATGCCGGCGCGCTGGTCGATGCCGTTCTCGTTCACCAGGTGGCTGGCGGCCTGGTAGATGTCGAGGACCCGGCCGTCGAGGTCGGCAAAGCGCATCGGGAAGCCGGAGCCGTTCATGAAGCCCGGCCGGCGCCGGATCCACGAGCCGGGCCAGTAGTAATAGCCGAGATCGAGGCGGATGCCCGCCGCCCGCTCGATCTTGGCGGTGTCGGCCCAGCCGTTCCAGGTCACGCAATGCAGGCGGTGGGTCTCCTGCGCCGGCAGGCCGAGCTGCCGCCCGATGCCGCCGACCTGCCGGCTCAAGGCCAGGCCCAGGGTCGCGGCATCGACGTCGCGGCAGCCGGTATCGGCGTGGATGCCCGTCTCGAAGCCGAGCGCCGCGTAAGCGTGCGCCTGGTCCGGCGCGAGCCGCGTCGCCGGCGTGACGTAGGAGGTCGCCCGCGCGCAGTCCCAGGTCTCGGGCCGGCAATCGAGCGGGCTCTCGGCGACGAGGCGCTTGTAGGCGTCGAGGGTGCCGCGGCGGGTGGCGTGGTCGTCGCCCGCCATGATGAGGGCGGCGCGGCGCTCGTCGGGCAGGTACCAGACCCGCGGCAGCGGCAGGCGCTCGGCGCTCATCGTCACGATCAGGTTGGCAAGCAGCCGCTGCTGCTCGTCGGCCTGCGGGATCGCCACCCGCGAGAGGTCGAGGTAGTCCGGGAAGAACAGGTCGTTCGGCCGCCGCGGCGGCAGCCCGTCCCGCTCCTGGCCGGCGAAGGCCGGGTTGCCCTGGCGCAGGCGCACCACCGAGGTGGCGAGGTCGAAGGCGAAGGCCGCCGCCTGGCCCTGGCCGGCCCGGTGCAGCGAGACCGCCGGCCAGGGTAGGGTCTCGGCCCCGGTCGAGAGGCGGGCGAGGATCGTGGCGTCTTCCGGCACGTAACGGCTCGCCGGCCCGTGGAACTGCATCGCCTGGCGGGCGATGCCGCGGGCGGCCGGCGCTCCCGCATCGACCTGCAGGTAGCGCTCGACCGGAGGCGCCTCCCCGGTTGCTGCAAGGCCGAAGAGCGGCAGCCAGGCGCCCTCCGGCCGGATCGCGATCAGGTTGCCGCCCTCCTGCACCCAGCCGGAGAGACGCGCGGCCAGGGCCTCGTCCGGCGCTTCGGTCATCAGCACCAGGGTGGCCCGGGCGAGGCGGTCCGGGGTGAGATCTCCCGTGGCGACCACCGAGAACAGGTTCAGCCCCTCCGCCCGCAGGATCTCGGC